>JABSQV010000099.1 GCA_013215565.1 Myxococcales bacterium | reverse complement strand
TTTCCACGCCGTTCGCGACGATGCCCTTCTCGGTCACACGCTCCACGCCCTTGCCCTGCGTCTCGACCAGGGTCACGTTGGGCAGGTTGAAGGTCTGCAGGTACTCGTCGTGGAAGCACGGGCGCTTGCAGAACTGCCGGTAGTAGGGCTTGAGGGCTTCGGCCGTGGTCTTGTCCTCGATGATCGAGTCCACGCGCGCGCGGATCTCGTTCATCTTGTGGAAGTCGGCAAGCTCCACGGTCTTCTGCAGCTCTTCTACTGAGCCCATCTCGGCTTTGCCGTCCTGGACCAGGACCAGCAGCTTGCGAATGATGTCGGTCCAGCCGTCGTTGACCAGATCCTCGTCCTGGAACCCGCCCGAGACCAGGATGTTGAAGTTGTCCATCCGGTTCTGGTGCCAGCCGGCCTCGAGGCTTCTGGCCCACTCCGGATCGGTGGGCCGGTTCGCTCGCACGTCGATGGACGACGGCGTGCGCTGGAACACGTAGAGCGCCTCGGCCGTCTCTCCGAGGTGGGGAACGCACTGTACGGCCGTCGCGCCGGTGCCGATGATCCCGACGCGCTTGCCCCGGAGCCCCGTGAGTTGTCCGTTGGAATCGCCGCCCGTGTACGCGTAGTCCCAGCGGCTGGTGTGGAAGCTGTGTCCCTTGAAGCTCTCGATCCCCGGGATTCCCGGGAGCTTCGGCCGGTTGAGCGGGCCGTTCGACATGCAGACGTAGCGGGCCTGCATGCGGTCGCCGCGATTCGTGGTCACGATCCAGCGTGCGAGGTCTTCGTCCCAGCGAAGTTCGGTGACCTCGGTCTGCAAGCAGGCGTCGCGGTACAGGTCGTAGTGGTCGGCCAGCGCCTTGCTGTAGGCCAGGATCTCGGGCGCGCGCGCGTACTTCTCGGTCGGGACGTAGTCGAGTTCTTCGAGCAGCGGCAGGTAGATGTAGGACTCGATGTCGCACATCGCACCCGGATAGCGATTCCAGTACCAGGTGCCGCCGAAGTCGCCGCCCTTTTCGATCAGCCGGACGTCTTCGACCCCGGCCTCGCGCAGGCGCGCGCCCGCCAGTAGACCCCCGAAACCGCCCCCGATCACGACCACGTCGACTTCGTCCTGGAGCGGTTCACGCGTGAAGCCCGGCTCCACGTAGGGGTCTTCGAGGTACTGGGCGAAGCTGCCCGAGACGTCTGTGTACTGCTCGTTGCCGTCGGCGCGGATTCGTTTGTCCCGCTCCTCGCGGTACTTCTCGCGCAGTTCGTCCGGGTCGAAAGACCGTGTCTCCGCGGCCTGGCTCGGGTGGCTCGAATCGGCGTTCTCGGTCGTCATGGTCCCCTCTGGTCGTTTCCGATTCCCGGAGTCGTCCGCCGGACCCTCGCAGATCGGCAGCTGAGGATACCCGGAGGGAGTCTGGGATCGCAAAGCGGCTGCGGTAGCGGCTCCGCGCGGCAGCTGCGGGCTTAGATTTCGGCCGATCCCGCGGCTGAGCGGAGGGTCTGGGAAGCTCCACAGGGTCCCGGGCAGGGCGCTCGGGCCGTTTCCTCCCTCGGCTCGATGAACGGCGCGAGGGGGCCTTCCCCGGGCGCAGTTCCCGCGCAGGATCCGAGGTCTCGCCGAAGGCTAGAAGCGCCGGCGGCGGTCAGATCGAAGCGGCCATCGCTCCGCCGTAGAATGCACTGTGGCCCGGCAACTGGACCGTCGCAGCTTCCTCCATCTCTGTGGGGACTTCTCGTTGCTCGCGCTCGCGCCGCGTGCGTTGCTTGCGGACCTGCTCCGCGAGGCGGGCCGGGATCCGGCGCGCGCCGGCGCCTTCCTCCCGGCCGGGCGCATGCAGGTGCTCCGGGCGCTGTGTGCGCACTGGATCCCGGGTCCGCCCGACGACCCGGACCCGGGGGCCGCCGAGGCCGGGGTCGCGGATTACATCGATCTCCTGCTCGGTAGCTTCGAGCTCGAGCTGCCGCGGGTGTTTGCGGGCGGACCGTTCAGCAATCGCGATGGCGGTGGGCCCAACCACTTCTCGCGCTGGCTCGTGCTCGACGCACTCGAGGAACGGGTGTGGCGCACGCGAATCGAGGGCAGCCTGGGCCGCCCCGAGCGGGAGTGGAACGGGCCTGTGCGCGGCTGGCAGGACATCTACACCACCGGGCTCGACGCGCTCGACGCAGCGTCGCGCCGCTGGCTCCGGCAGCCCTTCGCGGAGCTCGGGTCCGGCGGGCGGAGCGCGGTCCTTGGCTGGCTGCCGGGCGGAGCGGACGACGCGTTTCTGGAGCTGGCCTTCAGCCAGACGCTCGAGGGCATGTACGGCCCGCCCGAGTACGGCGGAAACCGCGGGCGCGTGGGCTGGAGCTACACCCGCTGGCCGGGCGACCACCAGCCCCGCGCCTACGGCTACGACGAGATTGCGGACCCCGATCCGGATCAGGCCGAGGCGGTGGCGAGGGCGCGCCAGCGGGCGCGCGAGCGACGGGCGCAGGGCGGCCAGGATGCGTCCGGGGACGCGCACCCCGAACTGCGCCGGGAACCCCGAAGTGGGTAGCCGCGGCCAGGTCGTCGTCATCGGCTCGGGCGCGGGGGGCGCAGTGGCGGCGTGGGTGCTGGCCGAGGCGGGCTTCGAGGTGACGGTGCTCGAGAAGGGCAAGAACTACTTTCGCGGTCTAGGCGACGCCGCCGGGCTCGGGCCCCCGGTTTTCGGAGGCGACGAGATCCGCGACGCCCGAGGTTGGCCAGGCATGGACGCGTTTGCCGAGCCGCGCACCCTGCGCAGCCAGGGCGACGCCGAGGACGGCGTGGCGCGCACATTCACGGGCGACGTGAACCTGCTGCCGGGGACGGTGGGCGGGGGCACGACGCACTGGGACGCCAAGGTCCCGCGTTTTTGGAAGCTCGACCTGGCGCTCCGCTCTCGGCTCGGTCCGGTCGAGGGCGCGGACGTCGTGGACTGGCCCTTCGGGTACGACGACCTGGTGCCTTACTACGAGCGTTGCGAGGCGTTGCTGGGGGTGGCGGGCGATCTGGCGGCCACGCCGGAGTTCGTGCTGGAAGAAGCTCCGCGCGGGCCTTACCCGCTGCCGCCCAACCCGCCGATGTACGCGGCGCGCGTGTTCCAGGAGTCGGCGCGGCAGTCGGGTTACCAGGTTCACCCCGCGCCCGAGGCCATCAACTCGCGCCCCTACGACGCGCGCCCGACCTGCAACAACTGCGGCTACTGCTCGCGCTACGGCTGTCCCGTGAACGCGCGCGGCGGCGCGGCCGTGACCTTCCTGCACCGCGCCATGCGCGCGGGGGCGCGCCTCGTGACACGCGCGATGGTGACCCGAATCGTGACCGACGCGAAGGGCCGCGCCACGCACGTCGAGTACCTGTCCGGGGGCGAACTCCAGCCGGCCACGATCGCGGCCGACGTGGTGGTGCTCGCGGCCTCGGCCGTCGAGAGCGCTCGGATCGCGTTGCTGTCCGCGTGCAGCCGGCACCCGGACGGGCTCGGCAACCGCAGTGGGCGCGTGGGCCGCACGCTCTGCTTCCACGTCTCGACCTTCGCGGCCGCCGTGATGCCGCAGCGGCTCCACTCCTACCGTGGGCGTGCAGCCAGCCACTTCATGCTCGAGCCCTGTGTCCCGACCCGCGACTGGTCGGGAGTGACCGGTGTTCCCTGGCTCCGCGGCGGCGTGGTCGAGGTCGGCGGCTCGTCCTACCTGCTCGACGAGGCGAAGCTCTACGACGAGCTTCCGTTTTTTCGCCGCGCACAGCACAAGCAACTCATGCGGAGTTCGCCGCTCCGCGACCGGCTCCTGGGCCTGCAGATGCTGGGCGAGGACCTGCCCCAGCTCGCGAACCGCGTGGATCTGGACCCCGAGGTGCGCGATGTCTACGGGCTCCCGGTGGCGCGGGTCACCTACTCCTGGCACCGACACGAGAAGCTGGCCTCCCTTTACTGGGGGCTGCGGCTTCGCAAGCTGTGCCGGGACGCCGGTTCCGAGTGGGCCTTCTTTTATCCCGCCGGTCTGGGACTCACGCGTGCCGAGGAGGCCGTGAGCACGCGCCACCAGTCCGGGACGCTGCGCATGGGTCCAGACCCGGAGCGCTCGGTGGTGGACGCGTTCGGGCGCATGCACGACGCGCCCAACGTGGTGGTGACCGACGGCTCGGTCTTCCCCACCTCGGGTGCCTTCAACCCGACCCTCACGATCATGGCGGTCGCGCTGCGCTCCGCCACAGCGCTCGCCCACGGCGAGGCCGCCGCCCGCAGCGCCGACGCGAGTCTGCTTTACAATCCAGGGCCTCTGGAAAGACATCGCCCCCTTCCGGAAGGACAGCTCTCGGGGGGGAAGGCGCGGGCGGGGAGCGCATGACCAGGAAGCATCCGTTGATCGAAGCCTCGAAGGTAGTGGTCTCGGCCGGGGTCTGGGACGTACTGAGCGCGAAGCTCGCCGAACGGGCCGGCTTTCACACCGTGGTGTTGAGCGGCTACGCGGTCAGCGCGAGTCATCTAGGTGAGCCCGACTTCGGACTCCTCACGCAGAGCGAGATCCTCGATGTGGCGCGGCGCATCTGCCGGGCGGTTTCGATTCGCGTGATCGTCGATGGCGACACCGGCTTCGGCGGCCCGCTCAACGTGATTCACATGGTTGAGTCGTTGATCCAGATGGGCGCGGCCGGCGTGATCCTGGAAGACCAAACCTGGCCCAAGCGCTGCGGCCACATGCGTGGCAAGAGCGTCGTGCCGATGGAAGAGCACCTGGCCAAGATTCGGGCCGCTGCCGAGGTGCGCGAGCGGCTCGACCCGTCGTTCATCATCACCGCGCGGACGGATGCCCGCGGGCCCCTCGGGCTCGACGAGGCCATCCGGCGCGGCAATGCCTATCGCGACGCGGGCGCCAGCGTGATCTTCGTCGAGGCGCCCGAGTCCGAGGCCGAGCTCAAGCGCATCACGAGTGAGATTGCGGGCCTCAAGACCGTGAACAACATCGAGGGCGGCAAGACCCCGATCCTGCCGCTGGAGCGGGCCCACGAACTGGGCTTCGTGAGTGTGGGCTTCGTGTTGACCGGACTCTACGCCGCCGCGAAGGCGATTCAGGACGCCTACGCGCACCTGCTCGAGCACGGCAGCTCTGCCGGCCTCGAAGATTCGATGCTGAGCTTCGAAGAGTTCGGCGAGCTGGTCGGGCTCGAAGCGCGCTACGCGCTCGACGAGAAATTCGGCATCGATTGAGCCCGGGCACGAGAACAGCGAAGCGGAGAGCCAGCCCCGTTATTTGCAACTTCCTCGTGCCTGGACGAAAGCCGGATCGTTCGAAGCCGGGGCGGCACTACAGTGCAGTTCGCACGGTCTGAAATGCCCGACTGCCGTCATCATGGTGAAGGCACTGTCGCCGAGGTTGATGTTCCCATCCGGTGCGCCGGTGAAAGCGACGTCGCAGCGCTCGGCGGGGCACATCGATGCGGGGATCAGGCCCACCGCGACCAGCATGGAAATCTGAACATCTCCGAGGTCGACCCACCCGGTTCCGGCTGCTTCGCCTGTAGAGGCATTCCCGCAAAGGCACGCGGCACCGATCGGGCCGGTCGCCCCATTCGACCCACTCGCCTTCTGGCTCGGGTCAGCGGCCGACGGGCAGTCGTCGACCGAATTGAGCACGCCGTCGCCGTCCGCATCCAGAACATCCCGGTTGTAGCCTTTGCAACTCGTATTGGAGAAACCAACGATCGGCTCGAGGTCGACGACGTAGTTCGCGATTTCGTCAGCATCGCTGTGGGTACACTGTCCGTCTGCGTCCACATCGCAGAAGTCCACGTCGAAGTGCGTGACGGCAGGAGAGCCATTGAGTGAGACTTGGATTTCCTGGGCGTCATCGAAAGTGATCATACAATCGTGGTTTACGTCGCCGCAGATGCAGGCGCATCCGATCTCGGGGAACTTGGTCCCCAGGAGCTGGTCCGAGCCGGCGAAGAAGGGACAGACATCGCAGATGTCTCCCAGACCATCTCCATCGCTGTCGAGGTTGTTCGAACTCGGAACGAGTGGGCAGTGGTCGTCGGCATTCGGTAGACCGTCGTCGTCGCTGTCCGGATCGCAGGCGTTGCCGAGGCCGTCTGCATCCTGGTCCTCTTGCAGTGGATTCGATGCCGCGGGGCAGTTGTCACACGCATCTCCGGCCCCGTCAGCGTCCGCGTCGTCCTGACCCACACCTGCGAGTGTCGGACAGTTGTCCTCGATGTTGACGATTGCGTCGCCGTCGAGATCGCCGAGAACCGTCTCGTCCAATTGAATTCGCGGGTAGGTGATTCCGTTTCGGTCATCGGTGACCGGAATCGCCGAGAGTTGCAGTCTGCTGAGGTCCCGGCCTACCGAGGATCCGCCGGCGGCCTGACGCAGGACGGCCCAGGCTCCTGCAACGTGGGGGGCGGCCATCGACGTTCCGCTTACCGCCGCGAAGTCGCCCCCGGGAATCGAGGACTCGATCGCGGCCCCCGGGGCGAGTAGGGAAAGCTCCAGGGACGCGTTGGAAAAGGAAGAGACGAGATCCTGCTTCGTCGTGGATCCGACCGAGACCGCTGACGAGATGCACGCCGGAAAGCTGATCCCTTCGGACGAGGCGTTGTTTCCGGATGCCACCACGGGTGCAATCCCGGCGGCCCGCAGGTTCTGGATGAGTTCGACGAAGGGCGCGTAGGTCAGCGTTGTGGCGCACCCACCCAGAAAGACGCTGCCCGATCCGAAGCTCATATTGACGGCGGCGATTGAGTGCTGCTCGCTGACTTCCAGCACCCACTCGAGACCCGCGAGAATGTCGGAAAGGAACGCAAATTGGCTCGAGAACACCCGAACCGAGACGATGCCGGCCCCCGGGGCGACACCCGCGAGCTCCGAGCCGCTGCCGGCTGCAATCCCGGCGACGTGGGTGCCGTGGTAGCACCCGGTGACGGGGCAGGGGACGCCCGCGCCCGGTCCGATCTCGGTCGTGCCACCGCTGGGGCACGCGCCTTCGGCCGAAAAGCAGGCCTCATCTACGATCCGTCCCTGCAGAAACGGGTGGCCCGAGTCCACGCCGGTGTCCACGATCGCCACGGCCTGGCCGCTTCCGTCGAGTCCGTCGGTGGCCGTCGCATCCGCCCCAATCAGCGGGATGCTCTCGGATAAGTGAAGTTGGAACCGGACGTCCTGGGTGACTGCATGTACGCCCGGCGACGCCCGCAACTCGGCCAGCGCGTCCGGGCCCACGTCGAGCACCAGGAACGGGATGCTCCAGAACCGCCGCCGGAGCGTGTGCGGTCTTCGCTTCAAGCGCCCTAGCACGGCGTCCTGTGCGGCTGCCCGATCCGTCGCGCGCCGCAGTCCGGTGTCGCTGACGTGTACGATCACGCGGACGGAGCCGCCTGTCTGGGCCTTCTGGACGATCCCGGGGCCGACATAGGCCCCGGGATCTTTCCCGAAAGCGTCGGTCGTCAACAGGAGAATCGCCGCCAGGAGAAGGAGAGAGCAAGATCCGAGCACGGGCCGTGAGCAGCAATTCACGCCCAGAAACAGTCCCATCCGCCGTTCCTCGTACTGCGGTGGAGTTTACCAGTCTGCATCGAGTGTCGCCCATGAAACGTCGCCGCTCGGCGAGAAGCGTAGGTCCCGCCGGGGTCGGTTTGTTGTCTGGATCTCCAGATCGCCGCGTATGTCCCTGGCCCGATCCGGGCGCGAGAGGCGGCTTCGCGACCGCGTGCGCCTGCTCCGGCGGATAACAGCTCGGCGGAACTCGGGCCTGGGCCCAAAAGCTCGCTCGAATTCCCTATGCTTACGTCAGTCAATCGCGACGCGGTCCGGTCCATCCCTCAGCGGAGAACCCGCGATGCCCTACGAGATCGTTCGCTTCCCCTATCCAGGTACGATCGACGCGGACGGCCACGTGCTCGAGCCCGCGAGCCTCTGGGAGGACTATCTCGAGGCGCGCTTTCGAGACCGCGCGCTGCGGGTCCGCGTCGACGAGGACGGGCTCGAGTACCTCGAGATCGACGGCCGCAAGTCCGAGCGCACCAACCGCGGCACGCTCGGCGTGTTGGGCGCGATGGGGGACATCGAGGCGCGCCCGGGCCCGGACCGGCGCTACATGGAGTCGATGCCCTACGGGGCAGGGGATCCCGCCGAGCGGATCGACCTGCTGGACCAGGAGAATCTCGAGAAGGCCGTCCTGTATCCCACGATCAGTCTGCTCTGGGAGTGCGAACTGCGCGATCCCGAGTTGGTTCTCGCGTACCAGCGCGCCTACAACCGCTGGATCGCCGACTTCTGCCGCGGCTCCGCCGGGCGTCTGGTGCCGATCGCGCACCTGACGCTGCAGGATCCGGCGGGCGCGGCGGACGAACTCGAGCGGGCCGTCACCGACGGGTGTCGGGGCGGCTTCGTCTCGCCCTACACGCACGACCAGAAGGCGCACGGGCATCCGGATCACGACGTACTCTGGTCGCGCGCCGCAAGCCTGGGCGTTCCGATGGCGATCCATCCCACCTTCGAACCCTTCTGGGCCGCGCCCGTGCGGTTCAAGCGGATGGGCCCGGCGCGCGAGTTCTTCTACAACGTGATGCTGAAGCAGGGCGTCCAGCAGGCCTTCCTGTCCTTCATCGCGCTTGGGACGCTGGATCGACTCCCGGATTTCAGGCTCGGGATCCTGGAGTCCGGGGCGGGCTGGATCGGCTCGTTCCTCGACCGGGCCAACGCGGTGGCCGAGACGCCCTCCGGCCTCGGGGCCGGAATGAAGCGGCGACCCAGCGAGTGCTTTCGCGAACAGTGCTTTATCTCGGGCGATCCCGACGAGACTTCGCTCGCCTACGTGGTCGACCCGATCGGGGCAGACTGTTTCATGTGGGCCACCGACTACCCGCACCCCGACCACCCCGGCACCTGGGCCCACTCGCTCGAGAAGCTGGTGGCGCCGCTCTCCGAAGCCAGCCGGGCCAAGCTGCTCGGCGGGAACGTCGCCCGGATTTACGGCCTCGACTGACGCGACCGCCCGCAGCGTTGTGCGGGCTGCGGAGACGGTACGCTAGTCGCGGGCGAGTTGGGCCCGCAGGCCGAGCATGGTATCGATGGGATTGTCGCGGCCGACCTGGCTGGCCAGCCAGTCGGGAAGCGAGCCGCCGAGGTCCACGTCGACCTCGTACTCGACGCGCGAGCGCCCGGGCGCGATCGATTGCACTCGGTAGTGGCCGTGTAGATGGGAAACCCGGATGACGCCGCGGCTCGGGGGAACCTCGTCGAGCGTTACGGCATCGAAATCGATTCGGAAATCCTTGCCGGGGTCGATGACCTGGATGCGGCTTCGCACCACCATGTCGCGATCGGAAACCGGCCAGGGGGCATTCTGCAGGCGGTAGACCCAGATCTCGTCCTCGGTCTGGCGCACCACGCGCGACTCGGTGAGCTCGGGCATCCAGCGGGTGTGCTGGTCGACGTCCTGGAGTACCTCGAGGACGCGGTCGGGATCGGCGGCCACAGTTCCAACCGCCCGGAACATCGGCACCTTGCGACCCTCGACGGGTTGCTGGCTGACCTCGATGCCCTCTTTCGCGAGGACCGGGCGCCAGTCCGCGCGCGCCTGGGGGGAGGCCCAGACCAACGTACACAGGACGAACAGCGCTCGTCGCATCGTGTTTCGAGCTTATCGGCCCGGACTCTCGCTGTCGACGCGTCAAGAAGACTGCGGTGCGACCGCTCGCTACCCCGCAGGCGTGCGCCAGGCTAGGATCCGACTCCGAAAGGACCGCCTGAATCCATGCGCGGCCGGCACTTCCGTGGTGACACCGAACGGGCTGCTCGTCTGCCTGTTCAAGCAGGCGGGGCGTCGGATTCGCGGCTTCGAGCTTCTGGGCGGGACGGTCGCGCGCGATGACGCTTAGGCGCCTCGGGATCGCCGCGCTGCTCGCCACGCTCCCGTGGCTCATCTACGCGCCCGTCGGCGAGCACGAGTTCCTGGTCTATGACGACCGGTTCTACGTGTCGGAGAATCCAGACCTCCGGCTCGGACTGAGCCCGGAGGGCATCACGGCCGCCTTCACGCGCGCGCGCGGCTCGAACTGGGTCCCGCTCAGCTCCATTTCGTGGCTGGTCGACGTGGAAATCCACGACCTCGCGCCCGGCGCGACCCAGCTCGGGAACGTGCTGCTCCACTCCATCAACGTCGGGCTGCTGTTCCTGGTGTTGAGTTCGCTCAGCGCCGGCAGCGACCGGCGCGGAGCCGAGGCGCGGAGCGCGTTCGTGGCTGCGGTGCTGGCCGTACACCCGGTTCACGTGGAGTCGGTCGCGTGGGCGGTCGAGCGCCGGGACTCGCTCGCCGGACTCTGCTGGATCGCCACGATCGCCGCGTACGCGCGCTACGTACGCGGGCCGCGCACGCTTTCGCGCTACTGGCCGGTACCTGTCGGCCTGGGGCTCGGCCTGCTCGCCAAGCCGACCGTCGTGACGCTGCCCTTCGTGCTGTTGCTACTCGATTTCTGGCCGCTCGATCGATTCCGAAACGGGCGCGGATCGGTCCGGGCCGCGTGGCTCGACAAGCTGCCACTGCTCGCGCTGGTGGCCGCGTCCGCCGCCGGAACCTTCTACCTCCAACAGTCCTTCGGCTCGATGGGCGCGGAGCATCCGTTCGGCGCGCGTTTTGCGAACGCGCTCGTCGCCTACACCGCCTACCTCCGGGACGCCTTCTGGCCCGCGCAGCTGGCGATCTATTACCCGCACCCGGGCAGTTCGCTGCCGTTGTGGCAGCCGCTGCTGGCCGCGCTGCTGCTCGCGGGCGTATCGGTCGCGGCGGTACTCGCCCGGCGCCGCCTGCCCGCGTTCTTTGTGGGCTGGTTCTGGTTCGTGGGCGTGCTGGTGCCCGTGATCGGACTCGTGCACGTGGGCGTCGCGGCCCGGGCCGATCGCTACCTGTATCTGCCGCTCACCGGACTCGCGATCGCGCTCGCCTGGAGCCTGCCCGAGGTCCTGCGCGGCCGACGCGCGGCGATGGGTCTGGGGGTGGCCGCGGTCCTGGGACTCGGGGCGCTCGGCATCCGGGCGTCGCAGCAGGTCTCGACCTGGCACGACAGCGTCACGGTCTTCGAGCACGCGCTCGGCGCGACCGATGACAACGTCGTTGCCCGCGTCAATCTCGGCGACGCGCTCATCCGTCGCGGTCGTTTCGACGAGGCGATCGAACACCTCGACCGCGCACGCGAGCTTTATCCCACGCTCGCGCGCCCGTACACGCTACTCGGCTACGCGCTTACACAGACCGGTCAGCCCGAGGCCGCGATCGTGGCCTACCGCGAAGCCCTGCGGCGAAACCCCTCCGCGTTTCGGGCGATGAACAACCTCGCGTGGCTGCTCGCGACGACCGAAGCGCCCGGACAGCGCAACCCCGATGAAGCCGTCCGGCTTGCCGAGCAGCTTGTGGCTTCGCTCGGCGTGGCCCCGGCATCGGTGCTCGACACGCTCAGCCTGGCCTACGCGGCCGCGGGTCGCGCCGACCTCGCCCGAAGTACCGCGCGGCGCGCGCTCGAACAGGCCGAGGCGGAAGGCAATCACGAACTGGCCGGGCAGATCCGGGCCCGGATCGCAGCGGTCCCGTAGCCGGCCGGTCGCGCCGCCAGGCGGCTTCGCTGCTTCCCTAGGGTCCCTCACTTCCCACCGAGTGGTGCGTTCGGAAGATCCCCTGCGGGTCGTACTTTCGCTTGATCGCGAGCAGTCGGGGATAGTTGCTCCCCCAGAAGGCCTCCTGCCAGTTTGGCTCGTGGTAGTCGGCCTCGTTCGAGTAGTTGCCGGCGCCCGGGGTCGCGTCCCGGATGATCTTCATGCCCGCGCTGACCCTCCGGGCAACCGCGCTGGCTGTCTCCCGGTCGGGTTCCTGTCCCGGAACCCCCGGGAACGCGTTCGTCTCACTCGCCACCATCAGAATCCAGGCGGCCGCCTCGAACACGGCCGGGTTGATCGAGGTGTTTTGGTCGCGCTCCAGGGCTTCGGCGGGTATGCCTGCGAGCCCCTTGTTCACGTAGAGGCTGAACTCCCAGTGCCGGGACGCCGCGAACAGGATCTTTGCCAGCTGTTCCGGGTCGTCGAAGAGACGCAGCGGGAGCCAGCGTGACTGGTAGTTGTAGATGTACTCCGACACTGCCTTCTGATTGCTTTCCCACCAGAACTGGCCTTCCGGCTGGTCCTTCCGGGGATCGGGCCGCACCATCCCGGGTGCGTTCTTCAGCCAGTAGTCAAGATTCCAGAGCTTTTGAAACGGGACGACCAGAAACTCGAGCTTCTCGCGGAAATCATTCGGGCGGGACGCAAGCCAGGCTTGAAAAGGCTCCCAGGTCTTGCGGGCCTCTTCCTCGGACAGGTCGATGAACGCGAGCGAGAGCTTCAACTGGTTCCCGGGCGTGACCTTGAAGGTCTCGCCCCAGTTCTGGTTGTTCAGGTTTTCCGGATAGAAGCGAATCAAGTGTGCGAGCAGCTCCCGGAACGCGTCATCGCTCGCGGCCTGGATGTTGCCATTCAGTCCGCCGATGCTTCGGGGCATCTCGTGGGTCTGCAGCGTCAGGCGGGTCACCACGCCGAAGGTTCCGCCCCCGCCGCCCCGAAGCGCCCAGAACAGGTCCGGGTGTTGAAACTCGTTTGCACGCAGCAGTCTCCCGTCGGCGGTGACGACTTCGGCCTCGAGCATGCTGCCGGCAGCGGTTCCGTAGCGTTTCGACAGCGCGCCGAATCCGCCCCCCAGGATGAACCCGCCTGCGGCACCCACCGAGGTGCAGCCTCCTCCCTGGACATAACGCCCGTG
This sequence comes from Myxococcales bacterium, assembly GCA_013215565.1. GTDB lineage: Bacteria > Myxococcota_A > UBA9160 > SZUA-336 > SZUA-336 > JABSQV01. The sequence goes on along the minus strand of JABSQV010000099.1, from coordinate 10,264 downwards.
ACGGTTCGTGACTGCGGCATACGCTTCGAGCCAGCGCGTGCCGGCCTCGACCGTGACGGCTGGAACGCCCGGGCCGGAACCTCCGGCGGGGGTAAACGCATCGTGCAGCGTGACCTCCCGCATCTTGTGCGTCCAGACCAGCAGTGAGTCCGCCGCATTGGAGCGCCCCAGGTAGTCGTGTCCGGTCGCCTTGATCACGAGTCGCACGCCATGCTTTCGTGCGAAGTTGACCGCGGCCACGATGTCGTTCGAGGTTTCGGCCGCCACCGCGAACGGGCTGACCTGGGCCGTCCAGGCATCCTGCCAGCCCGTCGTCTGCGTCGCGCCGGGTTGGTCTTCGAGATAGAAGGGGTTCTTCATCTGCTCCAGGCTCGCCGCACAGGCAGCGCTTCCGGGGCTGACCTCGCACAGTCGAAGTGGCGATTCCACCGAAACCAGCCGTCCCTGGACCTGCTTCCGAAGCGCCGCCCAGTCTGATTCGGCCGGCCAGTCCGAGTCGGCGGGCCCCGGAAGGCCCGAGCGCGTAGTGCGCTTGACGCAACCCGTGCCAAGCAGCCCAGCACCCACCGCGGAGAACGCAGCCAGCCCGCCGAGTGTGCCGAGAAAACTTCTGCGACTGAAGAATCCCGAACGCGCTTTAGACACGCTTCTGTCTCTGAGGAGGTCCCGCTGGCATCGAATCGAAGTCATGGGGTTCGGTCAGTCGGCTGGCCGAGGCCCGGCTGCGGTCAAAAGGGGACGTCGCCCTGGACGGTGACGCGGTTCATCTCGCGGCGCTGGCCCGGATAGTCGTTGAGTGCGTAGTGCTGCACGCAGCGGTTGTCCCAGATTGCGAGGGAGCCCGGCTGCCAGCTGAAGCGGGTTGTGAATTGCGGCTGGGTCGCGTGCTGGTACAGAAACTCCATCAGCGGCTGGCTCTCTCTGATGTGCATGTTCTCGAAGCGTTCGACGTGCGGCAGGTCCAGGTAGAGCGCCTTGCGGCCGGTCTCGGGGTGCGTGCGCACGATCGGGTGGAGGTGGCGCGCCTCCTCTCTGTCAGGATTTTTCGTCATCTCCATGGGGTGGTCCGCATCCTTGTACAGCCCGGTGGCGCCGTGGACCTTGGTCGCCGTAAACACGCCTCGCAGACCGTCGAGCAGTTGCTTCATCCCGTCGGAGAGCGCGTCGTAGGCCGCGGTCATGTTTGCGAAGAGCGTGTCTCCGCCGCGCTCGGGCACCTCGATCGCGTAGAGACAGGTCGCCCGCACCGGCTTCTCCTGGTACGACATGTCGGAGTGCCAGCCCCCGCCGAAATTCATGCGGGTGTCCTTCTCCTTGATGATGGGGATCACGTAAGGGTGGCCGGGCAGCGGTGCGATGAACGGGTAGGTATCGAGCGCGCCGAAGCGTTCGGCAAAGGCCGACAGGTCCGCCGGGTCGAGGCGCTGGTCCCGAAAGAACAGCACCTGGTGCTCCAGCCAGGCGCGGTGAATCTCCTCGAAGCTCTCGTCATCCAGCGAGGCCAGTTTCACGCTGGAGATCTCGGCCCCGAGCGCGCCGCTGCTCGGCTCTACCTGGATGCGGGAGTAGCTCGGGGAACCGCGAGACCCCTGACGGTCGAGCATGGCCCCATTCTAGCCGCTCATCAGCCTCCGCGGCGAGGGGTGTCCACGGGGTCGGACTCCGGGTCGCGCTGCCCGGTTTGCGGCCACTGCCTCAGGCGAGGAGTTCGCCGCGGAGGACGGTGACGGCCTCGCCCCCGAGCTCGGCGCGATCTCCGCGGGGACGCACCCGGACGATGCCGCCGCGCGACGAGGCCTGGTAGCCGGTGACGCTCTCGAGTTCGAGTTTCCGGGCCCAGTAGGGGCCGAGCGCGCAGTGGGCGGCGCCCGTGACCGGGTCCTCGTCGATGCCGTGCGTCGGCGCGAAGAAGCGTGAGACGAAATGCGAACGCTCGTCGTCGGCCCGGGCCGTGACGATCACGTCGCTCCCGGCCTTCTCGAGGGCCGCGAAGTCGGGACGCAGCGCGCGGACGGCAGCGGCGGATTCGACCTCGACCAGGAAGCCCAGCGTGTCGGAGAAGCGTCCGACGTAGCGGGGACGGACGCCGAGTGCTTCGATCAGGCCAGGCGGCGCCGGTGCGGGGCTGGGGGGCAGCGCGGGGAGGTCCAGCCAGATCAGGTCGTCCTGCCGCCGGGCTTCGAGCACGCCGCTCTTGCTATGGAAGCGCAGCGTGGATTCGGGGTCGCCGCGCCCGGCCTCCCAGATCGCGTGTGCGCTCGCCAGTGTGGCGTGGCCGCAGAGCGGGATCTCGACCGTCGGCGTGAACCAGCGCAGACCGAAGCCTTCGTCGAGCGGCAGCAGGAATGCGGTTTCCGACAGGTCGAGTTCGGCTGCGACGGCCTGCATCCAGTCGGGCCCGCGTTCGCGATCCAGAAAACACACCGCGGCCGGGTTCCCGCCGAACGGGTCCTGGCTGAAGGCGTTGATCCGAAACAGGGGGACGGGCACTGCTAGAGCATAACGGACTCCGCGCTGCGCGCAGCGATCCCCCGAGCCCCGCCGCCGGCGGGCTCAGGAGCCGGCGCCGAGCTTCTCGATGATCCCGCGGTGGAGTGTGGCGAGGCGGTCGGGATCGATCTTGAAGACGGCGCGGTCGTAGGTGAGCAGCCCGTTGAGTTCGCTCTCGACGTCGGTGGTCTGGGTGTAGATCGCGCCCGAGAGTCCGCGCGTCACGAGCGTTTCGATGCGTTCCAGGAGTTCGGTGTACCTCGCTTCGAAGGCTTCGGGAGATTTCGCGCTGCCGTAGCCCCAGCCTTCCGCCACCGCCAGGTGACCTTCCACCCCGAGCTTGAGGCCCCCGAACTCGCCGTAGACGAGCGGGCGATCCGGTTCGAGGGCCGGCAGCCGTTCTTCGCGCCGGTACATGTGGCAATCGCGGATCGCGCCTGTGCCCGTATCCTTCCACCCGCTGGGTCCATCGACGAGACGCTCCGGGTCTCGGGCCGCCACGTGGGCCAGGATCGCGTCGGTCTCGAACTGTCCCCAGGCTTCGTTGAAGGGCACCCACGCGACGATGCTCGGGAACGGCGCGAGGGCGTCGAGCATCGCGTCGAGTTCGTGCCGGTAGAGCGCGTCGGACTCGGGTGTGACCCGGAGCGAGAACTCCATTTCTTCGGGCTGGCGTCCCTGCTGCAGTTGTTCGACGAAGCGCTTGAGCTCGAACGCGATCGAGGGCATGTCCTGCCAGACGAGCACGCCGATCCGGTCGGCGTGCCAGTACCAGCGGGCGGGCTCGACCTTGACGTGCTTGCGGATCAGGTTGAAGCCCATGCGCCGGGTCGCCTCGATATCGAAGGCGAGCGCCGCATCGGTGGGCGCGGTGTAGAGGCCGTCGGGCCACCAGCCCTGGTCGAGCAACCCGAGCTGGAACAGCGGCTCGCCGTTCAGGAACAGCCGCCAGATGCCGTCGCGGTCGCGCCCGGTCGAAATCTCACGTGCACCGAAGTAGCTCTCGACGCGATCGACCGGAACCTGGTCGCGCAGGATCTCGACCTCGAGGTCGTACAGGAACGGGTCGTCGGGCGACCACGGACGCAGCGAAGGGATCGCGAGTTCGAGACGCAGGTGCTCGCCGGGTACGGCTGCTGTCCGCTCCGCGACCGGATCCCCGTCTGCGCGGACCCGGATCCGAAGCTGGTCGCCGGGGCGCGCGCCCGAGAGCCGCGCACGAATCGAGACCTCTGCCTGTGCGAGCCGGGTCTCGGCGCGCAGGCTCTCGACGCGCGTCCGGGGAACGGGCTCCAGCCACACGGTCTGCCAGATCCCGGTCACGGCCGTGTAGCAGATGCCGCCCGGCTCGAGCGTCTGCTTTCCGATTGGCTGGGGGCCGCGGTTCGTAGGATCGCGCACGGCCACGACGAGTTCCTGGAGTTCGCCGGGCGCGAGCGCGTCGCCGATGTCGAAGTGGAAGGGGTCGTAGCCGCCGCGGTGGGTTCCGAGCGGCCGGCCGTTCAGCCAGACCTCGGCCTCCCAGTCGACGGCGCCGAAGTGCAGGCGGAGTTGTTCGTCGTCCGCGAGTTCGGGCGCCCGAAACTCCCGCCGGTACCAGATCCGCTGCTCCGGCTGCACCGCGCGCATGATCCCACTGAGCGCCGACTCGACCGCGAACGGGACCACGATGCTCGCCTCGAAGTCCGCGGGTCGCGGCGCGGCGCCATCGCGAATCGCGAACTCCCAGCGCCCGTTCAGGTTCTGCCAGCGCGCGCGCCGAAGCTGCGGCCGTGGGTATTCGGGAAGCGGCTGCTCCGGATCGAGGTGCTTCGCCCAGGCGGTTTTGAGGCCCGCCTCAGGCGCCACGGCGCTCGGATTCGATCCGCCCGAGGTCGTTCACGGAGACCGAGAACCGCCCCGGGGAGCGCTCAGCCGTGAACGGCACTGACTTCGTCGAGGTAGAAGACGTTGCCGTCGGGGTCGGCGAAGAGTGCCATGAATCCGCCCCAGGGCTGCCGGGTCGGGGCCATGCTGAAGCTCACGCCGAGCTCCGAGAGACGCGCGTGCTCGGCCTCGAGATCTGCGATCGCGAATCCGATGCCGGTGTGGCAGCCGGCGAGTTCCGCCTGGTCGGGGCCGACGACCGCCAGGCCGAGGCTGATCGGACCGGCCGCGAAGGACGCGTAGCCGTGGTCCTTGTCCGCGAACTTGAGTTCGAGGCCGAGGCTCTTCTGGTAGAACTCCACGGCGCGTTCAAGGTCACGCACATGAACGTTCACGTATCCGATCTGCATGTCCTGATCCTCTGTCGATGCAAACGGCTCCCGCTGCAGACTTGGGCCTGCAGCGCCGCGACGCTCGCAACCCGAGCGGCCGCGATTGTACCCGAGCCTCCGCACTCGCGAGGGCGGAGGCTCGCAGGGCCAGCTCAGGGCGCTCCACCGAAGGCAAGGATGTACCCGTCCGGGTCTTCGACGTAGAAATCCCAGCCCCAGGGACGTTCCTCGAGGGCCCGCAGGATCGGCACCTGCCGGGCGCCAAACTCGTCGTAGAGTTCGCGCAGGCCCGACACGTCGACGTGCGCGTCGAGGTGCTGGTGCGCCTTGCGGTGCGCCCGATCCGCCTCGATCTTCGGCGAGCACTTGAGATGGATCACGGCGTCTCCGCGCGAGACCGATGCGTAGAAGCCCTCGTAGACGAAGTCGACCGCAAACCCGAGCTGCGCTTCGTAGAACTCGAGCGCACGCGGCAGGTCATCGACTAGAAACTGCGGAGCGGCACTCTTCAGCGCGGCCATTCGGAAGCTCTCTCCTTGTCGTCGGGCTTCGCCAGTTCGCCGGCGTGCGTGCGCGGGCACAGGACGCGGGACGAGTCTACCGCAGGCTGATTCCAATCTGCGAACCGCTCTGCTTGGATTCGGACGCGCGAACTTCCGGGAGCGACGGATGTCCGAGCGGCCGCTTCGATCGATTGGAAGCGGTCCCGGCGCTCCTCGACCTGGCCTGCTTCTCGCGGCGCACCTGAACTCAGCCCGGCCGCCCGCGCCGGTTCCTCAGCTTTCGAGCTGCCGGATCTCTTCTTCGAGGAGCAGGATCTGGATCGTGAGCCGGGCGCGCTCTTCGGGCGTCGCCTGAGCCCCGGTCTGCGCCCGCTTTCGGATCAGTCGGGCCCGGCGCTGCTGGTGGGCGGCGCGCTGGAAGCTCGGGTCTGCGCTGGCTTCGTCGTCGGCGTCGTTGATCGCGATCGGGTGGCGGGCAACGACCCGGCGAATCCGAGCGAAGATCGCGCGGCGCGTCGGAACATCGACCTCCTCGGCGCGCATGGCCAGCCGCACCAGGCGCGCCGCAACCCCGTGGCCGTGTTCATTCCTGTCGGGGTTGGACCCGGCCGGCTCCTCGTCGGGATCCTCCGGCTCCCTCAGCCGAGCCTGTTCGTAGTTCACGTAGGCCCGGGTGTGGCTGCACACCTGTTCGAAACGCTCGTCCGAAACGGGCTCTGTCTGCTGGTCGCGCCAGAGCTTCAGTGCTTCCTCGGGCGATGCTTCGGCCACGATCTGTCCGTGGAACGAGATACACGCGAAGCGGCGCTCGAGCAGGCTGACCCCGGCGATCTCATCGGGGTTCTCCGCTGGCGCGGTGCTGCAGGCCTCCGGGCTCGAAGGCGAATCCGGATCGAAGGCGTGTAGGATCCAGTCGATGTGAAACGCGAGTTCCGATGCGACCTCCGGGTCGCGTTCCGGCCCCACGGGCAGAGGGCCTGACGCTCGCACCTGATCGTCTCGCCACCTGAATCCTCTCCGCCGACTGTAGATTCGTCTATGCCGCACGTGCGATCCCCTGATACATCGAGCCCAGAATCCGCGGGGTGCGGTCGGCGACGAAACGACGGAGTTGCGTGATCTCGAAACCGGCCCCGCGGACCAGCAGGTCGATCGCGCGGTTCAGGTTGCAGCCGCAGCCGATGATTCTCTGCAGCGGGTTCAGCCGGTCCTGCCAACGCGCGACCGAGGCCGCATCGCTGCGGCCATGTTCGATGAAGAGCAGCCGGCCTTCGCGGGCGAGGACGCGGTGCATTTCGTGTAGCGCAGCGCTCACGTCTGGAATCGAGCAGAGCGTCCAGGTCGTCGACACCGTATCGAAGCGGCCAGCCTCAAACGGCAGCACGCCCTCGGCTGAGAGCGTGTGCCGCTCCACCGGAAACGGAGCTTCGGCCACTCGCCCTTCGACGCGCGCCGCGACACCGGTCGGCAGGTCGTCGAGCGGGTCGACGGCCGTGAGTGAGCGGATGCCGTCGGGGTAGTAACTCAGGTTGAGGCCCGTGCCGAAGCCGATCTCGAGCACGTCCCCGCGAGCGGCGCTCAGCGTCTCGGCGCGGTGCTCGTTCAGGCGCCGCATCGCGGTATCGAGAAGGCGCGGGAAGATCCGCTTTTCGTAGAAGGAATAGAGACTCACCCTCGGCTCCGACTTCCGCTTCAACATCTTCGACTCTCTGAGAAACCGCGCCTATAGAATGCCACAGATTCGGCAGGATAGGAGCGGAAGCTGCGCCTGCGCTGCCGTCCGCGCGCGAGAGCCCGGTCCGGAGGTGCCTCGAGTGCCTTCCGCCAGCTTTCGCCGGTTCCGGGAAGTGTCCTGGCACAGCGGGGTCGCGTCGCGAAGTCCGGTCCGCGGAGGCGCAGGCTGCGGCGCGGCGTTCCCGACCCCGGTCGCCGGGGCGGCCAAGCCGTGGCTCCGGCGTGAGTGAGGCGAGGTCTAGCGTCCTCGGAGTTTGACGAGATCGAACAGATCGAAGAAGGCCTCGGCCGTGGCGAGTTGCCCCGTGAGCTTGACCTCTCCATTGGCGACGGCGTCGGCCAGTGAGCGCTTTCCCGACCAGAGCCTGGCCCAGACCGGCAGCGTGAGCCGGAGTTCGAGGTCGGCCTGCTGGGGCGCGCTCGTCAGAAACTCGGCAACGCCGCCGCGTACCGCGAGTGCACAGTTTGCGCCCGAGTCCTCGAAGTACCAGGCTACGGTCTGCTTCACGCCGGAACTCTTCTCTGGATCGAGTTGGACGCGGAGCGCCTTTACAAAGCGGCCCGGGTCCGCGGCCAGCACCTGGCCCTCGGCGGCGGGCCGCTCGTTCAGGAACCGCGGGTCGATCGTGCCCTCGAGTTCGAGTGCGCGTGTGAGGCAGACCGAGCGTACGTTGGCCGAACTCGTCCGCTGAGCCAGCGCGCGGAGCGCGGCCGCTTCGGTCTCGCGCCCGCCGGTGTCCGCAGGGTCGGCAAGCACGAGCCAGCTCGCGAGCCGTGCGGCCCAGGCCGCGTCGTCGGCGTCCAGGGCAGTGCGTGCCTGTTCCAACACTGTACTGCGTCCCCCGAAGCCGGCCACGATTCGCTGTGCCTCGACCTGGGGCGGATGCGGAAACAGGTCTGCCGCGTCGTTTCCGTACCAGCCAAAGAGTCCGTTGTGGATCTGCCGCACGTGGTGCGGCACGGCGCCGTAGAACTGGCGGCAGAGTGGGGAGCGTTCCAGCTGTGCCGGGAGCCGCACCGACCAGGCGAGTTCCTCGGGACCGAGTCCCCGGTTGATTCCGCGCACGGTCTGGTCCCACAGGTACTGAATCGCGTCCCGGTAGTCGCGCAGCGTGTCGCGCACGGTGTCGTGCCCCGAGATCGGAGGGCCGTGGACGCCCACGAGGTGCTCGGGATCCAGGTCGCGGATCCGGTCGATCGCCTCGACCAGCAGCAGCGGATCGCGGTAGGACTCGCCGCGTAATGGGTAGATGTTGAACAGCGCGGGCCAGACGTTGTTGTTGATCGCGACACCTTCCTCCGGGAGCCAGATGATGAGCGAGTCATCGCTGTCGGCCGCGGCCGGAATGAAGTGAAAGCGCAGGCCCGCAATCTCGAGCTCGGTCTCTTCCCGGATCGGATCCGTGAGCGGCAGGAAGCCCGGGGTTCGGCGCGGATGATTCGGGTTGAAGAAGAAGGGGCCGATGCCCTGGTTCGGCATCGCGTCCGGACCTTCGGAAGGAAGAAAGAACCCGAACTGGAGACAGACCCGTCGGATGTAGGCCGGGCCGATCTCGCCCGCGACCTTGGCCCGGGTCTCGGGAATGCGCTCGTGGCCGAACACCCGAAAGCTCCGGTCGTCCTCGCGAAGCCAGGCCGCCGTGCCGTCGACGTAGTGGCTGTGTGAGTAGATCACGGCCCGGACCGGCAGCTCGGTGACCGCCCGGATCGCGGCCACGTGGTCGCCCGCCTCCTCGACCGACTCGCCCGTGTCCACGACCACGAGGCCCTCCGGGGCCAGGACGGCGGTCGAGTTGGCCAGGCCGAAGCCGACCGCGCAGTGGACGCGCTCGGTGACGCGCCAGAGCCTGGGGACGAAGCGCGCGGAGTGTTCGATCAGATCGCGGTTTGCGATCTCGCCGCTGGGCCCCTCGGCGACGGCGCTTCGGGAGCCCTGCGCCGCGGGCGGATCGGGAATCGGAGATTGCATCGGGTGGGCCTCCTCGTGCCTCGTGAGACTGCCCGCGTTCGCGCTGGTGCGCGCCGGCATGGGCAGCCGTCGTGTGTCGGACCGGCGTATGGGCGCCGCGCCTAGGCCCCCAGCGTCTGGCGCCAGACCCTGGGCGGCTGGCCCCGCATCATGTCCCCGAGCGCCGAGAGTTCGATCCGCCAGGGCGTGAGCTTGAGCAGCCCGTAGTCGGGGTCCAGGGGCCCGGCCTTCCAGAACATCTGGAGGTCGTACCCGAGGGGCGCCGGAGTCGATCCGTAGAGCTTCCAGATCCGCTCCTTCTCCTGCGCGTCGTCGATCCAGGCCGCCTTGCAATCCGCATGGATCTGCTGGTGCTCCTGGTCCCAGTAGGAGAGCGAAACCCACGGGCTGTGGGCGAGGTGCTTCTCCTTGAAGCTGTGGCGTCCAGTCGCGATCCAGCCGGTTGCGCGCTCCCAGATCGGGTGGATGATGCGAGACCGCGGCCGATCGCGGCGATCGATGCTGGTCATTGTGCACCACACGATGCGCGAGACACGATCCGAGAACTCCTGCTCGATTTCGGTGAACGAAGCGACATCCATGACTCTGGCTCCTGCGTGGTGATTCGATCCGGTCGTTCCCGATCCTGCGATGTAGGCCGGACCCGAAGATTCCGGTGGGTCAATCCTAGCGCGGCGCCGCGCAGTCGGGGGCGCAGCGGGGAAATTCGCGCGGGCCCGGGCGCAGCGGCGGCGTCGCGCCGGCCGTAGCCCGGCCCCCAGAGCGCCCCGAGTCTGCCGAAGATCGAGGGTGAGCTTTCGAAGTCACGCTCGCTGCACTCCCATCACCTGCCGCAAGTTGGCGCTAAGGCAGACGATGGGCGTTCCGGGCGTCGATGTGGGATCCTTTTTCAGCCAGTAGCCTGCCGCGTGTAGGCCGGTTCTTCGGTTCCCGCCCCCCATCCAGATCAGAGGCGACACGAGCAGGTCGTCCAGCGCGAGGGGTAGGCCGGATGAGCCAGCCGCAAGTCAGCCGCCACGGACTGACCTTCATCTTCATCACCTGCCTGCTCGATGCCGTCGGTTTCGGGATCGTTATTCCGGTGACGCCGGAACTGATCATGGAACTCGCGGGGGAGGGGCTCAGCCAGGCGGCTCTCTATGCTGGCTGGCTGATGTTCCTGTACGCACTGATGCAGTTCATCTGTGCGCCCGTGATGGGAAATCTGAGCGATCGCTTCGGGCGCCGGCCGGTGTTGCTGCTCTCGCTGCTCGCGTTCGGGCTCGACTACGTGCTGATGGGCTTTGCGCCGACGCTCTTCTGGCTCTTCC
>JABSQV010000098.1 GCA_013215565.1 Myxococcales bacterium | reverse complement strand
TTAGCATCTCAACGGCTATCACGGACCCCGCCGTATAACTAGTTAGTAGCCTGAGACCTTCGGGTCCCATTGGGTCGGATATTAGCCCCCACGGCTCTCACAAGAACGAACTCAGCTTCTATTTAATAGAAGGATCGTGATAGGAACCCCAACCCAGGCCCGAAAGCCCGCTTGTTTCTCCTATCCTCAGCTCGCTCCAATCGATCCGTGGTACCGTTTTGGCGGCGCGCGTTGAACCCCAGCGCTGACGGTCAGCGCTGTTGGGCGCAGCTGAACCGCGTGTCCGTTGAGCGGCGGAGCGGGCCGGCTCAAGATCGATCACCAGGCTGTGGGGAGGAGGTGGCATGGCCGACATACATTCGCTCCTGCAGGACCCCAAAATCGAGGCGGTTCTGGAACGAGCCTACAAGGAATGGAAGGCCCAGCGGCGCCAGCTTCTCTGGCGCTTCCTGCCGCTGCTACCTCGACTCCTCTTCAAGCGGAAGATGGACTGGCAGGACATGTACTCGCGCACGAAGGACATGTACTTGCCGCTGGAGGCGGAACAAGGCGGGTTGCTCTACGTCACCGCGCGGGCGATCGGCGCTCGGCGTGTCGCAGAGTACGGCACATCCTTCGGCGTATCTACGCTTTATCTGGCCGCGGCGGTGAGGGACAACGGTGGGGGCACGGTCATCGGCACCGAGATACTTCCCGAGAAGGCGGAGATCGCGCGCGCCAACTTCGCCGAGGCGGGGGTGAGCGATCTAATCGATCTGCGAATCGGGGACGCCCGCGAGACGCTGAAGGATTGCGGCGGCTCGCTCGACCTGGTGCTGTTGGATGGTTGGAAGGACATTGAACTCGAGGTGCTACGGCTCCTGCAGCCGCAACTACGCCCCGGCTCACTTGTCTTCACAGACAACATCTTCACCTTCGAGGCAGACAACCGGGCCCAGCGCGACTACATGGGAGACCCGCGAAACGGTTTTCGCGCGGTCGTCCTGCCGCTCAAGGATGGAATGGAGGCGGCCGTCTACACTGGGACAGGATATGAAGAGCAGTAGCGAACGAATTCTCACCACTCACGTGGGCAGCCTGCCCAGGCCCGAGAAGCTCCGGGAAATGCTCTTCGCCCGCTACACCGGCGAGGACGTCTCGGAAGCGGCAGACGAAACGCTCACGAAGGAAATCGCGGACAGCATCGAGCAGGTCGAAGCCGGCATCGACGTCGTTAGCGACGGCGAGATGGGCAAGGTCTCCTACGCCCAGTACGTGAAGCACCGCGTCACAGGCTTCGGCGAAGAGCCCGCGGGCTACGAACCCCCCGGTGAGGTCCGCCTTCCCATCGACTTCTACAACTACCCCGACTGGATCGAGTGGTGCGATAGCGAGCAGATGCCGATCTTCGCGGCGCGGCCCTTCTGCGTGGGTGACCTCTCGTACACGGAAGCAGGCAAGGTCGAGGTACAGAAGGGAGGATAGGAGAAATAAGCGGGCTTTTGGGCTTGGGTCCGAGTTCCGGTAACGAGTGTTCTGCTAAATGGAGCCTGCGTTTAGGCTGAGCAGGGCCGTGGGGGAAACCACGAATGAACCTGTGCGTGTCTTAGTCTTGATCTCTCCTCCAGGGTTCGAGGAGCAGTTCAGGGAAATGGGTGAGCAAGTAGAATGAAGTGAGTCAGCGGACGGTGGGGCAGAGCCCCGGCCCGGCTTCGAGGTGACCGAGCGCGCTTACCCGGAACTCCGAGCCAAGCTCAAGCCCCCCGCCATTTCTCCTATCCGCAGTCGCTTAGTGAGACAGGAATCAGAAGAAGCCCATGACCAGCGCAGCCAGAGTCCTGTTTGATGCTTTTCTTTCCGACCGCGACTCTCCCAACCCGCTCGGTGAGAGGAGTCCGGCTTCGGGCACGCGGGTCGACGACCTTGCAAGTGTCGATCCGGTCGAACTCGCGCGAAGCATTGTCGTCGTGGAGCCGTGGAACCACGTCGGGGAACGTCCGCGCGACAATTCTGGCGTCATCGCATCGGAAAACATCGCCTACGTCGCAGATCAGATTCTGGGAGTACAGACACTGATCGTCCCGGCCTGGCGCATCGGCGTGGGCGATCCGAAGCGCTTCGCGGCGCTAGCCAGCGGCGCCATGTTGTTGGCGTTTGAAGGGGGAGAGCCCGATGTTCACGTGGCCAGCTCCTTCACCGATGCCTACTCGCGCAGCGCAGCAACAAAGACGCTCGTCGAGTTGCTGCTTCGCGGCGTTCCGTTCATAGGCATCTGCCTGTCTCATCAATTGGCCGCGCAAGCCCACGTCGACCTGGTCAAGGATGCGGTTCGCAGGCTCGAGGCCTCAGAGCACCGAGCATTTGTCGAAGTGTCTAGGCGCATTAGCGAGGTCGGGGAGAATCTGCACGTCGAGAAGGGCTACGGCACCATTGCCAAGTCCTGGGCGGATGAAACGTTCGCGGTGGCTAATAATGAGGAAGTCAGCCATTCGAACACGCGTCTGTACCCGTACGTCAACACCGAACTCGATCACGTACCGACCATGGTGACTGAGGCTCACCGGGTCGTCGCCCAGAAGTACGAGGCCATCATTGACGTTGCGCTTCAGTATGAAAACGAACTGAGGATCCAGGCGTTCCACGGCAACGAGGTATCGGAGGAGTCGGTGCGGTTTGTCTGCTGGGCCTACCAACAGATCCAGCATGTCCTAGCTGCGTACAGCCTCGATGCCGCATCTATCCCGCAGGTCCAGGCGTTGATGGGAGCCCCTCTCGGCGTTGAGATCCTCGCTTCAACTCACAAGCAAAATGGCGACCCCCTATGCGAGGTCGCGGCGACCGGGATCTATTGGCAAGCCGGGCAAACTGCGCTCACGACCCAGTTCCACCCCGAGCTCGACGATACCCTGCTGACGACCTCTGGGGGATGGGCACCGGCTTGGAAGGATATGAAACGGTCCGACGGCATCCGCTTGCTCGCGAGAATGCTGCGGGCGTGTCTTCGGTAAGCGCTGCTCCGGATACGAGGTCGCTAGCGAGTAGCCCCCGTGGCACCCCTCTCGTGCCCGTCTGCTCAGGCCGGCAACCGAGCCCGGGCGTCCACCGGTTCTTTGCGGGTTGTTGCGGCTCGCCGATCTACAAGCGTTACGACGAGATGCCGCAGCTATACGAGGATAGGAGAAATAAGCGGGTTTTTGGGCGTAGGTCCGAGTTCCGGTAACGAGTGTTCTGTCAAAGCGGAGCTTCCGCTTCCCGTTCGTCCTCGTTGGGGCGGCGTATGGTCCAGGTCGTGGGCTTAGCCGGCGGAGGCTCGGGCTGGCTGCGTTCCGGCGGCGGAAAGGGGCCAGCTCCGCTTAGGCCCGGGCTCCGAGTTCCGGGTCGGAGCGTTCGGTTAGCTCTACAGTCGGTTGGAGCTGGATCGGGCCGATGCCGAGACGCCGCGGGCTATGCTCTCCGTATGGCCGACCTCGATGCCGCTGCAGTCGCCGTTTTCGCCGAGACTCTCCGCGAACTTCGGGAAGAACTTCGGGCGCTACTTCGCTCGAGCGCCGACGGCGCGAAGCCAGTGGGCCTCGACCAGGCTGCGGTCGGTCGCCTGTCCCGAGTGGACGCGCTGCAGCAGCAGGCGATGGCACAGGCCAACCGCCAGCAGGTGCAGGTCCGGCTCCGGCGCTGCGAGGCTGCGCTCGAAGCGATCCAGCGGGACGAGTATGGCCTATGCCGTCGCTGCGAGGAGCCGATCGCGATCGCTCGTCTCGAGGCGATGCCCGAGGCGCCGTTCTGCGTGGAGTGCCAACAGGGTCGAAGCTGAGGAGTCCGTGCGGCTCACGAGCGAGCCGTAGCTCGGCGCCCCCGGTGGAGGTCGGCGTCGAAGCAACCCAAGTATTCAGGGTCGATCCAGCAGATGGGAGTTGCAGCGTAGTAGCGGGGAACGGGACAGGAGGTTCCAACTTTACGAACCTCAAGGGGATCGCCCTAATTCCCGCCGCCCCACTCATCGGCGCATCCGCGATCTCCGACTGGGGCATCGCCCTGGTCGTTGGCATCCTGCTGGGACTCTCGTTCCGCCTGGGCCGTCGGAGCGCAGTCAGAATGGCTTGAGTTAGGTGTAGGATCCGCTCTGGGGGTGAGCATCGGAGGGAATCATGCGGCTCACCATCGCGCTGGGGTTCGTCCTGGCTCTGCTCGTTGCTTCTACGGCTTCTGCACGCTCGGACTCGGACTCGGACTCCGACCGGCGCCACCGAGCCAAGCAGGTCGAGGTCACCAACTTCCCGGCCATGCAGGAAGTCACC
>JABSQV010000097.1 GCA_013215565.1 Myxococcales bacterium | reverse complement strand
TCGGGGCCGCCAGTAGACCAAGGGCGGCGCGGCTCTGTAAAAACAGAAGCAGGGACGCTGGGGGGTGAGCCCTCGCGCCGCTCGCCTCGAGCCCCCTCCTGAATGTCAACTCATCGGCGCACCTGGCAGCAGTGGGAGCAGGCAGTGGCTGAAATGTTCGGGGGACATCGCCGTGGACCCCTCACCAGGGACGGATCTGGCCCCAAATCGGATGTGGCCGGCGAAACCGGCTTCTGCATCGAGGTCAAACTCCTCTCGCGGCCGACCTGGGGGCAGCTCCAGATGGCTGTAGGTCAGGCGGAACGAGCCGCTGAAGCAGAGGGCAAGGGCGAGGAGCCCATCGTGATCGTGCGGAAGAAGGGCGATCAGAAGGACGACGCGCTCGTGGTTCAGCGCCTAGGCACCTTTCGCGAGTGGCGAGGGCTCGGGGAGTGAGGCTAAAACGCTTAGAACGCTTTCAGCGCGTGCTGGGACTACTGGGGACAAAAAGGGCCCTTTCTGTCCTGTGCCACCGGGATCTCAGCCGGTCATCTTCAGACCCAAGAAGACAAACCAAGACGACCTACCTGTGGCCGCATCGATCTGCGCATGGGCCCGCCTCGGCATCGCGTGCCGGCAGACCCTGCGCGCTGCGATCGATGCCGGGGATCTAAGGGCATCCCGACCGACCGCAAAGACCGTGATCCTGCGCTCCGACCTGCTCGAGTGGCTCGGACGGTATCCAGCGGCCCAGGACCGAGCGCGCCGGCGCCGGGAACGGGCCGCTCGGGCTTCCGGGCGCGGCTGTGCCGACTCGGAAGCCCAGCGAAAGAAATGACCCCCCCAAAAATACCGCACCCAGTTGGGACTACGCGCTAAAAGCGTTTTATGCGCAGAAAGGGGTAGCCGGCCGTGCCTGGATTCCTGCTCCTGGTGACCTGTATCGCCTCCCTCGAGGCTGCTAACTGGTTGGATCCGCTCACTATATTCCTGCTGATCCTGCTCTGGATCGTTGGCCAGGTGGTCGTGGGCTTCGTCTCGCGCTGGTGGCAGGAAAAAGTGGTCGATCGCTGGACGACTGTGGACCCGGTTACGGGAGAAGTCTATGATCTAAGAACCCCCCGCGATTCCTGAGAGTTCCACGCGAATAGTGGTGGAACGTGGGATCGAATGGCCGAGCGCAATGCGAACGGGCAGTTCGCAGATGGGCACGAGAAACTAGGCGGGAGAGCGCCTGGGACGCCGAACACGACGACTTCGGCGGTTCGCGATGCCATCCTCAAGGCATTCGAGAAGATCGGCTCTGCGTCGTGGCTCGAGAGCCTGGCGGAGTCAGATCCGCGCACTTTCGCGGTCCTCCTAGCCAAGCTCGTGCCGACTGAGCAGAAGCTCTCGGCTGATGACGGTGGCCCGGTGGTCGTGATCCGCGACTACACGGGGAGAAAGCCAAGTGCCTGAAGGGATCGGATACGGTAAGGCTGCCAGGAAGCGCGTCTCGAGCAAGATCAGGAAGGTCAAGCAGGATTCCCCCGGCCTCTCGCAGAAGCAGGCGGCAGGGAAGGCCATAGGCATCCTGAAGCACGATGCGGACAAGGCTGCCGGCAAGAAGTACCCCGGCGCGAGGAAACTAGGCGCATGACACAGCCGAATGTGTTGCGTCGGCGTCAACGCGGGTCTGCGGTGCTCGGTGGCGCAGCTCCATCTCCGACCAGGCGCGAGAGCTATCGGTCGACCGGACCCCCGGTGGGCCGCGGAGTCGCGACGGTCGCCGGTCCAGGTGAACGTGCGCACGCATTCGAGGAAGCCGGTACGACCCTGGGGCAACGCCAGGCGGCAGCTCAGTCACTCGCTGAAGAGCAGGCTGCGGGGCGTCGGGATGCCGAACGGTCTCGAGTCCAGGCTCTGAGAGACGAGGCAGCCGCGGCGCATGAGGAGGGGCAGGCGGCCCTTTCCTCGGAGTTCGACGC
>JABSQV010000096.1 GCA_013215565.1 Myxococcales bacterium | reverse complement strand
GAGAGCCGCGGATACAGGATGTCGTGGTAGCCGGCGTCCGGCACCTGCTCCCAGACCGTCGAGCGGAAGATCGGCGGAATGCCCGCGCCCAGGATCCGGGGTTGGGGCTCCCCCGCGTGAATCAGCCGGGTCTCCAGTTGGGTCTGCTTCGAGTTCATCGGCGGGTCCTCCGGCCGGGGAGTCTGGCCCATGGTGCGGGCCCATGCTCGTTGCCCCGGATCGACCTTCGCGAGGTAAAGTCTCGGTGGAGGCAGCCATGCAGGAATTCGAGGGACGAACGGCCGTGGTCACGGGAGCCGCCAGCGGGATCGGGCTGGCCACGGCGCGCGCGCTCGCGGCCGAGGGCATGCGCGTGGTGCTGGCAGACATCGAGGAAGGGGCGCTCGCCAAGGCCGAGGCTGAGCTGGCCGGAGCCGGACACGAAGTGCTTGCGGTTCGCACCGATGTCTCGAGCCTGGATGAGGTCGAGCGGCTGCGGGATCGGACCCTCGAGTGTTTCGATGCCGTTCACGTGCTGCACAACAACGCGGGGGTGCTGGTCAGCGGGCCCGTGGAGCGGCTCAGCCTCCAGGACTGGGAGTGGGTGCTCGGGGTCAACCTGTGGAGCGCCATCTACGGGATCAAGGTCTTCCTGCCCGAGATCAAGGCCGCCGGGGAGGGGCACGTGGTGAGCACGGCTTCGACTGCGGGCCTTTCCGCCCCGGCCGTGATCGCCCCCTACAGTGTGGCCAAGTTCGGGATCGTCGCGCTCTCCGAGACGCTTCGGCACGAACTCGAAGCCGAGTCCTCCCCGATCGGGGCCTCGGTGCTGTGTCCGGGTCCGGTGAACACGAACCTGATCGGGTGCGAACGCAATCGCTCCGAGGCCTCGGCGCGCACGCACGAGTCGACGCCGGCGGAAACGGCGTTCATGGAAGGCTCTAGAAAACTCCTCTCGAGTCGGGGGCTCCCGCCGGAGCAGGTCGCGTCGCTCGTGGTCGACGCGATCCGGGACCGGCGCTTCTGGATCCTGCCCCACCCGGAGTGGATCGAACTCCTGCGCGAGCGGGTCGAGGGCATGGCGGACGGGGGCCGCCTCGCGACTCGGTCGTTGGCTTAGTCACGTGGTTCGGGGCTTGACACGGGCTTGGGCCGGGGGAACAGTGTCTCGAAGTATGCGTCCGTTCCCGAATTCGTATCTGCGTGAGCTTATGGCGATTGGCGTCTGCGCCGAGGCGCGCGTGTAATCCGGGTCGGCAGGGAGCTTTATCCAACGCCTCTTCGGCCCCGCCGGAGGGGCGTTTTGCTTTTGTGGATCCCGCGTGCGATGCCAGCGGGGGAGGGTCTGAAATGAGTCACGCGATCGAGGTCCGCGGCCTGCGCAAGACTTACCGGGTGCGCGAGCGGCGCGAAGGGTTCGGGGGCGCGGTCCGCGACCTGTTCCGGGCGCCCAAGCGCGAGTTGGTCGCGGTCGATGATCTGAGCTTTGCGATCGCGCCCGGCGAGCGGGTTGCGTTCGTGGGTCCCAACGGCGCCGGGAAGTCCACCACCATCAAGATCCTGTCCGGGATCCTGCATCCGAGCGCGGGAGACGCGGCCGTACTCGGGCTCTGCCCCTGGCGCGATGCGCGGCAGATCGCGTTTCGGATCGGGACCGTGTTCGGCCAGCGCTCGCAGCTCTGGATCCACCTGCCAGCCGCGGACAGCTTCGACCTGCTGGCGCGGATCTACGAGATCGACCCGGCGACCTACCAGCGGCGACGCGGCGAGTTCGTCGAGGCGTTCGGGCTCGGGCCGCTCTTGAAACAGCCCGTGCGGCAGCTGTCGCTCGGCCAGCGGATGCGCTGCGAACTGGTGGCGAGCTTGCTCCACGCGCCCGAGATCCTGTTCCTGGACGAACCCACGATCGGGCTCGACGTTACCGCCAAGGCCGTGATCCGCGACCTGATTCGCGAGCAGAGTCGGCGCGAGGGCCGGACGCTGTTATTCACGTCGCACGACACGGGCGACATGGAATCGGTCTGCGACCGCGTGATCGTGATCCACCGCGGCAGGATCCTGCTCGACCGGCCGGTCGCCGAGTTGCGGCGGAGCTATATCGGACGCAAGCGCATCACGCTGCACAGCGTGGCGGAATCCGTCGATCTGAAACTGCCGGGCGTCGAAGTGATCGAGCGGCGCCCGCACTGCACCGAAGTCGACGTCGATCTAAAGCAGAGTTCGGTCGAGCGCGTGGTGCAGGAAGTGCTGCGTCTCACGCGCATCAACGACCTCGCGATCGAGGATCCGCCCATGGACCAGATCGTGCAGGCGATCTACGCCGATGCGGAGTCGACCCCAGCTCCCGAAGCGCTCGCACCATGACCACTGCTGCACTCCACCCCGGATTTCGCCCCGCCAAGTACCTGGCGGTGGCGCGAACGGCGCTCCGGCAGGCACTCGCCGAGCGCGCGGCGATCGTCGGCCGCATGGCCTTCTACTTCGTGATCCTGCTGATCTTTTCGCAGCTCTGGTACGTGGTCGGCGAGATGGGTGCGCTCGGGGAACTCGGTGCGACCGAGTTCCTCTGGTACCTGGCGCTCACCGAATGGGTGATGCTCTCGCTCACCCCGGTTCACCTCGACATCGAAGCCGACGTGCGCAGCGGCGAGATCGCCTACCGCCTGTCGCGGCCGATCTCCTACCTGGGTGGGCGGCTCGCCGAGGCCGCGGGCGACTGCGCGCTGCGCGCTGTGACGCTCGGGATCTGGGGCTTCGCGATGGCCTACCTGCTCGCGGGATCTCTGCCGAAAGATCCGTCGGGGCTGCTGCTCGCACTGCCGCTCGGGGTGCTCGCACTCTGGCTTGGCCTGGTCTCGATGGCCGCGATCGGAGTTACCGCGTTCTGGTTGCAGGACTGCTCGCCCGTCTACCTGGTCTGGCAGAAGGCGGCCTTTATCTTGGGCGGGCTGATGCTCCCGCTCGAAATCTATCCCGACTGGCTCAGGCAAGTCGCCGACTGGACGCCGTTCTCGGCGTTCATGTACGGAGTGGGGCGGATGTCGTTCGGCTTCGATCCGGTGCTGGCCGGCGAGGTCGCGCTGCGTCTCGTCGGCTGGTCGCTGCTCACCACGTTGCTCCTGGTGTGGATGTACCGCCGCGCGCTCCGCGGGCTCGAAGTGAACGGAGGCTAGCGGTGCGTGCGATTCTGAACTTTGCCGCTGCGCTGTTTGTCACGAACCTGCGCGCGACGCTCGCGCTGCGCGGTGCGTTCTGGTTCGCGGCGGTCATGATGCTGCTCAACAACCTGCTCTACTTCAGCATCTGGTGGATCTTCTTCGACCGCTTCGACGAGATTCGCGGGTGGCGCTTCGGCGACATGGCCGCGCTCTTCGGGGTCGTGGCGGCGGGCTTCGGCTGCGCTGTCGTGTTTGCGGGCGGGGTCCGCGACCTCGGGCGCTACATCATCGACGGGGAACTCGATGGCTTCCTGACGCAGCCCAAGCCACCCCTGCTGCATGCGCTGGGCTCCCAGTCGCGGGCGTCGGGCTGGGGCGACATCGCGAGCGGGTTGTTCCTGATCGGGATTTCGGGCGTCGTGCGTCCTACGACCGCGCCGCTCGTGCTCGTCGCGGTCGCGAGCAGTGCCGCGGTGTTCACGGCGACGGGCGTGATCCTGCACAGTTCGGCCTTCTGGCTCGGCCGCACCGACAGCCTCGCGCGCCAGTTCTGGGAGTTCCAGATCGCGTTCAGCAGTTACCCGAGGGTGATCTTCGGCGGAGTGCTCAAGGTGCTGCTCTTCACCGTAATTCCGGCGGGCTTCATCGGCTTCCTGCCGGCCGAACTCCTGCGCGACTTTACCTGGCTCGGCCTGGCCGCTGTACTCGGGGGCGCCAGCGCCTACGTGTTGCTCGCGTTCGCGGTCTTCGGCCGCGGCCTGCGACGCTACGAGAGCGGCAATCGGGTGGGCCTGCGCGCCTAGTCCGGCCCACGCGCGCGGCCTGCATCGGCGGTCAAGATCGAAGACCGAATCCGGGGCCCGCTGGACGACGGGGTCGAGGGCCGAGCGTTGACCCGATCGGGTAGGATGGCAGGACCCATGCCCGAGCAGCAGTCGGTCGATTTCGGTCTCTGGTACGACTTTCGAAACCCGGACAAAGGACGCCCGTTCGAGCGCTTCTACGCCGAGATCCTGGAGCAGATTGCGTACGCTGAATCGCTCGGCATCGGTTCGGTCTGGCTCTCTGAACACCACTTCAGCGACGACGGCTACACGCCCTCGCCACTGGTGTTGGCCGCGGCGCTCAGCGCGCGCACCGAGCGGCTCAAGATCGGGACCAACCTGATGCTGCTGCCGCTGCACGACCCGGTGCGGGTGGCCGAAGACACCGCGACGCTCGCGCTGCTCTCTGGCGATCGCTTTCGGCTCGGGGTCGGGCTCGGCTATCGCGAACTCGAGTACCGGGCCTTTGGCCGCTCGATCCGCCAGCGCCCGAGCCTGCTCGAGGAAGGCGTCGAGATCCTGCGTCGCGCCTGGTCGGGCGAGCCCGTCGCGTTCGAGGGCCGGCGCTTCCAGGTCCCGGACGTGCGCGTGACACCGACGCCGCGCACCCCGCCGCCACTCCTGATTGGGGCGCTGACGCCGCCCGCGATCGAGCGCGCGGCCCGGATCGGGGACGGCTTCCTGTCTTCGAGCAACGACCACCACGCGACTTACCTGGACGCGGTGGCGCGGCTCGGCCGGGATCCCGCGGACGCGGCGATCTACGCGGGGCAGTGGGCGATCGTCGATGCCGACCCCGAGCGGACCTGGGCCGAGATCGGACCGCACGCGCTCTACCAGTTGAACGAGTACATCGGCTGGGGCGCGTTCGGACCGCCCGACCAGGTCCCCGCGTTCGCCGATCCGCAGGCGATCCTGGACGCGGGGTCCTACGAACTCTGGGATGGGCCGACCGCGGTCGAGCGCCTGGTCAGGTTACTTTCGGAGCGCCCGCAAATCCGCGACGTCCACTTCTGGGCACAACTCCCGGGCGAAGCGGTCGAGAGCGGCACCCGCCGCATCGAGTTCCTGGCGCGCCAGGTCATGCCCGAGGTGCGCAAACGTTTACAGAAGGAGCAGGCATGAAGTTCGGAATGTTCTACGTGCTCGAGAGCCCGGACGAAGACTACCGTCGCGTCTGGGAAGAGATGCTCGAGCAGATCGAGTACGCGGAAAGCGTGGGCTTCGACTCGGTCTGGCTGGCCGAGCACCACGGCAGCACCTACGGCACGATGCCGTCTCCGCAGGTCGCGGCCGCCGCGATCGCGGCGCGCACCGAACGGATGCGGATCGGGATCGCGGTCTCGATATTGCCGTTCGATCATCCGGTTCGCGTGGCCGAGGACTATGCGATGGTCGACGTGATCAGCGGCGGCCGGCTGGACCTCGGCGTGGGCCGTGGCTACCAGCCGCACGAGTTCAAGATGCTGGGCCTCGCGGACCGCCAGGCCCAGAGCCGCGAGATCTTCCGCGAGTCGCTCGAAGTGCTGCTCGGCTGCTGGCGCAACGAATCGTTCAGTTATTCGGGCAAGCACTACCAGTTCGAGGACGTTCGGCTGATCCCGCGACCGGTGCAGGACCCCCACCCGCCCGTCTACGTGGCCGCGATCAGTCCCGAGAGTTTCGAACTCGTCTCGAAGCTGGGCCTGCGCATCATGGTGACGCCCACGCTGATGAGTCTCCCCGACCTCGAGAAGCACGTGCTCGAGGCCAAGCGAAAGCTGATCGAGCTCGGGCGCGACCCGCTCGACATCGACTTCCCCCTGAACTGGCAGATGCACATCCACGACTCCCCCGAGCAGGCCAAGGCCGACACCGCCCAGGCCCTCGGCTGGTACTTCGGCAAGGTGATGGAGCTGGTCCCGCAGGGTCCGGGCACCCCGCCGACCTACGAGCGCTACGCGGAGCTCGCGGAGAGTTTCAAGGCGCAGGGCACGGTCGACGTCGAGGAATTGCGAAACCAGGGGATCATCCTGCTCGATTCACCCGAGGGCGCGGTGCGCGCGATCCAGGGACTCTATGAGCGGATCGGTCAGCAACAGATCCTGTGCTGGATGCGGATCGGGGGCCTCGAACACAAGCGGGTGCTCGGCTCGATTCGACGCTTTGCGGAAGAGGTGATGCCGCGCGTAAAGCCGCTGGCCCCGCACCTGCCCGGAGCCCTGCGCGGCGTTGCGTAGCGAGAGCGCTCCCCAAAAGCCGGCCCCGGTCGCGCCGCACGCGACCGAACCCGACTGGGGAGGGTTTCCGCACGGGCGAGCTGGGACCGCAGCGGCGAGTCGGCCCGGGTTCCCTACTTTCACCCGCGTTGGCGAGCCGACGGAGCCATCGGGTCGGCGGTCGGTGTGGGGTTTCCCGAATCCGGGTGATCCCAGCGCACGAGCTTGAGGTCCTTGACGAAGATCACGTAGTAGACCTTCACGAGCAGCAGTTCGATGAAGGTGGCGAGGCTCAGTCCCCCGATCTGGGCATAGCAGAGCGGCTGCCAGAGTGGGCCTCCGTGGATGGCGAGCGGAACCAGCGCGATCGCGGTGGCCCCGACAGTGATCATCACGGGACGCAGCCGGACGATGCCGGCATCGAGCAGTGATTCGCGCAGGGGTTCTCCCTTTGCGTGGTTTTCTTCGATGAAGTCGAAGAGCACGATCACGTGGCTTACGATTACGCCGATCAGGGCGACGATGCCGAGGAAGGCCATGAACCCGAACGGCGAGCCCGAGAGGTAGAGTGCGAGCATCGCGCCGACCGCCCCGAAAGGCACGGCCGAAAAGACGAGCAGCGGCTTGAATGCGTGCTTGAACTGCAGCACCAGCGCCAGGAAGATCCCGGCGATCGAAATCAGCATGACGGTGACCAGGTTGCCGAAGCCCTTCTGCTGCTTGGCCTGCTCCCCCGCGAAGGTCAGCCTGTAGCCCGGGGGCAGAGAGGCGATCAGCGCGTCGAGCTGGGGGCGTGCCGCCTTCAGTACCTGTGAGGGCAGGGTCCCCTCGGTCGGCAGGCACACGACCGTGATCGTGCGGAAGTGCTCGCGGCGTGCGATGCGCTGCGTTTCGAGCTGATACCGAATCGAGGCGACCTCGAGCAGCGGGACCTTGCTCGGGTTCTCGGCCGCGTAGACGTAGAGGTTGCGAAGGTCCGAGATCTGCGCACGTTCCTGGGCGCGAAGCCGGGCTACGATCGGGATCTGCTTGTTGGCCTCGAGCAGCACCCCCACCGGCGTACCGCTGATTCCGGCCGCGGACGATCTCGCGACGTCCGCGTTTGTGATTCCGGCCAGGTTTGCCCGATCCGGGTCGACTTTGAGCTTGACCACGAAGGATTCGTCGAACCAGTCGTCGCGGACCAGCCCCGCGACCGGGACCTCTCGAAAGATGTCCTCGACTTTCCGGGCCAGGTCCCGCAGCACGAGAATGTCGGCCCGTTCCTGTTCGGCATTTACGGTCGCACGTCCCGAGATCTCGATTGCGACCGGGTGACCCACGGGGTTGGTTTCGAGTTGGTGCATCTCGAGTTGAGCGCCCGGGATGCGGGCCTCGAACGCGCGTTGCAGGCGGCCCGCGAGCTTTGGGGTGTCGTGTTTATCGCTGACCTCGAGGATGATCTGGGCGTAGTTGAGCTGCTGGAGTTCGCGTGGGATCGAGAACCAGAAGCGGGGTGCGGCACCTCCCACGAAGGAGGTCAGCGAGCGCAGGACCTCGCGCCGGGATCCGTCCCTTTCGGGGAGGCTCCGCTGGTATTCGTCTACGACCTCGTGAACGACCTCTTCGGCAAGTACCGTGATTTCGTTGGTGGCGGAAAGCGCCGAGCCCGCCGGGAGCCACACGTCGACGTACGAGAAGTACTGGATGTCGTTGGGGAAATAGGCGGTCTTGAGCTGCCTTCCGAGCATCAGTCCCGCCACCAGAAAGATGAGCGAGAGGATGAGCCAGCGGTGACGGTGCTCGAGCAGGCTGGAGCCGATGCGGTAGTAGAAGCCCGTGAAGCCGTGCTCTCGACGCTCTTCGATTGGGGGCTCCAGTTCTTTGGGAGCGCGTAGCAGGTAGTACCCGAGCAGCGGAACGAAGGTCATCGACACCAGCCGAGACGCGATCAGGGCACACGCCATCACGATCGGCAGGCTGTGAACGAAGGTTCCGGAGTTCCCGGGAAGCAGCAGGAAGGGCAGGTACGCGACCACGTTGGTGACGGTCGCGAACATGATTGCGTTCGCGAGCCGGGTTGGGCCGAGCCACGCCGCAACCAGGCGGGAGTGGCCCTGTGCAAGGCTGCGTTTGATCGCGTCTCCGGCGACGACGGGATCGTCCACCAGCAGCCCGAGTGCGATAATGAGCGCCGCGATCGATACCTGTTGCAGTTCCACGCCGAGCGTCGAGATCATGCCAAAGGTCATCGCGAGCGTGACCGGGATCGCGAGCATCATCAACAGCGCGGAGCGCCATTCCCAGAAGCCGATCCAGGCGACCAGCACCACGAGAATGATCGCCTCGGCCAGCGCATTCATGAACAGCTCGAGGTTCTCCTCTACCTGGCGCGGCTGGTCGGAGGTGCGCGCCATCACCAGGTCCCCGGGGAGCAGATCCCCGACCTCGGCGAGCGCCTCGTCGATTGCGACCCCGAATTTCGCCACCTGCCCGCCCGGACGCATCTGGACCGCGAGCGTGATCGCGCGGCTGCGGCGCCATTCGCCGGCGTCGTCCTGGGTACTGAAGAAGTTCAGGAAGTTCGGCGGGTTCTGATAGCCGGGCACGACGTCGACGAGGTCTCGCAGATACACGGGGACCCCGCCCGGCGCCCGAGCGATCATCACGCCGCCGATCTCGTCCGGGCTCTCGAAGGCGCCGGAGGGATCGAGGATCAAATTGGCGCCCTCCGCCTCCAGTACGCCGGCTCCGGCCGTGATGTTGCGCGCGCCAAGGATCGACTTCAGCTTCGAGGGCCGGAGTCCATAGGAGGCGAGTTGTTCCTGCGAATAGCTGAGGTGAATCTGCTGTGGAAGCGTGCCCGATCGCGTGACCTTGGCGACCGGCGTCAGGTTCTGGAGGGTTCGGGCGATCAGGCTGGTGAAGTCGTCGAGTTCTGCGTAGCTGTACTTGTCTCCCACGACCTCCGCGAGCTTCTTGCGGGCCTCCGCCGGATCTCGGATCAGCGTGGGCTGCCAGGCGTCGGGGTGAAGGCCGGTTGCACCGAGCTGCCGGCGCCCGAAGCGTTTCAGAAAGGCCAGCAGTTCCGTGTCGTCGACGCTGAACTCCGCATCGAGGCCCGCGAAGCCGCCTCCCTGAAGCGGCACGATGTCGCCGCCAATCCCGGCCGCGCTCACCGCGTGGTTGAGCAGATCCAAAATCCGCCCGGAAACCGCGGGGTCGATCGAGCGCGGAAGTGCGACCACGACCGCGGTCCTCGGGAGGGTCGCGGGGCCCCGCGCTCGAGCCCTTCGGATCGCTCGCGCGACATCGCGCGCGCGCAGTGAGACCTCGATTTCTGTCTCCTTGGGACTTGCGACCGTGAGCATGAGCGCCGCGGTCTCGCCGAAGTCGGCATTGAACTGGATCGGGCCTGCGCCCGCGGGAAGGCTCGCGTTCAGGGCTTCGAGGTCGACGCCCATCTGGTTGAACACGGCCTTCATGTTGGGCACGGTCTCGCCGAGCTGAACGTTTACGATCGTCAGCCCCGGCAAGGTCGTCGACTTGATCGCGAAGGAATTTCCCGGCCCGGGTTCGTGCAGCGAGCTGCTCTGCGCCAACGTCTGTTCGATGGGCCGCGTCACGAACTGTTCGACTTTTTCGGCATCGACGCCCGGCCAGGCGCAGCTGGCGACCGCGACGCGCACCGGGATCCGCGGGTCCTTGCGCTTGGGCATGGTCTGGAATGCGTAGACGCCCCAGATCACGACCGCGACGAGCAGCACCCACGAGATCTGCCGGTTCTCGGTGAAGAAGCGCGCGACGTTGCGGGTCGTCTCGATCAGTTCCGCGTCGCTCTTGTGTGCCATGCCGGATCTCTGAATGTCTCGCTACGGGATCACGCGGACGGGCGTTCCGTCCCTGGCCAGCGTCGCCCCGGTTACGATCACGCGTTCTCCCGGCGAAAGGCCCCGCAACACGGCGACCTGGTTTCCGTAGACTTCGCCCAGCTCGACGTCGCGAACCCGCGCGATTGGGGTTTCGTTCTCTTCCTCGAGCGTGACCACGGCGTAGCCGTTGGGGTTCGTGAGCGAGCGGATCACGGCGGTCATGGGGACGACGGGCGTGGACTCGGGCAGCGCTGCCCTGCCGACGTCGAGAGCCGCGATCATGCCGGCTCGGAGTCGCCGGTGCTGGTTGGGCACCGTCACCTCGACCTCGAAGACGCGGTTCTGGGTATTCGCTGCAGGCGCAATGCCCGTGATCCGTCCCTCGAAGACGGTGTTTCGGATCGACTCGGTCGTGATATCGAGCGGACTTCCCAGTTCGAGTTTCGCGAGCGCGACATCGGGAACGCCGAATACGACCTTGACCGAGCTGAGATCGGCGAGTTCGAACGCGGCCGAGCCGGGCCGGACCAGACTCCCGACCTCGATCGAGCGCTGAAGCAGTACGCCCTTCATCGGGGCGGTGAGTGAACAGTACCCGAGATTGAGCTCTGCCTCCGCCACCGCCGCGCTGGCTCCCGCGACGGAGGCCCGAGCACTCTCGAACTCCTTGCGCGCCGAGTCGAACTCGGGTGCCGTGATGCTCTGGGTCTCGAACAGGTTCGAGGCGCGCTTCCAGTCCTGTTCGGCCTTCCGGAGAGACGCGCGGGCCCGGGCGAGTTCGGCACCGGCCTCGGTCAGTCGGTCGATGTACGCGGAGTCGTCTACATGCGCCAGGACCTCACCCGCTGCAACGCGGTCCCCGGCCTGCAGGTCTCGCATGCGTCCGTCGGCGCCCCGAAGCTTGAAAATCTCACGCACGTAGCCCGACACCTTGAACTCGAGTGTGAGCTGAGCGTAGGGATTGATGGTGGCGGAATAGCGCACGCCGGTGCCCGAACTCTGTGTTCCCGCGGCCTGGACACGGACCGGGGTCGGCGCTCTCTCCGGGGGATCTTCGGAGCGGCAGGCCGCAAAGAATCCGAGCGCGGCCGCGGACGCGAGGACGCAGCACGCGGCCCGTGACCGGAGTTGGCGTGTGCGGGCTCGGGGAGGCGTTCGATCCTGCACGGCGTCCGCGAAGTTCATCTCGGGGCCCTCCGGCTGCGGGTCTTCATGTTTCGAAACTATTCCTCACCCAGTGCCCGTTCGAGGTTTGCGGTGGCGGTCCAGATCGCGAGTTGAGCGTCCTGGTAGCTCTTGTTGGCATCCGCCAGGTTCGCCTGTGCTTCGAGCACGTCTTGCAGCAGCGCGGCCTGTTCACGGTATTGAGCCAGCTTGACCCTGCGCTTTTCGAGAGCCGCCAGTTGTGAGAGTTCCGCGACCTCCACCTGCGCCATCGCTTCCTCGAGTTTTCGGATCTGGCCGTTGACCTGCGCTCGTACCTGCGCTTCCGCGTGACGCACCCTGTTTCGCGCCTGGTGGATCGAGGCGCGCTTGCTGTCGAGTTCGCGGCTCTTGCGACCCCAGTCGTAGAACTCCCATTCCCCGTAAACGCCCACACTGGCTACGTTGTTCGGGAGAAACTCGATGTTGAACGGGACGAGGTAGCTGGCGACGAGGCTGACGTTCGGAATGTACTTCGACTTGGTGACGCGGTAGCCGTACTCCGCGCGTTCCACCCCCAGCCGCGCTGCCCGCATCTCGGGTCTCTGAGCCAGGGCGGTCCGCTGCGCATCCGCAGAGACGAAGATCGCCGGCGGAGCATCCGGAATCGCCACGGTCTCGAACCGGGTCTCGATGCTGCGGCCGAGCAGTTCGTTCAGTTGCTCCTTGCGCGAAGCGAGCGTGTTCCGCTCCGTCAGTGCCTGGTGTTCGGCGGCCGCGAGACGCGTATGGACGTCGAGGCTCTCGTACTCGAGTGCGGTCTGCTCCTGCACGTAGCGGTCCACGAGCAGGTTGAGTTCTTCCAGGAACAGGATCGTCTCCGCGTTGGCCTCGATCGCGCTCTTCGTCTTCATGATCGCGTAGTAGGCTTCCTTGACCTGGTCAGAGACCTTCTGGCGTTCGGCCCGCAGTTGTTCTACCGCGAGCTCCTGGCCGATCTCCATTTCGCGAATCTGGAGCCCAATCCGGTACTGCTGCGAGAGCGGCAGGCTCGCGCTCGCCTGGAGCGTGGTCGTGAAGTCCGAGGTCGTCGGGATCTCCGCGTTCGTGGTCGGGAGCGGGGTGGCGGGGTTTGGGCCAACTCCCGGAATTTCGCCGAGCTGACCCTGTTCGATCTCGTAGTCCTGGCTGGTGAGGTTTCGCCTCTCGCTCACACTCAGGTCCAGCACCGGGAGCCGGGCGGTGCGCGCGATCGCGACGCCGTCCTTCGCCTTTTCCACGTTGAGAGTCGCGTTCTGGATCGGAAAGTTCTGAAGCTGCGCGATCTCGAGCGCGCGCTCGAGGGTCAGAAGTTCTACCGCGGTCCGCGGCTCTGCCCGCACCGGGGCCTCGGCGATCAGTCCGCAGGCGAGCAGCAGTACGATCCACCAGAGCATGCGTCTCTCCTCTTCTCGAGCAAGCAAGCGAGCCGGAGCGATGACCTCCCAGCGGGTTCGGAAGCGGATCTCGTGCGCGTGCCTGCTCGCGGAACTCGATGCTCGGCTACACCCGTCAATTTCTACCACGCGGCGGCCCGGAGCGACCAGCGCCGAAACCTTGGGCTCGGCTTCTCGCAGGTTCCGGACGCGCTCTGCCTCCATCCTGTCCGGGTGGATCTACGGACACACTGCCGGGGGGTTGCGGGTTCGCTGCGTGGCGGCCGGTCCTCCCCGGGCACTCAGCCGCGGGCGCGACGAAGTTCGAGGGCTCGCTGGCGGGCGTCTTCGATCACGTCCTTGTGAACCGGATCCATCCGGGCCATTCCGAAGCGCAGCGCGGCGGGCCAGAACTGGCGCAGGAAGTTCGCGGCCATCAGCGACAGGCTCCGCCTGGGGATCACGAGTTCGAACCGCCGCTTCTCGATCGCTTCGAAGATCGCGTCGACGACCATCGAGGGCGGGTGCTTGCGGCCGCGAAAGGCGTTGGGCGCTTCCTGCTTGTCCCATATTTCGGTGTCGATCGCACCCGGGTTGATGACCGAGACGTGAATCTGCGAGCCGGCCAGGTCGTTCCAGAGGCCGGCGCTAAAGGCATTGAGCGCCGCCTTGGAGGCGGCGTAGAGGGACTCGCGCGGTGGCGGTACCAGGGCCGCGAAGGAAGAAACGTTGACGATGAAGCCTCCGTGGTTCGCGAGCATGTGCGGGATGGCCGCGAGCGTGGTCCAGACCGGGGAAAGGAAATTGACGCGAATCACGTACTCGGCCTCGTCGCCGTTCAGGTCATAGATCTGCTTGTGTTTGGGGACCGCGGCGTTATGGACGAGCACGTCGATGCGACCGAAACGCGCGACGGTCTCCGCGATCACCTGTTCCGAGAATTCGCGCTCACCGAGATCGCCGACCAGGCAGATCGAGTCCGGTGAATCCCGCTGCCAGCGCTCCAGTTGTTCCCGAAGCAGCGCTTCGCGCCGCGCGACGCCTACGACCACGCTGTTCCGGCTTGCGAAGGCCTGGGCCGCCTCGCGGCCGATGCCCGACGAGGCGCCGGTGATGATCACGACCTTTCCCCGGTAATCCATCGAACGCTCCCCCGCGCGCGGCCGCTCGCAGCGCCCGGCCCTCCCGCGTGGTCGAGATTGCCTCGGCCGGGGAATTCTACGCGGGAATGCACCAAGGGGTGTTCAGAGCCGAGCCTCGTGGAAGCGACGGCGCCGGGTTTGTCGTCCCGCTCCGAAGCCTTTAGCCTGCGGTCTCTGAGATGCGGAGTGGTGTGTGAGCGAGATGTCGTACGGTCGGGCCCTGGGCTGGCTCGCGGAGCAGCAACCGGATGCGCCCGCCCTGATCCACGAGGGCACCCGGCGCACGCGCCGGGAACTCGAGCAACGCTCGAACCGGCTCGCGCGTGCATACGCGGACCTCGGCGTGGAAGCGGGCGACCTCGTGACGCTCGCGCTCCCGAATTCGATCGAGTTCTTCGAGGCGTGTCTGGCGAGCTGGAAGCTCGGCGCCACGCCCCAGCCGGTCTCGGCGCATCTCCCCGAACTCGAGCGGCGCGCGATCGTCGAACTCGCCGATCCGTCCCTGGTGATCGGCGTCGAGCCGGGCAGCTACGGTGCGCGCGCGGCCCTGCCCGCGGGATTCGAGCCCGAGTCCGGGGTCGGGGACCAGTCGCTCGAGGACCGCGTTCCCAAGATGGTGCGCGCGATGACCTCGGGCGGGAGCACGGGCCGGCCCAAGCTGATTCTCGAGACACAACCCGCGCTCTGCGATCCCGAAGTGGCCGCGAACGGCATGCGACCGGGGGGCACCACGCTGGTGCCGGGACCGCTGTATCACGCGGGGCCGTTCATCACCTCCTGGCAGGCGATTCTCTCGTCGGGGTGCGTGATCCTGATGAGCCGCTTCGACGCCTCGGAGTCGCTCGCGTTGATCGAAGCCCACGGCATCGACTGGGTGCTGTTCGTGCCGACCATGATGCAGCGCATCTGGCGATTGCCCGAAGCCGAGCGGGAAAGCCGCGACCTGTCGTCGCTCCAGGTGGTGATGTGCACGGGCGCGCCGAGTCCGCAGTGGCTGAAGCGCGCCTGGATCGACTGGATCGGCCCGGAGAAGATCATCGAGGCCTACGGCGGGTCCGAGCGGATCGGGGGCACGCAGATCACGGGCACGGAATGGCTCGAGCACCCGGGCTCGGTGGGCCGGCCGACCCTGGGTCGGCTGATCCGGATCCTGGGCCCGGACCGCGAAGAGCTGCCGGCCCGCGAGGTGGGCGAGGTGTTCATGCTGCCACCCGGAGGGCAGGGCTCGACCTACCAGTACGTGGGTGCGAGTGCGACCGCGACGCGTGACG
>JABSQV010000095.1 GCA_013215565.1 Myxococcales bacterium | reverse complement strand
TGTACGCGAAGGTGTGTTCGGTGTAGAGCTGGAGCTGGTTGATCCTGAGTTCCGCGAGCACGCTCACGAGTTCCCGAAGCGACTGCTGGGAGGGCACGCGGTTCCGGCTGACGTCGAGCATGTAGCCACGGACCGGAAAGTCCGGCCAGTCCCGAATCAGGCGCGCCGGGAGCGGACCCTCCGCCTGCGCCAGCAGTTGATCGAGCAGCCGCTCTGCGTAGCGCAGACCGGCGCCGTCGGCGGCCTCGATCCGAACGCCCTCGGGCGAGAGTTCGAGTTCGAACCCCTGTGCCGGCAATCCCGCCTCGGGCCGGATCTGCGCCTCGACCGGGGGCCCGTATTCCCCCAGGGGCAGCGCCCCGGGGCGCGGCTCCACCTGGCGCGGGATCGGAAGCAGGGCGGGTTCCGACAAGCAGAAGCCTCGGTCAGAGGGTGAGCGGCCAGATCGCGTGGAGCAGCAGCCCGAGTGCGAAGAGCGCTCCGGCCTGGCGCGTCACCACGAATGCCGCCGACACGTACCAGAGCGGCCAGACCGGGTAATTCTTGGGAGGCTCGTTGGGCGGAGGCTCGCCGTAGAGTTTGAGCACGCGCAGCAGGCGCGGCACTGCGC
Source organism: Myxococcales bacterium (assembly GCA_013215565.1). Classification (GTDB taxonomy): domain Bacteria; phylum Myxococcota_A; class UBA9160; order SZUA-336; family SZUA-336; genus JABSQV01. The sequence continues at coordinate 6,622 of JABSQV010000095.1, read as the reverse complement.
CCAGTACGAGCAGGGACCAGAGGCTCAGGACCCCGGCCAGCACCAGCGCCACGGTGAAGACGAAGAATCCCAGCATCAGGGCTTGGTTCACGCGCCGTGCACGGTCGGCCCCGAGCAGTACGGGGAGGGTCCGGATTCCCTTCGTGCTGTCGATCGCGCACTTGTCAATGTGCTTTCCGAACAGCACGCTCATGACCAGGATGCCGTAGGGCACCGATGCGGCCCAGACCCAGCCCGGAAGCGTCCCGGTCGTGACGAAGTAGCTGCCCGCGATCATCAGCGGGCCCCAAATCACGAACACCGACGGCTCGCCCAGTCCGTGGTGCTTTAGGCGCAGCGGCGGCGCCACATAGAAGACACTCACGAACAGACCCGCGAAGGCGAAAGCCGGGACCGGCCAGCCGCGGAGCCAGGTCAGGTAGAGCGCGATCGCCACGTCGATCGCGTTCACGAGCAGGATGGCCCTGAGCAGTTCTCGCTTCGAGACCCAGCCCGACAGAATCGGGTGCGGCGCGTAGAGCGCGCGCGCGTAATCCGGGGTGTCGACCCCGGACTCCAGATCGAAGTAGTCGTTCATCATGTTGTTCGAGGCGTGTGCGAGCAGCAGCCCCAGGGCCGCGAGCAACCACGGAAAGAAATGGGCCCCGCCCGAGGGGACGGCAAGCAGCCCCCCGATCGCCGCGGCGAAGAAGGTCATCGGGAAGACCGAGGCCCGCGTGATGACCACCCACTTTGAGATCGGGTCGGGCTCGACCCCTTCCGGAAGGTTGGAGGTGCGCAAGGCCTCGGCCACGTTCGCGATCACGGACATCGAATTCCTCCCTGTCGCGCGCGCTGGAACTCCGCCGTCCCCGGGCGGTAGGATGCCCAGCCTAGCTGCAAGACAGGCGGATTCCCAATGCAGATTCCGTTTCGCTCGAGCTTCCCGACCGCGTGGGCGTGTGCGGCCCTGTGCCTGGCCGGCCTGGCGTGGACGCCACCCGCTGCGGCGGACGAGACCTGCCAGTCTCCGTTCCTGCCCAAGATCACGGGGCAGGAGGACTTCATCTACGTCTGGACGCTGGGGATCGAGGGGCTCGGCGACGGCTCCGACAAGCTCGTCACGGTCGGCGCGAACCCGGAGCGACCGGGCTACGGTGAGGTGATCCACAGTCTCTCGCTGGGGGGCCGCCACGAGGCGCACCACGGGGGTCTGAGCGACGACCGGCGCACGTACTGGCTGGGCGGTCTGGACGACAGCAAGATCTTCGTCGTCGACATCGGTAGCGATCCGGCCAGGCCGCGCCTGCTCCGGACGATCGACGACTTTCCCGAAGCGACGGGTGGCGTCGTCGGGCCGCACGGCTTCTACGCCCTGCCGGGCCGGATGCTGATCAGTGCGCTGTCCAACGAGGAGGGGACCGGACGGACCGCGCTGGTCGAGTACAGCAACGAGGGGGAGTACATCCGCACGATCTGGATGCCCGAAGGCGCCGAGTATGGTTACGACGCGCGTGTGAACGTCGACCTGAACCGCATGCTGACCTCTTCGTTCACGGGCAGGAACAACTACATGCGGCCGCTCGGTGAACTCCTCCAGGACGCCGAGGCGATGAAGAATTTCGGGAACACTGTCGTGGTCTGGGACTTCCACGCGCGCAGGCCCCTCCAGGTGCTCGAAATCCCCGGCGCTCCGCTCGAAATCCGCTGGGCGCTCGGACCCCGCCACCACTACGCCTTTACGACCGCGGCGCTGACCTCCAGGCTCTGGGGGATTTTTCGGAAGTCCGACGGGAGCTTCGAGGCCGTCGACCTGGCCGAGATCGGCGACGCGTCCGGGACCCCGCTGCCAGTCGACATCAGCCTTTCCTCCGACGATCGCTTCCTGTTCGTGAGCACCTTCCTCGACGGCACGCTGCGGGTGTTCGACGTGTCCGAACCCCGGGCTCCGAAACTCGCTTATGAACGAAAGCTCGGGAATCAGGCGAACATGGTTTCCCAGTCCTGGGGCGGCGAACGCGTGTACGTCACGTCCTCGCTGCTATCGGCGTGGGATCTTCCTGATCCGCTCGAGGACGAGCAGTACCTGAAGGCGTTCGGCTGGAACGGCCGCGAATTGATTCCGCGCTTCGAGATCGATTTCCGGGCCGAGAAGCTCGGGCGGCCGCACCTGATGCGCTTTGGGCAGTTCGACCTCTACCGTACACCCGCGGCGGGCGCCGCGGAGTGAGCGTCGCGTGAGATCCGGGGCCGTGCTCGGGGCCGCGGTCTGGCTGCTCCTCGCCGGCGTTCCGGGGCCGGCGGCTGCCGAGCCCGTCGCCTCCCCGGAGCGCCTCTACGAGGTGCCCGAACCCGGCAGCTACGAACTGCCCCCGATCCGGCAGGTCTCCGACCACGAACTGCTGGGTCCACGCGGACGGCCAGCGCGACTGTTCCCGCTCGGGGGTCCGGAACTCAGCGTGGTCGCGTTCGTCTACACGCACTGCAGCGAGGCCCGCGGCTGTCCGGCGGCATTCGCGACCCTGCGTCGGCTCGACCGCGACCTGTCGCTTCGCCCGGAACTCGAGCGTCGCGTGCAGCTGGTCACGGTGAGCTTCGACCCCGAGCGTGATACCCCCGAGCGCATGGCGCAGTTGCGTGACCAACTGAAGCCTCGGACCGGCTGGCGCTTCCTGACGGCGTCCGGAGCCGTGGAGCTTGGGACCCTGCTCAGCGATTTCGGCCAGAACGTGTTCGAGCAACTCACGAAAGCGGGCGAGCCGACCGGCGTGCTGCGCCACGTACTCCAGATCTTTCTGGTCGATGCGGACCGCGCGGTTCGCAACGTGTACAGCAGCGGACTGCTCGACCCGCGGCTGCTGCTCGCCGACATCCGGACCGTCCTGCTCGAGCGGGACTCGATACAGCGCTAGGCGCCCGCGCCCTCGAAGATCCGCTCGAAGACACCGACCATGGCCTCGACCTCCGCGAGGTCGACCCACTCGCGCGCGGTGTGTGCCTGCTCGATCGAGCCGGGACCTAATACCACCGACGGGATCCCGGCGGCCGCCAGCACCCCCGCGTCGGTTCCGAAGGCGGCAGTCGTGGTCAGAGCCGGGTAGCCCGCGCCCGCGAGCGCGGCGCGGCACGCAACCACCGAGGCGTGGTGGTCCGGAGTCACCAGAGGGTCCTTTTCGAGGCTGCAGCGCCGGATGCGTACGTCGTCCAGGTTCTGCTCGGCGAGGCATGCTTCGATTTCGGCCCGGACGAGGTCTGCGCTCTCGCCCGGGAGCACCCGGCGGTCGAGGACGATCTCGGCTGCGTGGGGGATGATGTTGGGGGCGGAGCCGCCCCGCACGATGCCAATCGAGAGGGTGGCGTGGCCGAGCGCGGGATCGGTCTTCGCGCGGAGGTCACGGGAGAGTTGGTCCAGGGCCAGGATCGCGCGTGCGGCGGCCACGATCGCGTTGCGCCCGCGCGCGGGGTCGGAACTGTGCCCGGCGACCCCGCTCGCCTCGAGGTAGGCCAGCACGATTCCCTTGTGCCCGGTGACGATCTGCATCCGGGTCGGCTCCGTCGCGATCGCCCAGTCCGGGGGCCGGCCTCCGAGCTGCTCGATCAGGGCCCGTACACCGAGGCTCCCGAATTCTTCGTCCGCCGCGCCGGCCAGGATCACGTTCCGGCGCAGACTTCCTCGTGCCAGGACCCGTTCGAGCGCCTCGAACGCGCACGCCATCCCGGCCTTGGTGTCACACGCACCTCGCCCGTAGAGGCGTCCGGCCTCGATTCGAGGGTCGAAGGGATCGATCTCCATTCCGTCGACCGGGACCGTATCGAGGTGAGACTCGATCAGGAGCGTTTCCGCCGTTCCCCGCGTGCGCGCTTCCGCGAGCACGGTCGGACGGCCGTCTCCCTCGATGAGCTCGGCATCGAGACCGATGCGGCGCAACTCGTGGCGCATGTGTTCCGCGTAGCGTTGCTCGCCCGCGATCTCGGGATCGATGTCCTCCCGTCCCATCGGATTCACCGACGGGATCGAGACGTAGTCACGCAGGTACCGCACGCACCGGGACTCGGCCATTGCAGCCCGATTCTACGCGTTCCGCGCGGAGCGGGTCAGCGCTCGGGCAGCGCCGCCGGTATGCTCCCGGCTCCTTCGTCACGCATTCGGAGCCCGCGGTCGATTCGGCTGGCGGCGTTCACCAGACCCAGGTGGCTGAATGCCTGGGGAAAGTTTCCGAGTGCGACTCCGGAAGTCGGATCGATCTCCTCGGCGAGCAGCCCCAGGTGATTCGACGCTTCCGCGTGGGCCTCGAAGACCTCCTGGGCCTCGTCGAGGCGTCCGGAGAGCGCGAGTGCCTCGGCGAGCCAGAATCCGCAGAGCACGAACGCCCCTTCGTCCCCCTCGATCCCGTCCTCGGTGCGGTATCGGTAGACGTACGGGCCGGCCCCCAGTTCCTGTCTTACGCGGTCGATCGTGGCCCGGACCCGCGGGTCCTCGGCGCTCAAGAAACCGTACAACGGCATCAGCAGCAGGGCCGCGTCCATGGCGTCGTCGCCGTAGGAGCGGACGAAGTGCGAGCCGCTCGAGTCGAGCCCGCGCTTGAGGACCTCGTTGCGAATTTCCGATGCGGTCCGAGACCAGGTCGGGGCGTGCTGGCTGGCGCCGAAGAGCGGGGCCAGCCGCCCGCCCCGGTCGAGCGCCACCCAGCTCATGAGCCGCGAGTGCACGTGGTGCCGGACCGGGGCGCGCAGCTCCCAGATGCCGTGGTCGGGCTCCGGCCAGTGTTCCTGGACCTGCTCGATCAGCCCCATCAGATGACGCCAGCCCCTGAGCGCGAGCGAGCCGCCGAAGCGCTCGTACAGGTAGGCCGCGTCGAGCAGGGTCCCGGCGGTGTCGAGTTGAATCTGATCGCGGGCAGCGTTGCCGACGCGAACCGGGCGCGAGCCCGCGTGGCCGGCCAGGTGATCCAGGGTCCGCTCTTCGGGGACCCGGCCCCCGTCGACCGCGTACATGACCGCGAGGTTGCCGGAGCGGTCGAGGGTATCGCGCACGAAGTGGAAGAACTCGCGGGCCTCGTTCACGTACCCGATCTGGTTCGCGGCCCGGATGCCGAGCGCCATGTCGCGCGTCCAGGCGTAGCGGTAGTCCCAGTTCCGCGTTCCGCCGGACGACTCGGGAAGCGAAGTGGTCGGCGCGGCCACCATCGCGCCGGTCGGCGCGTAGATCAGGAGCTTGAGCAGCAGGGCAGAGCGCATCACGTGGTGGCGCCAGGGCCCGTCGTACTGAAGCTGCCGGGACCACTCGCGCCAGCGGTGGCGCGTCAGCCGTAGTTGATCGAAGGGCCGGTAGGCGGCGGCGGGCTCGGGCCGGGGTGCCGCCCACGACAGCACCATCCAGGCGCGCTGTCCGCTTCGGAGTCGGAGGCGCGCGCCCAGCCCGCCCGCTTCGTGCGGCTCCCAGCGGGCGGGGTGGTCGAGCACCGCGGCGAGGGTATCGCCCGCTCCGTTCCCTGCGAGCACGCCGTGCTCACCGATCTCGAGCCGGGTTTCTCCGAGCCCGTACCCGAAGCGGGGATCGAAGCGGACGTCGAGTTCGGCTTCTCCCTCGCGGCACTCGATCCGGCGGTGCACCTCGTGGATCGATGCGCGCGGGTCGTCGCTCCAGGGCATGTAGTCGGTCAGGCGCACCACGCCCTGGCCCTCGATCCGAAACAGCGTTTCGAGCACGTTGGTGTCGGGGTCATAGCGCTGGAGGCTCTCGAAGGGTCGGCGTCTCGGCGTGATGCCGGTCTCTCCGCCCCGTTCGGGATCGAGGAGTCCCGCAAACACGCTCGGGCTGTCGAATCGGGGCAGACACAGCCAGTCGATGACGCCATCCGGGCGCACCAGTGCGCAGCTGAAGCCATCTCCGATGATTCCGCGTGCGCCTACGGGCAGCGGGTCTTGGTGCCCGCTCTCGGTGAACCGGAAAGGCCTCGAAAGTCTGCGGGCAGCACTGTAGAGATCCATCAGGGTCTCTGCCTAGGAAAAATCGACGCGCATTGCAACGTGCTAAGCACGGGGTTGTCGATGTCAAGCAGGTCGCTGGGTCCCAGAGCATCGAACTTCGTGTTTGACGGCGGTGCCCTCGTGACTAGGTTCGGGCTGAAGCGGAAGAGCGCCGCACAGGGCGGCGGGACACCGCAAGGTGTTGGAACAGTCAAAAGGAGTCACAGACATGGCGCTTTACTCACTCACCCGTAGAACGGATCCGGTGGGCGCGCTGCTCGGGCTCCAGAGCGAGGTCGGACGGGCCTTCGAACACCCGTTCGGGTTCAGGTTTGGAGTCTCCGGGCGGAGTGCGTTTCCTTCGGTCGACCTGTCATCCGATTCGAAAGGAACGATCCTGCGCATGGAACTGCCGGGCGTCGGGCCGGAGGATCTCGAGGTCGAGGCCGAGGGGCGGACACTCGTGATTCGCGGAAAGCGCGAACCGGCCGACGGCGAGGGCGGCAGCTTTCACCGGCGCGAACGCTGGAGTGGCGAGTTTTCACGCTCGTTCGCGATCCCCGAACAGCTCGACCCGGACGGCGCGCAGGCGAGCTACGAGTACGGCGTCCTGACGGTCAGGATCCCGAAGCGTGCCGAGTTGCAGCCCAGACAGATCGAGATCAGCGCTGCC
>JABSQV010000094.1 GCA_013215565.1 Myxococcales bacterium | reverse complement strand
TCGTTGGCTATTTATAATACCAAAGCAGAAATAGACTTCTTTATTAAAGCATTGAATGAACTACAAGATTTACTCTAATCTGTTACCGTATCTAGAGCACCGTTATTGTAATGAATAACAGATTAACTTTATCCAGTCAGGCTGCAAGTCTGGTTAGCAATACAGGAATGATCATGACCGATTTCTCGTCGAGCCCATTTGGCAGCGAAATTACCAGTACCGATGTAATGACATTATTAACCGCACAAACTGGCTGGCAAAATAAATACCGCCAATTAATTTTGCTCGGTAAAAAGATCCCAGCGTTAACGGATGACTATAAAGTAGATGAAAATCAAATTAAAGGCTGTGAAAGTCAGGCGTGGATAGTATTTAGTTGCGATAATAACGGACGTTTATGGTTTGGTCTGGATTCAGATGCGCGTATTGTAAAAGGGTTAATGGCGACGCTATTAGCAGCAGTGAATGGCAAAACGCGCGTTGAAATCGCGGCATTTGATATTGATGGCTATTTTACTCAGCTTGGTTTTATGCAACAGCTTAGCCCTTCTCGTGGCAATGGCTTAAAAGCCGTGATAGCAGCAATACAAGCGGCTTAATCGGCCGACATCAAGTGGTGAATCAATGTTCACCACTTGATCACGTCATTCTATATTAATCAAACCTTAATCAAAAAAACTAGCTAAGCATTACTTCTGCAAGTTTTTAACGATCAGAGCAGTCCCCATACCGCCACCAATACACAGTGATGCTAAACCATAGTCGACACCTCGTTTTTGCATTTCGTGTAATAACGTTACCGTAATACGACCACCAGATGCACCCAACGGATGACCTAATGCGATAGCGCCACCGTTGACATTGGTCTTATCGGCAAACCAATCCATATCCACATTGTGTGCTTGAGTCAGATTCGTCATTACCCCTAACGCTTGCGCAGCAAAGGCTTCATTTAGCTCTAACAACTCCATCTGCTCTAATGACATGTCAGCACGTTTAAGCGCTTGTTCAATCGCAGGAACAGGACCTAGTCCCATCACTTGCGGATCGACACCACCTTGACCATAAGCAATTAATTCGGCCATCGGTTCTAAACCATATTTTTCCACGGCTGCTTCTGACGCTAAGATGATCGCCGCAGCACCATCATTGATACCCGATGCATTTGCCGCTGTTACTGAACCGTCCGCTTTAAATGCCGGACGCAGCTTCGCTAAACCTGCAACACTGGCATTATCTTTTGGATATTCATCCGTGGCGAAACTTTGTGTTTGGCGACGTACTTTGACTTCAACCGGTACTATCTCGTCAACAAAACGGCCTGCCGCAATGGCAGCAATCGCTTTGTGTTGGCTACCAACGGCAAAGGTATCTTGTTGCTCACGGGTTAAACCAAACTGCTCAACGATATTTTCTGCCGTCATGCCCATGTGGTAATTATTAAATACGTCGGTCAAACCATCATTAACCATGGCATCAACCATGGTCATGTTACCCATTTTAGAACCAAAGCGCGTTTTCGCCGGCATTAAATAAGGAATGTTAGACATGCTTTCCATGCCTGCAGCCACCACGATATCGGCATCACCGGCTTTAATATGCGCCGCACCATCCATAATCGTTTTCATGCCACTGCCACAGATCATATTTAACGTATAAGCAGGCAC
>JABSQV010000093.1 GCA_013215565.1 Myxococcales bacterium | reverse complement strand
GTCTCGGCCGCACCCGTATAGTCGCCAGCCCGGTACTGGGCCGTCGCGCGCCAGGCAGCGTCCTCGAACAGCGTTGCGGCCTCGGCGTACTTGCCTTCCTCGAAAGCGCGGGCTCCCTGCTGGTCCGGCCGCGACCACCAGTCTGCGAAACCGGGCGCTGCGAAACCGGGCGCTGCGAAACCGGACGCGCTGGCGGGAGCGGATCCGAAGGCGAGAGAACCGAGCAGCACAAGCCCCGCCGCCCAGCCACGCCGGAACGCGAACGGTGCCAGCAGCAGCGGAACGAAGACCAGCCAGCCGCCGATGTCGCGCCATACGTCGGTGCGGACGTCGGTCTCCTCGAGTTTTCCGAAGTGTTCGAGCCGGCGTGAGAGCAACTGTTCGACGTCGGCGTCGTCTGCCGCCAGCTGTGCGAAGGGACCCCCCCCGGCGCGAGCCAGGCGCTCGAGTCCGGCGGTATCTCCTCCAATTCCGAGGACGGCCACGTGATGGCCGTCCCCCGAGACGCGTCCGGCCGCTTCCAGGGCCGCATTCGGACGGTCTCCGAGACCATCTCCGATCACGACGATCCGGCCAGCCTGCGCGCCCGCGCGCGAGAGCAGCGTTCGCCCCTCGTCGATCGCGCGGTCGAGACGGCTGCCGCGGCCCGGCATCAGGTCGGGATTCAGAATTGGCAGCAATTCCGCGATCACATCCGGATCGTCGGTGAGCGGCGTGACCGCGTAGGGCTCCTCCGCGTAGATCACCAGTCCGGCCGCGCCGTCTACGCGGTCGAGCAGATCCGCCAGTTCGTAACGCGCGCGTTCCACGCGACTGGGTTTCACGTCGCGAGCCCGCATCGAGTCCGAGAGGTTCAGCACCACCGCGGTCTGGGTCGGCGCCTGGAACGCGGGCTGGGGGAGCCGCTCCCAGGTCGGGCCCGCCAGCGCGATGCAGGCCGTGATCCAACCGAGCGCGAACAGCGCGAGCGGCGCGCGGCTTCCTGGTATGCCGCTGTCGACCCGCAGCTGCCTCAACAGCGGAGCGTCACAGACGCGCTCCCAGGCGCCCGTGCTGCGCCGGTCCCGGTGCGCAATCCAGAACAGGATCACGAGCGCGGCCAGCGCGAGCAGCCAGCCGGGCCGTAGGAAGTGAAAGCTGTCGAGGTTCATGCCGCTACCTTCCTTTCCTCGTGTGCGGATGCGTGCGGCACCCCGAGCGAGCTCCGGGCGCCGTGTGCGTGCCCTGCGAGCAGAAGGCCCGCCAGCAGCAGTGCGCCGGCCAGGGGCCAGTAGAAGAGCGAGCGAGTTGGTCTCACGGTTGCAGCCTCGCCCTCAGTGGGCTCGAGTACGTCGATCTGACGGTACACGTCGAGCAGGCCCTGGGTGTCGCGCGCGCGGAAGTAGTTGCCCCCGGTCAGGCCTGCAATCCGGCGCAGGGTCTCTTCGTCGAGATCTGCGTTTCCGCCGAGGCGCCGCACACCGAACGGAGTCTGTACGATCGGGCCGTCGGCACCGATGCCGATGGTGTAGACGCGCACGCCTTCCCTTTTCGCGATCTCGGCGGCGCGTAGTGGTTCCAGTACGCCGGCGTTGCTCGCGCCGTCGCTCAGCAGAATCAGCACCCGCTCTTCCGCGGGAAGATCCCGCAGGTGCTTGACGGCGAGTCCGATCGCATCGCCGATCGCGGTCTCCTTGCCCGCGAGACCGAGTTCTGCCTCGTCCAGCATTTCGACCACGGTCTCGCGATCGAAGGTGAGCGGCGCCTGTAGATAGGCGCGCGACCCGAACAGGATCAGGCCGATCCGGTCCCCGTCGCGGCTGCGCACGAAGTCGCGTGCGACCGCGTTCACGACGCGCAGTCGGTCGACCGGGCGGCCGCGTACGTCGAAGTCCTCGATCGCCATGCTTCCCGAAATGTCGAGTGCGAGCATCAGGTCGCGGCCCTGCGTCGCGACCGGTTGAGGCTCGCCGACGAAGCGCGGCCCGGCGGCCGCGAAAACGAGCAGCAGCCAGGCCAGACTCTTGAGCGCGAGCGCCAGGCGCCGCGATGCCGGTGCTCGACGGCTTCCCGCAGGTAGCGCGCGCAGCGAAGCGTAGAAGGGAACGCGCAGCGCCGCTCCGGCGTCGCGCCGCGCCGGAGGCAGCAGCCACCAGGCCAGCAGGGGAAGGGGCAGGAGCCCGAGCGCCCAGGGGGTCGCCAGATCGATCACGACACACCCCCGATCCAGCGGCGCGTCGCCGCGATCCAGGCGCCGGCCTCGTGTGGTCCAGTGGATTCCGCCGGACCTGCGTACAGGCTGTGCTCGAGTCCCGAGGCAAGTTCCGCCGGAAATCCTCTGCTGCGGTTCGCCTCGGACAGGAATTCGAACCAGGCGCTGCCGTGGAGGGCCGCGACCTCGTCTCGCGCGAAGCGGCCGAGGGCCACTCGGCGAAGCAGGCTCGAGAGCCGCCTGGCAAGTGCGCCCGGATCGGGTACGGCCTGGAACCAGCGTTCGATGGCGTCGAGTTCGTCGAGTGCGGCACGCCGCAGGCTCCCGCGCCGGCGCCGGGCGATTAGGGTCAAGCACGCGCCCAGCAGGATCAGGGCGCCCGCGGCAGCCCACCAGAGCGGGGCCGGAGGCCAGAAGGCCACCGCGTCGGGAAGATGGATGTCGCGGAGACCCGCGAGCGGATCGGCGGTGGCGTTCATCTCGTGGACCTTCTGCGGGCATCTCCTCTGCGCCCGGCGTTGCGCCTCGGATCGAGGCAGGAGGCGAGAGCCTCGATGGGGTCGGAATCGGTGCGAAGTGGCAGCAGTTGGATCCCGTGCTTTCGGCACAGCGTGCGCAGTGCGTCTCTGCGACCCTGGAACTCGGCCTCGTAATCCCGGCGCCAGCGCGCGCTTCGCGACGAGAAGCTCAAGACGCCGTCGCCGTTGCTGGCGAGGTAGTCGCCGGGCGGAGGCGCATGCTCTTCGAGCGGGTCGTAGACCAGCACGCAGCAGAGGTCGGCACGCCGCGCGAGGGCCGCCAGATGCTTGCTGGTCTCAGGCGTGAAGTCGTAGAAGTCGCTTAGGACGAAGACCCGACTGCCGGGTCGGGTGCGCGGGCACAGCCGTGCCAGCACGCTGGTCAGCGACGGCGCGCTCGCGTCTACAGGCGCGGCCGTGCCGCGCGAGATCGCACCGAGCAACTGGAACAGCGCCGCTTCGCCCGTGCGCGGCACCCAGGCCTCCAGGCCGTTTCCCGAGCGCACCAGGCCGCCGGTCCGATCGCCCATTTGCTGCGCGGACCAGCCAATCAGCGCCGCGGCGCGTGCCGCGGCGACGGACTTGAAGGACCGGCGGGTCCCGAAGTGCATGCTCGGCCCCGCATCGACCAGGAGCCAGACGGGGCGTTCCCGCTCTTCCTGGAACAGCTTGCTGTAGACGGAGCCGCTTCGGGCCGTGACGCGCCAGTCGATGTGGCGGACGTCGTCTCCGGGCTGGTAGGCTCGAAGCTCGTCGAACTCTACGCCGCGTCCCCGGAAGAGCGAGCGGTAGGGTCCCGCCAGCGCCGCGCGCGCGTTCCGGGTCGGCCCGAGCACGCTCGCCGCGTGCCTCAGTTCTACGAGTTCCGAGAGCGGCGCGACCACGCCGGCTTCGGGGGTGTCCGGGGCCCGCGGTGAGCTCGTACTTTCGTTCATGTCGGTGTACTCCCAGTCAAGTTCCGGAAGAAGACTTCGGGGGAAGCTTTCCGGGGATTCACTGGCCGGCGTGGGTGTGGTCCCCGTTAGGGAAGCGGGACGGCCTCGATCAGACGCGCGAGGAACGCGTCGGTCGTGACGCCCTCCGCGCGGGCCTCGTAGCTCAGCAGCACCCGGTGGCGCAGCACGTCGAATGCGACGGCGTGGACGTCCTCAGGCGTGACGTAGGAACGGGCCCCGAGCCAGGCGCGGGCGCGTGCGCAGCGATCGATTGCGATGGTGCCGCGCGGGCTCGCGCCCCACTCGACCCAGTCCGCGAGAGCGGGTGTGAAGGGCGAAGGATCGCGCGTCGCGATCACGAGCTCGGCGATGTACTCCTCGAGCGCGGAGGCGAGGTGAACGCCGAGAACCTGCGTTCGAGCCTCGAAGATCGTCTCCTGTTCGATCGCTACGAAGGGCCGGGTGGGCTTGTTGCGCGCCTGATTGCGCACCAGTTCGAGGACCTGGCGTTCGACGGAAGCGGGCGGGTAGCCGACCTTCACGTACATCAGGAAGCGGTCGAGCTGCGCCTCCGGCAGCGGGTAGGTCCCATCCTGTTCGATGGGATTCTGGGTCGCCATCACCAGGAAGAGTTCGGGCAATGGGTAGGAGCGCTGTCCCACCGTGACCTGCCGCTCCGCCATCGCCTCGAGTAGCGCAGACTGGACCTTTGCGGGTGCGCGATTGATCTCGTCCGCGAGCACCAGGTTGTGAAAGATGGGGCCGCGCTCGAAGCGGAAGTTCGAATATTCAGGCTGGAAGACGTCGCTTCCCGTGAGGTCGGCCGGCATCAGATCCGGCGTGAACTGGATCCGGTGGTGGTCGCCCTCGATCGACTCTGCCAGCGACTTGATCGCCGTCGTCTTGGCCAGGCCGGGTGCGCCCTCGACCAGCAGGTGCCCATCGCAGAGCAGGCTGATCAGCAGACGCTCGATCAACTCCGGTTGCCCCAGGACCTTCTGGTTCAGGTGCCTTTCCAGGCGGCGGAAGCTGGCGTGAGCATCCGGATCCACCGCTGCCGGATCGAATCCGACCGAATCCACTGCGGCCGATGCTATTACAGCCTGACTCTGTGTGCCGTTCATCTGTTGACTCCTGCTGAAGCCGCCGGTGGTTGCGATCGAGTTGCCGGAGCGTGGGCGGCGTAGCTCCCGGTCTCAATCCGGAACCTAGGGCAGCTCGATGACAGCGAGCCGAACGCAAGATGAAATCCGGTTCATGTGCCCCCGGACGCTGGACACGCCGCCCCCCGTCCGAGGGCCTCCTGCCACTGGGCCCGAGACTCTTCGACCGGGACCCCGAAGCCGGCCTGTTCGTAGCCGCTCGAGCGGCCGGTCCCGAACTCCACGCGCCCCTTGGAGAGGATGTCGAGCGTGGCGACGCGCTCGGCGACCCGAATCGGGTGGTTGAAGCTGTGCGGCAGCAGCGTCACCCCGTGGCCGATGCGGATGCGCTCCGTCCGCATGGCCGCAGCCGTGAGAAAGATCTCGGGAGCCGAGGAGTGGCGAACTCCTTGAGGAAGTGGTGCTCGACCGCCCAGACCGTGGAGAAGCCCGCGCGATCCGCAGCCTCGATTTGTTCGAGCGCCTCCCAGAACGCCCGGTACTCGCTCCTCGCGTCGTGGGGTTCGGGAATCTGGATCTCGTACAGCAGGTCGATCTTCATGGCGTTCCTTCCCCGGATCAACCTAGCCCGGGGGTCCCGGGCTCTGGTGCAGCCTCAAAAACGATCGAAGAGCACCTTGACTGCGCCGTGTTTCCCCTGCGCGTAACAGCTCAGAAAGGCATCTCGGTAGT
>JABSQV010000092.1 GCA_013215565.1 Myxococcales bacterium | reverse complement strand
GGTAGCGCCCGTTGGACCCCTCGGCGTCGTCGGGCGGAATCGCCAGATGGTCCGCCACCCAGACCTCGTCGAGACCCGCCGCCTCCGCGGCCTGAACACACTCGACCAGAATCCCGGGCTCGGACTGCGGCCCCATCACGCGCAGCGGAGCGCCGAACTTCATGCGGCCGAACCCGCGCAACGCGAGTCGAACTCCGCCGCGGTGGGCTTCGCGTAGTACGCCAACTCGAAGTGTTTCATCATCACCACCCGCCCGCGTCCATCCGCAAGCGATTATAGGCGATGCCAGAAAGCGGCGTGGTAGGCTCGCTCCATCTAACTGAGCCGATGCCCGAGGTGCACCACAGATGACCAGCAATCTTCACAAGCTCTCGGACCGCCTCTTCGCGGGAGAGATTTCGACCCGCGAACCAGAACACCATCCCTTCGCGATGCTCGCGGAGCTCGCGGAGGTTTCCGACTCCGTCGCCTTCTACAAGCACTTCGTGAACCTGGCGGCAGTTCGCACCGAAGAGGGCCTGGTGCTGATCGACACTGGCCCGTTCCAACCCGGGATTCAACAGGCGATGCACGAAGCGATCCGCGCCTGGTCTGGGGAGCGAATTCACACGGCGATCTATACGCACGGACACGTCGACCACGCCTACGGTCTTCCGCCCTACCTGCGGGAGTCCGCGGAACGCGGCTGGGCGCGCCCCGAAATCATCGGTCACACACATGTGCGTCCCCGGATGGAACGGTACATCGAGACCGCGGGCTACAACAGCATCATCAACTCGCGCCAGTTCGGACTCGAGCTTTCATGGCCAACGGATCCGATCTACCCGACGACTTCCTACGACACGAAGCTCCGCCTCGCGGTGGGCGGACAGGAGATCCTGCTCTTCCACGCACGAGGAGAAACCGATGATCACACCTGGGTCTTCCTCCCCGGGGAGAGAGTGCTCTGCACGGGCGACCTCTTCATCTGGGCGGTGCCCAATGCCGGGAACCCACAGAAGGTTCAGCGCTACTGCATCGACTGGAGCCGGGCCCTGCGCGAAATGGCCGCGCTCGCGCCCACCGTACTGCTGCCGGGCCACGGGCTTCTGATCGAGGGCGAGGCGCGCGTACGCAACGCATTGCTCGACACCGCTGATTACCTGGAGTCGCTCTACGAACAGACCCTGGTGCTGATGAACGAGGGCGCCACGGTCGATGAGATCATCCACTCCGTAAAGCCCCCGGCGGAACTGTCCGAGCGCCCTTACCTGCAGCCCGTCTATGACGAACCCGAGTTCATCGTTCGCAACATCTACCGCTGCCTGGGCGGCTGGTACGACGGGACCCCGAGCGAGCTGAAGCCGGCACCGCGCCAGGAGCAGGCCCGAGCGATCTCGGAGCTGGCTGGCGGTACGCAGGCGCTACTGGCGCGCGCTCGGGCGCTGGCGGCGGACGGCAACCTGCGCCTCGCCTGTCACATCGTGGACTGGGCGGCCGAAGCCGAACCGGAAAGTCGCGAGGTATGGCAGTTGCGAGCCGAGGTCTACGAACTCCGTACCGAGGCCGAGCCCTCGACCATGTCCCGGGGAATATTCGGCGATGCAGCGCGCCGCTCGCGCGCCCAGGCCGACGGCGACTGATTTCCTGCGCCCGGACTCGAGGTCCGAGGCCGCAGGGGAGACACCCGCATGACCGAAGAGTCAGGCTCCGGGCGTCCGGAGGTGCGAACACTGCGTTTCGCGCGCTTCGTGATCCGGCATCGCGCGGCGCTGGCAGCCGGGCTCGGAGCCGCGACGCTGTTCTTCCTTTACCCGATCGCGAACACCGTTCTCACGCAGACGGGTTCGCCGCTGCCCGGCCCGACCGTACGGGTCGACAGCCGGGCGCGTGACCTGTTCCCCGACCACCCCTACATCCACGCCCAGGACAAGTTTGCGGGGCGCTTCGGAAACTCGACCCAGGTCGTGATCGCCCTCGAGGTCGAGGGCGGCTCGATCTACACCCCGGAGGCGCTCGCCAAGATCGACCGGATCACCAAGTCGCTCGACGGCTGGGATTACGACGCAAAGGTGGAGGAGCGGCGCGCACTTCAGGCGAGGCTGGAGGCGGAAGGGCTCGGCCTGCTGGATGCGCGGGAACGGGTGAATCGCGTCTATCCGCCCTATCCCGTGAACCACTACCAGGTGCGCTCGCTCACCCACGAGTCGACCCGGGTTCTCGAGGTTTCGCGCGACGCGGGGCTCTCGAGCGAGTATCTGATCGAGGATCTGCCCGAGAGCCAGGCCGAAGCCGATCTGATCCGAAACACCGTCCGGGAGAAGATCCCGTACGCGATGGGCCTGCTCGTGAGCCACGACGAGCGAGCCGCGCTGATCACGGCCTCCTTCGTGACCGATCGCATGCGAAACCGACAGATCTTCGAGGCGGTCTTCAACCACGTTCAGGGGATCAAGGCTCGCGAGGAGAACGAGAACTACCGGATCTACGTCACGGGCCTCCCGATCATGACCGGCTTCATTCTGTCGCACGCGTGGGAAATCGGGCTCTTCGTGCTGCTCGCGGTGACCACGATTTTCGTGCTGCTCTGGGCCTACTTCCGACGCTTGCACGGCGTGTTGATTCCGCTGATCTGCGCGACCGTTACCGTGATCTGGGGCATCGGTTTCACCGGTTGGGCCGACATCGCGTTCGACCCACTGGTGCTCGTGATTCCGATGATCATCACCGCCCGCGCCGTCTCCCACACGGTGCAGATGGCGGAGCGCTTCTTCGAGGACTACGAGGAGATCTATCCACGCTTCCCGGACAAGCAACGGGCCAAGCGAGAGGCCGCCGCAACCGCGATGGCAGAACTGATCGTCCCGGGCACACTCGGGATTATCACCGACGTCGCCGGTCTGCTCGTGATTTTGGTGACGACCATCCCGCAGATGAGAAATCTCGGGATCTTCGGCGCATTCTGGGTCGCCGCGATCGTGGCCACGGTTGAACTGCTGCATCCGATCCTGATCTGCTACCTCCCGGCCCCGCGCGAACCCCGGCACCGGGTACCGCAGTTCATGGTCTGGATCACGAACCGGATCGGCCGGATCGCGACGCACCCTCGCGGGAAGTGGATCGTTGCGGGCACGACCGTGGTCCTGTTCCTGGCTTCCTTCTACATCGCTGTATTCCACTCCACCATCGGCGAAGCGCGGCCGGGCTCGCCTCTCTTCTGGCCCGAGCATGAGTTCAACGCCGGCGCGGCCCGCCTGACCGAACTCTTCGGCGGGGCCGACGCCCTCACAATTTACGCC
This sequence comes from Myxococcales bacterium, assembly GCA_013215565.1. Taxonomy (GTDB): domain Bacteria; phylum Myxococcota_A; class UBA9160; order SZUA-336; family SZUA-336; genus JABSQV01. The sequence goes on along the minus strand of JABSQV010000092.1, from coordinate 11,481 downwards.
GATGGTGATCGCGACAACGCTGCTGTATTCGCGGAACCCATCCAACAACTGGAACGCCTCGAGCGTGCACTTCGGCGGGAGACCGAGATGCGCGGCGCAATCTCTCTGGTCCCCCTGATCCGGACCGCCTCACGGCAGTTTGCGTACGGCGACCCCAAGGCCGAGGTCCTGCCCGAATCCACGGGACGCCTCCGCGGGACCATCTTCCGTCTCCGGCAGAGCGGACCGCCCGGGACCATGGACAGCTTCATCACCCACGACGGTCGCGCGGCGACGCTCACCGCTTTCTATCCGGATCACAAGGGAGAGACGATCGCGAAGGCGATCGAGGTCGCGGAGCGCTTCATCGCCCGGAACCCGCTCGGAACCCGCTCGATCCGACTCGACGTGAACCACTCCGATCCCGGCAGCCCGTTCTGGGATCCGGAACGGCTCAAAGACTTCGCCTACTACATGATCGGCCCGCTGCTGCCGCCGAGAGCACACACGCTGAGCGTTCGCCTCAAGGAGGACGGCGAATGGCGGACCGCCGAGATCCAGCGGGTCGAAGCGGACGGCCCACCCGAGTGGATTGAGGAGTTCCGTCAGGCCGCGTTCGAGAGCTACCGGCGGGAGCGCGAGCGATTGCGACCCGGGCGCCGCCCGCTCTGGCCCGACGAACTCGAGCGCTGGGAGACGAGCGACGTCGATCAGTGGTGGGACCATCCCGAGTACAGGATCCGGGCCGTCGCAGTACGGACCGAGCACCTGATCGTGCAGGATCTGAAGGACAAGCGCCCGCAGCCCAACTACCAGCCGACCCAGTCGTGGACGCGAGGCGTGCAACTGGTGATGGCCGGGGGCCTGATGGGCATGATCGCGGCCGTCAACGAGGAGGTGGAACGCGGTCATCTCGCGAACATCTCGCTGATCTTCCTGGTGATCTTCGTGCTGCACTCGCTCACCTACCGCTCGCTGGCGAGCGGCGGAATCATCCTGCTCCAGATCATGACCGCGACGCTGCTGTCGCTGGCCTACATGGCCCTCAAGGGGATCGGGCTCAACATCAACACCCTGCCCGTGCAGGCGGTCGGGGTCGGAATCGGAGTCGACTACGCGATCTACATCGTCGACCGGATCCGCCAGGAGGTGGCGCGGAACGGGGGGGACGTCGATGCCGGAATCCGTACCGCAATCCGTACCACGGGCCTGGCCGTGACCTTCACGGCCACGACCGTGGTCGGCGGGATCTTCTTCTGGGTCTTCTCGAATCTTCGCTTCCAGTCGGAAATGGCCCAGTTGCTCGCGGTCCTGATGCTGATCAACATGCTCGGAGCGGTCACCGTCGTGCCGGCCTTCTACTCGATCCTGCGACCCCGGGCCGCGATGCGGCTCTTGGCCCAGGCCCAGCCCTCCGCAAGCCCTGCGCCGCGCCCGGACTAGGCGCCGGCCCGGGCCCGCCTCAGGGGTCGGGCTTCAGTCCCGGCCGCCTGGGGGACGGCGCAGCGACTTGGTGGCTGCGCGCTGACGCTTCTCACTCAGGCGCTTTTCGCGAGATGCGCGAGAAGGCCGGGTGGGCCGCCTCGGCCGCGGCGCCTCGGCCACCTCCGCGAGCATGCCCCGCAGCCGCTCGAGACAATCCGCCACGTTGCGCCCCTGGTCGCGAAAGCGCTGGCTCGACAGGATCAGTTCGCCCTCTGAGCTAATCCGGCGGTGGTAGCGCTGCAAAAAGCGCTCGCGGACCCCCGCGGTCAGGCTCGGGCTCGTGGCCACCCGCCAGCGGAGCGTAGCCCGGGTGCTGACCTTGGCGACGTTCTGACCGCCGGGGCCGGAACTGCGTGAGAAGCGGAAGTTGAACTCGCGGAGCGGAACCCGGAGCCGTGCATTCACGGAAAGCATGCGGGTTATGATAGGAACACGGGGCATGTTCGCCGGCCCCAACCTGACCGCTTACCCAGCTTTCCCAGCTGGCCCAGCTTACCCAGGAGAGGCAGTTTCGGAGAAGCGATGGAATCGGTCCGCTACGAAGCACCGCGCGAACTGAGCGCGGCCATCGAATTGCTTGACTCGGTCGAGGGTGCACGTGTCCTCGCCGGTGGAACCGACCTGCTGATCCAGCTCCGGGCGGCGCTGATCCAGCCGAGCCTACTCGTCGACCTGAAGTGGATCCCGGAACTCACCGCCGTTTCGCTCGACGAGGAAGGGCTCTCGCTCGGGGCCGCCGTCTCCTGCGCCGAACTTCGGGAACACAAGCAGATCGAGCGTCTGTTTCCGGGGTTGTACGAGTCCGCGGAACTGATTGGTTCCGAACAGATCCAGGGCCGGGCCAGCGTGGGTGGCAACCTGTGCAACGCGTCGCCGGCCGCCGATACGGTGCCGGCCCTGCTCGCCACCGGCGCACGCTGCGTCGTCGCGGGTCCCGGCGGGACTCGCACGCTGCCGTGCGAGAGGTTCGCGACGGGTCCCGGAGAGACGATCCTGGGACGCGGGGAACTTCTGGTCTCGATTCAGATCCCGAAGCCGGCGCCGGGCACGGCCGACTGCTACCTCCGCCTGATTCCGCGGACCGAGATGGACATCGCAGTGGTCGGCGCCGCCGTGAGCGTGACCCTGGATGCCTCCGGCAGCTGCACCGATGCACGCGTCGCACAGGGGGCCGTCGGGCCCACCGCCAGCCTGGTCCCGGACGCAGCTGCGGCGCTCGTCGGCGGCGTTCCCGACGTGGGCCGACTCGAGGCCGCCGCGCGTGCTGCGGCCGGGGCCTCCCGGCCGATCGACGACAAGCGCGGAACCGTCCGCTATCGAAGGAAGGTGACGGGCGTCCTGACCCGCAGAGCGGCCGAGATCGCCATCGAACGCGCCCGGCAGAGGACCCGCTAGATGGACCCCAAGACGCACGTCCACACGCACATCAATGGAGAGCCCGTTGAATTTCTGAGCGAGGCGTATCGGTCGCTGCTCGAAATCCTGCGCGACGAACTCATGCTGACGGGCACCAAGGAGGGCTGCACCACCGGGGACTGCGGCGCGTGTTCGGTCACGCTCGACGGCCGGCTGGTCTGCTCGTGCCTGGTCCTCGCGGTCGAGGCAGAGGGCCGGCGCGTGGGCACGGTCGAGGGCATCGCCCGGGGCGAGACCCTGCACCCCGTCCAGCAGAAACTGCTCGAGCACGCCGCGCTCCAGTGCGGCGTCTGCACCCCCGGCATCGTCGTGGCCGCCACCTCCCTGCTCGAGCGAAATCCCGATCCGACCGAACGCGAAGTGCGCTACTGGCTCGCCGGAAATCTGTGCCGCTGTACGGGCTACGACAAGATCATCCGGGCGGTCCTCGATGCCGCATCGGAGTTGCGCGGCGCTTCGCCGAACGTACTGGAATAAACCGAGTCTCGGAGAGAAGCACGATGGCGAAAGGTCAGAAAAAGTTCCGTTCCGTCGGAACCCGGCCCATCCGGCACGATGGCATCGACAAGGTGACGGGCCGCGCGAACTACGGCGCGGACTTCGCGCTGCCCGGAATGCTCTGGGGCGGCGTGCTCCGGAGTCCGCACGCCCACGCCCGTGTCCTGGGGATCGACGCCTCGAAGGCCCTCGAAATCGAAGGCGTGAAGGCCGTGATCACCTCGGCCGACCTGCCCGTGATTGAGGCCGGCGACGGCCCGACGAACTTCTGGGACCTCTCGCGCAACATCCTGGCACGCGACAAGGTGCTCTACCACGGCCACGCGGTCGCGGCCGTCGCGGCGACGACAGCCGTGATTGCGGCCCGGGCCCTGGAGCGGGTCGAGGTCGAGTACGAGGTGCTGCCGCAGGTCCAGGATGTGATGGAAGCCATGTCTCCGGATGCGCCGCTCCTGCACGAAGACATGTTCACGAAGGGCCTGGACCCGAAGCCCGAGCATCCCTCGAACGTGGCCCGCCGCATGGAGATCGCGCGCGGCGATCTCGAGAACGGCTTTGCGCAGGCGAACGTCGTGGTTGAGCGCGAATTTACGACCCGGTCCGTGCACCAGGGGTACATCGAGCCCCACGCCGTCGTCGCGCGCACCGGCGAGGACGGACAGGTGGTGGTCTGGTGCTCGTCGCAGGGCCATTTCATGGTGCGCCAGTATTGTGCGACGGTGCTCGGGCTCGATACTTCCCAGATCAAGGTGATCCCGGCCGAGATCGGTGGGGGGTTCGGCGGAAAGACCACGGTCTATCTCGAGCCCCTCGCGATCCTGCTCTCGCAGCGAAGCGGCCGGCCGGTCAAGATCGTGATGTCGCGCGAGGAGGAATTTCGCGCGACCGGTCCCGCCCCGGGATCCCGGATCCGGGCCAAGCTCGGTGCGAGAAATGACGGCACGCTGACCGCGTGCGAGGCGCAGCTCTACTTCGAGGCCGGCGCTTTTCCCGGTTCCCCCGTGATGGCGGCCTGCATGACCATGCTCGCGCCCTACACGGTCGAGAACCTCAGTCTCGTCGGCTACGACGTTTGCGTGAACAAGCCCAAGACCGCCGCCTACCGCGCGCCCGGCGCCCCCATCGGATCGTTCGCGATCGAGACCCTGATCGACGAGCTGGCCGAGATGCTCGGCATCGATCCCGTGGACCTGCGCCTGCACAACGCAGCACACGAGGGGAGCCAGGCTCCCTACGGTCCCAAGTTCCGGCGAATCGGCTACCGGGAAACCCTGGAGACGGCCCGGGCCCACCCACAGTACCGGACTCCGCTCGAACGGAACCAGGGACGCGGTGTCGCCTCCGGGTTCTGGTTCAATGCAGGCATGCAGTCGAGTGCGGCCGTCAACGTCAACGAAGACGGCACGGTTCAGGTCGTCTCGCCGAACCCAGACATCGGCGGTTCGCGGGTCTCCCTCGCGCTGATGGCGGCCGAGGAACTCGGCATCGACGTCGAGCGGGTGCGCCCGGTCGTCGCCGACACCGAAACGATCGGGTACAGCGACCTGACCGGCGGCAGCCGCGTCACCTTCGCCACCGGCATGGCCGTCGTCGAGGCGGCCCGCAAGGTGATCGAGCAACTGCGCGAGCGTGCGGCCAAAATCTGGGGAATCGACGTGTCCCAGGTCGAGTGGAACGAGGGCTACGCCCTGCCTGGCCAGGGAAACGGCGAACATGATCCACTGAGCCTCGCCGAGATCGCAACTTCTGCGAGCCGGACCGGTGGGACCATCTGCGGGAACGTCTCACTCAACGCGCGCGGAGCCGCGCCCGGTTTTGCGACCCACATCTGCGACGTCGAGGTCGATCCCGAGACGGGACGCGTCGAGATCCTGCGCTACGCAGCGGTCCAGGACGTGGGCAAGGCGATTCACCCGAGCTACGTCGAGGGACAGATGCAGGGCGGGGTCGCGCAGGGGATCGGTTGGGCGTTGAACGAGGAATTGGTCTACGACGAGGACGGCGTGCTCGAGAATCCGGGATTTCTGGACTACCGGATCCCGGTCGCCTCCGACCTGCCCATGATCGACACGATTCTGGTCGAGGTCGCCAACCCGACGCATCCCTACGGGGTGCGCGGGGTCGGCGAAGTGCCGATCGTCCCGCCGCTGGCCGCGGTGGCCAACGCGATCTACGCGGCGACCGGCGTGCGCATGCGCGACCTGCCAATCTCTCCGCCCCGGCTCGTCGACGCCCTCGACGGGAAGCACAGCGGCTAGTGGCCCGGGTCTTCTTCCCGGCCTCTCTTCGCAGCTTCACCGGCGAGCTCGCCGAACTCTCGATCCCGGCCGGGAACCTGCGCGAACTGATCGCGACCCTGGATTCGCGTTTTCCCGGCATCGGCGACGCGATCCGCAGCGGGCTCGCCGTCGCCATCGACGGCGAGATCATCCAGGACGGGTTCCTCGAAGAACTCGGACCCGAGAGCGAGATCCACTTCGTACCCCCGATCAGCGGGGGCTCCGGCCGGGCCGGGTCCGCTCCGGCTCAGGCGGCGGCGCGAACCAGCGCGCCCGCGGGATTCCCTTCGTAGTCGGTCCAGATCCCGCGCTCGAAATCGTAGAGCTTGCAGCTTCGGGTTGCGCGCAGGTAGTCCGCGAGCCGGAGTTTGCGAGTCCGGACCACCTCGGGATAGTTCTCGACGATCACGTCGGCGGCGCGAGGCAGTCTGTAGAAGGGGATACGCATGTCCACGTGGTGCGGCACATGCGCCATGATGTTGTGCATGAAGAAGTTCGTGAAGCGCGAAATCCGAAAGATCGTGGTCCCTTCCACCTGACCCTTGAACTTCGACCAGTCCCGCCTCTTCCACCACTCGATCTCGGGATCGATGTGGTGGATGTAGACGACCGCCCCGATCAAATAGTTCCAACAGATCCACGGGATCAGCAGGACCTTGGTCCACATCCAGACCGCGCCGCCAACGCTTCCGTACGCGAAAGCACCGAGCACGAGGAGCGCGCCCGAGGCGATCAGCAGGAAGGCGCCCACGATCCGTTGATCCCGACGGATTCCGGCCGCCATCCGCTGCGGGGGATCGAACCAGATCATCTTCTTCCAGTAGACCTCGATCCCATAGTAGAGACCGGCTCCGAACGCCGACCACTCGACCCGGTGCAACCACCGCTTCCAGCGTGGCAGGGCCTCGAATTCCTCGCGGGTCCGCGGGTGCCAGACGAAGTCCATTTCCTGTCGCACGGTGTGCCCGTGGTGCAGACGATTGTGGCCGAGCACCCAGGCATCGAAGACATGCAGGGCCGGGAGCATGACCGCCTGACCGACCAGATAGTTGAGCCGCCGGCTCTTGAACAGTGCGCCGTGCGCGGCGTCGTGGCCGAGGATGAAGAGGCCGCTGATCGCGAGTCCCGCGAGCAGCCAGAGCGGCAGCAGCAGCAGCGGGTGGTCAAAACTCACCAGCGCCCAGACCACGGCGGCGTAGACCGCGAAGTCGCGCGCCAGATACGCGAGCCCTTTCCAGGCTGGATTTTCGTACACCTCGCCCGGAAGCAGCTTGATGACCGCGTTCAGATTCTGCCCGGCACCGACGTCCACAGGGGGAGGATCGCCCAGGATCCGCCCAAGCCCAACCCCCAAACGTGAAAGTTGTGTCAAGAATGCGCCAGCAGGCCCGGGGCGGCTCTCCCGCCGCGCCCGCGAGTGCGCCGCGAGGCCGGGAGCTTCCTTCCAGCTCGTCGAAAAACGGGAGGGTCTGGGGCTCGCGCAGACCTGGGCCGGCGCCGGGGTGCGGTGCGGACGGCCGTCCACCGGCAGCCGGTTCAGGGCAGCGCCGCGACCTCGGGGGCGAAGTCGAAGATCTGCCAGTCGGATCGACCCGGCTTGAGCCCGGTCTCGCCCGGCTTGAACCGCGAGAGTTCGAACTGCATCCCCTCGCGCGCGAGCAGCGGGGACACCCCGCCGAGCTGAATCAAGAGTTCGGGAGCCGGACCGAAGCGGACCCGCACGTGGCCCGCGATGCGCGTCTCGAAAAATGCGACGAAGTGCACGACGGCGCCCTCCGGAAGCGGCGAGCGGCTCTCGAGTACGAGCACGGGCGCTTCGCGCCCCTTCACTTCTACGCGCAGCTCGGGAGCGATCACGGCATCAGAGCCGGCTCGGTAAGCTCCGCTCTGCGCCAGTCGGGCCGCCTCGAAGCGGGCGAGCTGCGACGCCATGAAGCGGCTGCGCGACTGCAGGTAGGCCCGAATCTGCTCTTCCACTGCGAGATCGAAGTCCCCGAGCCGGAAGTGCAGGGTCGCGAGTGTATCCCGGATCGGTGACGAGCCCGGAAGCGACTCGGCGGCCGCCTGCATCGCGTCGCGCGCCACCTCCAGGCGCGGGCGCGAGACGCCGGGGCTGGTGGCGACGAGCCACGCGACCTCGTTCTCGCTGAACGGGTTCTGGGCTGGATCCCCCAGGATCGCGTCCGCAACCCGCAGCGCGGACTCCGGGTCGGGCGCGTACGCGTTGCGCAGCCCGGCTCCGATCGCGACCACGGCCAGCGCGCCAGCGAGGGCCGCACACACGCGCCAGACCCGCACCGGGCCGCGCGCCGAAAGCGCACGCGCCCGGAACATCAGCCAGGCTGCGACCCAGCCCGCGACCCCGCCCCCGAGGTGGGCGCCGTGATCGATCCCGGGCACCAGCCACTCCGAGAAGACCTCCACTACCGCAATCCCGATTCCCCACCCGGCCGGAATCCAGAGTCCGGCAGGGAGTTCGGCGCGCCGGGACAGATTCAGGTAGGCCAGCGCCCCGACCAGACCGAAAACCGAGGTCGAGAATCCGACTGAAAGGTGCGCTTCTCCAAGCAGCGCCGAGCTCCCGGCACCGGCGATCCCGGATCCGATGACCAGGGTCGCGAAGCGCTCCCGGCCGGCGAGTCGCTCCAGCATGTAGCCGAGCCCGAGGAGCAGTACGCCGTTCAGCAGCAGGTGCGGGAGACCGAAGTGGAGCAGATTGGCCGTGACCAGCCGAAACCACTCCCCCTTGGCGACCAGCAGCGGCGAGTTGGCGCCGGTGACGATCAGGCGCTCGAAGAACGGGTTTCCGCCGGCAGTACCCTGCAGCAGATAGACCGTGACGAGCAGCCCGAGCAGGACCCAGGTGAACCACGGGGTGCCGGTGAAGGCCACGCGCGCGACCCGGGCCCGCCGCTCGAGCGCTCGGAGGCGTTCCGGTCCGTCCGCAAGCAACCCGATCTTCTCACGGATCTCGCTGCAAAGACGCTCCGCCCCGTCAGGCGTCTCGAAATCATCGACCCGAAAGCTCAGCGGGAAACGTCCCCGCACACCCAGAACCAGGCGGCGCGTGGACCCACCCAGGAAGTGCAGGTCGAAGATCTGCGCAATCCCGACCCGCAAGGGGCGGCGCCCGTACGGGGGGCGCGGCAACAGGATCGCGGTCTCCAGGAAGCGGATCGGTGGGAGCGAGCGCGGCATCAACATCGCGCGCGCTCCTGCCACAACGACGAGCGCGCACCCCGACCAGAGCAGCAGTGGCAGCGAGTCCCATGAAGTTTGCGGGTCGACCGCAGCGACCAGGATCAGAGCCAGCCACCCGACCAGGATCAGCCAGAGCGCCTGTCCGACCAGGCGCGACGTGGGCGGCGGGTGCCGAAACCGGAGCGGGGCGGGATCGCTCAGCGTCGGGAACTCATCCGGATCCATGCACACGCCTCGCAGCCCGAATGCGCGGCCTCGATTCTACCGCGTTGCCGCGAGGCGCGAGCCGGACAGGTGCACCTGGGTCTCCGGCGGCCTAGGTCGAAGCGGCGGGAGCCTTTCACCGCACGAGTCTATGCGACCTCCACCAAGCTGCCCACCCGCCCCGGGGCACGTGTAAGATGCGAGCGCCGTACTGGAGGGCGCGATGGATCGCTGGGAGATTGGAGGGGTTCGTGTCTCGCGCGTGATCGAACTCGAGACCGCCTCGATCGGCAGCTTCGTGCTGCCGGACGCCGTCGCCGAAAACGTAAAAGCGCGGGACTGGCTCAGGCCTCACTTCGCCGACGCCGAGGGCAACATGATCATGAGCATCCACGCGCTGATCGTCGAAACCGGCGGGCGGCGGATCATCGTGGATACCTGCCTGGGAAACGACAAACAGCGGCCGATCCCGGACTGGAACATGCGCAAGGGGCCCTTCCTCCAGGACCTGGCCGCTGCGGGCTTCCCGCGCGAGTCGATCGACACCGTGGTCTGTACCCATCTTCACGTGGATCACGTCGGCTGGAACACGATGCTCGTGGACGGACACTGGGTCCCGACCTTCCCGAACGCGCGTTACCTGATCGGCCGCAGCGAGTGGGAATACTGGAGCCAGGAAGAGGACGGGCAGTTCGGTGAAATCATGGGAGACTCAGTGCGACCCGTGGTCGAGGCCGGACTCGTAGATCTGGTGGAGCCCGGCCTGGAAATCACGCCCGAGGCGCGCCTGATTCCGACCCCCGGACACACTCCCGGGCACATGAGCGTTTTCCTCTCTTCGAAGGGCAAAGAGGCGGTGATCACGGGCGACCTAATCCATCACCCGGTCCAGTGTTCGGACCCCGACTGGGCTTCCGCCTTCGACTTCGACCCGGGGCAGGCCCGAAAGACGCGCCGGGAGTTCCTGGAGCGCTACGCGGACACCGAGGTGCGCGTGATCGGCACCCACTTTGCTTCGCCCACGATCGGGAGAATCGTCCGCAACGGGGAAAGCTGGAGATTCCTTCCCTGACGACCCGGACAGCGATCGGCAGCGGCGCGCCCTGCCGAAGCTTCGGACGCGAAGCGCTTCGGGAGGGCGCGTGATCGGCGCCCCACGCCCGATCCGAGCCCGCTCCGGGCTCCTGCTCCGCCGGATCCTGGCCACCGCCTTGCCGCTTCTGTTCCTCGCGTGCGAAGAAGCGCCGGGCCGGAGCGACTCTGCCCCCGAGCTTCCACTGATTCTCGAAGGGGTCGGCTTCGAGCATCCGGTCGCCGCATTCTACGACCCGAAGCGCGACAGCTACCTGATCGCGAATCTCGGCGATCCCAACTCGCCAGATCGAAACGGTTTCATCTCCCGCGTCTCAGGGCGCGGCGAGGTTTCCGAGCTCGCCTGGATCGACGGACGTGCCCCCGGCACCCGGCTGCACGCACCGACCGGCCTGGCAATCCAGGGCGATACGCTGCTCGTGGTCGACACCCCCTCGGTGCGCCTGTTCCACCGCCTCGCCGGGTCGACACTCGGCGCGCTCGTGATCGAGGACGCAATCGCGCTCCGGGACCTTACCCTCGGGCAGGCCTCGATGATCTACGTCACCGACTCTGCGCTGGTCCCCGTCGACGGGAACCTCGAGGCGCGAGGGATCGGCAGCATCCTCCGAATCGGACCGGACGGGCGCTCGACGCCCTACCTCAGGCGCCGCTACCTGCAAAACCCGACCGGGATCGCGCCCAGCGGCAGCGGCCTCGCCGTCCTCTCCTACACGAAGGGCGAACTCTTCCTGATCGAAGACCGCAAACCACGGACCGAGCCGTCGCGCCTGCCCGCCGCGCAGGCCGAGGGACTCGTCTCAATCGGAGCAGAGGGGTTTCTGGCGTCGAGCTCGGCTGCAGGCGCGGTCTACCGGATTCTGGCCAGTGGAGAAGTCGAGCTCGAGATCGAGGGTCTCGAGCGGCCTGCCGGAATCGGCTTCGATTCCGGGCGCCGCCGGGTCATCGTCACGATCCCATCGAAGAACCGGGTCGAGATCCATCCGCTCAGGCCCCGCTCCGAGTGATAGAGTCGCGCTCTTCTCCAGCGCCTTCGACAGCTCCGGCGGCATTTGAAAGCTCTGGCGCCCTCCCACGGGGGGAACGGGGCGAGAGGTGGGGACCCCATGGCAATTCGTCCGATCTTCGAAGCCGTCGAAGCGGCGAAGCAGCAGATCGAGAACCTGAGCGTCGAGCAGTTCCGAAAGGAAGTCGAGCGCAACCCGGAGCTTTTGCTGCTCGACATCCGCGAGCTGCAGGAGCGCGTCGACCTTGGAACGATTCCGGGCTCCAAGCACGTCCCGCGGGGCATGCTGGAGTTCTGGGCGGACCCCACCAGCCCCTACGC
>JABSQV010000091.1 GCA_013215565.1 Myxococcales bacterium | reverse complement strand
CACACCCGACGCAGCGCGTCGCGCGCCGCCTCGAGGAGTGTGGCGTGAAACACAGGGAAGCGGTCCCAGGTCACGGCGGTCTCGAAGGTCTCGCTGATCGCGCCGCAGCGCGCGACCGCATCGCGCGCGTACGGGGCGCGCAGAAACGCGTCGCGCCACGCGCCGGCCGCCCCCTCGCGTGACGCCGCGGCATCGGTACGCGTGAGACCCTGGCCATCCGGCACCTGCCCTCCGAAGTCCCGGCAGATCTCGATCGCGCGCGCGATCCAGGCGTCCAGCGGGTGGTCGCCCGATTCGAACGCCACCACGAGTACGGCTTCGCCCTCGGAAGCCGCCCCGGAGTTGCGCGCCTCGCCCGGATCGAGCAGTCGACAATTGGCCGGAAACAGCCCCGCCTGGGAAACCGCGCGCGTCGCCTCGACGCCGTCCTCGAAGCGCGCGAAGCGCACGCTCGCATTGGCGCGGTAACGCGGACGATCCTGGAGCCGCATCCAGGCCTCGGTGATGATGCCGAGCGTACCCTCGGACCCGATGAAGATCCGATCGGGGCTGGGGCCGGCGCCCGAGCCCGGCAAGCGTCGCGAGACGACCCGGCCGCTCGGGGTCACGACGCGCAGCGACTCGACGAAGTCGTCGATGTGGGTATAGAGCGTGGCGTAATGGCCGCCCGAGCGGGTCGCGATCCAGCCCCCGAGCGACGAGAACTCGAAGGACTGCGGAAAGTGACGGAGCGTGAGCCCCTGAGGGCGCAGCTGATCCTCGAGCGCGGGCCCGAACACCCCGGCCTGGATCCGGGCGGTCCGGGACGCACGGTCGATCTCGAGCACGCGATCGAGCCGCCCGAGATCGATCGAGACCACGCCGCGATAGGCGTCTCCCACTGCGCACTCGACGCCACCGACCACACTGGAACCGCCGCCGTACGGGATCGCGGCGATCTGCTCCGCCGTGCACCACTCGAGCAGCGCCTCGACCTCGTCCTCGCTGCGCGGAAACGCCACCTGATCGGGCGGTTCCGGATACTCGCGTCGAAGCGCCCGAATCACGTCGGAATAGGAGGCGCCGTAAGTGTGCCGGGCGCGCTCGAACGGCGCATCGGTCATGCAATTTTCGAGCTGGGAAGGCGGCGTGATGCGAGGAGCCCGCAACCGGAGTTCCTCGAGCCGCGGCGCCGGGGTGATTTCCAGCGCATCCAGACCGAAACGCGTCGCGAGCCCGGCCCCGAGCTTTTCGGTCTGCGCCTCGTCCGGGCCGACACCCTCGAGACCCCAGCCCCAGAACTTGCGCTTGCGGTCCGTCGAAGGCTCCGGCACGCGAGCATCCTACCGCACCCGGCGTCCAGGGTTGCTAGGATTCCGGCCATGTTCCGAGCGGCACTCTGCCTGCTGGTGCTCCCGGTCGGACTGATCGCGGCGAGCGGCACGGTGGTGCTGCTCGCACTGATCCGGGCCCCGCGACGCGCGATCGACGCCGTCTACACCGGCTTCGGGCGCTTCTGCGCCCGCGTCGGCGGAACCGAGATCCAGATCGAAGGCCGAGAACACATCGACCCCGCGGCTGCCTACGTCGTGGTCGGGAATCACGAGTCGAGCTGGGATCCGGTCGTGATCCTGGCCGCGATCTCCGAACTGTCGCTGCGCTTTGTGGTCAAGGACGCGCTGGTCCGGGTGCCGGTCTTCGGCCGGGCCCTCACCATCACGGGGAACATTCGAGTGGTCCGCAAGAATACGGCCGGAGACGTCAAGCAAATCCAGCAGCACATGCAGGAGCAGACCGGGTGCGTGTCCATGATCTTCTACGCCGAGGGCGGGCGCGCCCGCGACGGCGAGTTCCGCCGCTTCAAGCGCGGCGCTTTCGCCACCGCGATCGGCTACCAGCTGCCGATCCTGCCGATCGCGACCGCGGGCACCTTCGCGATCTGGAGGCCGGAGTCGCTCCGGGTCCGCAAGGGCACGGCCGTGCTCCAGATCGGCAGGCCGATCCCGGTCGCCGGGATGGAGTACGATGACCGCAACCGCCTGCTCGAGGAGACGCACGCGGCCGTATCGGAACTCCGCAACCACGCGCGCCAGCGGCTGCGGGACCAGGGTCAGGACCCGGGCGGCCGCGACTGACGCCGCCGGAGCGGAGGCGGAGGCGGAAACGAGCGTGGACCAGAGCCGACCGACCCGGAGACGAATCCCGGCTGCAGACGGGCTGGAACTCAGCCTGTACGAGTGGAGCCAGGAGGGAACCCCGCTGCTGCTGCTACACGGGTTCGGCAACGACGCCCACGTCTGGGACGAGTTCGCACCCGCCGTCGCGTCCTACTACCGCACGCTCGCGCTGGATCAGCGCGGACACGGCGACTCCGACCGGGACCCGCAGCGACGCTACGACTCGGTCTCGATGGCGCGCGACGTCGAGGCCGTCTGCGAGGCACTCGACCTGAAGCGTCTGGTTCTCGTGGGCCATTCCATGGGCGGCCGGGTCGGGATCCGCTTTGCGGCCCGGAACCCGGAGAAGATGGCCGGCTTCGTGATCGTGGACTCGGGGGCGGAGCTGGATCGGCGCGGTACGACCCGGATCCGGCTAGAGGCCGAAGAAGCCCAGCAGGACTTCGCGTCCCCGCGCGAGTTTGAAGCCCTGCTCCAGCGGAACTATCCGGCCACGCGTCCCGAAATTCTGAAGAGGCTCTCGCATCACTGGCTGCGCGAGCGCGCCGACGGGCGCTTCGAACCGAAGCTCGACCCCGCGTTCCGGAAGCTCCCCGAGGGAATGAGCCGCGAGGACTTCGAGAAGCTCGCCGAACACGACAGCCGCGAACTGAAGCAGGCCCTCAAGAAGATCCCGTGTCCCACGCTGGTGGTGCGCGGAGCGGCCTCCGACGTTTTGTCGCCAGAAGAGGCCGACTCGATTGCCGACGACACGCTGCCCAACGGGAGCCTGGCCGTCGTCTCGCAGGCCGGGCACTCCGTGATGCTGGACAACCCCGAGGGCTTCCTCGACGCGGTGGCCGCCTTCGTGTTCGGGGAGGATTGACGCGGCGGCCGGCCGGAATCTTCGGCGGGGCGCATACGGCCGGGCGAGCGCGCGCCAGCTACGCCAGCCGTGACCTCGCGCGTCAGATCCGCGGCCGGCCCTGCACGCGGGCGCGCACCCGCGCGAAGCGCGGGCTATCTTGCCCTGCGTGGAAGACCTGACTGCCCGGGAACGCTTTCTGCGCGCCTGCCGCGGCGAAGAGGTGGACCGGCCGCCCGTCTGGCTGATGCGCCAGGCCGGACGCTACCTGCCCGAGTACCGGGAGATTCGCGCGCGTGCGAGCTTCCTGGAAGCCTGCGCCGACCCGGAACTCGCGGTCGAAATTTCGCTGCAGCCATATCGCCGTTTCGGGATGGATGCCGTAATCGTGTTCTCGGACATCCTGATTCCGCTCACGGGCCTCGGAGTCTCGCTCGACTTCGCGCCGGGGCCCAGCGTCGCAAACCCGATCGAGCGCGCTTCGGATCTCGAACGCCTCGCGGGGGACGTCGCCCCGGCGATGGAGCCCACCTGCGAGGCGATCCGCAGACTGCGAGCCGAACTCGGCCCGGAGGTCCCGATCCTGGGATTCGCGGGCGCGCCCTGGACGCTCGCCGCCTACGCCAGCGAAGCGAAGCTCTCGCGCGACGTCGAACGGCTCGTGGTGAGTTCGTATACCGAGCCCAGCTTCTTGGACGCACTGCTCGACCGCATGGCAGAGATCACGACCCGCACCCTCGAGTTGCAGATCGAAGCGGGCGCCGACGCCGTGCAGATCTTCGACACCTGGGCGGGCGTGCTTTCCTCCCCGCGCTTCCGGCGCTTCGCGGGACGCGCGCTCGCGCGCGTGATCGAGGCGCTGCCCTCCGGCCACCCGCCCGTGATCCTGTTCGCACGCGCCGCCGCGCACCTGCTCGAAGACCTCGCGGAACTCGGCGCGGACGTCGTCTCGGTGGACTGGCGCGTCGATCTGGCCGATGCCGCGCTGCGCGTCGGCCAGCGCGTTTCGCTGCAGGGAAACCTCGACCCCGCGGCGCTCCGGGCTTCGCCCGCAACGATCGCGCGCGCGGTCGAGCAACTCGTGGAAGCCGGGAGCAAGGCGCGCGGTCATGTTCTGAACCTGGGGCACGGCGTGCTGCCCACGACGCCGATCGACGGGGTCCGGGCCTTCGTCGAGGCCGCGATGCGAGCCCGCGGGTGAGCGAGGAAACGCGCAACCCGGAAGTCGGCGTCGTACTGCTCAACATGGGCGGAGCCGCGAATCTGGAGGAGATTCGCGTCTTCCTGCGCGGAATGTTCCGTGACCCGGCGATCCTGCCACTGCCCGCACCGCTCCGCGCGCTAATCGCGTTTGCGATCTCACGCACGCGTTCGCTCGCGATGCGCGCGAAGTACCAAAAGATCGGCGGGGGATCCCCGATCCTCGAAATCACGCGCGCGCAGGCAGAGGAGCTGCAGAAAGCGCTCGAGCGGGACGGGATCCGGGCCGAGGTCACGGTCGCGATGCGTTACACCCCGCCGTACGCCGAACAAGCCCTGCGCTCACTCAGTCCGCAGGCACGGCGGCGAATCGTGGCGCTCCCGCTGTATCCGCAGTTCTCGCTGACCACGAGCAGTTCGAGCCTCCGCGACCTGCGCGAGACCGCGGCGCGCCTGGGCTTCGCGGCGCCACTCGAGATCGAGAGCTGGTACGACGACACCGGCTACCTAGACGATCTGGCGGCCCGGATCGAGACCGCGCTGGCCGACGCGCCCGACGGGACCGTGGTGCTCTTCAGCGCACACGGACTTCCGGAACGCCAGATCCGGATCGGCGATCCCTACCGCGATCAGATCGAGGCGACCGTGTCCGAGGTCGCGCAGCGGCTCGGAGAGGTCGAGTGCCGGCTCGCATTCCAGAGCAAGATCGGACCGGCGCGCTGGATCGGACCCAGCACCCTCGACGCCGCGCGCGAACTGGGCCGCGAGCGCCGGCCCGTGCTGGTCGTCCCGATCGCGTTCGTCTCCGAGAACATCGAGACACTCCACGAACTCGACGTCGAGGTCGCCGGGCACGCACGCGCCCACGGCGTCCCCTGGTTCGGGCGCCTCCCGACCCAGAACGCGGGCGAACGCTTCGTGCGGGTGCTGGCGGGCATCGTGGGTCGCGCGCTCCGGGCGAGCTGAGCCCCGAAACCCAGAGCGGCCGCGTCTGTCCGGACCCCTAGTAGCCCGAGAGCGCCGCGAAGCGGTTTCGGTGGTAGGCGCCGTCGCCGAAGCAGTGCGCGGCGACCTTGGCACGCTTGAGAAAGAGGCCGACCTCCTCCTCGTCGGTCATCCCGATACCGCCGAACATCTGCACGCCCTCGTTGGCGGCGAGTACGAACGTGTCGGAGCAGCGCGCCTTGCAGCTACTCGCAATCAGCGACAGGCCGGGACGCCCTTCATCGAGCGCGCGCAATGCGTCGAGCACGATCGACTTCGAGAGTTCCACCTCGCAGAACAGATTGGCCGCCCGGTGCTTGAGCGCCTGGAAGGACCCGATCGGCTTGCCAAACTGCTGGCGGTCCTTCAGGTACTGAAGCGTCCGCTCGAACACCTCCTGGGTCGACCCCAGCATCTCAGCCGACAGACAGATCGCGGCCCGGTCGAGCACCGCATCGAGCGTCGCCGCGCCCGTACCCACCTGGCCGAGCGCCGCGCTGCGATCGACCTCCACAGCATCGAATCGGATGCGTGCGGCATTCCGGCTGTCGACCATCAGGGTCCTCGTGATCTCAACGCCGGCCGCCTTCGGATCCACCAGAAACAGACGGATGCCCTCGCGGTCGGAGGAACCTCCCGCGGAGCGCGCCGTCACGATCAGGGTGTCGGCCACGTGCCCGTCGAGCACGAAGAGCTTCTCTCCCGAAAGACGAAAGCCGTCCCCGGCGGACTCCGCGACGGTCGCGCATTCGAACGGGGCGAACTGGCCGCCTTCCTGAAACGCGAGCGCCCATACGCGCTCGCCGGAACAGATCTCGGGGATCAGTTCTTTCTTCTGGGCGTCGGTCCCGGCCAGCTCCAGCGCACTCGCCCCGAGCACTGCGGTCGACAGGTACGGCGACGCGGCCAGCGTCCGCCCGCACTCCTCGAGCACGATCCCGAGTTCCGCGAAGCCGAGCCCGGCCCCGCCGAGGTCCTCGGGCAGCGCGGCACCGACCCAGCCGAGCTCAGCCATCTCCTTCCAGAGTTCACGCGAGAAGCCGTCGGGATCCTGGCTGTCGCGAAGCGCGCGCAGCGCCGTGACCGGCGCGTTCTCCTGCACGAACTCACGCACGGTATCGCGCAGAAACTCCTGCTCTTCGCTCAGAATCAGCGACATCGTTGTTCCCCCGCCTCCGCTAGTCCGGAAGTCCGAGCACCCGCTTCGCGATGACGTTGAGCTGGATCTCGGAGGTGCCGCCCTCGATCGAGTTGCCCTTCGAGCGCAACCAGCCGCGGGTCAGCCCGACCTCGGCGTCCGAGAAGCCTTCGCCCTCCCAACCCAGGCCCTGTGCGCCCGCGATCTCGACCGCCAGCTCGGTGCGGCGCTTGTTCATCTCGGTGCCGTAATACTTGAACATCGAGGTCTCGGCGCCCGCGCCGCGGCCCGCCTTCGCCGCGTCCACCGAGCGCCGGGTGGTCGCCCCGAAGCAGAGACGATCCATCCCGAACTGCGAGATCCGGTCGCGAATCAGCGGATCGGGAAGCGGCTCGCCCTCCGTGCCGCCCAGGTACCGGCGACCCAACTCGGGCAGCCCCTCGGCGCGCGGGCCGCCGCCGGTACCGAGTTGCGAGATCATGCTGCGCTCGTGCTGGAGCAGACGCTTCGCGATCGTCCAGCCGCCGCGCACCTTTCCGATCAGCTGGTCCTTCGGAACGCGGACGTCCTGGAAGAAGGTCTGACAGAACGGCGACGAACCACTGATCAGCTGGATCGGCGCGGCCTCGACGCCCGAGGAAGCCATGTCGAAGAGCAGGAAGCTGATGCCGTCGTGCTTGGGTGCGTCGGGATCGGTGCGCACCAGGCAGAAGATCCAGTCGGAGAGGTCGGCGTACGAGGTCCAGACTTTCTGGCCGTTGACCACGTACTCGTCCCCGTCGAGGACGGCCCGGGTCTGCAGGCCCGCCAGGTCCGAGCCGGCGCCGGGCTCGCTGTATCCCTGGCACCAGCGGATCTCGCCACGCGCGATCGGGGGTAGGAACCTGCGCTTCTGCTCCTCGGATGCGAACTCGATCAGCACCGGGCCCAGCATGGTGATTCCGAAGCTGAAGAGCGCCGGCCGGCAGCCGAGCCGAGCGAGTTCCTCGGCGAGCACCCGGGATTCTTCGGCCGAGAGCCCGCCTCCGCCGTATTCCTTCGGCCAGGTCGGGCAGGTCCAGCCCTTCGCTCCCATGCGTTCGAGCCAGAGCTTCTGGTCCGGGTGGTCATAGACCGCGTTCCGGCCGCCCCAGACGGTGTCTTCGTCTCCGCGGATCGGCTGGCGAATCAACGCTGGCGCGTTCTCCTCGAGCCACTCCCGGGTCTCGGTTCGAAAGGCGTCTAGATCGGACAAAACTCTCTCCTCCGAAGTCGCAGCTTCCCGGCCCCTGCGGGCGCGGGGGCCCGCGGGCGGAGATATCGTGGCAGCTGACCGCCCCCTTGTCGAGGGTGTCCGATTTCGGTCTCATACGCGTGATGAGATCACTCACCCGACTCCTGGGACTCGAGTCCCGCGATGAGAAAGCGGTCGGCGCACGCGCCGACACCGACACCGT
>JABSQV010000090.1 GCA_013215565.1 Myxococcales bacterium | reverse complement strand
TGCGGCCGCACCGGCACTGCTCTTGATCCTGCTCGGAATCGGCACCAAGACCCTGGGGGGCTTCCTGGCGGGCCGCTCCGCCGGCCACCGGCGTGAGCAGGCGCTCGTGGTCGGGCTCTCGCTGATTCCCAAAGGCGAGTTTTCGATCGTACTCGCCGGACTCGCCGCACTCGCAACCCAGCCGGGATCCAAGCTCCAGGCCGTGACAGGCGTCTACGTGTTCGTGCTCTCGATCCTGGGCCCGATCGCGATGCGCGAAGCCGACCGCCTGCGGCAGGCGGCGTTCGGCACGCAGCGGGCAGCCCCCGGGGCGGAGCCCGCGGGATCGGTCCCTTCTGTGGTTCCCGAGCCGGGAAGCAGTTCCGAAGACCCGCCGTGACCGCTGCGAGGATCTGCGCGGCGAGTTGATCGAGCGTCCAGCTGCGACTCGCTCGTGTTGTAGAGCATGCGATCGCGCTGGATTCCAGTGTGATGTACGAAAAGCTCGAGACGGCCGAAGGCACGACCCGCTCCCGTCCCCGCCGCAAGCTTGGCCTGGGGCCTCATGACCGCTGCTCCGTCCACTCCGTAGGCGTGAAGGCCCGGATCGCGAGTGCGTGAATTTCGACTTCCATCAACGAACCCAGCGCATCGTAGAGCATGCGGTGACGCTCGAGGCGCGACCGACCGCCGAAGCGCTCGGAGACGATCGTGATCCGGTAGTGGCTCCCGCCGCTGCGAGCGCCCGCGTGTCCCGCGTGCCGGTCGCTCTGGTCCTCGATCTCGAGATGGACCGGCTCGAGACTCTCCTCCAGCGCACGCTCGACCCGCTGCCGTCGCTCTCGCATCGCCCCTCCCTGTATGATCGGGCGCCAATGACCGAGACCCCGGCAGCCAGCGGCACCCCGCCCTCCGGCGAAACGGCGGGCAGCGAGCCCTCCCGCGAAACAGGCGTCGGTAGCGCCCAGGCTTACTACGTGCTCGGCGTGCTGCTCCTGGTCTACATCTTCAACTTCATCGATCGGCAGATCATTTCGATTCTGGCCGAACAGATCAAGGCCGACCTCGGGCTGACCGACGCACAACTGGGGTTCCTCTACGGAACCGCGTTCGCAGTCTTTTACGCCATCTTCGGGCTCCCGCTCGGAAGGCTCGCCGACGTCTGGGTGCGCCGGCGCCTGATCGCGATCGGCCTGGCCTTCTGGAGCCTGATGACCGCCGGGTCGGCATTCGCGAGGAGCTTTCTCTCGCTCGGAGCCTTCCGGATCGGAGTCGGCATCGGAGAGTCGAGCGCCACGCCGGCCGCCTTCTCTCTGCTCTCGGACTACTTCCCGGCCTCGATCAGAGCGACCGTGCTCGCGATCTACTCGAGTGGCATTTACATCGGCGCCGGGATCGGGATCTTCCTGGGCGGCTACATCTCGGACAGCTGGAACGCCGCATACTGGGACGCCGGCGTCGCGGCACCCCTGGGATTCCGGGGCTGGCAGGCTGCCTTTCTCGCGGTCGGTCTGCCGGGGCTCGCGCTCGCGGCATGGGCAGCGACACTGCCCGAGCCGGTACGCGGCCAGAGCGACGGCCTGGTCATGCCCCAGACCGCCGAGCGGCCCTTTCGCGAGTTCGGGCGCGAACTGATGGCGGTGATCCCTCCGTTCACACTCTGGAACCTGGCACGCAGAGGCGGGCGGCGCAGCGTCGCCGGGAACCTGGTCTCGGCCTCCGCGATCGGCGTAGCCGCGCTCTGCATGATCGAGTGGCTCGGTTCTCCCACGCAGTGGATCTCGCTCGGAGTCGGACTTTACGCTGCTGTCTCCTGGACGCAGGCGCTGGCGCTCCGCGATCCTCCCACCTTCAACCTGATCTTTCGGAGCCGCGCGTTCCTGTACTCGGTCTGCGGCTTCTCGTTCCTGGGCTTCATCGGCTACGGACTCGGCTTCTGGACGGCCCCCTTCTTTCAACGCGAGCACGGGGTAAGCGCGACCGAAGCCGGCACGGTGCTGGGGCTCACGGCCGCGATCGCGGGCTGGGGCGGCATCACCCTGGGAGGCATCTGGTCGGACCGCTGGCGGCGGCACTCGGCCAACGGTCGGCTGTATGTCGGCATGCTGACCGCGCTCTTCCCGTTCCCCTTCGCGATCTGGATGCTCCTGACGCCGAGTACGACGACCGCCTACGCGCTCAACGTCGCGGTCGCGACGGCTGCCGGCATGTGGATCGGGCCCGCGGCCTCGACCGTAAACGACCTGGTGCTCCCACGCATGCGGGCGGTCGCGTCGGCGACCTACATCCTGATCATCACCTTCATCGGCCTCGCGCTCGGTCCCTACTCGATCGGGCGTGCCAGCGAAGCGCTCGGCGACCTGCGTCTCGCGATGCTGCTCGCGCTCCCGGTCAGCGCCCTCGCCGTACTCTTCCTCGCACTGGCGACGCGTCACCTCGAGAACGACGAGCGCACGCTCCGCGACCGCGCCCGCGAAGCCGGCGAGCAGAACCTCTAGCGCTTTGAGAGAGGCCTGGCTGCCGACGCCTACGGTCGCGTCCGGACCAGCAGAGAGGGAAGCAGCGAGAGGTCCGTGGACATGCAGATGCCCATGGTGATGGACGCCAGGTAGCCGAACTGACGCAGCGTCGCGAAACCCGAGACGGTGATGACCGAGAAGCCGATCATGAGCATGATCGAGGTCACGAAGATCGGGCGACCGACCATGTGCATTCCGTACATGACCGCCTCGTTCGGCGTCGCGCCCGCCTCCCGCTGACGCAGATAGGACACGACGTAGTGAACGGTGTTGTCGACCGCGATCCCGAGCGTGATGCTCCCGATCAAGCTGGTCGGCACCGAGAGCGGCGCCGCACCGGCGCCAAGAGTCCCAAAGAAGATCAGCACCGGGACGATGTTAGGCGACATCGAGAGCAGCCCGACCTTGACGGAGCGGAAGACCAGGCTAACCAGCAGAAAGATCGTCAGGGCGGCCAACCCGACCGTAGTGGCCTGCGAGCCCGCGATCCCGTCCGCGCTCCTGTTGATCAGGATCGTGTTTCCGGTGACATCGATGCTGGAGATTCCCGGAGGAGTCTTCTCTTTCTCGATGACAGCCAGGATCCGCTTCTCGAGCGCAGCGATCGCACGCGAACCGAGCTGGCCGGTACGAACCACGAGGTTTACGCTCGAGTGGTTGGACACTTGGAAGCGGCGGGTATCCTCTTTGGGAAGCATGAACATGATCTCGGCCACCGCCATCCGGCTGTCCGGAATGCGCTCCTGTTCGGGATCATCTCCCGCTAGCGCCCGGTTCGCGCGCGTCACGAAATCGATGGTCGAAAGCACCTGGCTCACGCCGGTCTGTTTCGTGAGCTTCTCCTGGATCCGCCGCAGATAGCGGAGCATCTCGGGGTCGCGGAAGAAGCCGCTCTCCTTCCCCTCAAAGATCACGTAGATCGGAATCGCCCCGGTGAGCAGGTGGTTCACGGCCCGGAAGTCCGTGCGGACCTCCGAGTCTTCGTTGAAGAAGGTGAGAAAATCGGTATCGACGATAATGCGAGGAATCAGGATCAGGGAAATCACCGTGAGCGTGCCCCAGATGGCCAGAACGCGCGTCGCGCGGCGCGTCAGCATCCCGCCGAAGGTGTCCAGCATTTCGCCGATCCGGCGGCTGAGCCAGGCCGAGATACGCGGCCGGTTGGAGTAGATCACGCCGCCGTCGGGGCCCTGCACGTGCGCCTCGAGGGGCAGACACGCGAGCGCGGCGGGCAGCCCGGTGAGCGAAAGCAGGGTCACACAACAGATCCCGAATGAGCAGAAGGCTCCGAGTTCGTTCGTGGCCCGGACGTCGGCGAGCATGAGCGCGCCGAATCCGACCACGGTGGTGAAGCCCGCCATCAGCACGGGAACGCGCATGTACTCGAGCGTCTTGAGCGCCGCGGTGAGCGGATCGGGCGCCGTACCCGCTTCTAGATCGTAGCGGGACATGACGTGGACACCGTAGACGCTTCCGACGCAGATCAGGGTAGGACCGAGCACCATCGAGATCAGATTCATGTCCTTGCCGACCAGAACCATCGCTCCGAAGGTCCAGAGCGTCGCGAGCAGGCAGTTCAGAAGCGGCAGCAGCGTGCCGCGGAGCGAACCCGTGATCAGAAAGACCACGCTCGCAGCAACCAGGATCGCCAGGGGAAGCAGTCGCAGCAGATCGCCGACCATGATGTGGTAGGCCTGGGCCCGCACGTGCGGCCGGCCGGCAACGAAGAAGCGATTCTCGTCTGTGGTCTCGCTGTCCAGAATCCGCCGGATGCGGCCGTCGAGATCCTTCCCCACGAACTCCGCATCGTCCATTGCGCTAAAGGTGATGTTGATCGCGGCGGTCTTGCCATCGCGCGAGAGCATCGTCTTCAGGAACAGAGGATCGGTCATAGCCCGGTCGGAAAGCCTTGAGAGTTCGTTCGGATCCGAGGGAATGTCCTCGATGAGTTCCTGAATCTCGACCCACTCGTACTCGGCGTCGTAGCGAAACACCTGGGAGTTCACGAGGCTCTTCGCGCCGCGTACCCCGGGAAGACGCCTGATCTCGTCCGTCACACGCCGGAGGGACTTCAGGTTCTCCTCCGTAAAAACCCCGTCGGTCTCCATCGCCACCACGTAGATGTCGTCGGAGCCGAAGGAGAGCGAAGCCTCCGCATATACCTCCTGCCCGGGATCCGACACCGGAAGCAGGGGCGCCGAGGAGGGATCTATGTCGATCCGCAGCCCGAACGGCGCGGGTCGAACGAGCAGGGCGACCGCACCGAGCGAAACTAGCAGCACGCCGGTCAGCACCAGCCGCGCGTGCGCGACGACCCAGTTCGGACGCCAGCAGGCGAAGGAGATGATCAGGGCGATGATCAGCACCGATCCCACCGCGAACCGCGCCGGATCGACTGGAATCAGTGCGTCCACCGCTCTCCTTCTTCGTCTTGCTTCGTCAGGCGCGCCGCCCCAGTCACCGCAGCGCTCGCGCGGCCGGGAGTCTAGCAGGGGCGGGGCCAAGGCGGGGTAGCGGACCCGAGCGTGTCCGCGGGGGCCGAGACCCGAGTCCCCGCGCGCCGGGGTGGTGGCTTGCGAACCCCGAC
>JABSQV010000009.1 GCA_013215565.1 Myxococcales bacterium | reverse complement strand
GCCAGGTTCACGAAGTGCTTGTAGAAGGCGACGGAGTCGGAAACCTCCGCGAGCTCCGCGAGCATCGCGAAGGGATGGTGTTCTGGTTCGCGGGTCGAAATCTCTCCCGCGAAGAGGCGGTCCGAGAGCTTGTGGAGATTGCTGGTCATCGGTGGTGCACCTCGGGCATCGGCTCAGTTAGATGGAGCGAGCCTACCACGCCGCTTTCTGGCATCGCCTATAATCGCTTGCGGATGGACGCGGGCGGGTGGTGATGATGAAGCACTTCGAGTTGGCGTACTACGCGAAGCCCACCGCGGCGGAGTTCGGCTCGCGTTGCGCGGGTTCGGCCGCATGAAGTTCGGCGCTCCGCTGCGCGTGATGGGGCCGCAGTCCGAGCCCGGGATACTGGTCGAGTGTGTTCAGGCCGCGGAGGCGGCGGGTCTCGACGAGGTCTGGGTGGCGGACCATCTGGCGATTCCGCCCGACGACGCCGAGGGGTCCAACGGGCGCTACCTCGACCCGCTCGCGACACTGGCCTTTCTGGCCGGCCAGACGCAGCGGATCCGGCTCGGGACCGGGGTCCTGATCCTGCCCTACCGTCCGAAGCTTCCGACCGCGAAGGCGATCGCGACCGTACAGGAGTTGTCGGGCGAACGCCTGAGCCTGGGCGTGGGGCTCGGCTGGATGGAACCCGAGTTCTGCGCGCTCGGTGTTTCGCGCAAGCGCCGCGGCGAGATCACGGACCAGACGCTCGAGTTCCTGCACCGCTGTTTCGAAAACGACGAGGTCGAAGAGAACGGTCAGCGCTTCCTGTTTCGGCCGCGTCCGGCGCGCCCGCCGATCCTGATCGGGGGTGCGCCGCCGCACGCGCTTCAGCGCACGCTGCGCTATGGCGATGGCTGGATGCCGATGGCGCGCGAGGTGTCCCAGATTGCTCCCGCAATCGCGCGGCTCCGGGAACTGGCCGCGGAAGCGGGGCGGGAGTGCCCGCGGGTGCTGGTCTTCAGCGGGTTACCGCTCGACGATCCCGATCGTGCGCGGGAGCGGGCGCAGGGCTTCGCCGAGGCGGGCGTCGACCAGTTGATCTGTGGATTCGCTTACCGGGATGCCTCCGAGTACGCGCGCGCAGTCGAGACGATTGCCGTCAAACTCAGGCCCGGGCTCGCCTCGGCCGGTGGCTGAGCCCCGAGAGCCGGGAATTCTGCGCAGCCGCGTCCGAGAAGAGAGGGCCGCTTCGC
Source organism: Myxococcales bacterium (assembly GCA_013215565.1). Taxonomy (GTDB): domain Bacteria; phylum Myxococcota_A; class UBA9160; order SZUA-336; family SZUA-336; genus JABSQV01. The sequence goes on along the minus strand of JABSQV010000009.1, from coordinate 95,798 downwards.
GTCGCTTTGCCCGCGGGCCCGTGCCCGCGCGAGCGGCCGGCCGCTTGCTGGGTTTGAGTCTGCTCGCGCTCACGCTCGCCTGCGCGGGCGCGCCGCGCGGCGACTGCATGCCCGACCCGCTGCCGGGTGAACTGGGGTCGGTGTGTGGCTTTCAGAATCCGGAAGACGTGGAGGCGGTCCCGGAACTGGGGCTCCTGCTGGTGAGCCAACTCCGGAGCGTCGACGGTTCCGTACCGGGGTCGCTCGCAGCGCTCCCGGTCGATGCCGCGGGCCGGCCCGTCGGGGCGCCGAGAACGCTCTGGCCGAGCCCGCGCTTCGGAGCGGCGCAGCGCCTGCCGCGTTTGGGCGAGGCCGGCTGCACCGTACCCCCCGCTCTCGAGACCTTCGCTCCGCACGGCATCCACGCACTCCCGACAGATCCGGCAGGCGTGGTACGGGTTGCGGCTGTCGGGCACGGCGAACGCGAAGCGGTGGAACTGTTCTACCTCGAAGGGCGCGACGACGATGCCACCCTGAACTGGGCCGGATGCGTCCTGCTGCCCGAGTCCACGACCGGCAACGACGTCGTGATCGAAGCCGACGGAGCGCTCGTAGTCTCGAACTACATGCCCGATGCCCGGGCAGTCGGCATGCTCTACCACTCGCTCCGCTCTGCACTCGGAGCGGCGACCGGAGACCTGATGCGCTGGTCGCGTGCTTCCGGCTGGCGCCACCTGGAGGGGAGTGCGGCTCGAACCCCGAACGGAGTGGCGTCCTCCCCCGACGGCTTTCTCTTCTATGCGGAGACCGGGGCCGGGCGGGTCTCGCGGATTCCCCGGAGCGGTCTCGCTCCCGGCGGATCACCGGAGTGGATCGAGACCGGCGGAAGCCCTGACAATCTCTCCTGGAGCCTGGACGGAAAGCTCCTGGCCGTCGTCCACACGGATGGTGCCGCCTTCTTCGCCTGCGCGCTGGGTGGGCTCCCGTGCGAGACCGGTTGGTCGCTGTTCGAGATCGATCCGAAGACGCTCGAGGCTCGCGAACGGCTTCACCACTCCGGCGAGGTGGTTGGGGCGGTCGCCTCGGCGGCGGCGTTGGGCGATCGCATCTACCTCGGGGCGGTGTTCGACGACCGGATCGCGGTCTGGCGCCCGCGCTAAGCGCGTGCCGCCGACGGCCCCGGAAATTCAAGAGGGTCGTCTAGCGGTCTAGTAACTCCACCCGCTCGGCATTTTCGAACTCGCCGCGCAGGCTTTCGTAGTCCTCGGCCGAGAACACGTGAAAGCTCCGGTCACCGCGTCGGCGCCACCAGAGTTCGGCATCGGGCAGGCGCCGCCGATCGTAGTGAACGGACTTGAGACTGCGCACGAGGACCTTCTCGGTCTGGGTGTACTCGAAGTCATCCACGATCCGCACGAAGTCCGGGAACCACTTGCGATCCATGCTGCCGGAGCCCACCCGGGCCTCTAGGAAGTCGAAGAACTCCTGCGGGTCGAGTCTGGCGCCGTCGAGGACCTTGACCGCGACCATCACCAGTTCGTCCGAGACCGCACAAGGCACGCCGTAGGCCGCCGCGAGCGGAATGTCCGGATGCTCCGAGATCAGCCGTGCCACCTGGTGAGCCGAGAAATTCTCACCGTCCTTTCGGATCCAGTCATCGGTGCGGCCGTCGAAATACAGGTAGCGCTTCCCGTCCTGCACCAACACGTGTCCCAGGTCACCCGAGTGGTAGACGCCGTTGCGATACTTCTGGGAGTTTGCCTGCGCGTTTGCGTAGTAGCCCTGAAAGAGCCCCGTCTCGGGCGCGATCCGGCAGATTTCACCGACGGCAGTTTCGTAGTTGTTGATCTTGCCGTCCGCATCCAGTTCGGCGGGCGGGCACTCCTCGCCGGCTTCACTCAGAATCTTGACCTGGTCGTCGGTGATTTCTCCGACGCTGCCGCGCGGCGTGGTTTGGTTCCGAAAGGTGCTGATCGCCGCCTCGGTCGAACCGTACAGTTCGTACATGTCATCGAGTCCCAGCCACTCGATGAAACGGTCGATGTCGGGGGGCGCGGCGCCGTTCCCGATCGCGATTCGCATGTGGTTGCGGGGATTCTCGGTGACCTCGGCCCGGATCCGCTCCACGTCGCCCCCGTATTTCTTCGAGATCGCCTGCAGCACGTAGTGGACGGGCTCTCCGACGTAGTTCCAGTTCGTGACGCCGTGGCGGAGCACGTCGTCCAGGAACTTGCTTGCGCTGAACCACTCGCGGATCGCGATCGAGGCCCCGACGAAAAAGGCGGGCATGAAGCCGATGAACATCGAGTTCGAGTGGAAGAGCGGCATGCAGGTGTAGCCGACGTCTTCCATCCCGAGTTCGAGGGTGTTCGAGACCCCGATCCCGACCAGCATTAGTTTCATGTGGTTATTGTTGATGCCCTTCGGGAGGCCGGTCGTGCCGGAGGTGTAGATCACCATCAGGTTGCTGTCCGGCTGCGGGTTGCGGTCCGGAGCCGGAAGCGAACGCCCGGCGGGGCCGATCTCGGAGTCGAGGCATTCCAGCAGGTTTCGCCCCGCGGGGATTTCTCCTCCCTGTGTCGGGAGCACGAGGATGTTCTCGGCCGGGATGCTCTTGAGATCCGGCTGGACCCGTTCGATTTCGGGTAGGAACTTTTCGTCGACTACCAGGAGCCGGGCATCGGACTGATTCACCACGCCGCTGAGCGTTTCCCCGCGGAGCCCGGTGTTGACCCCGAAGAGCGTCGCTTCTGCAAACGCGCTTCCGCCGTAGAGGCCCAGCAGTTCGAGGTGATTCTCGAGCATCATCGCGACGTGGGCGGGGCGGCTGGCATCGATGCGGCCGAGCCTGTTCACAATCAGGTGGGAATAGCGGACCGATTCGTCCCGGAATTCCCGGTAGCTCCAGCTGCGCTCTCCCTGGTGCGCCAGCGGCCGGTCCTGGACATCGGGGTGCGCGGCCCGGGCTTCGATCTGGTCCCGGACGACGAGTGGGGCATCGACCTCTACGCGCGCTCCCGCCACCGTCATTCTCCTCTTTGCAAAAGGGGGGCGCCGATCTTAGCAGAGGGGTACACGCCGGGTACCGGATGCCCTGCCGAGGCCAGCGCGTCCCTCAGACTCTCGCAGCGAGCGGTCCCGCGGCCAGCTTCTTGAGGTTCTCCCTTTGCTCCCGCGGGATTCGGACCGGGCGTCCGTCGACGTCGACCAGCGCGTGCTCGGTCGCGCCGGTGACGAGGAGTTCCGGGCCCCGTCGCATCTCGTACTCGATCCGGAGCGATGCGCCCCGGACCCAGGCCAGCCAGGCCGAGACTTCGATCCGATCGTCGAAGTGCGCGGGCAGTCGATAGTCGAGTTGGCTTTTCGTGACGGCGAAGTGAAGCCCGCGTTCGACGTACTCCCGGTAAGGGAGGTCGTGTTCGTCCAGGAATGCGATCCGCGCATTCTCCATCAGGAGCAGGTAGTTGGCGTGGTGAACGATTCCCATCGCGTCTGTCTCGTAGAAGCGAACGCGATGTAGATACGTCGAAGAGGGCGTGTCGGTGGGAGCCGTCATCGCGTACGAGCATACAGGCCGGGCCCGAAGGATTGTGCAATCATCCGGACATGGACGAGCGGCTTGCGAGATTTCGGCCGGGACAGCTGATCCGTCATCTGAAGTTCGACTACCGGGGTGCGGTCGTGGACGTCGATCCGTGCTTCGGGCTCAGCGAAGAGTGGTACGACCAGGTCGCGCAAAGTCGGCCTCCGCGGGACCAGCCGTGGTATCACGTCCTGGTCGATGGGACCGATCGCATGACCTACGTGGCGGAGCGGCATCTCGAGTCCGACGAAACCGGCGATCCGATCGTCCACCCGCTCGCGAGCACCTGCTTCGAGTCGTTCAGCGATGGGCACTACTCGATTCGCCGGGTCGTCAACTGAGACTCCGCCGGTGAGCGGTCACTTTTCCCTGAACCCGCTCGATCCCGAGTTCGTCCGGGATCCGATCCCCTGGTACGCGCGCGGCCGGGCCGAGCATCCGGTGTTCCGGCACGAAGGTCTGCCGCTCCTGTCGGCCTTTCGCTATCGCGACATCGAAGCTGTCCTACGCGAAGCCGAGAACTGGTCGTCGCGGTTTCCTCCGCCCTCGAACGCTCAGGAAATCGGCTTCCCGGATGCCGAGGACGCGAGCATGCTCGGGCAGGACCAGCCGCGCCACACCCGGCTCCGAAATCTGGTGAACCAGGCGTTCACGCCGCGCATGATCCGAGCGCTCGAGCCGCGGCTCCGCGAGGTCGCCCGGGAGCTGCTGGACGAGGCACTCGAGAAGCGGAGCGTCGACATCGTCGACGCCCTCACGCACCCGCTCCCGGTGATCGTGATCGCCGAGATGATCGGGGTCCCGGCTGCGGACCGCGCGCAGTTCCGGAAATGGTCGGAGCTTTCCGTCGAAAGCCTCGGCGAGGGCATCGGCGGGATGCCGATCGACCCCGAGCGTATGCGGGTGCAGATGCAGGTCGCAGCGGAGATGGACGCCTACTTCTGGGACCAGGCGGAGGAGCGGCGCAAGCGCCCGAAGGAAGATCTCCTGACGGGGCTCGTGAACGCCGAGATCGATGGCCAGGGACTCGGACGCACCGAGCTGATGGCGATGCTGCAGTTGCTGCTGATCGCGGGCAACGAGACCACCACGAACCTGATCGGAAACGCCCTGCTCCAGTTCCTGGCGCATCCCGACGAACTCGCGCGGCTGAGGGCCGATCCGAGCTTGCTGCCGACTGCGATCGAGGAGGTGCTGCGCTTCGATTCTCCCGTCCAGGCGACGGTGCGACGCGCCGTCCGCGACCTGGAGCTGGGCGGCGTCCCGCTCCAGAAGGAGGAGAGCGTACTGCTCTGGCTCGGCTCCGCGAACCGGGACGCGGAACTCTTCCCCGAGCCCGACCGCTTCGACGTGTCGCGTACACCGAACCGGCACCTGGCCTTCGGGTTCGGGATCCACTTCTGCCTGGGTGCAAATCTCGCCCGGCTCCAGGCGCGTGTCGCGCTCGGCGGATTCCTCGAGCGGACGCGCGAATTCGCGCGCACCGAGGCCGGAGATCCCCTCCGCGCTTCGGGCTTCATCCTTCGCGGACCGAAGCGTCTTCCGCTCGAACTGGTCCCTGCCTGAGCCAGCCCGTGTCGTTGAAGCCCTGCTCCGAGATCCCGACGCGCCCGGGGCCGAGGCGCGACCGGAAGATTTCAACCGCGGCGTCCGCGTAGCCGGGCCGGCTCCAGCGCTCGAAGCCCAGTTCGCGCAGTTGCCGGATCGCGGCCCGGCTCCGACGGCCCCCCGCGCCGTCTCCGCGGAAGAAGTCGTCGATCACGACCCGGTCTGCGACGGCGTCCAGCTGTTCCGCGAGTCGTTCCGGATCGCAGGGGAGCAACGGTGAGACGGCCGCCTGGGTTCGAATACCTGCGGCGCGCAGTATGGCCAGCGTTTCGATGCGCTTCGCGAGCGACGGGGAATTGGGCTCGAAGTGCCGCCGGACGGACTCGTCGTCGGTCGGGATCGTGACGCTCACGACCACGCTCGGGATCCGCGCGATCAGTTCCCGGTCACGCGTCACGAGCGGGCTTCGCGTCTGCAGCACGAGGGCTTCCGGGGGATGCGAGCCCATGACCGCCAGGCAACCGCGTGTGAGTTCGAGGCTGCGTTCGAGCGGGGTGTAGGGATCGGTCGAAGACGAACAGAAGATCCGGGCCCGGTCGAGCTTCCCGCGCTCCGCGGCCCGTTCCAGGAGCTCGACCGCATTCCGCTTGGGAGAGATCCAGTCCGACCATGGGAGCCTGTAGGGATTGAGCTTCTGTACAGGCATCTCGCGCACGTAGCAGTAGCTACACGAGAATTCGCAGCCGACGTAGGGCTGCAGCGTGTGCGTGAAGCCGTGGAGAAATCCGCCCGTTCGAGTCAGGATCGACCGCGCCTCGCGCGGAAAAACCCGCGTCCGACTCATGCCCCGAGCATAGGCCGGATCTGCCGACCTGTGCAGCTTGCTTGCCCGGGACGCCCCCCGGCCAGTCCGCTTTCCCGCGGAAATCGAGTCGGGGGTTTCCTTTGCGGCAGGTCTGGTACGATGGATTCCGTCCGGATGGCCAGGAACACTCAGTCCAGCTCGGGGTCGAACCCGGGGCCGCTGGCTCGCTGGGCGCGCCAGAAACTGCTGGCCCGCCTGCGCGGGCTCTCGCACGGACAGATCGTGCTCGAGGAGGGGTCCGAGCGGCAGTTGTTCGGAACCCCGGATCCGCAGGATCCGATCCGGGTTACGCTCGTCGTACACGACGCCCGGTTCTACGGCGACTTGGCGCTCCGCGGCACCCTCGGCGCCGGCGAGGCCTACATGGCCGGCTACTGGAGTGCCGACGACCTCTCCGCGTTGGTCCGGCTGGTCGTGAAGAACGCCGGGATCATGCACGGTCTCGACCGGATCGCCGAGCGCGTCGCGTTGCCGCTCCTGCGTGTCTACCACCGGCTGAACCGCAACTCGCGGGCCGGGAGCCGACGCAATATCGCCCGACACTACGATCTCGGGAACGACTTCTTCTCTCTGATCCTCGACCCCACGCTGACCTACTCCTGCGGGATCTTCGAGAACCGGGATTCGACGCTGGAAGAGGCCTCGATTTCCAAGTACGACCGGATCTGCCGAAAACTCCGGCTCGTTCCCGGACAGCGCCTGCTCGAGATCGGAACCGGCTGGGGTGGGTTCGCTCTGCACGCAGCCGAGCATTACGGGGTCCATGTGACCACCACCACGATCTCGCGCGAGCAGCACGAGCGCGCCTCGGAGCGAATCCGAATGGCGGGACTCACCGATCGGGTCACGCTGCTGCTCGAGGACTATCGAAATCTCTCGGGCCGCTACGACCGCCTGGTGTCGATCGAGATGATCGAGGCGGTGGGCGAGAAGTACTTCGATACCTATTTTCGAAAATGTAGCAGTCTGCTCGAGGCCGATGGACTCATGCTGATCCAGGCGATCACGGTGCCCGACCGCCGCTACGAGTCTCACGTGCGCAGCGTCGACTTCATCAAGCGTTACATCTTTCCGGGCGGTTGCCTGCCGTCGGTGGAGCGCATGATGCGTGCGGTGAAGAGCGGGACCGATCTCCGCCTGTCGCACCTCGAGGACATCACTCCCCACTACGCCCGAACGCTGCGACGCTGGCGTGAGCGACTGCTCGCGAACGTCGAGCGGATCCGGAGCCTGGGCTATCCGCAACGCTTCGTACGCATGTTCGAGTTCTACTTCGCCTACTGCGAGGGGGCCTTCGAGGAGCGCTGGGTGGGAGACGTGCAACTCCTCTTCGCCAAGCCCGAGTGTCGCGACGAGATCGTGCTGGGCTCGCTGGTCTGAGCCTCTCACGCGCGGTCGTTCACCCCGGTTTCCGCCTCCGGGTCGGGCTGCGCCGCCTCGCGATCCAGGACTTCCGTATCCCGAGGTCGGAGCGAAAAGCGTGAGCGTCCGAATTGGCCTGGGGATCTCGCAATTTCCATCCGACCCGGCCGCGCTCTGGAACTGGGTCGATCGGCTGGAGCAGAGTTCGGTCGACTCGATCTGGCAGAGTGACCGGCTGGTTTCTCCCCAGCCCTCCCTCGAGGCGATGAGCCTGATGGCGGCGCTCGCGGGGCGCACCGAGCGGCTCAAGTTCGGGATGAGCGTGGTCGTGATCAGTCAGCGCGACCCGCTCGTGCTCGCGCGTCAGTGTGCCACGATCGACTTCTTGAGCGGGGGGAGGCTGTTGCCCGCGTTCGGTGTGGGCTCCGAGTTCGCGCCCGAGTGGAAGGCGACGGGCGTATCCCCGCGCGGTCGTGGCGCGCGTGCGGACGAGGCACTCGAGATTCTCTCGCGGCTCTGGAGCGAGGAGCGGGTGAGTTTCGAGGGGCGCTACTATCGCTACCGCGATGTCTCGATCGCGCCGCGGCCGATCCAGCAGCCGCTGCCACTCTGGATCGGCGGGAGCAGCCCCGCGGCGATTCGACGCACCGCCCGGATCGGCACCGGCTGGATCGCGGGAATCCAGAGCCCCGATCAGGTCGCGCCCGTGGTCGCTGGGATCAAGCGTGCACTCCGCGAGGCGGGGCGCAGGATCGATCCAGATCACTACGGCGCCGGATTCTCCTTCCGCTTCGGTGACCCGAAGGACGAGATCGTCTCGCGGAGCGCGAAGCTCCTGGGCCAGCTCTCGCCGGGGCTGGATCCCGCGCGCTATCTCGCGGTGGGGGGCGCCGCTGAGGTCCTGGAGCGCATCGAAGAGTACCGGGCTGCCGGGATCTCGAAGTTCGTACTGCGGCCGCTCGCGACCGACGCCCGGGACCTGGAAGTTCAGACGGAGCGCCTGATCGAACAGGTCCTGCCCGCCGCCCACGCGCTCCCGAGCCTCGCGTAGGCCCAGGACCGCGCTGCGTGCGCTAGAACTCGAGACGTCGGAACTTGATCCGCTGCGGCCGGGCTGCGTCCTCGCCCTTGCGGCGCCGCAGGTCGAGCTCGTACTCGGCAAAATTCCCCTCGAACCATTCGACGTGGCTGTCTCCCTCGAAGGCCAGGATGTGCGTCGCGATTCGGTCCAGGAACCAGCGGTCGTGCGAGATCACGACGACGCAGCCCGAGAAAGCCAGCAGGGCCTCTTCGAGTGCCCGCAGGGTGTCGACGTCGAGGTCGTTGGTGGGCTCGTCGAGGAGCACCAGGTTCCCGCCGCGCTTGAGCGTGATCGCGAGGTGGAGCCGGTTTCGTTCACCTCCCGACAACATCGCGAGGCGCTTCTGCTGGTCGGCTCCGCGGAATCCGAACGAGGCGACATAGGCGCGCGACGAGATCTCGCGTGCACCCACGGAGATCCGTTCCTGGCCGTCGCTGATGACTTCGAAGACCGTCCTTTCTCCGTCGAGCGAAGTGCGGCCCTGGTCCAGGTAGGCGACCCTCACGCTGTCTCCGAGTTCGAGCTTCCCGTGGTCTGGGGATTCCTCGCCGCAGACGAGCCGAAACAGCGTGGTCTTGCCCGCGCCGTTGGCCCCGATCACGCCGACGATCCCGGCGGGAGGCAACTCGAACGCGAGGTCGTGGAAGAGCAGCCGCTCCCCATAGCCCTTCGCGAGGCCATCGGAGCGCATCACCAGGTTTCCGAGCCTGGGTCCGGGCGGGATCGAGATCTCGAGGGAATCCGGCGCCCGCTGTTCTTCCTCGGTCCGCAGCCGCTCGTAGTCGCGCAGGCGCGCCTTGCCCTTGGCCTGGCGCGCGCGCGGCGCCATCTGCACCCATTCCAGTTCACGCTGCAGCGTGCGCTGCCGGGCGGAGCTGCGCTTCTCCTCCAGGCTCAGGCGCCGTTGCTTCTGCTCGAGCCAGCTCGAGTAGTTGCCCCGGAAGGGAATCCCGCGGCCCCGGTCGAGTTCGAGGATCCAGCCCGCGACGTTGTCGAGGAAGTAGCGGTCATGCGTTACGGCGACCACGGTGCCCGGGTACTCCTGCAGGTAGCGCTCGAGCCAGGCGACCGACTCGGCGTCCAGGTGATTGGTCGGTTCGTCTAGGAGCAGCATGTCGGGACGTTCGAGGACCAGCCTGCAGAGCGCCACCCGTCGGCGCTCGCCACCCGAGAGCGTCTCCGGATCCGAGTCGCCTGCGGGCACCCGCAGCGCATCCATCGCCAGCTCGACGGTGCGGTCGAGTTCCCATCCGTTCACGCTATCGATCCGATCCTGGAGTCTTCCCTGCTCGTCGAGGAGCTTTTGCATCTCGTCCTCTTCGAGCGGCTCTGCGAAGCGTGCGCTCAGCTCTTCGAAACCCGTGAGCAGGTCTCGGATCTCGCGCACGCCTTCCTCGACATTCTCCAGCACACTCTTCGACGGATCGAGTTCGGGTTCCTGCGGCAGGTAGCCGACGCGAAGCCCATCCGCGGGCCGCGCTTCTCCCTGAAAGTCCCGTTCGATCCCGGCCATGATCCGCAGCAGTGTGCTCTTGCCGGCGCCGTTATGGCCGAGCACCCCGATCTTGGCTCCGGGCAGGAACGCGAGCGTGATGTCTTCGAGAAGCACACGGTTCGGGGGCACGACCTTGCGCAGGTCCTGCATGGTGAAGACGAATTCCGGCATGCCGAGACTATAATCCGTGCGCGCGTCGGCGTGTGTTTCGCGGAGGCCTCGGGCTTTCGCGGGCCCGCGCTAGCGCCTGTCGAGGCTCCGGGCGACCGGAACGATGCCCGCGATCGCGAAGGCAGCGCACCCCAGCGCGAACCAGCCGAGCACGGGATAGCCAAAGCGCGTGGCCACGAGTCCGGCCAGCACCGGACCGAGCGCAGTACCGATCGTCGACGCGCCGGTTGCGGCCGCCACCCAGCGGCCCCCCGCATCGAGCGCGGCCGCGCTTCCCATCACGTACGGCAACGTGAACAGGAACGCCAGCATCCAGGTGAATGCAAAGCCGGTGTAGGCGGTCGCCGAACTCGCGTGAGCCAGCCCCAGGGTCCCGATTCCGAGTGCACAGAGACCGGCCGCGAGCGGGCCACTCCGGCCCACGCGCGTGCCGAGGGCTGCGGCAGCGGCCGCTCCAAACAGTCCGAACAGGGCCGCCGCCCCGAGAATCCGGCCAATCGTGCCGGTCTCGATCGCGATGCTGGCGCCGATTCGCTCGGCGAAGGCCCAGAGACCCCCCTGTCCCACGGCCAGGATCCCGATTCCGAACAGGATCCGGTAGCCGGCGCCGCGGCCGGGAACTCCGCGCAGTCCCGCCGCCCCCCGCGCGTCGGGCAGCCACGAGAGCAGGGGCGACGCAGCCAGGCAGATCACGGCGAGTGCGGCGTAGCCCCCGGCGTAGCCCCAGGGCGCGATCGCCAGGGGCAGCAGCGCGAGCAGCGCGGCGGCGCCGAGTCCGCCCAGCAGCGCCACGCGCGCGTAGAGCCGATCCGGATCGGGCGACGCCGCGACGGCCGCCATTCCGGCCGCCAGGGCGATGCCCTCGCCGAGTCCGGCGAGCGCCCGCATCGAGAGCAGCAGCGCGTAGCTTCCGGCCAGTGCCGAAAGCAGTTGGGCTGCCGTCGCCAGGAGGGCCCCGGCGAGCGCCAGCCGGACCCGCGAGACGCGTCGCACCCACGGTGCCAGCAGCAGCGCCGCGAGCGCCACCCCCCCGAGTTCGACCGATCCGACCAGTCCGGCTTCCCAGGGTCGGACCGAGAACGCTTCCACGATCGCGCCTAGCAGAAGCGGCAGGCAATTCGATGCGGAGAGCCCGATTGCGGACGCCGCCAGAACGGCGGCGATGGGTCTCAGGCCGTAGTCTGTCGAGGTTGCGGATCCGGAGGCGCTTGCGTGGTGCCTGTCGTTCGCGCTCGCTTCCTCTCGGTCGGCCACGGCGCTCTGCGCTACCCGCCCGGATGCGCCCGGCGAATCCGGGCGGCACAGTCCTTGCGGCCCGTTTCTTCGAGTCGCTCCAGGTAACGCCCGAGCTGGCCGCGCACGTGCCAGGGCCCGCCCTCCGCGAGCACCGTCTCGAATGGATCCGTACCGGTCGGGTGGTCGTGCATCATCTCGGCGTGCCAGGCTTCGAGCCGTTCGCCGGCCAGCGCGATCAGATCCGGACGCGCGGCTGCCAGATTCCGCTCTTCGTGAGGATCGGATGCGAGATCGAAGAGCATCAGTTCGGGGAACTCGTGGTAGCCGTCGTGGTAGCTGCGGATGCAGATGAAGTCGTCGAAGCGCACGCTGCGCTGGCAGGTCCAGGCGCCCTGTGAAAGCACCAGGAACTCGCGTCCCGACTCGGTTCCGTCGCGGAACGCGCCCGCGAAGCTCTCCCCGTTCCAGCCGTCGGGGACCGTCGTGCCCAGTAGCTCGAGCACGCTGGCCGCCACGTCGACCTGGTAGTGCAAGCCCGTATCGACCCGGGCCGCGACCTCCGGCCAGCGAACGATCATGGGAATCCGGTTCGTGAACTCGTCGGCGAGATGATGATCACAGTAGACGTTGAGTTCGCCGAGCGTTTCGCCGTGATCGGACGAAATCAGGATTGCCGTCTCGTCGAGCACTCCGAGTTCGTCGAGTTTTCCGAGCAGTCGACCGACGTGCAGATCGGCGTAACGGATGCCCGTATCGTAGCCGTCGAACATGCGCCGCACCGCTTCCTGGGAGTCGATTTCGACCGGCTGCCTGGGGAAGTGCTCACGCATCTGGCGGGACACCCCGAAGCCCATCGTCTCTCGCGCGGAGTGCGGGCCGGCGCGACGCCAGTGTAGGCTGCGCAGTTCCTCGCTGATCCACGCCGGATGCGGCGCCTCCCGAAACGGATCGCCGAAGCTCTCCGGCGAGCGGTAGGGCGCGTGCGGGTCCCAGATGTGAAAGTGCAGGAACCAGTCGTCTCCGGCGCCGTTGCGGTCGAGCCAATCGAGGGCGACGGGCGCAACCTCATCGGCGCGTTCCATCCCGAATTTCCCGATGTTGTAGACCTCCCGGAAGCCCGCGTACCAGTGGTAGGCCGAGTGCCGTTCTCCGAAGGTCGAGATCGTGACCGTTTTGAGCCCGGCCCGCCGCATGCGGCCCGGCCAGCTGCTCTGGGTGAGGTCTGAGAAGAAGCCGCGCGTGGGCCCTTCGGGAAACAGTTCCGCCCGACTGCCCCCGTGCGTGACGACGCCGTTGCGAATCCCGTAGCGCCCGGTGAGCAGTGCCGAACGGCTCGGCAGGCAGGGCGAGTCCGAGGTGTAGCAGCGTTCGAAGCGGACGCCTTCGCGGGCCACGCGATCGATGTTGGGACTGGTGTCGCGGAGGTAGCCGTAGCAGCCGAGGTGGTCGGCGCGCAACGAGTCGATGTCGATGTAGAGAATGCGCATTCGGCCCGTCCGAAGCGGATTCTAGCGTGCATGGTTCGGAAGGCGCCCCCCCGGCTATGCTGATCCGACCATGAAGCCGACGCAGAGCTGGGATCCGGAGCGCTACGCGCGCAACGCGCGCTTCGTCTCCGATCTGGGTGCGCCCGTTCTGGAACTCCTGGCACCCCGCAGCGGAGAGCGGGTGCTCGACCTGGGCTGTGGGGATGGCGTACTCAGTCAACGGCTCGTAGGGGCCGGCTGTCGCGTGCTGGGCGTCGATGCCAGCCCCGAGCAGGTCGCGGCAGCACGCTCGCGCGGAATCGAGGCGATCGTCGGTGACGCCGAAGCCCTGGCGGTCGAGGGCGAGTTCGACGCTGTCTTCAGCAACGCGGTCCTGCACTGGATGAAGCGTCCGGAGCGCGTGCTTGCAGGCGTCTGGCGGGCGCTGAGGCCGGGTGGACGTTTTGTGGCAGAAATGGGCGGGGCCGGCTGTATCCGCAAGATCGAGACGGCGCTGCTTCGGGTGCTGGACGGCCGCGGAATCGACGGGCGAGGCCTGAATCCCTGGTACTTCCCAGAACCGGACGCGTACCGGGCGAAGCTGATCCAGGTCGGGTTCGAGGTGGACTCGATCGCGCTGATCCCGCGGCCGACTCCGCTCCCGGGCGACGTGATCGGATGGCTCGAGACCTTCGCCGAGAGCTTTCTCCAGCCGGTTCCCGCGTCCGAGCGGCCCGGGCTCCTGGCCGAGGTCCGCGAGCGGTTGCGGCCGGAACTCTGCGACGCGGAGGGCAGGTGGATCGCGGACTACGTGCGGCTCCGCTTCGCCGCACACCGGCCCGAGGTCGGCAGCTCGGACGCCCGGCGCGGGCGGGCTTCGCCCTGAGCGCCGCCCGGGCTCGGCCGCGCACTCAGTCGGCTTCGTCGGCGGCCCCGATTGGGCGAAGCAGGACCGGAAACCAGTGGGGCTCGGCGTGTCCCGCGGGCGGGATCGCCTTTTCCACGGGCAGCCCGAGGACCCGGCCGTCCTTCTTGTAGGCCGAGCGGTGGCCCGGGACCGCAGCCAGTTGACCCCCCTCGACGAGTTCGACGACTGCGTCAAAGAGGGGCTGGGGCATGCCGCGCCAGACGACCCGGTTGCCGGGAAGCACGATTTCCGTGGGTTCGCGTGCGTCCGGGGCGAAGCGCTTGTGAAGATCCGCGAAGGTCACCCAGTCGGTCTGCGTCACGTAGGCGAGCACGTCGGACTTGTAGCGCTCCCTGGATCGCCACTTCGGCATCAGGCGGCGCCCCGACGGACGGCGCCCGGGGTCAGAGTTGCGGCGGTCTCCACGGGGTGCTCCTCGCGCGCGGTTATGAGAGCATTGTGCCTCAGCCTGTGAGGAGGGATCCAATGACGACGCCGGTCGCGGTCGTCACCGGCGCGAGCCGGGGCATCGGCAAGCAACTTTCGATCGATCTCGCGGAGCGGGGTTACCGGATCGTGTGCGTGGCCCGCTCCACGAGCGAGAGCCGGGGGCGGCTCCCGGGAGACATCGACGAGACGGTCGCGTTGGTGCGCGAGCAAGGTGGCGAGGCGATTTCGGTGGCGCTCGACGTGCGAGACGAAGACGGGGTCTCGAAGCTGGCCGAGCGGGTCTACAGTGAACTCGGGCGCTGCGACCTGTTGATCAACAATGCGGCCGTGGCCCCGCCGCTGCCAGCGCTCCAGGATTCCACCAAGCGCTGGCGTGTCGGTGTAGACGTCAACCTGAACGGCCCCTTCTATTTCATGTACTACTTCTGCCCGCGCATGCCGGAAGGAGAGGGCAAGGTCATCAACATCTCCTCGGGTGCCGCGGTGACGCCCGAGTTCGGCCGGCCCAACTACACCGCAACCAAGCTTGCACTCGAGGGACTCTCGCAGTCGCTGGCGCACGAACTGCGCGGAAAGGTGGCCGTGAACGTGCTGCGGCTCGACCTCGCCGTCTGGAGCGAGGGCTTTGCGGCGACGTTGCCCGAAGACGTCGACTACCCCTTCGAGCACCCCGTGATCATGTCCGATGCCGTGCTCTGGATGGCGGAGCAGGCGATCGACTACAGCGGGCGCATCGAGACGATCACGGGCCTTCGCGAAAAGGGCATCGTGCGGCCCGAACTGCTCTACAAGGACCGGGAGCCGGCCACCGCCTCGAGCAGCAGTCTTCGCGGAAGGCCCGAGTAGGGCTGCAGCACCGTCAGCAGGTCGGCCAGGACCCGCTTTGCGCGCCGGCTTCGCGCCGCGAGCCGCAGGGCCAGCCCGACGGTCGCGGGTCGGTAGGCGCGGGCCCCGAGGCTTGACGACCAGCGGAGCTCGCGGCCGTTGCCGTGGTTCCAGCGTCTGGCGTAAATCGAGGGGGCTTCGAGCGGGCCCGAGCTGGTGAGCGTTTCAGCCAGCAGTGCGGCCCCGTCGATCGCATGTTGAATGCCCTCTCCTGTAATCGTGTCGACCGCATTGGCGGCATCGCCCACGAGCGCGAAGCGCGGTCCGGCCACCCGGTTTCTGCGTCCGGGACAGGGGATGCTCGCAGCGTAGGGGCGGCGCGGCAGCGACAGACAGCCCGGGTAGCGGGCTTCCAGCATTGCCAGCACGCGCGCCCGCAAGCGCACACCGTTCTCGATTCCGATCGGCGCGCAGATTCCGGCCGAGGCGTGGTCCGGCCGCGGAAATACCCAGAGATAGCCCGGCCAGTCCCGGACGAACTCTACGTAGAGCTCGGCTTCCGGAAGCCCCTCGACGAAGAATCCCGCGGTCGCCATCCCCCGGGCCAGCCCCGGCCGTTCGCCGAGCAGCGAGCGGCGGACCACGCTCGAGGCTCCGTCGGCCCCGATCACGAAGTCGTGGCGGGTCGTCGCAGCGTCGAGTTCCAGCTGGGCCGAATCGCCGTCGACCCGGACCGAGCGAACCCGGGCCGCGACCAGTTCCGCCCCGGCCCGCAGGGCGCGCTCGAGCAGGGCTGCGTCGAATGTGGCGCGCGAGAAGACCTCGATCGGCTGAGGGAGTTCGACGCGCAGGCCCTCGGCGCCGGGACCGCGCAGGCGAACGGCGTGTGCGGCTCGGCTGCGAGCCCGGAGTCCGCGCAAATCGGGGTAGCGCCGAAACACGCCGGGCGTGACCCCGCCCCCGCAGGGCTTCTCGCGCGGGTGCGACGGATCGTAGAGCGTGACCGCGTTTCCGGCTCGCGCGAGCCGCTCCGCCGCGAACGAGCCCGCGGGCCCCGCACCGACCACAGCGACGTCCATTTCGAGAGCGTAGCCCGGTCGGTCGGACGCGGTAGGATGAGCCGCCCGCCCGGCGGAAGTGGAGGAGGAAATGCGCATGGGGGTTCGAAAGCGTGCGGTCGAGATTGGAGCGGGCGACGGCCCCATGCCCGCAGTCCTGATCGAACCCGAGGGCGACGGCCCCTTCCCGGCCGTGGTCGTGATCATGGAGGCCTTTGGCCTGCTCCCTCACATCGAGCAGGTCGCTGCGCGACTCGCGGGCGTGGGCTACGTGGCGCTGGCCCCCGACTTCTACTACCGGGAGCTTCCCGACAACCGCGTGTCGTACGACCAGATCGACCGGGCGATCGCCCTGATGCAAAAGCTCGATGACGGGAAGTTCACCGAGGACATGCGGGCGGCCCTCGCGTTCCTGCGCAGCCGCCCGAACGTGAATGGCGAGAAACTCGGTGTCACCGGCTTCTGTATGGGGGGGCGGCTCGCGTTCTTGACGGCGTGCGCTCTTCCGAACGAGATCGCGGCGGCCGCGCCGTTTTACGGGGGCGGCATCGCGGGCCATCTCGAACTCGCGGACCGGATCCAGGTCCCGCTCCTGCTCTTCTTCGGCGAGCAGGATCCGTTCATTCCGATGGTCGAGGTCCGGGAGATCGACGAGCGTCTGCGTGTGCTCGGGGTCGACTATCGGCTGCGCGCCTACCCGGGCGCCGATCACGGGTTCTTCTGTGACGAGCGTGCCTCCTACCACGCGGAAGCTGCAGTGGATGCCTGGAACCAGCTCGAGCGCTTCTTTTCCGAAAAGCTCGGAGACGCTGCCTGACGAAGCGAACGACAGGGGAGCCGCTATTCTGGGAAGCCGATGAGGCTCTTGCGCGGGGTGGCGATCGGCGCGGCCGCGTGGCTCAGCGCGTGTGCGCTTGGTCCGGCTCCGCGGGGCGGCCCTTCGCTGCTGGATGACTACCGGAGAGCAGGTTCTGCGTTTGCGCTGGCCGAGATCCCGAACGATCTCTCCGGGATCAGTTACAGCCCGGAGTCCGGGACGCATTTCCTGGTCGAGAACGGGGCCGGGAACCTCTACGAGTACAGCTCGGATCTCAGGTCGCAGCTTCGGAAGTTTCGGCTCGTCGGCGGGCCCAGCCGGGACTTCGAAGCGGTGGCGGTACTCGGGAACTCGAAGCTCGCGCTGGCTCACGAACAGAACCGCGTCGTCATCGTTACGATCCCGGCCGCAGACGCGGATACGGAACTCAGCGTCGACCCGAACGATCCCGAGGTTCAGGAACTGGTGCTGCCGACGCGCGCGAAGCGCAACCGGGGTCTGGAAGGGCTCTGCTACGACGCGGCCGGGAATGCGGGCGGCGGAACCTTCTACGCGGTTCAGGAGAGTTCGCCGCGCCGCATCTACCGCTTCGACCGGCCCGCGGACGGCGCCAATGCGAGCGTTGCGGACGGGAGCCTGCGCGTCCAGGAGCCCTTCGATGCCGAAGAAGTCTTCTCGGGGATCGCCGAGGATCTCTCCGGCTGTGCCTACGATCCGCGCAGCGGACGCCTGCTGGTGTTGAGCCACCTGAGTTCGGTACTCGTGGACGTCTCGACCGAGGGCGAGGTCGTGCGGGTGCTGAGGCTCCCGGGCGTGCTCCGGCGAGGTGCCGTGCAGTACGAGGGAATCACGCTGGGGCCAGGCGGTAAGTTGTTCCTGGTGAGCGAGTCGGCCCTCTTCCAGCGTGCAAGCCGGGCCCTGATCTACGAGTACACGGGGGCCGGCGAGCGCTCGAATCGCGGCCGCGATGCGGAGCGCGTAGAGGAAGGCCCGATCCAGTGAGCGCGGCGGCCCCCGGTGCACCTCGGACGGGCACAGTTCGTGCCGCGATCATCCCCCGTCTCGGCGAACTGTGGAGTTTGTTGCTCGGGCCGCTCCTGATCCTGTTCGTATATCTCGCCTACTACCTCGGGTGGGATTGGGTGCAGTCGAAGGGACTGCACGAGCTGATTGCGCTGGTGCTTACGCCGATCGCGCTGCTGCTCTTCGCGTGGACGGCGTTCGAGACCCGAGATCCGTTGCAGCAGGTGCTGACCGGCCTCTCCGCAGTATTCCTGATGCGCGAGATCCACCTCTACGATTACAACCCGCCGACCTATGTGGCGCTCGTCCTGGCCGCGATCTGGATCTGGCGCTGGCGGTATCGCCTCGTCGCGCCGTTTCTGCGCCCGGGTACGCGCAGCCTCGTCTACGGAGCACTGTTTACCTACCTGCTTTCGCAGTTGCTGGACCGTCGCGCGCTCAGAATCCTGCCCTACGAGCAGAGCATCCGTCTCGGGGCCGAGGAGATGATGGAAAACCTCGGACATCTGCTCTGGATCGCTACGGCGTTGGTGACGCGGCGTGTGCTGCGCCGCGAGCGGCCACCGACCCCCGCGGCATCGCCGGACTGATCCGCACGCTCGCGTCGGATGGAATTCGCCACGGCGGCGCCGCCCCCGAAGAAGCGCCGGATCCGTACACGGACCGCAGTAGAGAGCGGTTCTCGACGTGCTAGAGTCGACGGCCGTTGCCCGAGGAGGATCCCATGGCCGTTGAGAAGCCCTTTCATCTGCAGGGGAATTTTGCCCCGGTCAAAGACGAGATCACGGCGCACGATCTCGAGGTCGAGGGGGCGATCCCGCCGGAACTCGAGGGCCTCTACGTCCGAAACGGGGCCAACCCGCCGAGCGGATTTTCGGAGCACTGGTTCCTGGGCCAGGGCATGCTGCACGGCGTGCAGCTCTCGGGCGGCCGGGCTACGAGCTACCGGAACCGCTACGTGCGGACCCCGTACCTGGAGAACCCGGAGCTTCAACGGGTTTCGGATACGGGCCAGATCGATCGCACGGCGTCGGTCGCGAACACGCACGTGATCGGACACTCGGGAAAGATTCTGGCGCTCGAAGAGGGCTCGTTTCCCTACCTGGTGGACCGAGAACTCAATACGCTCGGCTGTACCGACTTCGAGGGCCGGCTTACGACGGCCTTCTCGGCGCATCCCAAGATCTGCCCGGTGACGGGTGAACTGCTGAGCTTCGGCTACGGTCAGTTCCCGCCCTATCTGACCTACCTTCGCGTCAGCCCCGATGGAAAACTGGTGCAGGCCGAGGAGATCGAGGTTCCGGGGCCGACGATGATGCACGACTTCATGATCACCGAGAGGCGCGCGCTGTTCATGGACCTGCCTGTCGTCTTCGACCTCGAGGCCGCGATGGCGGGCACGATGCCGTTCAAGTGGAGCGATGATTACGGGGCCCGCATCGGCATCATGCCGCGCACGGGAACGAATGCCGACGTCGTGTGGTTCGAGATCGAGCCCTGTTACGTCTTTCACGGCATGAACGCCTGGGACGAGGGCGACCGCGTCGTCTACGACGTCTGCCGCATGAGCGAGATCTGGCGCGAGGCGGGCGAGATGCAGGCCGGCGATGGTCAGATCACGCTGCACCGCTTCAGCTTCGACCTCGCTTCGGGCGTCGTGAAGGAAGAGACCCTGGACGACCGCCCGATGGAATTCCCCCGCGTGGCGGCTGCGCGCGTGGGACAGAAGAATCGTTTCGGCTACACGCTGGCCTTCGGCGAGGGCGAGGGAGAGGCCCCCGCGATGGCGGGCTATTACAAGTTCGATCTCCAGACGGGCGCGTCCGAGTATTCTGCTGCGGGGCCCGGCCGGAGCCCGGGGGAACCGGTCTTCGTTCCGGCACCGGGAGCGGAAGCCGATAGCGACGACGGCTACCTGTTGAGCTTCGTCTTCGACGCGCCCACGAACCGGAGCGAGTTCGTGATTGCGGACGCCTCGAACTTCGCGAGCGGCCCGATCGCGCGGGTGAAGCTTCCCCAGCGCGTGCCCGTCGGATTCCACGGGAGCTGGATTCCGGACGCGGACTGAATCAGGTCCGGAGGCGTCCGCGCGTCCGGCGGGGCGGACGCGCTCAGGCGGAGTCGGGGTTCGCGGGTGGCCCGAGGCCGGCGATCCAGCCCGCGTCGATCGCGCTGCCGAGCGCGTCGCGCAGCACGGCCGGATTGTCCCGGACCGGCGGCTGGTTCGCGAGCTGGCCGAGCGTGTTTCCCGCGGCGAGGCCGACCAGGACCTGGCCCAGCACCGGCTCCAACTCGGAGGCCCGCGGCGCGCGCCCTTTCAGGCAGGTGAGGATCCAGTTCGTGCGCCGGGTCGGCGCGTTCGAGACCTGGCCGGACTCGCCGAATTCCCGCCAGCACGCGAGCACGTCGAATTCGAGGCGCAGGACGCGGACCGACCTCTCGAGCCGGGCCACGCAGGCGCTCGGGTCCGTGGTAAGCAGCGGCTCGATCCGCTTCCGCGAGATCGCGTCCCCGGGTTCGCTGCGAGCGGTCCGGCTCCAGGCCTGCTCGAGTCGTGCGAGGTCGCGAAGCCAGGGGTGCGCGTCGACTTCCGCACACGTCGCGAGAAAATCCGGAAAGCGAGCGCCGAACCGAGTCAGGTCCACATCCGTCGAGGGGTGTGCGTGCAGGTAGCGTTTTCCCAGGAAGCGGAAGTTCTCTCGTCCTAGCACCCCGGCCGTGGCGCGGTAGGTCTCTTCGAGTGCGCCGACCAGGGCGAAGATCAGGTTGCGCCGGTAGATTTCGAGGCCCGCGCGCCCGCCGGAATCGATCAGCGGCTCGAGCGATTCCCACGCGAGCTTCGGGGCGTAGAGCCCGGCCAGAAATCTCTTCTGAAATTCAGCCAACTGCATCGCTTGCGCCTTGCAGGATCGCGTCGATCGCCCGAGCCTCTTGGAGCAGTACCTCGAGTGCCGGAATTTCCCGATCCCACTCGATCGAGGTCGGGACCGGGTCGGCGAGTGCAACGAAGTCCCGATACAGGTCCCAGACTTCGGCGCAGACCGGCCGGCTGTGCGTGTCGACCCGGATCCCATCCCAGACTTCGTGACCCGCGAGGTGTACCTGCCGCACGCGGTCGAGCGGAAGCGCTTCCAGGTACACGAGCGGGTCGAAGCCGAAGTTCTTTGCATTCACCCAGAGGTTGTTGAGGTCGAGCAGGATCTCGCAGCCCGAGCCTTCGACGATCTCGCTCAGGAACTCCCACTCCGGAAGGTCGCCGCCTCGAGGTCTGAGGTAGGCCGATACGTTCTCGATCACCAGCGTTCGTCCCCAGTGCTTCTGGACCTGCTCGATTCGGCGGATGCAGTGATCGATCACCTCGCGGCAGGCCGGGAGCGGAATCAGATCGTGAGAATGGCGGCCCCCGACCGCCGACCAGCACAGGTGGTCACTCAGCCAGTGTGCACCGAGACGCTCGGCCCATGCGGCGGCCCGGTCGAGGTATCGCAGGTCCAGGGGATCGCTGGATCCGAGATTGAGCCCGACCCCGTGAAGCACCAGGGGGTAGCGTTCGGCCAGCTCGCTCAGCCCGTCGATGAACCTCGGCGGTGCCGAAAACAGGTTCTCGGTGACCACCTCGAGCCACCCGACCTCGGTCCCGGGTGCTTTGAGAAGTTCGCCGAGGTGTTCGTCTCGGAGGCCGAGTCCGGCACCGGAAACGCGTGTCCGGCCTGCCGGGCTCACTTCACTGTCATGGTGCCCACGACCTTCCCGCTGGCGAGCTTTTCGCAGATGCCCTTCGGCATGAAGACCCACTCTTCGGGATCGTTGTCCTTGGCCGCCCTGCCGCTGCAGATGTGCCCCTTTGCACCGCAATCGTTCTCGCCCGTCTTGACGAGGCCCGCACACTTTTCGAGTTCGTCTCCGGGTTCGGCCCAGTGTGGCGCCGCCCATCCCGTGCCCGCCGAGCCGCTCACACCCGCGACGAGCAAGCCCATCAACGCCCTTCTGACCAGATCGCTCCTGCGCATGCTACCTCCGTCGTCGGGACGCGACTCGCGGCCGCGCCCGAATATTCCCGGTAGCTTAGGAAGAATGCCCTTGGGTGGCAAAATCACGCGGTCGGCGACCCGTCAGGAAGTGCGAAGCTTCGGCAGCACCTCGCGTGCGACGCGCTCGAGCACCTCGTAGCGCGGCTCGAAAGCTGGCAGGATCATCACTTGATCGAGTCCCGCCTCCTCGAGGGCCCACAGGCGCTCAATCAACTGTTCGGGCGTTCCGATCATGCAGGTCGCCTGGAGCAACTCGTGCGTGAGGAAGCGTTCCTCTTCGGGGACCACCCAGCAGTTGTGGCCGGCGTGGATGCGCTGGTGCAGGCGTCTGGCCGGAATCGCTGCGAGCATCGCGCAGTAGTCGTCCCAGAGATCGGCCAGGAATCCGGGCGGATCCTGGCCGAACTGGCGCCACTGGTCATAGGCGTAGTGGACGGTCGCCATCGCGAAGGCCCCGCACTCGTGGCGTACGCGTGGAGAATCCGAGGACTCCCCGGGATCCAGAACCGCGATCGTGCTCAGCGCGGTGGTGGCGTAGGCGTCTCGATCCAGGCTTCGTCCGACCTTGCGCGCGCCGGCCTCGATCTGACTCCACCAGTGTTCCATCACGGCCGGATGCGGCGGCAGAGCGAGTACCGCGCCGTCGCCGTGGGTTCCGGCCAGGCCCAGCGAGCGCGGCCCGAAGCCCGAGACGTAGAGCGGGATCGGATCCCGAAAGTTCACGAACCCCCGGTCGGGCATGACGTGCCGAATCGGAATGGTGTTCTCGCCCTCGTGGAGGAGCGACTCCTCGCCGCGAAGCAGCGGACGCAGCGCTTCGAGGTAGCGATCGAACGCCGCGATCCGTTGTGGCGGCTGGCCCATGATCCGCATCGCGGTATTTCCGGCACCGACCCCGAGAAAGGTCCGGCCGGGCGCCAGCACGTTGATGCTCGCGATCGCGGCGGCCGTGACCGGCGCCGGTCGCGTGCCCGAGACGGCGACCCCGGTTCCGATCCGGATCCGCGAGGTGCGGTCCGCCACGAGTGCCAGCGTGGCGTAACAGTCCGACCAGAGCATCTGGCTGTCGGCCAGCCACGCGTGCGTGTAGCCCAGTGCCTCGGCGCGTACCACGTAGTCGACGTCTCCGATGTGCGAAGCGACACAGACCCCGAGTTGCATGGATCCCTCCCGTGTGCACCGGCAGCCTACCCCAGCCAGGAGCCGTGAACGCGCGCGGGTCGGCGGGCGGCCGCCGGCCACTCCCGGAAGCTGCCCGGCCTCGGTCGGACCGGGACCCGAATCGGTGTATCCGGGGCCGGCGGGCCGGGATTCGGCGCCGTGGGCTAGGACTGGTTGATCTTGCCGGTTCGCCGGTAGGCGGCCATCACGCCCCGAGCCCGACGACGCAGTCGCCCGTCGGGATCCTGTTGCAGCGCCTCGACTGCGGCCACGACCGTGGGCTCGCGCGAGGCCCGGCTCCGGGTCGCGGGCTCCGGATCCCGGGTCAGAGCGAGCAGGGCTTCGATCGCGGTCTGTTTCACGGAGTCCGCAGCCTAACGGACCGCGCGGCCGGTCGCGATCTCGTTCAGCACTCCCCGCGGCCTCCGGCTGCGGGTGGTCTCACTCGGTGCCGGCGCGTTTCGTCAGCATCGGTACGAACGCGACTGCGCCCTCGGAGCGGCGCCGAGTGCTGCCGTCCGGGAGCTTCTCGACGACGACGAGTTCCTGGTGCCGCGCACCGATCGGCATCACCAGCCGGCCGCCCGGCGCCAGCTGCGCGACGAGCGGCTCCGGCACCTCCGCAGCCGCGCACGCGACCACGATCGCGTCGAAGGGCGCGGCTTCGGGCCAGCCTCCGCTCCCGTCGCCGCGCTGGAACTCGATCTGTGCGTACCCCAGTCCGCAGAGCCGCGCGCGCGCGGTCTCGAGCAGTTCGGGGTCGATCTCGATCGACCAGACCTGCGCGAACGTCTCGGCCAGCAGCGCGGTCTGGTAGCCGGACCCCGAGCCCACGTCGAGGGCGCGCGCCCCGCCGTTCTGGACCAACTCGGTCATCAGCGCGACGACGTAGGGCTGGCTGATGGACTGCCCCTCGCCGAGCCGCAGCGAACGGTCCGCGTAGGCGTGTTCGCGCAGCGCACCAGGGACGAACTGGTGACGCGCGACGCGGCGCGCCGCAGCGAGTACGCGCGGGTCGCGAATGCCTCGCGCCTCGATCTGGGTGTGCACCATCTCCAGGCGCTGCTCGGCATAGGTCGCCTCGTCGTTCAATCCCCGCTCTCCTTCGAAGAGCTAGCGATGCTAGCAGGGCTCGGCGAACCGGCTGCGAATCTGCCAAGCTGGGGTCCGTCATGGCTCGCCGTCTGCAATCCCTCCTGATCTCGATGCTGCTGGTGGCTGGCTGCACGACGAATCCCGTGAGTGGCCGGCGCGAAGTCGTGCTGATGTCCGAGGAGGACGAGCGGGAGGTCGGGCGGGAAGCCGCGGAGCAGATCCAGCTCGAGCTGGGGCTGCTGCCAGCGGATTCGCTCAGTGCCTACGTGCAGGAGATTGGGGGACGCCTGGCGCGGCTCTCGCCGCGGGCCGGGGTTACCTACCAGTTCCGGATCGTCAACCTGCCTGAGGTGAATGCTTTCGCGTTGCCGGGTGGTTACGTGTACATCTCCCGTGGCCTGCTGGTGCTCGCGAACTCCGAGGACGAACTCGCGAACGTGATGGCTCACGAACTGGCGCACGTGGCCGCGCGGCATGCGGCCCAGCGGCACTCGCGCGCAGTCGGGACCGGGATCGTGTCGGTGCTCGGGATGATTGCGGCCGGGGCTTTCGGCGGGTCCGATGCCGCGCTGGTCGCCGCCCAGGTCGGGGGCGCCGCCGGCGCCGGGATGATCGCAGCGTACAGCCGCGACCAGGAACGCGAGGCGGACCGTGTCGGGCAGGATCTGGCTGCGCGGGCGGGCTGGGATCCCGCCGCGATGCCGCGCTTCCTGCAGTCGCTCGCGCGCGCCAACCGGCTCCAGCAGGGGCCGGGATCTCGTCCCGGTTTCTTTGACACCCACCCGAGTACACCGGAACGGGTCGGCAGTACGAAGTCGCGCGCGCGGATGCTCGCCCAGGGTCTCGCGCTGCCGATCGCGCCGACACGCCGGGAGTATCTGGCCCGGATCGGCGGCGTCCTGCTCGGAGAGGACCCCGCTGCGGGTATCCTCGAGGAGAATCGCTTTCGCCACCCGGACCTCGACCTGTTCCTGCGTTTCCCGTCGGGCTGGGCGACCCGGAACACCGGACCCGTGGTCGCGAGCGTATCGAAGAACGAGGCGGCCCGCTTTACGCTGGAGCTGCAGGAATCCGATACGGATCCGCGGCGGGCCGCCGATGCGTTCACCGCAGAGAACCGGATCCAGGTCCGAAGTTTCGGTATGCGTCGGATCGGCGGCCTGCGCGCCTACCGTGTAGTCGGCTCGGGCGGAACCCGCGAGGGCTTCGCGGGCCTGCACATCACCTGGATCGCGCACCGCGGCCGCATCTTTCGCCTGACCGGAACGACCCCGATGGAGTTGCTCTCCTACTACCTGCCGCTCTTCGACAAGACGACCCGGAGCTTCCGGCCTCTGACGCAGGAGGAACTGGCGGCCTTCGAGATGCGGCGGCTCCGGATCGCGGTTGCCGAGCGGGGCGAGACGATCGCCGAACTCTCGGAACGTACCGGGAACGGCTGGGAGATCGCGGAGACGGCGGTCATGAACGAACTGCGCCAGACTGCGAAGCTCCGGGCCGGTCAGCGAATCAAGATCGCGATCGTCGAGCCTTACGAGCCAGACTGGAAGCGCGAGGACGGATCCTAGCGAGCGCAGTGTCGGACGGCACGGCGCGTGCTTCGGCAGTCAGCTTCGTGGCGCGGCTACTTGGGGTCGCTGAACTTCGGCTCGCGCCGCTCCAGGTTCGATGTCACGGCCTCGATCTGGTTGGGTGATCCGATCAGGGCGGCCTGCAGCCGCGCCTCTCGCTCGAGTCCTTCAGACAGAGTTGACTGCACACTCTGGTTGAGCAATTGCTTGCCGGCCCGGATCGCGTCGGGCGACTTCGACGCGATCTCGCGCGCGAGTTCCAGGGCCGCTGCCCTCGGGTCGTCTGCCACCCGGGTCGCGAGTCCGAGTTCGACGGCCTCCGTCCCCGAGACGACGCGCCCCGAGAAGACGAGTTCCTTCGCGACGTCGAGACGGACCAGGTGGCGGAGCGTCTGCGTTCCCGACATGTCGGGGATGAGCCCCCACTTGATTTCCATCACCGAGAGCCGTGCGTCCGGGGCGACGATGCGGATGTCGGCGGCGAGCGCGATCTGGATCCCGCCGCCATAGGCCACGCCGTGCACGGCCGCGATCACGGGGACCGGCAGTTCCTGCCACGCCCAGGCCGCGCGCTGCGCGAAGTTCGCGGGGCTCTCGACCTTGGAGCTTGCCAGCAGGCCGGAAGGACGGTCGGCGTTGGCCTCGCCCTTTCCGGCCATGGCTGCGAAGCTCGTCATGTCGAGACCCGCGCAGAAGCAACGTCCCTCCCCGGAGAGCACCACGACTCGAACGCCCGAATCCTGCGCGATTTCATCCGCGGCCTGCGCGAGCTCCTGGAACATCTCGGAGTCGATCGCGTTCATTTTCTCGGGGCGGTTGAGTCTCGCATCCGCGATGCCGTCGTGAACTTCGACTACGACCCGGTCGGACATGAGGGCCTCTCCTTCTTCGCGGAGGCGATTCTCCCAGATCCGGGCAGTTCCGTCGATCAGATCCGGATCTTCTCCCAGGCCCCCGAGCGGAAGCGCCAGACCAGCGCGAGCGCCAGCAGCGACACGTAGATCGAACCGCCGATCCACGCGCCCGTGGGTCCGCCGCCGAGGTGGATTCCAAGCAGCCACCCCAGCGGCAGGAACACGCCCCAGGCCAGGGCCGTCTGCACGATCAGCGGCCAGCGCGTGTCACCGGCGCCGCGCAGTGCCCCGCTCGCGACGATCCCGAACGAGTCCAGTAACTGGAACAGGGCCCCCAGCATCACGAGCGGCCGCCCGAGCCGAAGCACCTCCGGGTCATCGGAAAAGATTCCGAGCAGCTGTTCGGGTAGCGCCAGGAGCGGGATCGCGATCAGGCAAGCGAGGAGTGCCGCGAACTTCTGGGAAGATCGGAAGCTCTGCCGAGCGGCGGCGATATCGCCGGCCCCGATGTAGCGACCTACCAGCGTCGAGGAAGCCACCGAGATTCCGATCGCCTGCATGAACGAGAGCGAGAGCAGCACTACGAAGGCCTGGCTCGCTGCCATCTCGGCGTTTCCCATGCGCGCGATCAGCGTCGAGAACACCGCGAACGCGAGCATGTCGAGCACCCACTGGCCCCCGATCGGGAGGCCGGTGCGCACGAAGCGCCGAACCTTTTCCAACTCGAGCGAGACGGGTGACCCCGAGTACTTTCGGCGGATCCGGGATCGACTGAACGCGATCCACATGTAGCCCGCGTACACCCACTCCGCGATGGCCGTGGCTGTGCCCGCGCCAACGACCCCCCACTCGGGCAGGCCCAGCTTCCCGAAGATCAGCCCGTAGTCGAGCACGACGTTGACGCCGTTCGCGACCAGGGTCGCGTAGAGCGGGGTCCGCGTGTCGCCGGTGCCGCGGAAGAACGACGAGAGGATCATGGCCATCGAGAGCCCGACCGCGCCGAGAACCCGCGGACGTAGGTAACTCCCGGCCGTCTCCTGGAGTTCCGGCGAGGGCCCGAGCAATCCCAGGAAGGGCTCCAGTGCGAACCAGAGCACGGCGGACATGAGCAGGGTCCCGGGGACCAGTACATACAGCGCCTGCCAGACCCAGGGGGCGCAACGGCTCGGATTTCCGGCGCCATCTTCCTGGGACACGAAGGTCTGCACACCGGTCGCGGTGCCGAGGAACACACACAGCAGCGTCCAGAGCCAGATTCCGCCAAAGCCCACGGCGCCGAGTTCGACCGCGCCGAGCCGGCCGACCATCGCGGTGTCGACGAACTGCATCGCGGTCATCGACATCTGGGTCAGGATGACCGGGTAGGCGAGCAGCCCCATCTCGCGCATGCCGCCGCGCGGAAGCGCCGGGTTGATGGGTGTGACGAGTTCGGTCGGAGTACTCATGAAAACGGTTCCGGAAACGTCGAAGGCCGCGATCGCTTTCGCGTCCGCGGCCTTCGGCGGCCCCTTCCGGGGCGCGGGTTCGTCCGTGGCGGACGCGCGTCAGGTCCTCTCCTCCCCAACCGCGGGGAAATTGGCCGAGGTGCGCGGATTGCCTGGGTTGGAGCGTTTCATCGGGCTCACCAGCTCTTCTGGCCGCACTGGTTATCACCGCCTGCCGCGCTGCGCAAGCAGGCCGCGAAAGCGGCTTCGGAGGGTGGCCAAGATCGGCCAATTTTCCGGATCTCGGCGACTTCTCCGGTAGCGTCAGGGGCATGCCCCGATTGCTCGAAGCCGCCATCGGCCGGCTCGCGAACTTCATCGCGGTCTCGACCTCGGCGGCGCTCCGACACCCGGCGCTCACGCTCGTGCTGACCGGCGCGCTGTGTGCCTGGCTCGCGCTCGGGGTAGCCCGGTTGGAGCAGCTTTCCTCGCTGCTGGGCTTCCTGCCCCGGGATAGTCCTGCCGTTGTTCGCTACGACCGCTTTTTGGACGAGTTCGCGAGCGACGAGCTCATCCTGGTGGCCGTGAGCTGTGCCCGCAGCGAGCGCTGTAGCCGGGTGTTCGAACCGCGTGTACTCGAGCAACTCGGCGCCCTCGAGGAAGAGCTCTGGAACCTGAATGGGGTGGATCGCGTTCTGGGGCTCACGAGCGCGCCGTATCTGGACGCGGAGGGACGCAGTCTTCTCGTCCGGCGTCTCGGGGACCTCGCGACGGGGCAAGAAGCCGAGATCCGGGATCTCGCAACGCGCGTGCTCGGAGACCCATCGTTCGTGGGCGCCTTCGTTTCGGCGGATGCCGACACCGCCGGGCTCGTGGTGCAGTTTCCTTCCCGGACGTTCTCGGAATCCGAACGACGCGTGCTCGTCACGGAACTCCTTTCGGTTCTAGAGGACTTCGAGCGCAAAACGGGGCTCGTGGCCTTCGCGGTCGGGCAGCCGATCGCTTCGACGCTCAGCAACCAGAACACACGGGACGATCTGGCGCTCCTGATCCCGCTCATGTTCCTGGTCGTCGCAGTGGCCTTCTACCGCGTGTTCCGCTCCCTGGTCGCCGCGTTCGTGCCCCTGATCTGCGTGGCGGCCGCGACCCTGCTGGCCTTCGGTCTGATGGGGCATCTCGGCATTCCGATCACGGTCGTGAGCTCGATTCTTCCGATCCTGATCGTTGTGATCGGGGTCACCGACGCGATGCACCTGATGACGCGCTACTTTCAGCACCGCGATCTCGGCCTCGCGAATCGGGCGTCGCTCGAGCGAGCGGCCCGGGAACTCGGAGTTCCGAGCCTGATGACCGCGCTCACGAGCTCGCTCGGGTTGCTATCTTTTTTGCTGGCGCCGCTCACGCACCTGGGCGAATTCGGTGCGATGGCCGCGGTCGGGATCGCGGGCGCCTTCGTGGCGACCTTCACGCTGCTGCCGGTGCTCGTCCTCCTGTTTCCCCCACGCATTCGCCGCAGGCCCAACCTCGAACTCGGGGACCGCATCCTGGACGGCATCCACGCCTTCAGCACGCGGCGCGCAGGACTCCTGCTCGGTCTTTCGGTCGTGACGCTGGCAGCGGCCGTTGTCGGGATGAGTCGGATTCACGTGCAGAATGATCTGTTTCAGATCCTGGACGAGTCGGATTACATCTTCCGTTCCGAGACCTTCGTGTCGGATCAACTGCGTCATACCAGGACGCGCGAGATCATTCTCGAGGCGCCCCCGGGGGTCTCGCTCAGCGATGCCGGCGCGTTCAGAGAACTGGCCAACGCCGAGCGGGCGTTGCTCGAGAGCCCCTACGTGCGGCGGGTGGACTCCGTGCTCGCGCTGTTGCGACGGGTCGACGCCCTGCTCGGAGATTCGGACCCGGGTGCGGGGGCGCTTCCGGGTTCCAGCGGGGAGATCGAGGAGCTTGTGTTTCTGCTCCAGTCCGCGGCTCCTGAGTGGCTCGAGTCGCTCGTGAGCATCGACCTGCGGATGGTTCGACTCTCGGTTCCCTGGCCGATCCTGGACTCCAGCACGAACCTGGTCGAGGGTCGAAAGCTCGAGCGAGCCGTTGCTGAGGCCGCCCCCGGCTGGTCGGTATCGACCACGGGCATCTCCGATCTGAACGCGCTGCTGTCCGACCTGGTGCTCCGGACACAGGTGTCCAGCTTCAGCGGCGCCTTCGTCACGATCCTGATCGTGCTCGCGCTGCTGGTGGGTTCGCTGCGGCTGGCGCTGCTCGGCATGATTCCGAACATGCTGCCCATCGCAGTGCTACTCGGCCTGATGGGGTACTGGGGGATCCTGCTCGACATCGGAACCGCGATGGTCGCCACGGTCCTGATCGGGATCTCGGTCGACGACACAGTCTACTTCTTGTTGCACTACCGGAACGCCCGGAGGGAAGGCGCGGACGTTTCGCGTGCGGTTCGCTTCTCGTTCGGATTCAGCGGAAACGCCGCGATCTTCTCGACCCTGATCCTGGCGGCCGGATTCTCGCTGCTCGGCTTCTCGAACTTCCAGAGCCTGGCGTATCTGGGCATTCTCTCGGCGCTCGCGGTCATACTCGCCGTGATCTCCGAATTGTTTCTGCTGCCGGCCGTCCTGGTGATCGGAGATCGCGTCGGGCAGTGGCAAGCCAGGCGCGCGCGGGCCGCACACCCCGGGGCCGCTCCGGAGAAGACGCGAAGTTTTACATCGCCTCTGAGCTGACGCGGAGGCGAGTTCGGAGGGACTCTACTCCGCGCGCAGCGCGCCAGCGTCCGCCCGCGCGCGTTCCAGCAGCTCGAGCAGCGCTGTGGGGTCGCGCACCACGCGATCGGCCCCCGCAGACGCGAGCTCCGCCTCGGTTCCGAAGCCGTACGCAACCCCGATCGCAAACAGCCCGTTCTGCCGCGCCGCTTCCATGTCGCGGCGACGGTCTCCGACGAGCGCGGTCGTGTCCGGATCCAGGCGTTCCTCGCGCAGCAGAAAGCGCACCAGCTCCGCCTTGTCGTCGTTTCGGCCGTCGAGTTCGGGGCCGTAGACGGCCTCGAAGTGGTCGGCGATCGCGAAGTGCCGCAGAATCCGCTCGGTGTAGACGATCGGCTTCGAGGTTGCGATCAGGATTCGGTAGTCGAGTTTTTCGAGCCCGATGAGGAGTTCCCGGATTCCCGGGTAGATGCGGTTCTCGAACAGGCCGACCTCCCCGAAGCGTTTGCGATACAGCGCGACGGCCCTCTCGATCGTGGCAGGATCTCCCGGTGCCAGGAGCGTGGCAAAGGTCTCCCGCAGCGGAGGTCCGATGAAGCGAAACAGCGACTCGGCCGGCGGGCTCTCGTGGCCGAGTTCTTGCAGCGCGTGCTGGATCGAGAGCGTGATTCCCACGGCGGGATCGGAGAGCGTTCCGTCGAGGTCGAACAGCGCCGCGGAGAGTGCCGGGTTCGGGGACGTCACGGCTCCGTCCGTCGCGGCTCGCTTCCCGGTGCGGGGTTCTTTCATCACGGCTCCGCAGTATAGGGGCGGACGCCCCGCAAGCGCGCGACCAGGGCGACCGCGGCGTACCCGGCGAGGCTCGCGCCCGCAGCGTTTAGCGACTGATCGCTCCGGGACCCGCGGGGCAGGATCCCGAACAGATTCAGGACGAAGGCGACCCCCAGCCGGCTGACGCCGCAGGCGCCGATCCAATTCGGTCCGGAACCTGAGAGGGGTTGCATGGCTTCCTTCCGATACCGGTCTAGCGGCGGAACTTCGAGAAGTCCGGGCTTCGCTTCTCGCTGAAAGCTTCGACTCCCTCGGCCGCCTCGGGACTCTCGAGAAATAGGTCGAGGCTCGCGAATGCCAGGCTCCCGATCCCGCCGATCGAGTCGCTGTCCGCGTTGAACGAGTGCTTCAGGACGCGAAGCGCGGTCGGACTCTTCTCGAGCATCTCATCCGCCCAGTGGCGGACTTCGGCGCGAAGTTCGGAGCCCGGTACCACGCGGTTCACGAGTCCCCAGCGCTCCATCGTCGCTGCGTCGTACTGCCGACACAGATACCAGACTTCGCGCGCGCGCTTGTCGCCCAGGATCCTGGCCAGGTAGGCGCTGCCGAAGCCCGCATCGAACGAGCCGACTCGCGGCCCCGCCTGACCGAAGCGCGCGTGCTCGGCCGCGATGGTCAGGTCGCAGATCACCTGCAGCACGTGGCCGCCACCGATCGCGACCCCGTTCACGGCCGCGATCACGGGCTTTGGCACGTCGCGAATCACGCGGTGCAGGTTCTCGATTTCGAAGAGGCCGCTCGCCGTGGGGCCGTAGTCTCCGCTTTCCGCGCGCTGCTTCTGGTCCCCGCCCGCGCAGAAGGCGCGGTCCCCGGCCCCGGTCAGGGCGATCACGCCGACGCTGCGATCTGCCCAGGCCGCCTTGAAGCAGAAGATCAATTCATCGACCGTGTGTCCGGTGAAGGCGTTGTAGCGTTCGGGCCGCTCGATCGTGATCCAGGCCAGGCTCCGATCGACCTCGTAGGAAACGTCGCTGAGGTCGTCTTTCGTCATTCTCCGTCCCCCTGTCGTGTAGATTCCTGCCGAGCCTACGCCGGGCCGTGGATCGGGCGCTAGTCTCGGGGCGCGATGCCGCCGGGACCCAGCCTTCAGTTCTTTCCCTCAGCCCATCTGCTCGGGGATCAGCTCTGCGCCGAGATCGAGAAGGGCTCTGCGGCCGAGCGCCGGCTGATCGCGCTCGCGGTCGGGCGATCCACGCTCCCGCACTACGCAGGCCTGGACCCGAATGCTGCCGGACTCCAGGACAAGCTCTTTCTTCCCGTGGACGAACTCGTTCCGGCGCCCGCGTCCCCGCGGAATTCGTTTTCGGGACGGCTCCGAAGGGCGTTGCCTGCGGAACTCAGCGACTTCGTGCACGAGATCGCAGTACAGGACCCGGCGCGGGCATCGCGGCGGCTCGAGAACTGCGTCGAAGCTGCCGGACTCGCGGTCTGCGTGCTCGGGCTCGGCCCGGACGGACACGTCGCCTTCAATCAACCCGGGAGCGGGCCGGAGACGCGGACCCGACTGGTCGAGATTCTTCCGGAGAATCTAGACCGGCTCGGCGAGGTCGCGCCCGCGAC
The DNA here is from genome assembly GCA_013215565.1 of Myxococcales bacterium. Taxonomy (GTDB): domain Bacteria; phylum Myxococcota_A; class UBA9160; order SZUA-336; family SZUA-336; genus JABSQV01. The sequence continues at coordinate 62,688 of JABSQV010000009.1, read as the reverse complement.
GCACGCGCTCACCCTGGGGTTGGCGAGCCTGCTATCGGCCGAGCGGATCGTGCTGGTCGTGGATGGCGCCGGTAAGCGGCGCGCGCTCGAGCGCGTGATCGAGGGCCCCGAGGGGAGCGACCTGCCGGCGTCGTTTCTGCGGCGGCATCCGGACTGCCGTGTGCTCGTGGTCGGGGAGGCTGCCCGGCGGGTCTAGAATCTCCTACGGGGATGAGGAGGAGTACCCGGGCATGTCGAATCCAGAGACCTACTATCGGGACCACTGGCTCGTGGTCGAGCCGGAACGGCTCGAGGCCTACGAGAAGATGTTCGAGTGGCATCCGCGGATGGCGCCCCTGCTCGAGCCGGCAGATCTCCGGCCCGGCCAGACCGTGGTGGACTACGGATGCGGGCCCGGCCTGCTCACGCTCGAACTCGCGCGGCGCGTGGGCCCGGACGGACACGTCCACGGCGTGGACATCAACACCAGCTTCGTCGAGCGGGCACGGCGCCGGCTGGCCGGGCAGGGCCTGGGGGACCGTGTCACGATTCACCGGATCGACAGGGACGGACTGCCGCTGCCGGATGCCGCCGCCGACCGGGTGGTGTGCAAGAACGTGCTGGAGTACGTGGATGACCCGGCCGCGACGCTGGCCGAGTTCCGGCGCGGACTCCGCTCCGGGGGCCTCGCACACACGATCGACAGCGACTGGGGCCTGCTGACCGTCGAGCCGCTCGGCCCGGAGCCGATCGCGGAACTCTTCGAGGCGGCGCGACCCGCCTACCGGACGCCGCTGATCGGACGCCGGCTTTACGGTCTCTTCCGCGCGGCCGGATTCTGCGAGGTGACGGTTCGGGTCCTCGCGGGAGCCGACACACACGGCCGGATGCTGCCGATCCTGTCCAACATGGCGAGCTACGCGCGCGCGAGCGGCCGCATGCAGGATTCCCGGATCGACAGAATCCTAGAGGACGCGCGGGACGCGGCCGAGGCCGGCACGCTCCTGCTGCTGCTGCCGCAGTTTCTGGTTACGGGCGCGGCGCCCTGAGCGCTCAGAAGGTGATCACGCTCCGGGCGACCTCGACCTTGCGCATGGCGTCGAATGCGTCGTTGATCTCACCGAGCTTGCGACGGGCCGAGATCATCTCGTCGAGCTTCAGCCGGCCGTCGAGGTAGAAGTCGGCGTAGCGGGGAATGTCGATCCGGAAGCGGTTCGACCCCATCATGGAGCCGACGACGCGCTTTCCCTGCAGGAACGCGAGCCCCGGCAGTTCGATGTTCACGCCGAGCCCGTACACGCCGATGATCACCGCCATGCCACCGGCCTTGATCATATGAAAGGCCTGCTCGCCGGTTTCCTTGAGTCCGATCGCTTCGAACGCGTAGTCTACGCCGCCGCCCGTCAGTTCCCGGACCGCCATGACCGGGTCGCTCTCGGAGGCGTCGACGCCGTCGGTGGCGCCGAGCGAAGCGGCGAGATCGAGCTTCCAACTCACGCGGTCGACCGCAATGATGCGTCCGGCCCCGGCGATCGACGCGCCCTGGATCACCGAGAGCCCGACGCCCCCGCACCCGATCACGCAGACGCTGCTGCCCGCCTCTACCCGGGCGGTGTTGAGCGCGGCACCGACCCCGGTCGTCACGCCGCAGCCGATCAGGCAGGCACGGTCGAGCGGGATCTCGTCCTGGATCTTGACCACCGCGTTTTCGTGCACCAGCATCTGTTCCGCGAAGGCGGAGAGGTGCGTGAACTGGTGGATCGTTTCGCCGTCCTTCGAGAGACGCGGGGGCGCCTCGGGCGCGCGCGCGGTCGAAGCTCCACCGCAGAGGTTGGGACGGCCGCTCAGGCAGAACTCGCAAGCCCCGCAGAAGACCGAAAGGCACGCGACCACACGGTCGCCCGGTTTCACGTAGCCCACCTGATCGCCCACCTGCTCGACGATGCCGGCGGGTTCGTGTCCGAGTACGGTCGGGAGCGGCACCGGAATCGCGCCGTCGATCATGTGCAGGTCGCTGTGGCAGACGCCGCAGGCCTCGGTGCGCAGGAGCACTTCGTGGGGTCCCGGCTTGCTGATCTGGATGTCTTCGACCTCGAGCGGCTGCTTGGCCGCGCGCATGACGGCTGCCTTCATGTCTCCTCCTGCTGAAGCGGTGCGAGCATCATACGCCCTCCGAGAGTGCTGAGTTCAGGCTAGAGCCTGCCCGCAGTCTCGACGCCGTCCCAACTCGCGCGCTCGGCCTCGAAGGGGGCCTCTTCGACGCCGCAGCTCTCGCCCAGGAGCATGGTGTGGCGTGCTTCCCCGTACGCGGGCCACTTGCCCAGGGTCTCGTGACTCGGATCTCCCGTGCGTGCGAAGGCGAGCCAGGCGTCCTGGGTGTTGCGCTCGAGCGCGTCGGCCGCAGGCCCGGCTCCCGAAAACTCGCGCGCGCCCGCCGAGTCGATGGTGCCAAAGACGAATCCGAGCTCGATCGCGTGGCACGCCCCGAGCATTCCGCCCATGGACGGGGACTTCCAGGTGTAGAGGTAGTTGTAGGCTGGGGTGCGGTTCGCGTGCTGAGCCTCCGCCAGTTGCAGCGCCGGGACCCGGAAGATTCGGTCGGTCTCGATCGCAAGCATGAGTTCGGTCGGCGTGACCGGGTCGTTGCGCGAAGTTCGAGCCTCTCGGTAACAGCGGATGATCCTGCGCGCGTCCGTCTCCTCGAGATTTTCGGAGAGGCGGGTGACCAGCTCTTCTTCCCCGAGGCTGAAGATCGAGGGATCGGCCGCGCCGAAGAGCTTCCATTCCTCGAGGGTGGAGCCGACCAGCACGGGAATCCCGGCCGCCGAGCCGGCCCTCACGGAGTCGATCGGAATGCGCGGCAGTACCCGGCCGTCGACGCAGGGTTGGAAGGGCATCCCGCCGAGTTCGGGATCGGCCTGTCCCAGCAGCGCCATGCGAGCCTGCACCTCGAGCAGTTGCGCCGGAGTCGCGGCACGCAGCGCGTCGGTGTCGCGCCTGGCGAGCCCCAGTTCCGCGAGCACGCGCTCGGCTGCGCGCAGCGCACGCTCCGCTGAGTTCGACGTGCCACAGGCCCCGCTCTGCGGGATCGCCTTATGAAAGAGTCCGCGTGCCTCGGGCAGGCCCAGCAGGCAGCCGATGCTCATCCCGCCCGCGGACTCGCCGAAGATGGTGACGTTCTCGGGATTCCCTCCGAAGCCGGCGATGTTCTCGCGCACCCAGCGGAGTGCCGCGACTTGGTCGAGCAGCCCTTCGTTTCCGGTGGCCGGAATCCGTCCATCCGTCAGGGCGTCGAGGTTCATGAAACCGAGCGGACCGAGTCGGTAGTTGATCGTAACGATGACGACGTCGCCGCGTCGCGCGAGTACCGATCCCTCGTAGAGGGATTGTGCGCCCGATCCGAGCACGAAGGCTCCGCCGTGAATCCAGACCAGGACCGGGCGAGCCGCGTCGTCGAGACCCGGCGTCCAGACGTTCAAGGACAGGCAGTCTTCGCTCATCGAGTCTCCGACCGTGAAGGCCGGCAGGATGTCGAGCGGAATCGGGTTCTGGTGTGCGGCCGGACCGAACTGCCTCGCGGGACGGACGCCCTGCCATGGCTGGGTGGACTCCGGCGGCAGCCAGCGCCGCTCGCCGATCGGGGGCTCGGCGTACGGAATCCCCTTGAAAACCACGAGTTCGCCTTCGCGAACGCCCTCGACCTGACCCTGCGCGGTGTGTACGACTGTACTCATGTCGCGCAGGGTACCACCAGTCAGACCCGCACACGCAGCGCGGGCCGCGACTCCACAGTCGCCGAGCCCCGCGCTAGCCGGAGCTTCCGGTCGGGATTGCGAAGCCCGTGATCGGGCAGGTCTTCCTGCCGGCGAGCAGTGAGTAGGGCTGGTCGCTGAGTCCGTTGTACTGCAGCGTGGCGACCCCGGCCCCCGCGATCTCGGCGCAATCTCCTCGATTTGGGATCAGCGCCACCATGTCGCCTCCGTAACCGAATCGGAGCAGGGTCGCGCTCGGGAAGCGGCCGCGCAGGAAGATCAGTTCGGGGTCCTCCGAAATGCTGCGGAACGTCGACTGGTCCATGATCGGGCCACGAGCCTGGGCGAGCTGCTGAAAGTCGAGCCAGGCTTGAATGCTCGCGACGCCGAGCGGCGTGCAGACCTGGCCGGCGGACTGAATCGAGCCGAGGATGCCCGAGGATACGTAGTTGATCGACGCCTCCGGAACCAGGATCGAGCTGCAGGCCTGGTTGCGTGGTACGAGCAGTCGAATTTCGATGTCGGAGGTCTCGAGCCCCGCATCGAGGTAGACGTAACGTTCGACGACCGACGTGACCTGCATCGGTTGACTGGACCCGGGAAGGCCAATCGCCGAGCCGAGGCGGCCTCCTCCACAGGCTGAAAACACCAGCGAGGCACAGAAAACGGCGATGTGTTTCACGCAGACCCTCCGCCGGGATCATACACGCAGGAACATCCACCCGGGTGCAGACGTCGGGAGCTTGGGCACCCGGCTGAGGGGAAGGTACCGCACCGGCTGCACGCGGTTGGGCAGGCATGCTAGTCACGACTCGGCGCTTTATGGATGCGGATCTCTCAGCTTTGCGTCGATCGGTTCGAAGGGACACGAGCCAGACGCACCGCTCCCTTTCGGGGCAGTTTCGGTCCGCGTTCGAGACAACAGGTCTTGTCTCAGGCGCCTGGAACGTCGGGAACGGCGTCGCGCTCCGGTTCGGCGGGCGGACGGGCTGGTCGCGTCGGGCTCAGTCCGAGCTTTGCGCGTGGGTAGTCGATGCGCACCCGAAACTTCTCGAGCAACTGAACGCCGATGATCGCCTCGCCTTGAAGCCAGCGTTCGACCCGCACGCTCGACTCGTCCGCGAGCGAAATTTGAAGTTCGATGTTTTCCAGTTCGAACGGCCCGAGTTGCGCCCGCGCCAGACGCTGTCGCAGCGTGACCTGGGTCCCGAGCACGTTTCGCATTCGCACTCGCTCCGCGTCCGGGTCGATCGCGATTTTGAGCTTGCGTGCGGCCTCTTCGCTCAGGATCAGGGTCGCGTCCGCACCTGTATCGACGAGGGCCCAGACCGATTCTTCGCCGACCCGGAGTTCCGCGTAAGGTCGTGCCTCGCTGATCCGCAGGTCGATCACGCGCTCCTCTGAGTTCCCACTGCCCTCGTCACCCACCCGGTGTACACCGGGGTCGAGAAAGCGAACGCGGCGAGCCCCGAAGTCGATCCCAACCACGAAGTTCTCGAGAAAGCGGCCGCCGAGCAGCGCGTAGTCGAAGTGGGTGGGGCCCCGGCCCCCTCCGACGACCCGCTGACCCATGCACCAGAATTCGAGCGAGCGACCCGTGATCGTAGAGCGCCGGTAGCGATCCTGCTTGGTTGCCCGAACCGAGATGCCGAGGGCGCGCGCGTAGGCGTCGGTCAGGATCGTGTCTGCTGCTCCGGTATCGAGTGCGAGCGTAAAGGAGCGCTTGCCCGGAGCAGCGAGGTCGATGTAGGGCGTGCCCCCGCGGCCGGTGTTGATGAAGGGAAGATCTGCGAGTACGCCCTGCTCCTGTACTCGGGCGCCTACGACTGCCGTGTCCCCTTCGAGTGCGCGCAGTCGGCGCCCATCGCGGCGGATGCCGTTGGGAAGCCCGATCAGGGCCTCGTAGGTCAACAGGTCGAGATCCGTGACCTCCTTTTTGCGGCGGCGCCTCCAGTCATCGCTCATGATCGAGTCGCACGCGCGGCAGTCGGCGAGTCCCAGAGCCGAGCCGAACGCGTGCAGCGCATAAGCGCGGAGTTCACCGAGGGAAACCCGATGCCGCGCGCCGGGAAGGGGTTGTGTCGAGAGCGTGATCGCAGCCGAGACACGAAGCACTGGCTGGCCCGCTTCCTGTGTGACCTGGTAGTCGATGCTGCCCTGGGCCGGGAGGGAGGCGGGAGGCCGCTTCGTCCAGACTGCACGCAGGTCGGGATTCGCGTGACTTTCCGTGAACGCGAGTCGAAACTCGGGCTGGATCAGCTGGAGTGCGCGCTCCCAGGCTCGAAATGCCGAGGCGACCGCTTCGCGGGTTTCTTCCGGGGTACTGTCGCGCGCCGGAAGCGCGGGGAGCGGAAGTTCGACCACAAGCGGGAGGTCCCGCTCCGAGAAGTGGACATAGGCCGGGGTGCCGTCCGTATCGCGTACGTTGGGCGCGAGGTGCAGCCCCGGCAAACCGGCGTCGGCCCCCGGGGTGTGTGCGTCGGCTCGGTCTGCCGGCGGCGTCTCAGCGCTCAGCCCACGAGACGGCGAGAGGCCGACTGCGGATCCCAGCGCCAGGGCCAGAAGTGCCTGGCGTGCAGCCCCGCCACGCCCGCCGCGCGTGGCGCGGGCAGGGCGGCAGGGCGGGGCCGGTGCTGTCACCGGGCGGACTCGGACGGGCGGGCTCCCAGGCTCTGCCCGGCGTGTTTCACGTGGGCTCCGGACTGGATTCCTCTTCCGGCTCGGGCTCCGCCCGGGGTTCGCGCTCCTCGAAACCCGCGCCCAGCAGGCCCTGTTCGATGTACTCGTCGAGTTGTTCGGCGTCGTGTGAGACCACCAGGTGAATCTTCTCCGAGCCCATCAGGTCGTGCAGGGTCCGCAATTGTCCCAGCACCACCTCGCGATCTTCCCCGAGGACGAAATCGCTGATCAGGCGCGGCCGACCGGTCAACTCGCGCACGTTGTCCATGTGCCAGGCCACATCGCCCACAAACAAGAATTCACGGCCGTCTTCGAGCTGCACGTAGACGAGCTGCGAGCCCGGCGTATGGCCGGGAGCCTTGATCAGCACGACCCCGGGCGCCACGATGTGGTACTTCTGATAGTCGAGCGGCTGCATCATGGCCGCTTTTCTCTCGGGAAAGCCCGACCGGGTGAGTTCCTGGGCGTTCTCGAGTTGATCGCGCGAGAGCAGCAGGCGCGGTTCCAGGTCGTCGAAGGACTCCGCGCGCGCGATTCCGCCGATGTGGTCCAGATGCTCGTGTGTGATCACGATCGCATCGGCGCGGAGCATGGCGCGCTGCAGTGATGCATACGCGTCTTCCGAAAAGGGTGCGTCCTCGGCGAACTCCCGCGCGAGTTCCTGATCCAGGGCGGAGTCGACGATGATTTCTCCGTCTGGATACAGGAGCTGATAGGCGGTAAAGATCATTCGGCGCGGCTCGAAGCCGCTGCCCGCGATGACGAGGGTGCTCGGAAGTGCGCTTTCCCCAACGCGCGCCACGTTGATGGCCGTCGGCCGCGGCTTGCGCACGGCCGTCGCGAGCTGGCGGACCCGCTCGATGTCGAGTTCGAAGTCCGAGGTCTCCGGCGCCGCGGACGAGTCCAGGAACCACGACTTGAGCCCGAAGATACCGAGGCCCAGTACGATCAGTACGATCGCCAGGATCCGGAGTGCGCGCATGTGTCCTCCTGCTTCTCAGGCCTCGGGATCGTAACCGAGATTGGGCGCGATCCAGCGTTCGACCTCGGCAGGATCGAGTCGCCTGCGCGCGGCGTAGTCGCGTACCTGGTCGCGATCGATCCGTCCCAGTGTGAAGTAGCGGGCCTTCGGGTGCGCCAGGTAGATTCCGCTCACGCTTGCCGCCGGTGTCATCGCGTAGCTTTCGGTCAACTCGATGCCGATCTCGGGTGCGCGTAGTAGGTCGAAGAGTTTTCCCTTCTCGCTGTGATCGGGGCAGGCCGGGTAGCCGAAGGCTGGCCGGATTCCGCGGTAGCGCTCGGCGATCAGGTCCTCGTTCGACAAATTCTCGTCGCGGCCGTAGCCCCAGTCGCTGCGGGCCCGCGCGTGCAGGTACTCGGCGAAGGCCTCAGCCAGGCGGTCGGCCAGCGCTTTGGTCATGATCGCGCGATAGTCATCGTGCTCGGCCTCGAAGCCCTGAACCAGTTCATCGCAGCCGATGCCGGTCGTGACCGCGAACGCACCCACGAAGTCGTCGAGGCCCGTCCGTTCGGGCGCGACGAAATCCGCGAGCGAAAGGTACGCTCCCGCTACGCCGCGCTCACTCTGCTGCCGGAGCATGCTGAAGCGCAGCAATTCCTTTCGGCGCGCCTCGTCCGCAAACAGCACCAGATCGTCCCCATCCGCATTCGCGGGCCAGAAGCCGTAGCTCCCGCGCGCGCGAAGCGTCCCGGCCTCGACGATCTGCTCGAGCAGTTCGCGCCCGTTCGCGTAGAGGTCGCGTGCCGCCTCCCCGTACTTCGCACTTTTGAGGATCTTCGGAAAGCTCCCCTTGAGCTCCCAGGCAGTAAAGAAGAAGGTCCAGTCGATGTGGGGCACGAGTTCAGAGAGCGGAAGATCATCGATCACTCGCACGCCCGTGAAATCGGGGACCGCGATGTCGTCGCCCCTCCAGTCGATCGCAAACGGGCGAGCCCGGGCTTCGGCGAGCGGAGTCAGCGGTTTCTCCTGTCTCGATTCGTGGATCGCTCTGAGTTGCGCCTGCTTAGCGCGATTTTCCTGGTCGAGGCGGGGCCGCTGCTCCGCGTCGAGCAGCCCTGCAACGACGCCGACTGCACGAGAGGCGTCGAGTACGTGAATCGTGGTATCTGAGAACTTCGGCGCGATCTTGACGGCCGTATGCTGGCGGCTCGTCGTCGCGCCGCCGATCAGAAGCGGCAACTCGATCTTGCGGCGCTCCATTTCGCTCGCGACGCGAACCATCTCCTCCAACGATGGCGTGATCAGGCCCGAAATCCCGACCAGGTCACAGTTCTCGTCGATCGCGGTCTGCAGGATCTTCTCACACGGGACCATCACCCCGAGGTCGATCACGTCGTAGTTGTTGCAGCGAAGCACCACCGCAACGATGTTCTTCCCGATGTCGTGAACATCCCCCTTGACGGTCGCGACGACGATCCGGCCCTGCGAGAGTTTCTCGCCGAGGGCCTCCTTCTCGGCTTCCAGGAATGGGGTCAGGTAGGCGACTGCGCGCTTCATGACCCGGGCGCTCTTGACGACCTGGGGCAGAAACATCTTCCCGGCTCCGAACAGGTCTCCCACGATCTTCATGCCGTCCATGAGGGGGCCCTCGATCACGAGGATCGGTCGCTCGAGTTTCTGCCGGGCCTCTTCGGTGTCGGCCTCGATCCACTCGACGATTCCGGAGACCAGCGCGTGCGAAAGCCGCTCCTCGACGGGGGCCTCGCGCCACGAAAGATCCACTTCGCGCTGCTTCCCGGGTCCGCGGACGCTCTGCGCAAAATCGACCAACCGCTCCGTCGCGTCGGGCCGGCGATCGAAGAGTACGTCTTCGACGTGCTCGAGCAGGTCCTTGGGGACTTCCTCGTAGACGGCCAGTTGGCCGGCGTTCACGATCCCCATGTCCATTCCGGCCGCGATCGCGTGATAGAGAAAGGCGGCGTGCATGGCCTCTCGAATCACGTCGTTTCCCCGGAACGAGAAGGAGAGATTGCTCACCCCACCCGAGACCCGTGTGCCCGGACAGCGCTCCTTGATCAGACGTATCGCCTCGATGAAGTTCAGCGCAAAGCGGGAGTGCTCCTCGATGCCCGTCGCGACCGGGAGGATGTTCGGGTCGAAGACGATGTCGCTCGCGTGGAAGCCGGCTTCATCGATCAACAGCTTGTAGGCACGCTCGCAGATCGAAAGCTTGCGCTCGACCGTCTCGGCCTGTCCGACCTCGTCGAAGGCCATGACGATCACGCCGAAACCGTAGCGCCTGATTGTCTTGGCCTTTTCGAGGAAGTCTTCGGGTCCTTCCTTGAGGCTGATCGAGTTGACGATCCCCTTGCCCTGGACGCAGCGCAGCCCGGCCTCGATCACCGACCACTTCGAGGAGTCGATCAGGAAGGGAACCCGCGCCACGTCGGGCTCGGTCGCGAGGAGGTTCAGGAAGGTGGTCATCTCTCGCTCGGAGTCGAGCATGCCCTCGTCGACGTTGACGTCCAGCAGGTTCGCACCCCCCTGGACCTGCTCGAGAGCCACCTCGACCGCGCTGCTGTAGTCCCCATCCTTGATCAGCCGGGCGAACTTTCGCGAACCCGTCACGTTGGTCCGTTCGCCGATCAGGATGAAGTTCGAATCGGGCCGGATCGAGAGCCTTTCCAGGCCGCTGAAGTTCGCCGCGGCCTCCGAAGGGCTGCCGACGCGACGCGGCTCGATCCCTTCGACCGCTTCGCGAATCGCCAGCAGGTGTTCGGGCGTCGTGCCGCAGCAACCGCCGACGGCATTCACCAGACCGGCCTCGGCGAACTCTGCGAGCAGGCCGGCCGTCGTCTCGGGCAGCTCGTCGAATTCGCCGAACGCATTCGGCAGCCCGGCGTTCGGGTAACAACTCACGGGTACGGTCGCGATCTCTGCGAGATCGGTCAGGAAGGGACGCATCTCGCTGGCTCCCAGCGAGCAGTTCACGCCCACCATGAGCGGGTCCGCGTGTTCGACCGAAGTCCAGAAGGCGTCGATCGTCTGGCCCGAGAGAACCCGTCCCGAGAGGTCGGAGATCGCGAGCGAAAGCACCATCGGCAGCGTACGGCCACTCTGCTCGAACACTTCGAGCGCCGCGACGATGGCAGCCTTGGCGTTGAGTGTGTCGAAGACCGTCTCGATCAGCAGGATGTCGGCGCCACCCTCGATCAGGGCCCGCACCTGCTCGCCGTAGGAATCCCGGACCTGGTCGAAGCTCACGGCTCGATAGGAGGGGTCGTTGACGTCGGGCGAAATCGACAGGGTCCGGTTCAGCGGGCCCAGCGACCCGCACACGAAGCGCGGTCGCTCCGGGGTCTTGCGTGACCACTCCTCGCAGGCACGCTTCGCGAGTTCGGCACCGGCCCGGGTCATCTCGTACGCCAGACCCTCGAGACCGTAGTCGGCCTGGGAAATCGAGCTGGCCGTGAAGGTATTCGTGGTGATCAGGTCGGCGCCCGCCTCCAGGTAGCTCTGGTGCACGCCTGCGACTGCCTCGGGCTGCGTGAGACAGAGCAGGTCTCCGTCGCCCTTCACGTCCTTGGGGTGATCCCGAAATCGCTCGCCTCGGTAGTCCGCTTCCTCGAAGCCCTTGGCCTGGATCTGGGTCCCGATGGCCCCATCGAAGAGCAGGATTCGACGCTTCAGCAGAGCTTCTAGCTGTTCTCGGACACTGGGGACACGCAAGACGAGATCCTCGAGTCGTGTGGCTCGCGGCGGGAGCCGCGGCGGGAGCCGCGGTCAGGCCCCGCAAGATAGCACCCGGGAGGCCGCGGGCCGGGTGCCGGAAGCTCCTCAATCGATTCGGCCCAGACTCCGATCCTAGAACTCGTGCGCGATCTTGCCAGGCCCGAGCAGGGCTCGCCCTCGGCTTCGGCCGAGCCGGCTCCGGGGCCGCTTCGGAGCCTGGGCGAAGCCACGGCCGAGATCGAGTTGCGTTTCGTGGAGGCCGGGGCGGCGGCCCTCGTGCTGATCCAGAGTCCCGATCTGGCGCAGATCGAAATCCGTGACGGCCGCGAGGCCGCGCTCTGCTGTTTTCAGGAACTCGCGGAGCTCGTCGAGCGGGCCGCGGCGCCTGTACTCGAGCCGGGCGATCTCGTGCTCGCGGGAGAGTCGGGGCGCGCGGAACTGCTGGTCCTGCTATTTCGTTCGCGCCGGGACGGCGAGTTCTTCCGCGTCGGCGTGCCCGGCCTCCTGACCGCGATCCGGGAGGGCTTTGAGCGCAGGAGTGGCCCGCTCTTCTACCCCTGGCTGCGTTGCGCATCTCCGGTAGCGCTGGGTTCGGGCACCGCGCTGCGAAACCCGCGGCTCGGGACCTCGACCCAGTTGCGGCGCGCGATCGAGGAAGCTCGCTCGGACGCGGAACTCGCCGCCGGGCTGGCTGCCCGCAAGCGGCGTCAGGAGCTGCTCGAGATCGTGATCGACGAGCGGGTCCACTGCGTCTACGAGCCGATCGTTGATACCGAGAGCCTGACCGCATTTGGGTACGAGGCCCTGGCCCGGGGTCCGGCGGGAAGCGGACTCGAGTCGCCGACCAACCTGTTTCGGCTGGCCGAGCTAGAAGACCTGACCTTCGACCTCGACTGCCTGTGCCGCAAGCAGGCGCTCGAGGGCGCGATCGAGTTTCCCGAGGGAGCAAAGCTCTTCCTCAACATCCGCCCCTCCTCCTTCCACGATCCGAGCTTTCAGCCCGACGCGATCTGCGAGACGCTCGCCCGCTGCCGACTGACTCCGCGCGACGTGGTGTTCGAGATCTCGGAACAGGAATCGATTCACAACTTCTCGCTGTTCCGCGGCATGCGCGACGACTACGGCCGGCTTGGCTTCGAGTTCGCGCTCGACGACACCGGGACCGGGTATGCGAGTTTTCAGACACTGTTGGAATTGACGCCCGAATTCGTGAAGGTGGACCGCGCGCTCGTCGCCGGGATCGACGAGGATCCGGCGAAGCGAGCGATCCTGTACGGGTTTCAGTCGATCGCGGACCGGATCGGCGCGCGCTTGGTCGGCGAGGGTCTGGATACCCTCGAGGAACTCAGGACCCTCGGGAAGCTCGGGATTCCCTTCGGCCAGGGCTGGCTCTTCGGAAAACCGACGCCGCTGCGCTCGCCGAAGTAGCCGGCCCGGGTCGGGGCGCGTCGCAAGCATGTGTGCCGACCTTTCGTCTCGCAGTTGCTTCGGCCGGCCCGCGCCCGATGCGGATTCGCCGAGCGGCTTTCTCCCAGTGCAAACAGTAGGATGAGCTGCGGATGATGGCCGCCGGCGATCGGGACGAGTCCCATCCGATCCAGTACGCGCACTGGGTCTGGTTGATTCCGCTGTGTGTCGCATTCGGACCGACGCTGGTCTGGCTCGTGGGGCGCTGGACCGACAGTGTCTGGAACCTCGGCCCGGGCCTCGTCCCGCTGATCGTGGGCTATCTGGTCTGGGAGAGCCTCAAACAGGATCCGCCGCGCGAAGCGCGCGCCTCGGCCTGGGGCTTTGCTTTCGTCGCTCCAGCGCTGCTACTGCTGATCGCCGACACCGCGATTGAAACACGGCTGATGTCGGTCCTGGCGTTGATCCTGATGCTGCCGGGCCTGTCCCTCTTGCTCTTCGGCAGCGCCTATACCTTCAAACTGCGCTTCCCTCTCGCGCTTTCCTGTCTGGCCGTGCCGATTCCGGCGGCGTTCGCCACACCCCTCTACCTCGTGCTTCGTTTCCTGAGTTCGGTGGGTGCGGAGGCCCTGGTCCGGCTGACTGAAGTCCCGCTGCTCCGGGACGGCACGGTCTTCTACGTACCCGCCGGGGCCCTCATCGTGTCGGACGCGTGCAGTGGTTTCTCGGCGTTGTTCGGCATCGTCACCGTCGCCCTGATCCTGTGTCATCGGGAACCCTCCGTTGGCCGCCGGGTTGCCCTGCTGGTGCTGGCGCCCATCCTGTCGGTCGCGAGCAACATCCTGCGCGTAGCGGCCCTGATCCTGCTGGCAGAGTGGAGTGACATGGAGATTCTGACCACGCCCGTGCACGAGATCTCGGGGTTGCTCTCGTTCGTACTCGCGTTCGCGGCCATGGTCGTGGTCGCCCGCTTTCCCGTGCGGGACCGGGGGACCGCGTGATCCCGGTCTCGTTTCGCTATGTGCGCCCCGTGGGTCTGCTGCTCGCGCTCGCGTCGGTCCCCGTGATCGCGCACTCGGTGATCGGGCTCGCCAGCGAGACCTGCGCCGACCCCAAGACCCTGCTCGCCGGATTCGATGCACCCGAGCCGAGCCCGGCGCGGGCCGAGTTCCTGCGCTCCGTAATGCACATGAGCGAGTTCGCCGAGGGATCGGTGACTCGGGACGGACGCACGACGGGCCTCGACTACCTGGTGCTGCGATCCTGGGACCCGAAGCGGCTCTACCACCGCCCGGAACAGCGCCTGCTCAAGGGTGTCGTTGCGAAGGGGACGAGGTGGGAGTGGCTCGAGACCGGCGACCGCAGGCTGCCGATTCAGACGGTCGAGTACGAAAAGCTGCTGGTGACGCAGTCCAAGCCGGTCGCGGCCTACCTGCTGGTCTACGACGGCGAGCCTGTCTCGAATCCGTACTGGGCGCAGCTCCGGTCTTCGATGTCGCAACTTGTTTGGGGGAAGCAACCCATGACCCTCTACTTCGTGTACGGTGGCCGCGGACGCGATCCCGGAGAGACGGAGGCGCATATCAGATCCTGGCTCATCGACGCCTGGCGCAGACATCGCAGCGTGTGCGCCTCGTGAGCGTGCGCCCGAAGCGTCCCGCCCTTGCGTGGCTGTTCGTAGCGGGCCTCGCGGGTGCTGCTTCGAGCGTGCTTGCCGCCGACCCCGCGACCAGCGACCCGCGTCCCGAGATCCAGCTTTCGGCCGCCGCGGAGCGAGAGGTCCCGAACGACCTGATGCGGGTGACGCTTGCGGTGGAATCGGAAAACCGGGATCCGGCCCGGCTCGCACAGCAGATCAACACCTCGATGCAGTGGGCGGTCGAGCGGGCACGCGGCGTGGACGGAGTCGAGATTCGGAGTGGCGGCTACCAGACCTTTCCGGTTCACCAGAAGGGTAAGTTGCTGCACTGGCGTGCGCGCCAGGACCTCCAACTCGAGAGCCGCGACACGGATCGCCTGAGCGCGCTGGTGGGCGAGTTGCAGACGCGACTCGCAGTCAAATCAATGGCGCTTGCGGTTTCGACTGAAACCCGGCGGAAGGTCGAGAATCAGCTGATCGACGTGGCCCTCGATCGGTTCAAGCAGCGGGCCGAGATCGTGCGTCGAAACCTCGATGCCGGGAGCTACGACCTCGGCACACTCACGATTCACACCGCGGGTGCGCCGCCTCCGGTTCCGATGCGGGGTGGTGGCATGCGCGTGACGGCGCTCCAGGCCGCCCCGGCCGCGGTCGAGGCCGGCACCAGCACTATCGCGGTGCGCGTGAGCGGCTCGATCCGGCTCCCCTGACGGGATATCTCAGCCCAGCCCGACCTGTTTGAGGCTCAGTTCCCAGAGCCGGCGCTGCAGGGAGCGATCGTAGGAGAGGCGCGCCGAACGCCGTTCCCGGCAGTTCTGAAAATAGCGTCCCGTCGTGTGTTCGATCTCGGGGGCGCTCGCGAGCCACACGGAAGTGCGCGCCCCGCGGCGGGCTCTCCACAAGAGCGGCGAGATCAGGCGCGTCAACCATGGCCACGCGCCCGGGTTGTTGCGCCCGAGGCCCGTGGCGACCGTGCCCGGATGCAAGCAGTTTACGGTCACCCCCGTACCCGAGAGACGGCGTGCCAGTTCGTAGCTGAAAAGCAGGTTGGCGAGTTTCGACTGCGCGTAGACCGCGAGCCCGCGGTAGGGCCTTTGCGAGAAGCCCGGGTCGTCCAGGTCGATTCGGGCCATTCGGTGGGCGTCCGAGGACACGTTCACAACCCGCGCGGGTGCGCTTTCCCGGATCCGTTCGAGCAGCAGCAGGGTCAGGTGGAAATAGGCGAGGTGGTTCACGGCCCAGACTTCTTCGATGCCTTCCCCGGTCTCTCTCCGGCGCGTGTTCAGAATGCCGGCGTTGTTGACGAGAACGTGGAGCGGCCGTGCCTCGAGCAGGAACTCGTGTGAGAGATTCCGGATCGCCCGGGGTGAAGAGAGGTCGGCGATTCGGAGGTCGACCGAGGCGTTCCGGGTCCGGCGGACGATCTCGCGAACGGTCGCCTCGCCCCGAAGCAGATCCCGGCAGACCAGGATCAGTTCGTACCCGCGTGCCGCGAGTTCGAACGCGGTCTCGCGCCCGATTCCCGAACTCGCGCCCGTGATCATGCAGACCCGCTGCGTCCCGGTTGTCTCCACCCGCTCGTACTCGCTTCAACCCGCATCGCCCCGGGGCTTCGCGGGAACCTCCACCACGACGGCCTGGCAATTGTAGACTGCAGGCTCGCCAGGAGGGAACGCTGTCGATCGAGCTTCGGGGAGCCCGGATCTGGGATGGGCGGGCGCGGGAGACCTCGCGAGAGCCGGCGACGATCGAGATCGAAGCCGACCGGATCACGAGCGTCCGCGCCGCGAGCGGGCGAGGCGGAGAGGGCTTCGATCTGGCCGGGTGCACGGCGATTCCGGGCCTGATCGATGCGCACGTGCACATGACCCTCGATCCCGAGCTGGGCTCGCCCGGCGAGCAGTTGCGGATCCCGCACGACCGACTCCTGGAGCAGATGGAGGCGCGGGCGCTCGCGATGGTCCGGGCCGGGATCACGACCGCGCGCGATCTCGGCGGGGGCGCCTGGCTCGAGATCGCGCTTCGCGACCGCATCGCGCGCGGGGAGCTTCCGGGCCCGCGGCTGCTCTGCGCCGGACAGCCCGTGACCACACCCGGCGGCCACTGCTTCTTCTGGGGCGGCGAGGCGCGCTCGCAGCGCGAGATCGAGCGGGTTGTGAAGCGCCAAGTCGATCACGGGGCGGACTGGATCAAGGTGATGGCGACCGGCGGGATGTTCACGCGCGGAACCCGGGTGCGCGAAGCCCAGTTCGATCTGGACGGACTCCGGGCGGTCGTGGCGGCGGCCCGCGCGCGGGGCCGCGAGGTCGCCGCGCACTGTCACGGAACCTCCGGGATCGCGCTCGCGGCCGAGGCCGGCGTACGGACCATCGAGCACTGCTCCTGGGTTGGCGAAGCCGGTTTCGGGAGCGGCTTCGATCCCGCCGTGGCCGAGCGCCTCGCGAACGCCGGGAGCTTCGTGTCTCCGACGATCAACGCGGGTTGGAAGCGCTTCCTGACCGGCGCCGGGGGCAGGCCCACCGAGCGAGCCACGCGCATGCGCGGCTGTTTCGCGGGGCTGCGCTCGGCCGGAGTCGGCCTGATCGCGTCGACGGATGCCGGAATCCCCAACGTCGTGCACCACCGGCTGCCCGCGGCCCTGGCGGTGTTTGCGGAGATCGCGGAACTCGAGCCCGTCGAGGTGCTTTTCGCCGCGACCTCGAACGCGGCGCGCGCGCTCGGGCTGGAAGACCGGACCGGGCAGTTGCTGCCCGGGCTCGAGGCCGATCTGCTCGTGGTCGAGGGAGATCCGCTCCGCGATCTCTCGGCGCTTGAGCGGCCGCGCCTGGTGGTTGCGCGCGGACGGGTGTTCGAGCCGGCCTAACTCCCGCTCCGGAATGCCGGGAGCACCTT
Source organism: Myxococcales bacterium (assembly GCA_013215565.1). Lineage (GTDB taxonomy): Bacteria > Myxococcota_A > UBA9160 > SZUA-336 > SZUA-336 > JABSQV01. The sequence continues at coordinate 45,647 of JABSQV010000009.1, read as the reverse complement.
CTCGGCGAACAGCCGCGCGGGCTCGCGTGTGTCGCGGCCGAAGAACTCGATGAGAAAAGTCGTGCAGCCCAGCTTCCGGTGGCGCTCGATGCACTCGATGACCCGGTCGGGTGTTCCCCAGATCCCGTGTTCCTCGAGGCCGGCTCCCATGTGTCCCCCGTAGATCCGCTGCGCCTTTTCGAGGGCGGACTTTGCGGCGACTTCGTCGGAGCCGATCACGACCACGCACTGCTGCGAGATCTCGATCGAGTCCGGGTCGCGCCCGATTTCGTCGCAGCGACGCCGCAGCGCCTCGATCTTGGTTGCCAGCTGGGGCTGGAAAATGGCGAGATTGTTCCAGATGTCTGCTACCCGGGCGGCAATGCCCATCAGTACACGCTCGCCTCCGCCTCCGATCAGGATCGGAGGCATGCGGAGCGGCTTCGGCTCGCTGATGAGATCCCGCACCTGGAAGTGCTCGCCGTCGAAGCTCATGCGCTCCTCGGTGAACGCGCCCTTCAGAATCAATGCGGTTTCTTCGAGCGCTCGCATGCGCTCGCCGAGTGCCGGAAAGCGCGACCCGGTGCCCTCGAACTCGGGCTGGAACCAGCCCGCCCCGAGTCCCACGATCGCGCGCCCGCCCGAGATGTGGTCGAGGGTCGCGACCTGCTTGGCGAGCAGGGCCGGGTTCCGGAAGAAGGGCGGGGTGACCAGAGTCCCGAGCTCCACGTGCTCGGTGACTGCGGCGACCGCGGCCAGTTCGGTCCAGGCCTCGAAGATCGGCAGGGTCGGGTTCGGGACGCCGTAGAGGTGATCGCAGACCCAGACAGAGTCGAAGCGGAGCGCGTCGAACTCGAGTGCGCTCGTGCGTACCTCTTCCCAACTCCGCTTGATCTGGGGAAGGGTCACACCGAAACGGACGGGACGAGATCTGCCCATGCGCGCCTCCCTCGCCAGTCTACCTGCTGGTCCGGCCGCAACAAAGCGGCCCGTCCGGCCGATGAGCCTTAGGGGCCCACCGCTCGTGGCCCGGGCCCTTCGGAACTCTGGTGAGGGAGAACCCGTGAACTCCGGATCCGCTTGCAGCGCCCGGCGCCGGGCGCGGTCTCCCGGCGCGGCTGGCTCCCCGGGACGGGCTCGAACCGCCGACCTAGTGGTTAACAGCCACCCGCTCTACCAACTGAGCTACCGAGGAAGCAGGTCGGAGTCTAGAGATCCTTTTCGGCATCGACAAGCTTGCCCGACAACTGTACCGGGGCCTACTCTTGGGCGTATGAATTCGCAGAGTCCCGCGCGCCTGGTCGTCTTCGACTTCGATGGGACGCTCGCCGACACCTGGCGCGATATCGCCACGGCTCTGAACCGGGCGCTCGCAGAAGTGAAGCTGCCCGAGGCCCGGGGTCCCGAGGTGCGCAGCATGATTGGGGACGGCGCGCGCAAGTTGCTCGAGCGGGCGCTCCCACCCGACCTGCGCAGCGATGCGGAGATCGACGCGCTCTACGCGGGCTTCAGCGAGCACTACGACCGCTGCTGTCTGGAGACCACGGAACTCTACCCCGGCGTCGAGTCGGCGCTCGACGAGCTGGCCGGAGAGGGCCTGGCGATCTGCAGCAACAAGCCGGCGCGCTTTCTGGACCGGATCGTGGAGGGCCTCGGCCTCAAGGGGCGTTTCCGCGTGGTGATGGGCGGCGACGCACTGCCCGGGGTCCGCAAGCCCGACCGCCGGGTCCTCGAGCATTTGCGTTCGCGCGCGGGCTTCGAGCCGGACGAACTCTGGATGGTGGGAGACTCCGGCGTGGACATCCGGACAGGACGGGCCGTGGCCGCCCGCACGGTCGGGTGTAGCTGGGGCCTGCGCGGACGCGATGAGCTTCGTGCCGCGGGGCCCGACTTCCTGATCGATCACCCACGCGAGATCGCGCCGGTGGTGCTCGGAAGGCGCTAGCCCGGGCGCGCCCGGCCCTCCGGCGGGTCGGTATGATGTCGGCTCGGAGCTTCGGAGGAGGCGGGATGAGCGTGACTGGGCGAGTGGCGGCGTTTGCGCTCGAATTGAACTCCCGCGACCTTCCCGAACGGGTTCGAAGCATTGCCGGGGCCGCCATCCTCGACACGCTCGCGTGCGGGATCGGGGGCCGGGACGAACGCGTCGCCCGCGCGCTGCGCGAAGAGGTCGTGGCCGAGGGCGCGCGCCCCGCAGCCGCGATCTGGGGCTCGCGGGAGCGGAGTTCGCCGGCGCGGGCCGCGCTTGTGAACGGCGCCAGCGCCCACGCGCTCGACTTCGACGACGTCAACTGGGCGCTCCAGGGACACCCGAGCGTCCCGTTGCTGCCGGCTGTGCTCGCGGCCGCCGAGGTCTCGGGTGCGTCGGGAGAAGCGACCTTGCTCGCGTTCGTGGCCGGCTTCGAGGTCGAGGCCCGGCTGGGCGAGGCGCTCGGCCTCGGCCACTACGAGCGCGGCTGGCACCCGACCGCGACCCTGGGAGCGATCGGGGCGACGGTCGCTGCGGGCCGCCTGTTCGGTCTCGGCGCGGGCGCGCTCCGGCGGGCGATCGGGATCGCGTGTTCGCGCGCGGCCGGAAGCCGCATGAACTTTGGGACCGACACCAAGCCGCTGCACGCGGGGTTCGCGGCCGAGACTGGCGTCGTGGCGGCGCGCCTGGCGCTTCGCGGGTTGACCGCGCGCGAGGATGGGCTGGAGGCCGAGATGGGGCTTGCCGACCTCTACCACGGGGTCCGGCCGCTCGAACTGCCGCCGCTCGGACGCCCGTTCGCACTCGAGGATCCGGGCCTCGAACTCAAGCCGTATCCGTGCTGCCGTTTCACGCACCGGATCATCGACGCGGTGCTGGCGCTGCGGGAACGCAACCCGGGCGCCGAACTCGTGGCGCTCGAGTGCGAGGTCGATCCCTTCGCGCAGAAGATCCTGATCTATCCCGAGCCCCGGACCGGGCTCGAGGCGAAGTTCAGTCTTCCTTACTGCGCGGCCATCGGCTGGCTCGACGGCTGGCCGGAGCTGCGTTCGTTTTCGGACGCAAACCTGTCGCGCCCGGAGCTCCGGTCCCTGCTCGGCCGGGTGAGCGTATGCGACTCGAAAGACGTACGGGAGTGCGTGACCGCGGTCTTCGAGAATGGCGCGCGCGACAGCGAGACCGTCCATCACGCTCGCGGAACGCCGGAGATTCCGCTTTCCGATGCGGAGCGCTTTCGAAAGGTCCGCGGCCTGATCGAGCCCGCGCTCGGCGCCGGGAGAAGCCAGGCCTTGATTGCGGCGGTCGAGGGCCTCGACGGGCTGCCTGAGCTGAGCGAATTCGTCGCCTTGCTCGCGCCCTCCGAAATTGACTGAGGGCAGGAGCGAGCGCGTGCGGCACCGGGTCGTATTCGAGTCGCGGCGCTCGCCGCTGCTTTCGACCGCGGGCTGTGTCGCGACCAGTCATCCGCTCGCCGCACAGGCGGGGCTCGAACTCCTGCGCGCGGGCGGAAACGCGGCCGACGCGGCGGTGGCGACCGCGGCCGCCCTCAACGTGGTCGAGCCGACCTCGACCGGCATCGGGGGCGACTGCTTTGCGCTGTTCTATGAGGGGTCGACGCGTCGCGTACACGCGGTCAACGGCAGCGGCCGCGCGCCCGCCGCGCTTTCGGTGGAGGTGCTCGAAGCGCGCGGGTTCACGCGCGAAATGCCGCGACTCGGCGTGCACACGGTGACGGTGCCCGGGGCCGCGGCCGGGTGGGCCGATACGCTGAGCCGGCACGGCCGGCGCTCGCTCTCGGAGGTGCTGGCGCCCGCGATCCGGATCGCGACCGAAGGACACGCCGTGGCCCCGATCGTGGCCCAGGCGTGGCGCGGCAGCGAGGGACTGCTCCAGCAGGCCAGCCCCCACGGGGACGAGCTACTGTTCGAGGGGCGCGCGCCCAGGGCCGGCGAGATCTGGCGAAACCCGGGACTGGCCGGGGTCTTCACCGAACTCGCAGCGGGCGGCCCTGAGGCTTTCTACCGCGGCCGGGCCGGCCGCGCGATGCTGGACGTGGTCGAATCCCTGGAGGGACTGCTGGCGGCCGGCGATCTCGCCGCGCATCGCTCGAGCTTCGAAGCTCCGATCTCGACGAACTACCGGGACTACACGGTCTACGAGTGTGCGCCGAACGGGCAGGGACTGACGGCGCTGCTCGCGCTCAACCTGCTGGAGGGATTCGATCTCAGTGCGCACGAGCGCCGGGGCGCCGCCTACCAGCATCTCTTGATCGAATCACTGCGCCTGGCCTTTGCGGACACGCGCTGGTACGTGGCCGATCCCGCGTTCAGCCCGGTTCCGGTCGAGGCGCTGCTTTCCAAGGCCTACGCGGCGGAGCGGCGCCGCCTGATCGATCCGTCGAAGGCGAGCGTCGATCCCGTGCACGGCGCCCCCGTGAGCCAGTCCGACACCGTCTATCTGTGCGCCGCCGACTCGGACGGGAATGCCTGCAGCTTCATCAACAGCAACTACGCCGGCTTCGGCACCGGCATCGTTCCCGCCGGCTGCGGCTTCACACTCCAGAACCGCGGCGCGGGCTTCCGTCTCGAGCCGGGCCACCCGAATCGGCTCGAGCCGCGTAAGCGGCCCTATCACACGATCATCCCAGCGCTGAGTACGCGTGCGAACGGGGAGCTCCACGCTGCCTTCGGGGTCATGGGCGGATTCGTGCAGCCGCAGGGACACGTGCAGGTATTTTTGAACCTGGTCGAGCACGGCATGGATCCGCAGAACGCGCTCGACGCTCCGAGGTTTTCGATTTGGAGCGATCCCCCGCGCGGAGAGGTCTTTCTCGAGGACGCGATCTCGGCCGAGGCGCAGCGGGGCCTCGCCGAGCGCGGCCACCGGATCCGGGTCTTCGGCGACCTCGCCCGGACCGGGGTCTTCGGGCGGGGCCAGGTCATTCTCCGCGACCCCGAGACCGGAGTCCTCTGGGCAGGCTCCGACCCGCGCGCCGACGGCGCCGCGGTCGCGCTCTGAGCAGACCTGGCCTGACCCGGCCGGGGGGGCGGGCGCCCCTTATGCGGAGCTAGCGCGTGACGTCGCGGACGAAGCTGTCCGTCGGCTCTTCGATTTCGACCTCGGCGGTTTCGAGCAGGCGCGCGAGCATCTGGTAGAACCCGATCGCGAGCGTAATCTCGACCAGGGCCCGGTGACCCAGGTGCTTCTCGACCGCGTCGAAGGTTGCGTCCGAAGCACCCGTGTTGCGCAGCGCATCGTCGGTGAAGCGCAGCACGGCGGACTCGACGTCGTCGAACAGCCCGGAATCGGGCCCGCGGCGCACGGCCTCGATGCGTTCCTCCGAGAAGCCCAGGCTGCGCGCGATCGGAAGGTGCTGGGCCCACTCGTACTTGGCCCCCAGCATGTGGGCCACGCGCAGAATCACGAGTTCGCGAAGTTCGTGCGCGAGTTCGAGTTCCTGCAGGAACGCGCCGGCCATTCGCATGAAGGGCTCGAGCAGCGTCTCCGCGTGGGCGATGGTGCCCAGCACCCGGGCGTGGCCAGGCTGAAGCTCGAGCAGTTTTCGGACGGCGTCGGGTGCCGCCTCGGCGTCGATGGGGGGGATTCGGGGCATCAGGATCTCCTCGGATTCCGGGTCAGCATGACAGGGCCCGTCTCCGGGAGCAATGCTCCGGTGCTAGGCTTCGCAACATGTCGGAAGCGTTTGCGCACAGGCCGCCCGAAGCCCCCGAAGTTGCCCCGGTCCGGGCGGGCGAGCGGTTCGACGAGGTCGCGGTCGACAGCTACTTGCGTGCGCGGCTCCCGGAACTCGCGGGCGCGCAGCCGCTCGAGGTGCTCCAGTTCCCGGGCGGGCACGCCAACCTCACCTATCTGCTGCGCTTCGGCGAGCGTGAACTCGTACTGCGCAGGCCGCCGCTCGGCCCGGTCGCTCCGCGCTCGCACGACATGGCGCGCGAGTACAAGGTGCTCTCGGGCCTCGAGGGGCACTTCGACCGGAAACCGCGGGCCTGGCTGCTCTGCGAAGACCTCTCCGTGATCGGCGCCGTGTTCCTGATCATGGAACGCATGCGCGGGATCGTGGTTCGGAGCCAGGTGCCGGCCGAACTCGACCGGTACCCGGATGCGCGGCGGCGCATGAGCTTCGCCCTGGTCGACGCGATGGCGGAGCTACACGAGGTCGATTACCGCGAGGCCGGTCTCGAGGATCTCGGGAAGCCCGAGGGTTTCGCGGAGCGCCAGGTGAACGGCTGGAAAGGACGCTTCGACCGGGCGAAGCACGCCGAGAATCGGCTCTTCGACGAACTGCACACGCGGTTGCTCGCGAAGCTTCCGTCCGCACCCGGCGCCGGCCTGGTGCACAACGACCTCAAGCTCGACAACGCGATGCTCGACCCCCGGGATCCGGGCAGGATCGTGACCTTCCTGGACTGGGACATGACCACGCTCGGCGACCCACTGGTCGACCTGGGTACGCTGCTCGGTTACTGGGTGCAGGGCGACGACCCGCCCGAGCGCGGCGCGGCGCTCTCCGTGACCGCGCAGCCGGGCTTTCCGACCCGGGCCGAAATTGCGCAGCGGTATGCGGAACGCAGGCGGATTCCACTGGACACGATCCCCTGGTACGAGAGCTTCGCGATCTGGAAGACCGCCGTGGTGGTCCAGCAAATCTACATCCGCTTCGTACGTGGCCAGACCAGCGATCCGCGTTTTCAGCTGCTCGAGAAACGCATCCCGGTGCTGGTCGAGATCGCAGACGCGGTTGCGCGCGAGGGTGGGATCTAGTCCGAGCCGTTTGCCTCGAGGATGTAGTCGCCCGCGTCATCGACGCGGGCCTCCCATCCGGGATACAGAACGATCGTCGTGAAGGTCTCTTCGATGATCGCGGGGCTCTTCATCCGGTGACCGGGCTCGAGCTCCGGCCCGTGAAAGATCTGAGCGGGCTCGAACCCGTTCCCAAGATTCGCGCGTCGGGTCCCGGTGGGCGAGGCCTCGCGCACGGGTGCACTGAAGCCTCCCCGGAACGGGGGCTGTGGAACGGCCACCGAGCTGATCAGCCGCACGCCGGTGATCTCGGGTTCTTCTTCAGCGCGGAGGTGTCCGTATTCCCGTTCGTGTTGTCGATGAAAGCGCTCGATTGCAGTGTCGCGCATTTCCGCACTGACGAAGTCGATGTCGTTGTTCCCGAGTCGTTCGGCCACCTCGACAGTCAGCGACCAGTTCTGGCCCGGGTAGCGGAGATTGAGCTGGTGGAGCGCTGATACCTCGGCCGACGCGAAGCCAGCGTCTTTCAGGTACCGGGCCGCGCGCTCGCTGAGTTCCCGCCAGAGCCTTCGCAGCTGCTCCAGATCCGCGTTCCGGGCGGCGACGATGTACGAGCGCTCCTCGTCGATGGTCGGGCGCGCGGCGAGCGCGCCGAGCGCCGAGAAGGTGGGCGAACTCCTGGGTACGAGGACTCGCCCGATCCCGAGTTCCTGAGCCTGGATCGCCGCGAAGACCGGGCCGTTCCCGCCGTAGGCCAGCAGCGTGAGATCTCGCGGGTCGATGCCCCTGCCCGCAGTGCTTCGCTGGACCGCCTGCGTCATGTTGGCATTGACCACGCGCCAGGCGTCGAAAGCAGCCTCCTCGACACTGCAGCCGAGCGACTTTGCGACGTGGCGCTCGAACGCCTGATCGACGCCTCTGCGCGTCAGTTGGAAAGAACCACCCGCGAATTCGGAACGCTCCGAGAGCAGGCCCATCACCAGGTTTGCATCGGTCACGGTGGGGAGCTCGCCTCCGCGTCCGTAGCAGACCGGGCCCGGGTCCGCGCCCGCGCTCTCGGGGCCGACCTGGAGCGCGCGGTTCTGGACGCGGCAGATCGAGCCGCCCCCCGCGCCGAGCGTTTCGACCGCGACCATGGGAACCGCCACCAGGTAGCGGTGGTGCCAGTTCCAGCCGGACCTGGCGGGGGCCGCGCCGGACTGCACGACCGAGACGTCGTAGCTGGTGCCGCCCATGTCGACGCACAGCAGGTCGGGCGCGTCCTTGGCGCTGCCGAGATGGGCGCCGCCTACGACGCCGCCGGCGGGACCCGACGCGAGCACGCGGATCGGACTCTGTCTCAGGTACTCGCGGGTCATCACGCCGCCGCTCGACTGCATCACCAGCAGTTCGCGCTGAAAGCCGGCCTGGTGCAGCCGCTCGCTGAGGCGGTCCAGATAGCGGCTGACGCGCGGACCGACGTAGGCGTTCACGACCGTCGTGCTGGTTCTCTCGAACTCGGGCGCGCGGGGTAGCACTTCGTGTGAGAGCGAGATCTCGGCCTCGGGAATCTCCTCCGCGACGAGTTCGGCGAGGCGCCGCTCGTGGACCGGGTTGGTGAAGGAGAAAAGCAGCGAGATCGCGACCGACTCGACGCCCTGCTTCGCGAGCCGGCGGATCGCTGCGCGCGCAGCGTCCTCGTCGAGCGCCCGGTAGATCGAGCCGTCGAAGAGAACGCGTTCGGGAACCGTCAGCCGGCGTCGGCGTGGGACGATCTGGGGAGGCGGCTCGAGCCGCACGTCCCAGATGTCCTCCTTGTAGCCGCGACGGAGTTCGATCTCGTCACGAAATCCCTCGGTGGTCAGAAGCCCCGTGAGCGCGCCCGTCATTTCGATCAGGGTGTTGTCTGCGACCGTGGTCCCGTGGATGATCTCCTCGACGCCTCCGAGAAACTCCGCCAACGTCTGTCCCTCGCGCGTCGCCAGCTTCTCGAGACCCGTCATCACCGCCAGCGAACGATCCTGTGGAGTGCTCAGTGTCTTCTCGAGCGTGACCTTGCCGTCCCTGAGAAGCGCGAAGTCGGTGAAGGTCCCGCCGATGTCCACGCCGACGCGGCAGGTCATCTTTCGCGCTCTGCCTTCGCGGCGCCGAGTTCTTTCCGGAGTTTCGCGGTGGCCCCGATGTCGACAGCGAGATCGCCATCGACCACCACACCCGTGAGCACGACCCCGTAACGCTCGCGAGCCGCTTCGAGGCTCACGTACTCGTCGAGCACGTCCTCGCAGACCGCCTGCGGGTCCCGCAGAAGCGCGTCTTCGAAGCCGGCCCCGCCTCCGTACTGGTAGGCGATCACAGCGTCCTTCGGGAGCTGAGCCCGGACCGAGCCCTCGACCTCGTACTCCTCGGGAGTTCCGACGTTGAAGCGGTTCCCGTAGGGACCCGCGTCGTCTCCCCCTCGAAGCCCCCGTAGCGGGTGCTCGACCGAGACCATCCAGGCGATGGCCGTGGTCGGCTCGAGAATCTTCTTGACGTTGAGTGTCCCGGGTTGACCCCGCCAGCGCCCGGGCCCGCCCGTGTCGATCGTGAGTTCCCGCCCGAGGTTGATCACCGGAAAGCGGCTCTCCGCATCCTCGGCGGTCGCGAGCATCAGGTTGCCGAGCCCGCTGCACATGCTGCCCCAGCCGTCGATGTCCTGCGTGGCCGAGGCGTCGGAGGCGCGCACGTCGACGCCCTGATCCATCCACATCTGGCCCTGCTCGTCGAAGCCGATCACGGCGTTCGGCATGCCGAGCTTGTAGACCTGGGGCGACGCGCGCTCCGGCAGGATCTCGGAGAGCGCGATGCAGATCGCCTCGCCGATCTCGCAGGCCGGGTGGAATGCCCCGAGCGCCGCGGGCTTGTTCGGAGGCGGCTGCACGATGGTCCCGTAGGGGATGATCATCTCGACCGCGTTGAAGAGTCCCTCGTTCTTGACGATTCCGGGATCCACCATCGAGGCAAGCTGGGCCATGGCGTAGCCGCGACTGTTCGAGAAGGTGTTCCAGACGTTGATCAGTTCCGGCCGGTCATCGCTTCCGGTCATGTCGACCGTGAGCTGATCGCCCTCGATGCTGCAGGTCACGTGAACGCGAACGTCGCGGTTGCCCACGGTGTCGTGGTCGATCCAGACGTCGGCCTCGTAGGCACCGTCCGGCCACTCTGCGACTTCTGCACGGAAGCGCCGCTCGGTCTCGTCGATGTTGAAATTGACGGCCGCAGCGACGCTCTCGGACCCGTAGCGCGCGAACAGTTCCTCGAGCCGTCTCCCTCCGAGTTCGCAGGCACCGATCATGGCCGCGATGTCTCCCGAGAAGGAGGGGAGCCGATTGTTGCGAATCAGCAGGTCCAGGATATCGCGCCGTTTCTCTCCGCGGTGAACGAGTTTGATTCCCGGGATCGCGAGCCCCTCGTGAAAGATGTCGAGCGAGTCGGGCGAGAACCCGCCCGGGTCCTTGCCGCCGGTGTCTCCCTGGTGCGCCTGCAAGGCCGCGATCAGCAGTAGTCGGCCCTCCGGGGTATAGACGGGTGCGTAGACGGTGTAGTCGGGAAGGTGCCCGCCGCCGTGATCGGGATCGTTCCCGACGAAGAGGTCGCCCGGACCCCAGTCGTCCTGTTGCTGGAATTCCAGTCCCCAGCGAACCGCCATGGGCGAGATGAAGAGCAACTGCGGGATGCCGACCGAAAGACCCGCGAGGCGTCCGTTTGCATCGATGATGCTGGCGTTGCGTTCGTTGGACTGGTTGATGATGGCCGAGGAAGCCGCGCGTCCGAGGTGCGTGGCCATCTCGAAGCAGATGGTCTCGAAGGAGCCCCGGATGATTCCCGCGGTGACGGGATCGATCTCGGCCGAACTCTCGAGTCCCGGCCTGCGGGCGGCGAGTCGCTGGTTGATTTCCTCGGACACGGGCTACTCCCTTGCTCGTTTCGCTTCCCCGGGTCCCCTGCGGGGTCTGATCAGAAGTCGCTCTGCCCCGGGCTGCTGCGCCGATCGTACAGCATCAGGTCCGCGTGGCGGGTGTTCCACCAGTAGCGGATGGTGGAACCCGACCAGTTGTTGGTGATCCGGCCGTCCGCCTGCTTGTACCAACTGTGGTCGGTCGCGGCCCAGACGCTCCGGGCGAGTTCGGCCTGGATGCGGCGGTTGAAGGCCTCCATCACGCTGCCGCGCACGTCGATTGAGCAGAGTCTTTGCTTTTGGAGCTGGCGAATGCAGTCCTGGATGTAGCGGGTCTGGCACTCGATCATGAAGATGATTGAATTGTGGCCGAGGTTCGTGTTGGGCCCGTACATCAGGAAGAAGTTGGGAAAGCCCGCGATCGAGATTCCGAGATAGGCTTCGGCGCCCGCTTTCCAGACCTCGTTGAGGCTCAGGCCGTCCCGTCCCTCGATCTTCATCGGAGAGAGAAAGGCGGTGGTTTCGAAGCCGGTGGCGAGGATGATGGCATCGAGGCGTTTCGTTCGTCCGTCCCGGGTCGCGATGCCCTCGGGTGTTACCCGGTCGATCGGATCGAGCACGAGCTCCACGTTCTCGCGGACGAGCGCGGGATAGTAGTCGTCTGCGATCAGGATGCGCCGCGCCCCGATCGGGTAGTCGGGAACGAGCGCCCGTGCGAGTTCCGGATCCCTGATCTGTTCCTGCATCTTCCGGGTTGCCAGGCGCTCCATACGCCGGCTGAGCCAGGAGTTGCCGATGAACGCCGGAAACTGGCTCTCCTGCAACGCCCAGAGCAGCGAGCGGTAGATGCGGGCGAGGATGGGAAAGCGCGTGAAGCGCTGCTTCTCTTTCTCGGTGAACGCGCGGTTGTTTCGCGGCAGCATCCAGTTGGCGCTGCGCTGGAAGACCACCAGGTTCTGCACCTGTTTCGCGATCTCGGGGATGAACTGGATCGCGCTCGCGGCGTTTCCGATCACGCCGACGTCCTTTCCGGCGAGGTCGTAGGCCGTGTTCCAGCGCGCGGAGTGAAAGGACTCGCCCGCGAAGCTCCCGAGGCCCGGAATTTCTGGAATCTTCGGCCGGTTGAGTTGCCCGACCCCGCTCACGAGGACCTCGGCCTCGATCTCCTCCCCGTCGGAGCTTCGAATCTCCCAGACACCCTCGGCCTCGTTCCAGCGCGCACTCTCGATCTCGGTCCCGAAGTGCATGTGACGGCGGAGCCCGTACTTTTCGGTGCAGTGCGCCATGTAGTCGAGGATCTCGGCCCAGCCTACCCACTTCTGCGACCAGTCGGTCTTCTGCTCGAACGAAAAGCAGTACTGAAACGCCTGGATGTCGCACTCCGCACCCGGGTAGCGGTTGTCGCGCCAGGTTCCGCCGAGCCCGTCTGCCTTCTCGTAGATCGCAAAGCTCTCGACGCCGGCTCTGCGGAGCTGGATGCCGAGGCAGATCCCGGAGAACCCCGCACCGATGATGGCAATGCGTGGGCTTCGCTGCACGCGAGCTGTCTGCATCTTCTGATTCTCACCTCGCCGGGGGCTGCCGGTTCAACCCAGTGCCCGAGGCTCGCAACCGCGGGCTTTGGAGTCAACAGCGTCAGCTTGCCCTGCGAGCCCGGGTTCCTGGTTCTCTCCCCTTCGAGGTAGGCGCGGGCCCCTTTCATGCGCGATCGCCGAGCAGGTATGATCGGGCGGGTCGGCGTTCCGATTCGAGGAGGCACTGCCATGGAAGATCTTGCTCCGACCACGGCCGTCGAGGCGACGCGCGCACTCCGAGAACGACGCGTCGGCGCACTCGAGTTGCTCGAGTTCTACCTCGAGCGGGTCGAGCGCTTGAATGGGTCCATCAACGCGGTGGTTGCCCTCGATGCCGAGGGCGCACGCGCGCGCGCCCGAGAGGCCGATGCGGCGCTCGCGCGTGGCGAGAGCTGGGGGCCGCTCCACGGATTGCCGATGACGATCAAGGATTCCCTCGAAGTGGTCGGCATGCCCACCACGAGCGGGGCGCCCGAACTCGAGGATCACCGGCCAGAACGAAATGCCGACTCCGTGCAGCGCTTGCTGGATGCCGGAGCCGTGATTTTCGGCAAGACGAACCTGCCGCTGTACGCCGGGGACTTCCAGTCCTATAACGAGGTCTACGGCACGACCGGGAATCCCTGGAACACCGAACGCGTTCCCGGCGGTTCGAGCGGAGGCGCCGCGGCTGCACTGGCCGCGGGGCTGACGCCGCTCGAACTCGGGAGCGACATCGGCGGCTCGATCCGAAACCCCGCGCACTTCTGTGGCGTGTACGGGCACAAACCGAGCTACGGCATCGTTCCGATGCGCGGTCATATCCCAGGTCCGCCGGGCACGCTCGCCGACGGGGATCTCGCGGTCGTCGGTCCGCTGGCGCGCAGCGCAGCGGATCTCGATATTGCGCTCGAGGTGCTCGCGGGCCCCGATCCGCGCAGCGCACGGGGTTGGCGACTCGAACTTCCGCCGCCCCGCCGATCCCGGCTTGGGGATTTCCGCGTCGCGGCCTGGCTCGACGATGCCGAGTGCCCGGTCTCGTCCGACCTGGGCGAACTGCTCGAGTCCGCAGTGTCGAACCTCGAGCGCGAGGGCGTGAGCGTGGATCGCAAGGCGAGACCCGTCGATCCGGAAGCGAGTTTCGGAACCTACGTACGGCTGCTCTACTCGGTGATGGGTGCCGGCTTTCCGCCCGCGCTGCTGCGAGCCTTCGACGCCGCGTATCCCGCGCTCCAATCCGACGACCACAGCCTGCCGTCCGAGATGGTGCGTGCGGTTGCCCGTCCGCACCGCGAATGGCTGCGCGATCACGAGCGGCGCGCGCAACTCCGCGCAGGCTGGGATGCGTTCTTCGAGCGCTTCGACGTTCTGATTGCCCCGATCATGCCGACTGCGGCCTTTGCACACGACCACAGCCCGTTCGAATCGCGTACGCTCGAGGTGAATGGCAAAACGCTCCCGTACCTTCAGCAGGTGTTCTGGGCGGGGCTCGCAACTGTCGCGTACCTGCCGTCCACGGTGGCCCCGATCGGACTCACTCCGTCCGGGCTCCCGGTTGGCATCCAGGTGATCGGTCCGTACCTCGAAGATCGCAGTTGCATCGAGTTTGCGCGGCAACTCACACAGCGGGTGGGAGGTTTCCGGACCCCGCCTGGCTTCGCCTGAGCCGCATGTCTTCGGCCGAGCTTCCCGGATGCTGACCGCGCTCGACCACGTCGTGATCGCGGTGCGCGACCTCGAGGCAGCGAGCCTCCAGTACGGAGAACTCCTCGGGCTCGGGCCTTCCTGGGCGGGCGAGCATCCCGATCTCGGCACCCGCAATACGCTCTACCGGCTCGGGAACACCTACCTGGAACTGCTCTCGCCGATCGAGTCCGCCTCCGGACTCGGCGCGCGCTGGCTCGAGGGGCATTTCGATGGTCACGGAGAAGGGCTGGCCGCGCTCGCGTTTGCGACCGATGACATCGCGGCCGCGCGACCGGCACTCGAAGCGCGCGGCGTCGACACGGCTGACCCGGAGCCCGGCGAGGGCGTGCACGCCCGTTCCAAGGGCGAGGCCGAGGGCGAACGGGTGCGTCGCTGGACGAACCTGCGTCTTTCGCCCAAGGCGAGCCGGGGCGTGGTGGTCTTCCTGATCGAACACCGCTCGCCCCCCGAGGCCCTGCCCCCGGCCCCCTTCGAGGCGGAGCGCGGGTCGGCCGTTGCGGCGCTCGACCACGTGGTGATCCATAGCGCCGACCCCGAGGCCACGCGCGCATTCTACGGCGACGCGCTCGGGCTCCGGCTCGCGCTCGACAAGGAATTCCCGCGCTTCGGGACACGCCTTCTGTTCTTTCGCATCGCGGGCATCACGCTCGAGGTGGGGGCGCGACTCGATGCCGAACCCGAACCGGACACGCCCGACCGTTTCGGGGGTCTCGCGTACCAGGTGCCGGACCTCACCCGGGCCCACGCGCGGCTCGAGGCCGCGGGCTTCGACCTGTCCGAGGTCCGCGAGGGCCGCAAGCCCGGCACGCGTGTGTGTACGGTGCGAGCCGGGACCTGCGGCGTGCCCACGCTATTGATCGAACCCGGGGAGGCCCGATGAGTTCCACGCTCGAACAGATCGATCGCGCGCACCTGCAACGCGGACTCCGGGAGCAGTTTGCGGACCATCCGCTGGTCGGGGACGTCCGCGGCCTCGCCCTGATCGCGGGCGTGGAACTGGTCGCGGACCGGGAGACCGCGGTTCCGTTCGATCCGAAGCTCCACGTGGGGCGCCGGCTCTCTGCTCGCCTCGCGGAAGACGGGTTGCTCTGCCGTCCGCTCGGCGACATTCTCGCGTTCTCGCCCGCACTCGTAATCTCGGAAGCCGAGGTCGACGAACTGCTCGACCGGGTCGGCCGGGGACTCGACGGAATCGCCGATGAACTGGTCGCCGAAGGAGTCTGGAAGCCGCGCTAGCTCGCGGGCCGGGCTGGTCCCCCGGCGAACATCACGCGCGCGCCGAGTGTGCTGTGATCGAGCCCCGACGCGAGGTCCATCTTCTCGATCCAGGCCGGGCGTTCGACGCGCAGCCGCACGGTTTCCGAGCGGGCATCGAGCGCCTCGCCCCAGGCCTCCCACCAGGGAGACACGCCGCGCGCGAGTGGCTCCGCGACGACCACCCGGGCACCCCGAGTGAGTGCAGCGCGCAGGCGCTCGCGGAGTTCGTCCCGCGGGTGGGCTTCGAGTTCGTTGACCACCCAGCCAAGAACCAGCGCGTCGCCGTCGGATCCTTCGGGTATTCCGTCGGGCAGTTCCGCGCGGCGCGTGCGCTGGCGCAGACCGAACTGCGACCAGGTGCGGCGCGCCTCGCCGAGCACCCACGCGGAGCGGTCCACGCCCAGGATGCTGCCGGGCCTCGCAAGTGCAGCGCCCGCCGCGGCGCCGCAGGCACCGGTTCCGCAACCGAGATCGAAGATCCGCCGGACTCCGAGCAGCGTCTCGTCGCCGAACTGCTGGAGGGCGTGGTGGAGCGTCAGCAGGTGCAGGGGCGCGAAATAGGTCGCGAGGGCGGCCCGCTTCCCCTGGCCCTCGATCGCGCGGCGCGCGAGTTCTCCGCCGGCCCGGCGTTCGAGCCAGAGCGACGAGAGCGCGCGGACGCCCTGGCGAATCTCACGAAATTCGAGCGCATGCGTATGCCGCGTCAGCGCGTCGTCGAGCCACGCGTCGAAGCGCACGCGCAACTCGCCGCTCGCGTACGGTAGGACCGCTTCGATCGGCGCGTCGGACTCCGTGCGGGTAGGCTCGGTCACGGGCTCCGAGTCTAGCCGCTGTCCGGCAGCTCCTGCATGTGCTTAGATCCCCTCCCTCGGAAAGCGGTGCGAAAGGGAGAGGGATGCGGCGCGAACTGGAGCGCATGTCCGAGGAGTACGGGGAGGTGACTGCGCGCTATTACGACGCGGCCTACGCAGGATTGCGCGGCGGATCGGGAGACGCCGACTTCTATCTGGAGCTGGCGCGCGAATCCGGAGGCCCGGTGCTCGAACTCGGCTGCGGGACCGGTCGGGTGCTGCTCCCGATCGCGCGGGCCGGGATCCCGTGTACGGGTCTCGATCTGTCCGAGCCCATGCTCGAGGCCCTGCGGGAGCGGGAGCCTCCCGCGAGCCTTCGGCTGGTTCGCGCCCCGATGCAGGACTTTGACCTGGGCGCGGAACGCTTCCGTCTGATCTTCTCGGCGTTCCGCGTGTTCCAACATCTCTACACGGTGCAGGATCAGCTGAGCCTCCTGGCGTGTGTGCGTCGTCATCTCGCGCCCGGCGGACGCTTCGCGTTCGACGTGTTCGCCCCTGGTCTGGCGCGGACTGCGCTGGCCGAAGAGCCGGAGCGGGAGGATGCTCGCTTCGAGCTCGACGGAGACCTGGTCGTGCGTCATACGGGAGTCACGCGGGAGCACGAGAAGCAACTGATGCACCTGCAGATGCGCTACGAGCGGTGGCGGGGCGGCGAGGTCGTCGATAACCAGAGTGTCGCGTTCCTGATGCGCTACTTCTTCCGCTTCGAACTCGAACACCTGCTCGCGCGCGCGGGGTTCGAGTCATTCGAACTCTACGGCGACTTCGAGCGGGGCCCGTACGACGGAACCGGCGACATGATCTTCGTCGCGAGTGCCGGCTAGTCCGGAACCCGGCTCAGAGGAGTCGCACGACCCACTGCTGGAGGAAGAAGCCCGCCACCAGCAGCAGGCAGCCGACCCCGTACGCGGGCCAGAAGCCCCCGATCCGATCGATCAGCAGGAGCGGACTCAGGAACATCACCGAGACCGGAATCGCGACCAGAATCCCCTTTGCGAGCGCCGCGGTGCGAGCCGGGTCTTGATATTCGATCTGGACGAACGGCATCACGATCATGCTCGCGATCGGCATCGCGATCACGAAGCCGGCCATCGTCGGGAAGCGACCCGCGAGCCAGGATGCGAAGCTGATCACCAGCGCCGAGATGGCGACCTTTACTGCGAACTCCATGCGAGATCTCCTCCTCGGGTTGGGGCCCGGCAGTTCCCCGAGGCCGCGAAGCCAGCCCCTACCGGTCGGCGGGTCAGGGCTCGGGTTGCTGCTGCGTCAGGCAGTGGACGGCGCCGAGGCCGCGTACCAGGGTCGCTGCCGGAATCGCCACGATCTCGCGTCCCGGAAACTGTGCGCCGAGCAGGTCGAGGGCCGGCCGGTCCTCGGGTACACCGAACACGGGCACGAGCACGGAGCGGTTCGCGATGAAGAAGTTCGCGTAGCTCGCAGGGAGCCGCTCGCCCCCGCTCTCGAGCGGGGACGGCATCGGCAGGTCGATCAACTCGAGCGCCTTTCCGGCCGCGTCTCGGGCTGCCGCAAGCCGCGCCCGGCAGTCTTCGAGCGGCGCGTGGTTCGGGTCCAGCGGATCCGGTTCGCGGGCGCAGACTACGCGGCCCGGCGCCACGAAGCGCGCAACGTCGTCTACGTGGCCGTCTGTATCGTCGCCCTCGATCCCGGCGCCGAGCCAGAGGATCCGGCGTACGCCGAGCAACTCCCCGAGCTGTCGTTCGAGTTCTTCTCGTCCGATGCCGGGGTTTCGCGCCGGATCGATCAGCGTCGGCTCGGCCGCGATCAGGGTACCGGCCCCGTCGACCTCGAATGCGCCGCCTTCTGCAACCAGGCCGGGCCGAAAGCAGCGCGTGCCCGCGATCCGGGCGACCTGCGTTGCGACCGCGTCGTCCAGTTCCCACGGAGGATACTTTCCGCCCCAGGTGTTGAAACTCCAGTCGAGGGCGAGTAGTCCCCCGTTCTGGTCGCGCACGAAGCTCGGACCCGTGTCGCGCAGCCAGGCGTCGTCCGTCGGAACCGAGTGAAGCTCCACGGCCGCTCCGGCTGGAAGCTCGAGGAGTTTCGTGCGCACGTCCTTGGCGTGGGCCTCGTCCTTGACGAGGATCCGGACTGGCTCGCTCTCGGCCAGACGCGCGACCAGCACACAAAACTCCGCCTCCGCCTGCTCCAGGCAGCCGGGCCAGGTCTCGGCGTTGTGGGGCCACGCGAGCCAGGTTGCGGCGTGCGCTTCGAACTCGGCCGGGAGGCGCCCGCGGGGAATCACCGGCGGCGAAACTGACGCGCGAGGTCGCCGTAGGCCTCGAAGCGCCGGTCGCGCAAGAACGGCCAGCCCCGGCGCTGGTGCTCGATCGCGGCCCGCGGACAGTCGGCGAGGAGCAGTTCGGGGTCTTTGGAAGAAGCCTCGGCGAGTAGCACCCCGCGCGGGTCGCACACGAAGGAGCTGCCGTAGAACTCGATCTGTCCTTCACGTCCGACCCGATTTGCTGCTGCGACGTAAGTCCCGTTCGCGATCGCGTGGCTGCGCTGTACGGTGATCCAGGCGTCGCGCGACGCGGCCCGCTCGGCCTCGTTCTCGTCGGGCACCCAGCCAATCGCTGACGGATAAAAGATGACCTCGGCCCCGTCGAGTGCCACGAGGCGTGCCGCCTCGGGAAACCACTGGTCCCAGCAGATCAGGACCGCGATGCGGCCGGCCGCGGTGTCGACGGCGAAAAAGCCACGGTCCCCGGGCGAAAAGTAGAACTTCTCCGAGAAACCCGGATCGTCGGGCAGATGCATTTTTCGGTAGTGTCCGGCCAGGGCGCCGTCCGCATCGATCACGAGCGCGCTGTTGTGATACATGCCAGGCGCGCGACGCTCGAAGATCGGAACGATCAGGACGATTGAGAGTTCCCGCGCGAGCTTTTGCATGTACTCAGTCGTGGGTCCCGGAACGTCTTCCGCGAGGTCGAAACAGACGGCTGATTCCCGCCGCGGGAAGTACGCGGCCATAAAGAGTTCCTGCAGGCAGACGATCTCTGCGCGCTGCTGGGCCGCGGACCGGATCGCGGATTCGGCCGCGCGGAGGTTTCCGCCCTCATCGTCCACGTGCCGCTGCTGGAAGAGTGCGATCCTCAAGCTCGGTTGCCGCCCGGTCCGGCCGTCAGCCGGTCTCTTCGCCGTCGGCCTTTGCGGCCTGCTCCTGGACGTGCTTCTGGATCTGGTTCCCGACGGCCTGCATGTGCGCGCCCATGAACTGCTCGCGATTCGATCTTGCCCATTCCAGGCTGCTCGTGTGAGCCCCGCTTCGTTCCTGGAAGTGGGGCATTACGTAGCGGGCCATCAGTTCGTAGCTCTTGTGGGTGGCATCCCGGTCGGCCCACTCGTGCGCCAGGTTCATGTAGCAGCCGAATCCGCCCGACTGCTTCTCGAGCCGCTCGATCTGCTCGATGGCGTCGTCCACGTTTCCGATCACGGCAAAACCGGATTTGGTCATCGCGTCGACCGCATCGTCGATCGCGCCCTCGGGCGCCAGCGGCAGCGCTGCGATCTCGCGGAAGTAGTAGATCCAGTTCTCGAGCCCGAAGCGGACGTCCTGGCGCGCCTGCTCGCGTGTTTCGGCGATGTGCATCGGACCGACCAGACGCCAGCCGTTCCGGTCGACCTGCTGCGCGTGCTCCGCGGCCTTCGCCTCGCAGATCTCCCAGTTGGTCGCCATCGCGTTGAAGCCCCCGGTCGAGGTGGCCCCGATCGAGAGCAGCGAGAGCCCGTGGCTGCCTGCGGCGCGCGCTCCGGCGGGCGAGATCTGAGATGCAACCGCAATCTCGACGTGCGGGTCCGAGTACGGTGTGAGATGGAGCCGCGCGTTGTGCATCTCGAACCAGTCGCTCTTGTGCGTCACGGTCTCCCCGCGGAAGAGCCGGAGCAGCACCTCGATCGCCTCCTCCATCATGTCGCGCTGTCTGAGTGGGTCGATCCCCATCATGAAGGCGTCGGAGGGCAGCGCACCGGGACCGACGCCAAACATCACGCGCCCACGCGTCATGTGATCGAGTTGGTTGATGCGCTCCGCGAGCATCAGAGGGTGGTGGTAGGGAAGCGAGGAGACGCCGGTTCCGAGACGGATCCTGCGGGTTCGTTCTGCGGCAGCAGCGATGAAGACCTCGGGGCTGGCGATGATCTCGTAGCCGGCCGAGTGGTGCTCGCCGATCCAGGCCTCATCGAAGCCGAGTTCGTCGAGCCAGTCGATCAGTTCCAGGTCTCGCCGAAGACTGAGCGTCGGGTTTTCCCGAACGGGATGGAAGGGTGCCATGAAGATGCCGAAGCGCAGACGCGGCATGCAGAATGCTCCTATCTGGCGATCCGTGCGATCCGCGCAAGATCGGGGGCCGCCTCTCGCGCATCATAACCCAGGGGCGCCCCCCTGCCCGAAATGGCCCGGGGCTTCACCCGCCGAAAACCCGGCCGGAGAGCCCGCTAGGAGTCGGCGGGATCGCTCCCGCCGCCCGCGCCTTTTTTGCGCGGCGACTTCTTAGCCGCGGTCTGCTTTGCCGCGGCCTTCTTCGCCGTGGTCTTCTTCCGCGTACTCTTCTTCCGCGTGGTCTTCTTCCGCGTGGTCTTTTTGCGCGTGGTCTTTTTCGCTCCGGCCTTCCGCGGTGCGAATTCGAATCCGTGACGCCCGTTCTCTTTGACGAAGAGCGTCGCACTGAAGGGCCGGCCGTAGCGCGAGGTGAAATCTTCGAGCATCGACGTGCGCCTGTCCCGCACGTAGGCCTCGGCCTCGTCGCGCACGACTTCGCGTTTGCATACCGTACGCGGCAGGATGAAGCTGCAGCGATCCCCCTTCTTGGGCTTCTCTTCGGTTTGCTCCTGCTCCTGCTCTGCTTCGACGGTGCTTCGGCAGAGGTAGTGGGTCGATGTCTCGATGACTTCGCTTCCGCATCCGACGGGACAGGGGCCGAGCGGTTCCGGCGCGACCTCGTACTCGGGCAGGCTGCTGGCCTGTTCGGAACTTCCATCCGAGATCCGGTCCAACTTCAGTTCCTTGTCTTCGATCCGGAGCGTGCCCTTGTAGGTGCGGCCGTCGCGATACAGAAATCCGTCGAGGACGCGCGTCTCGCCTTTTTCTAGCAGGGTCTTCACGGTGGTCCGGTCCATGTAGCGGCCCGACTTGTCCTTCCAGATCCGGAACGGACAGTCGTCTTCGCGTTCGACGCCGGGTCGTTCCTCGCAGCGGTAGAACCAGGCGCGCTCATAGACCGGGCGTTTTTCCTCGCACGGGCAGGTGCCGACCGGGCCGTCCGGGTAGAGTTCCTCGTAATCGAAGCTTCGGGCGCGGTCGACGATCTGGAGCGTGTACTCGGTCACCTCCTTCATGAACTGCTCGGGGCTGCGCTCCTTGCGCTGCACCTCCTGCAGCCGGAATTCCATGTCTCCGGTCAGCTCGGGAGAGGCCAGTCGGTCGATCTCGATCCGTTTCAGGGTATCCACGAGCCGGATTCCCTTGACGGTTGGCCGCAGCGCCTTGCCGACCCGCAGCACGTACCCCTTGCGGATCAGGTTCTCGATTACGTCCGCGCGGGTGGCCGGCGTGCCGATCCCGGTCGACTTCATGGCCTCGGCCAGTTCTTCGTCTTCGAGTTCCTTGCCCGCCGTCTCCATCATCGAAAGCAGTCGTGCCTCGCTGATCCGCGGCCGTGACTTGGTCTCGTCGGCTTCCGACGCCACCTCGAGCGTCTGTGCGGCCACGCCGGACGCTTCACTCTCCCCGGCGACCAGCGCCGGGAGCGCCTGCTCCTCCTGCTCGATCTGTCCCATCACGATCCGCCAGCCCGGCTCGTCGAGCGTTCGGGAGCGCGACCGGAAGCTCTGATCCGCCACCTGGGTCGTGCGCTCGACGCGGTTCCAGAGCGCGGGCGGATAGAAGTTCGACAGGAAGCGTCGCGCGACCAGGTCGAAGAGCCGCCCGTCGTCCCCGGTGAGCGGTTCCGAGGGCAGATGGCCGGTCGGAATCACGGCGAAGTGATCCGAGATCTTGGAACTGTCGAAGGTGCGGGCCTCGTTTTCGCGCCCGTTCTCGATCAAGTACGCCGCGGGATCCTGGAAGGGCCCGGCTTTGGCGAATGCTTGCAGGATCCGGTCGACCTCGGCCGGGTAGTCATCGGGCAGGCAGCGGGAGTCGGTCCGGGGATACGTCAGCAGCTTGTGGGCTTCGTAGCAGCGCTGGGTGGCGTTGAGCGTGCGCCGTGCCGACCACGAGAAGCGCTGGTTCGCGACCCGCTGGAGCGATGTGAGATCGAAGAGAGGCGGTGCGGCCTCCTTGCTCGGCTTGCGGGTCTCGTCTGCCGTGCCCGCCTGTCCGCGGACCGCCTCCGCGATCTGGAGCGCGCGCGCCTCGTCGAAGATCCGGTCTTCCTTCTCGTCCCGGGTGGATTCGGCCGTCTTGAAGCCGGGATCGATCCAGGTTCCCGCGTACTCGTGCCCAGCGGCCGAGAAACGCGCCTGGATCCGCCAGAAGGGCCGCGGGACGTGCGCCAGCACTTCGATTTCCCGTTCGACCATCAGTGCCAGGGTTGGAGTCTGGACCCGTCCCGCCGACCAGGCGGTCTTCTCTTTGCGGCTCTGAAGCCGCCGCGTGAGTGCGCGGGTCGCGTTCATTCCGATCAGCCAGTCCGAGCGTGAGCGGCAGACCGCCGCGTGGTGGAGGCCTTCGTAGGCCTCCCCGGGTTGCAGATCCTCGAACGCGGCCCGAATCGCGCTCTTCGTCATCGACTGGAGCCAGAGACGCCGGATCGGCTTCTGGCTCTCCAGGTACTCGACGATCTCGCGGAAGATCAATTCCCCTTCGCGGCCCGCGTCGCAGGCGTTGATCACGCCGTCTACGTCGGGGCGCGCCAGCAGCTTCTTGATGGTGCGAACGCGTTCCGAGGTTCCCGACTTGGGCGAGAGCTTGAACTCCTTCGGAAGGATGGGGAGGGTGTCCAGCGTCCAGCTCTTGTACTTGGGGTCGAGCGCCTCGGGTCCCAGGAGTTCCAGCAGGTGACCGACCGAGAAGGTGACGACGTACTCGTCCCCTTCCCAGAAGCCGTCCTGCTCCTGGAAGCCGCCGAGCGCGGCGACGATGTCGCGCGCGACGCTCGGCTTCTCAGTGATCACCAGCGCCTTGGCCAACTGTGTTCCCCTTCCTTGCGAGAGAGGTGATCCCTAGTAACGCCCCGTTGGCGGGGTGGCAAGCCGCCCCGCTGCAGCGGGGTGGCGCCGCAGCACGCGCCCGCCCACTGGGAGACACGCCCGACAGGGTCAGGCGGGTTGCCCCAAGCACTTGTCTACGCTCGGCTTTCTCCGGATTCTCCGGGTTCGGGGTGGCCCCCCACCGAGCCGAATTCCACGGCTAGAGGAGGGAGCGCTAGGATTGCGACATCCAGACTCGAGGAGGGGTTCATGCAGGAACGCGCGCCGAGCCGGATCGAAGATGCGATCACCCGGCTCGCGGAGGCTCAGGCCGAGATCTGCGCCCAACTGACCCGGCTGGCCGACAAGGTCGAGGGTCTGGAGGCCGCGCGCGGTGCCGAGGCCCGCAGGCTGTCCGTGACCGAGTTGATCGAGTTCCTGGACGGGTTCAGGGCGGCCGAGGCGCTGGGTGAGGCCTCGCTCGGCGCCTGGATCGCGGTTTCCGATTCTGCCGGCGTGCGAGGGGGACTCCGGACCGTACAGATGCGCGAGGGGATGCACGCTCGCTTGCTCGAGCAGCGAATCAAGGAACTCGGTGGCGCGCTCCGGGCCGAGATCCCCGAGGACGTATACGCGCAGGTGATGCGGAGCCAGGCGGATCCCGGCCGGAGCGACGTTCAAAAGCTCGCCGAGTTTGTCGAACGCTTTCCCGACATCGACGCCGCGCTGCGTCCGATTCTGGCGATGGCCGATCGCCTCGAGCACGATCCCGAGACTCAGTCGCTGCTGCGCACGATCGCGCAGGATGAGCGTTCGACGCTCGAGTTCCTGAGCGACATCTGCGAGCGATTGCACAACGGCCAGAGCTGATCCGGCGGCGCGTGTTCGGCGATCAGATTCGGAGGTTCGCACCCGGCTTCGAGAGGGTGGGGCGCGAGGCGCTCACGCGGGACCTGGTTGCGGGCATGACGGTGGCCTGTCTGGCGGTTCCTCAGGGAATGGCGTACGCGCTGATCGCGGGGGTTCCACCGGAAATGGGGCTCTGGGCCGCGACGATTCCGGCTCTGCTCGGCGCACTGTTCGGATCGAGCCCGCATCTGGTGACGGGCCCGACCAACGCGATTTCGCTCGTGATCGGCGCTTCGGTGGTCGGGCCCGTGGTTGCGGCGGGCGGGCTCCCCCCGATCGAAACGGTGCTGGCGATCGCGGTGCTCGCGGGCGCGATCCTGGCCGCCTTCGGCCTGCTCGGTCTCGGCCGGGGCTCCCGCTTCATGTCGGACTCGGTGATCGGAGGATTCGCGGCGGGAGCCGGGCTCCTGATCGCACTCCGCCAGGTCCCGTCCATTTCCGGCCTCGACCCGGTGCCCGGGGGAGCCGACTCGCTCGTCCCGAACGTGTGGCCCACAATTCGCGCGGCCGTGGACGCCATCTCGACCGCCGATGCCCGGTCGCTCGGCCTCGCGCTCGTGGTGCCGCTCGGCGCGCTCGCGGCCCGCCGCCTGGATCCGCGCATTCCGGGCGCGCTGCTGGCACTCGTGGGCGCGTCCGTCCTGGCTCACTTCTCCGGCTGGCTCGAGGGGCCCGGGGCGCTGGCGACCATCGGGTCGATCCCGGCCAGGCTCCCGGAGCTGGCGCTGCCGCAGCTGCAGGATCCCGTCGCGTTGATTCCGACCGCGCTGGCCATCGCGATGCTGGCGATCACCCAGTCGATCGCGTCCGCCCGCGCGGTCGCGCCGGAGGTCGGCGACTCAGCGCGGAAGCGCTTCGATCCCGATCGCGAGCTCTTCGCGCAGGGACTCGCCAACCTGGGAGCCTCCCTCGTGGGGGCGCTGCCGGGCTCGGGCTCGCTGACGCGATCCGCTCTCGCGCGCTCTGCGGGCGGGCGCAGCCGGATCACCGCGGCCAGCAGCGGCCTGTTGATGCTCGCAGTCGTGCCCCTGGCTGCGCCACTCCTCGCCGGCACCCCGCTCGCTGCGCTGGCCGGCCTGGTGGTGCTCTCCGGCCTGGACCTGATCGATCTCCGCTCGTTGCGCCGGGCAGCGGTGACGCGCGGGGACGCGGTGGTGGTTGCCACCACGATCGGCACCACGCTCTGGATCGACCTGGTCCAGGCGATTTACGCCGGCCTGTTCCTGTCGCTCGTGCTCCTCGTGCGCCGGTCCGGCCGGCTGCAACTGGTCGAGATCGTGCGTGCCGGACCCCGCAGTTTCAGGGAAATTCCGGTCGACGGGAAGACGGGCGCGACGCCGGCCGTGATGCTCCATCTCGAAGGCGACCTGAACTTTTCAGTTGCGGGGGCGCTGGCCGACCAGCTGTTGGAAGTTGCGGGGCGGGGAGCCGAGGTCCTGATCCTGCGGCTTAAACGCGCGCGCTATCTCGACTCGACCGTGCTCGAGGCGCTGCGCAGGGTAGTTGCGCAGCTCGACGAACGCGGGGTGAAGGTGCTGCTCTGTGGCCTGACCGAGCCGATTGCCCGGCTGATCGAACGCACGGAGATCGGTCCGATGCTGGGTCCCGAGGGACTGCTCCGGGCCGGACCCCGGCTCTCGGAGGGCTTCGAAAAGGCGCTCGAGCGTACCCGCGCCCGGCTGCGGCCGCGTACCGGCGCTGAGATCTTCCGCAGCGAGGAGCCCGAGGTTCCGGGGTCCTACGAAATCTGACCGCGTTCGGGAGCGGCGCTCTCGCCTCGCGACCCGGCGCGGATCCCGTCTAGAATCGGGTGCATGGAATCGGTCCGGGTCGATCGCTGGCTTGCCGCTGCCCGGATCTTCCGGTCGCGCTCCCGGGCAACTGCGGCCTGTGGCCGCGGCAAGGTGGAACTCAACGAGCGGCCTGCAAGGCCCCCGCACCCGGTTCGGATCGGGGACCGGATCGAGGTCGTGGCACCGCGCCGCGTCCGGGTGCTCGAGGTGCTCGCGCTGGCCGAGAAGCGCCTGGCGCCTCAGGCCGCGCGCGAGCTCTACCTCGACCACTCGCCGGAACCGGAGCGCCCGCCGCCCGAGCAAGCGCAGCCCCTGCCGGCGCGCGAGCCGGGCAGCGGCCGGCCGACCAAGCGTCAGCGCCGCGCGCTTCGCCGGCTGGTCGGTCGCGATTAGGTGCGCTCGAGCCCTTCCATCGGGTGCGTTTCCCTCGGCTGCGCCGCCGCAGCAGCGCTCCTTTCTCGGCGTTGGGCGATTCTGGATGGCGTGGCGCTTGACCCCGCGGGCCGCTCGCGGAAAGCTTGCGCTAGATGACCGACTTGCTTGGGAATCTGGACGTCCTGGAAAGCTGCGGCGGGACCGTCGCCGACCTGGAGCGGCAACTCGAATCGATTCCGCTCGCCATCGCCGAACTCGAAGCGAAGCTGGAACAATTTCGTGATGCGACGATGACGGCTCGGGAATCTCTCGAGCAGGCGGAACAGGAGCGCCGCTCCAGCGAGGGACAACTCCAGGAGCTTGAGAGCCAGCGCGAGAAGTTCGAGGGCCAGACCGCGCTGGTGAAGACCAACCACGAGTACACGGCGCTGCTGTCCGAAATCGAGACCGCCACGCTGCGCATCGCTGAGACCGAGGACAAGATCCTGACCGCGATGGAGCGGATCGAGAACGAGACCGCCGCACTCGAAGCGATCGAGCGGGAAGAGCGGCAGGGCGAGACCGAACTGGGCAAGGAAATCGATGCCCGCAAGCGGGAGTTCACCGAGGCCGAAGCCAGCCTGGAGCTTCGCCGGGGCGAGCGCGAGGTCCTCGTGGGACGCTTGCCGCCGGACGCGCGGTCGGTCTACGACCGGGTGCTCACGCGGCATGCCGACCCGGTCTCCCGGATCCTGCGCGGGTGCTGCGGCTCCTGCCACTTCGATGTTCCGTTTGAGATCATCAACCGCCTGATGCAGGGGGACCTGCGGGTCTGTCCCCACTGCGCGCGCATCCTGGTCGAGTCCAAGGACTGAGGCCGGCGCTCCCACGGGCCCGCGGGTCGCATCCCCGGTCGGACGCGCGTGCGGCACGCAGCGTCAGAGAACTGGCAGCGCCTCAGCGTTCCCGGTTCGAGCGCGGGCGCCCGAGAGCAGTTCGCGGGTGCCCAGAAAGCCTGACCGACGGAGATCCGGGCGCGGGAAGAGGCCCCGAGGAATGAAAAATATTCAATGATATTAGGTATTTATAGATATCTCTCGTCGGTGCCCCTGCGCCAGTCGCCGGACCTGTCTTTGCTAAGATCAACTATTCCACTCCAGGGGCCGACGGCGAAGGAAGACCATGCTGGATCAGGAGCGTTACGCCTATTGTCTGGACCAGGCTGAGGAGGCCAGGACCTCCGGGCGGCTGGAACAGGCGCTCCGCTGGGTGGATCAGGCGCTGCGCGCCAACCCCCAGGGGGCCGAGGCGCACGCGAGGCGCGGCATCGTGCTCTGGGACGGCGGCCGCGTGGAGGAGGCGCTTCACGCGTTTGAGCGGTCGGTGGCGATTGAGCCGGGATTCTGGGACGCGCAGCTCGACCGGATCGAGATTCTGATCGAGGAGTTCCACGACATCGGCGAGGCGTTCGAACTGGCCGACGCGATGCTCGAGGGCCCCCTCGAGGTCCCGGTGGAGGCCGAGGTCTACTACCTGAAGGCCAAGGGTCTGTATTACGAGGACGAAATCGAGCCAGCGCTGTTCCTGCTGCGCCGGGCGCTTCAGACCCACCCGGACGTGCCCGCGTACTTGGCCTTCGAGGGCCAGATCCTGCTGGACCTCGGGCGGCTGGAGGCCGCCCGGTCGTCCCTCGACCGCGCCCTGGGCTGCGAGCCCGACAACGCCCACGCCATTTACTACCTGGCCCACGCGCTCGACCACCTGGGCCAGCGCAGGCGGGCGGAGGGGCTGTTCCAGCAGGCGGCCCGGGTCGCGCCCGATGTCTTCCCGCTCCCGGTTCGGATGGAGAATTCGGAGTTTCGGGTCGTGGCCGAGGCCGCGGTCGCAGAACTGCCTTCCACGATTCGGAGCTACATCGAAAACTGTCCGATCCTGGTCGAGGACCTGCCGGATCCCGAGGTGGTCCGGGAACACGAGATCTCGCCGCTTTCGATGGGGCTCTTCGTGGG
This sequence comes from Myxococcales bacterium, assembly GCA_013215565.1. Lineage (GTDB taxonomy): Bacteria > Myxococcota_A > UBA9160 > SZUA-336 > SZUA-336 > JABSQV01. Next base: position 17,443 of record JABSQV010000009.1, on the reverse strand, counting down.
CATGCCGGTGACCGAGCCCGGGGCGAGCCCGACGCTCGGGACCTCGCCGCGCCTCGAAACCGACCGGATTCTGCTCTACAAGCGGAATCTCGAGACCTACGCGCAGTCGCGGGCGGACCTGATCGAGCAGATCCAGATCACCGTCAAGCACGAGATCGGGCACCTGCTCGGCCTGGAAGAGGACGACCTCGACCGGCTCGGCCTGGCCTGATACACCCTCTTTCCCAAGGAGGGTCCATGGCCGGGACGGCTGCTCCCACCCCGCCCGGGGTCGCTCGCGGCATCTCGTCGACGCTGGCGCGGGAACTGCGTTCACTCTCGGGCGTCGCCGAGGTTCTGGAGCGGGAGAGTGAACTCTTTCCGTACGAGTCCGACGCGCTCACGCTGCTACGAGAGTCGGCCGGCCTGGTCGTATTTCCGCTCACGACCGAGGCGGTGTCGGCCGTGGTCAGCTGCTGCAACCGACACGGCGTTCCCTTCGTACCACGGGGCGCCGGCACCGGGCTCTCGGGTGGCGCCACGCCGGTCCCGGGATCCGTACTGGTCGAGTGCTCGCGCATGTCGCGGATTCTCGAGATCGATGCGACGAACCGCACTGCGACCGTAGAGCCCGGGCTGGTCAATCAGCACCTTTCAGATGCCGTCGCCCCGCTCGGCCTGTGCTTCGCGCCCGACCCCTCCAGTCAGAGCGCGTGCACGATNGGGGGCAACGTCGCAGAGAACAGCGGTGGCCCTCACACGCTCAAGTACGGGACGACCAGCCCGCACGTGCTCGCGATCGAGGTCGTGCTACCGGACGGCTCGGTCACCACGCTCGGGCGCCGCGACGGGCACTTGCTCGGCTACGATCTGCGCGGCGCGTTCGTCGGGTCGGAGGGAACGCTCGGGATCGCGACGGCGGTGACGGTGCGCCTGGTTCCGATTCCGGAAACGGTCGCGACCCTGCTCGTCTCGTTTCGGGACCTGATCCCTGCCTGCGAGACCGTTTCCGAGATCATCGGTGCCGGGATCGTGCCCGCCGCGCTCGAATTGATGGACGATCGGACGATCGCCGCGATCGAGGACTCCGTGTTCGCCGCCGGCTATCCGCGGGAGGCCCGCGCCGTGCTGCTGGTAGAACTGGACGGGAGCGGGCCCGCCGTCGCCCAGGAGAGCGAGCGCCTGGCCGAGATCTGCAGGCGTCACGATCCGATCGAGGTCCGGCTCGCGCGCGACGAGGCGGAGCGCCAGGCGTTCTGGAGGGGGCGCAAGGGAGCCTTCGGTGCCATGGGCCGATTGGCGCCCGACCTCTACGTCCACGACGCCGTGGTTCCGCGCACGCGGCTCGCCGAGGTCGTGTCCCGGATCAACCGGGCAGCCGAGCGACGGGGTGTCCGAATCGCAAACATTCTTCACGCCGGGGACGGCAACCTGCACCCGAACATCCCCTTCGATCGTCGCGACCCCGCCGAACTGGAGCGTGTGCGCGAAATGGGTCGAGAGATTCTCGAGATCTGCGTCGAGGCGGGCGGAGTTCTCTCGGGGGAACACGGGATCGGCATCGAAAAGCGCGACTACATGGAGTTGCTCTACACCGAGGCGGACCTCGAACCGATGCGCTGGCTGCATCAGGCCTTCGATCCGCACGACGTCTGCAACCCGGGGAAGGTGATTCCACAGCCGCGGGCCTGCACAGAGAGCAACCCGCGTCACCGCGGCTACCAGAAGGTGAGCTTCTGATGCCGGCCGGGCCCTTCCACGACGTTGTCGGGCCCGATCACGTCCGGTGCCCGGAAGGCGAGGCGCTCGACGGGACACCGGTCTCGTTCGCGGTCCGTCCCGGCAATGCCGAGGAAGTTGCGGGCTGCCTGGCCGAAGCGCGAGAGCGTGGTTTCGCGGTGGTGCCGGTCGGTTCGGGAACGAAGCTTGCGCAGGCGAACCGGATCGACGCGGCGGCCGTGGTTCGGCTGGAACTCTCGCGGCTCGATCGGATCGAGTCACTCGACGCCAGGGAGGGGGTGGCGGTGGTGCAGGCGGGTGTGCGCGTCGACGCGCTCGCGAGTCGGGCCCGGGAGCAGCGACTGCGGACCCTGATCGAGACGCCGCATCCGGCCGCAACCGTCGGGGGGACGATTGCCGCTGCCGCGCTCGCTCCCGAGCACTCGCTGGACCGGCGTGTGGCCCACGAGGTCCTGGGCCTTCAGACGGCGCTCGCGAACGGAACGCTCGCCAGGGCCGGGGGCCGCGTGGTCAAGAACGTGACGGGCTTCGACCTGGTTCGCCTGTATACCGGCTCGCTGGGCACGCTGGGCGTGTTGACAGAAGCGACGCTGCGCCTGCGTCCGGTACCCGAGGCGCGGGCAGTTGCGCGCCGCTACTTCCCGAGCCTCGAGGCCGCCCTCGCTTCGGCCCGGGAGCTGCTCGGCGCCCCGGTCGCTCCCGCCGGGCTCGCGGCTCTTCCCGAGGAGACCGGTGCGGCGCTGGTCTCGCTCTACGAGGGGGTGGCGGCGGAGATTCGCGAGGCGGCGCCGCTCGCGGGCGAAGCCGCGGACGAGGCGGCGTGGGATGCGGTCGGAGCCCGGATGGTGGCGCCCGCCCCGGGCGTTCGGCTGCGTCTGGCGGCACGACCGGCCGATACGCTCGAGATCGCCCGCGGAGTCGAGGCGGACGCGGGCCGCTCGTCGCTGTGCGTACTGCTTCCGGTCTGCGGAATCGTAATCGCGAATCTCTCGGTAAAGCGCGCGGTCCCGGTGCTCGCCCGCGCGGCGCGCGAAGGCTGGGCAAGCGTGATCGAGTCGGCGCCCCTGGAGTTCCGGGCGGACGTCGACGTCTTTGGCCGGGAACCGGGTGCGCTGCCCCTGATGCGTGAACTCAAGTGCCGCTTCGATCCAGGTCGCGTTGTTTCCCCCGGGCGCTTCGTGGGAGGGATCTGAGTGCCGAGCGAGGGCCCAGGACTGCTGGACTACGAGGCGACGCTCGACTGTGTGCACTGCGGCCTCTGCCTTCCGCACTGTCCCACCTACCAGGAGACCGGTCGGGAGACGAGTTCGCCGCGCGGCCGGATTTATCTGATGCGAGGCGTGGCGGAGGGGAGGCTCCCGCTCGATCGGGATGTCGTCGACGAGATGTATTTCTGCCTCGCCTGTCGTGCCTGCGAGTCCGCCTGCCCGTCCGGGGTTCGCTACGGCCACCTGATCGAGGGCATGCGCGCAGAGATCGATCGGAGAGGCGCGCGCTCACGCACTTCGCGCTTTCTTCAGCGTCTCGTGCTCCGGCGCGTCGTCGGATCGCCCCCGGTCCTGCGCGCAGTCTTCGCACTGCTGCGTTTCTATCAGCGGAGCGGCATCCAGGGAGCGGTTCGCGCGAGTGGAATCCTGCGGCCCCTTCCCGGGCTTCGGGATGCCGACGGCATGCTCCCGCCGATTCCCGCTCCGCACCGCCTGCCCCTGATCCTCCCGGCCGAGGGTCCGCGACGGGGGCGGGTCGCACTGCTTTCGGGCTGCATCATGCCAGAGCTCTTCGGGCCCGTGAACGAGGCGACGGCGCGGGTACTCACAAGAAACGGCTTCGAGGTGGAGACTCCGGCCGGGCAGGCCTGTTGCGGCGCACTGCATCAGCACGCGGGGGATCCGGAGGCGGCAGAACGGCTTCACGCGAGAAACCTGCAGGCGATCCACACGGACACCCTCGACGCGGTGGTGGTGAACTCCGCGGGCTGCGGGGCCTTTCTGCGGGAGCGTGGCGACCCCTTTGCCTCGAAGGTCCGCGACGTTTCCGAGTTTCTGATCGAGGCCGGAATCGCGGCGCCGGAGCGCCGCCTCGAGCTGCGGGTTGCCTACGACGATCCTTGCCATCTGCTTCACGGGCAGCGGGTCGAGTCGGCGCCGCGCGAACTCCTGCGCGCGATCCCGGGGGTCGAAGTGGTGGATCTGGCCGGAACCCGGGATTGCTGTGGGGCTGCCGGAATCTACAACCTGCTGCAGCCCGAGATGTCCAGGCGGCTCATGGACCGCAAGGTCGCGGCGATTCGCGAGGCCGCTCCCGACGTCGTGGCCACCGGGAATCCCGGCTGCATGCTGCAGTTGGGGGCCGGGATTCGCGCGGCCGGTCTCCCGGTGACGGTCGCGCATCCGGTCGAGTTGCTGGCGCGCGCCTACGCCTAGCCTACTTGTAGAGGACGGCGTCGGGTGTTTCTCCGGGGACCTTGACCCGGGGGAAGACCGCGAAGCCGAAGTCCTCGAGCCCGCCCTGCAGTACCAGTTCGACCGGAAGGATCGAATCCGTTCGCCGCAGGCCCCCGAATTTCTCCGTGGTGCCAAGGAATTCCGCGTCCGAACTGGCGCTGGGCCGCAGGTCTGCGACGTCGACGACTCCCAGCCGCGCACGTTCGAAGAACTGATCCCGCGGGGGGTCCGGTTCGAAGCGCTCGCGCTCGTCGCTCACCAGGCTCCGGTAGGCGGCTTCCTCGAGCAGAGCGACGAAGCGCCCGAAGCGTTCGGTCGGAACTTCCAGGGTGGTGGTTTCGCCGCCTTCGAGCGGGATTCGAACCAGGGTGCGTCCGAGCAGCGTGACGCCTTCCTCAGCGAGTTCCCCGTTCTCGGTCTCGTCGTCGAGCAACTCGGGCCGCAGCCCGAGTCCACCGGAGCCCGCGACTTCGGGGTGTTCGCGCAGAAACTCGCGGGACAGCCGGATGTTCTGCGGCGTGGAGTGTTCGATCAGCTGCCGGATCTCGCTGCGCGCCGCTTCGGCGGTTTCGGTCCCGGGATATTCGGCCAGCACTGAACGGTAAATCGCGAGGCGAACGTCCGGGCGCCGCTGTGCCCTGGCGGCTGCGAGGGTCCGCCGGGCGATTCGCTCTCGATACTCCTTCTCGACTTCGGGATCCCTGGAATTCCGCTCCCGGTGGTGGCCGAGCGCCTGGCTCCACTGCTCGCGGACCCGGTAGAGACGCTCGAGTTCGTCGCGCACCTCTTCCGCGTGGTCCCCGTGAGGTCTGCGGGCCAGGTAACGTTCTCCGGTGTAGATCACGGCGCCCCCGAAGCGCCGACGCGCGTCCGGGTACTGCAGCATCCTGCCGGGCATGCTCACGATCTTTCCGGCGTAGGCCGGGACGCTCAGCACCCATTCGACCGGCCGCGGCAGTCCGAGTTCCGTCGGCCCGTCCGCCAGGGTCCCCAGCAGCAGCCAGGTACTGCGCGCCCGGGCGTCGGCGGACTTCGCCCGCTGGAAGGCCGCGTAGAGATTCTGATCCGGGTCCAGTACGGTCCAGCGAGCATGACGGGCCATGTTGCCAGCGGGGCCGGGGGGCTCGCCGACTTCCTGCATGGCTAGAAAGAAGGCACGCTCTCTTCCGTTGCCCAGGTGGCCGAGTGCCTGGAGGAAGTCGATCTCGTCCGCGAAGTCCGGGGGGCTGCCGGAGTGCTCCCACTGCGTGGCTATTCGGGCGACTACGGGCAGGGGCTGCGTGAGGACCGCGATCAGCAGTCGCCGCCGGAAGGCGTCCTGCAGCGGGCTGGAGGGCGCCGGGTCCGCGGCGCCGGCAGCGAGGCTGCTCCGGATTGCAGCGTGACTGCGCGCCTGTGCGGCCCGGGCCTTTGCCTCGAGTTCGAAGGCCCGGGTGCCCTCGGGATCGATCCGGCGCGCGCGGGCGAGGTGGAGTAGCGCGGCGTCCGGGCGCCCGGCCGACAGCGATCCTTCTGCGATCTCGGTCGCTTCGGTGTAGAGCTGAGCCCGGAGTTCCCGACGGTATTTCTCGACCTGGCCCCGCACCCGGGGAGCGTCGGGCGAGTCCGGATTGCGCGCGAGAAAGTCCTCGTAGGCGCGGAGCGCCTGGCGCTCCTGGACGGTGGTGGTGGGAATGCTGTGCGTCACGATCAGCGCTCCGATCGCGGCACGTCCGATTTCGACAGCACCCAGGCCGTCGCCCATCGCGAGTTGCGATACCGGTGCGCTCAAGCGATTCACGATGCTTCCGAGCTTCCTTGTCCGGTCATCGCGAAGTCGTGCCCGCGCGATCGAGAGTGGTGCGGAATCTCGATGGTGCTCGATCCGACGGCGCAGGCGAGGGTCGGTCGAGTCGTCTGCGAGCAGGCGCTCGCCCAACGCGCTGTACACGGCGCTCCCTCCGAGCGCATTCACGAGTTCGTGCGCGTTGTCGCTGAGTCCGCTCGGGGCTTTGCCCTGCGCCCGTCGCTGATGCTCGGCGCGGCGGATTAGGCTCAGCGTCTCGGCCGCCGCATCCTGTTGCCCCGCCAGCACCAGGGCGGCGAGCCGCGCCGACGCTCGCTCCATGTCGTCCGGAAGGGGCGGTGGGGCCTCGCGCGACTCGATCAGAGGATCGAGTTCGAAGGGACTCGGTGGACGCGGGCCCGCGCAGCTCGACCCGCAGAGCAAGACGAGCGCGAGTACACACTCAGTACGGAAAATGTTCATCATGGACCTGGAGGACGAAGGCCAGAAACGCCTCGAGTCTGCGCGAAGCCTCGATCTTCTCGAGGACGCCGTCCTGCTGCGAAACGGCTTCGAAGATCCGCGTGGCGCCGAACGCGTACTCGTCGAATACCACGGTGTCGAATTCGAGGGATGAGGGCGGAACGCGCCGCGCGTAGTTGCGCGAGAGGTCCGCGTACAGCTCGCCGAGGTCGAGCAGGTGGCGGTTCCGGTGCTTGCTCTTCTGGTTTCGTCGCACCAGACGCTGGTACTGCCGGAGTGCAGATGCATCCAGGCCATCTTCGATTTGACTCCGCGCCCGCAGGTACTCGGCGCGCGCGAGGTCGGTCCGCTCGAGTTCCTCTCGAATCACGTAGACGTAGTGGGAAGGATCTACCTCGCGCTCGAGCTGTTCGAGCAGTTCCTGTCGGTACTCGAATTGGGCCAGTGCATCCGCGATGCTCGCGTCGTTTCCAGGCCGGACCCGCTCGACGTCCACGATCCGTTCGTTGATTTCCCGGGCCCGGCGCGCCGGTTCTGCGAGCGGCGAGTTCATTTCCTCTACTTCGGCATAGTGCCGGGCGGCGAGATCGAATTCGGTGATTCGCTCCAGCGCGCGGCCCTTTGCAAAGAGAACGACGTCTCGGAGGTGTCCCGACCGGATCTTCTCCTCGTGAATCTGCTCGAGGCTTTCCAACCGATTGAAGGAACTGCGGAACACGTCCTTGCCGGTAAAATCCCGCGCAGGTGGAAAGCGGTAGGTGTCGTCGTCGATGTGAAGCCGCAGAACCGCGACCACTTCGAGAATGGTCTCGGTCGGAGAATAGACGGATTCGGGCGCGGGGCTCACGCAGGCGCCGAGCAGCGCGAGCAGCAGGAGAGGCCCGGGACCGCGTGCGTGCCTGTTGCGAGAGGTGTTCACTTCCTCGCGCTGGGGCGGCGGGCGATCAGGTTCAGCATCTTCTCGGTTGCGATCACGGCCGCCTGGACCTGATCCGAATCGACGCCGAGTGTCGAAAATGCTTCGGCGCGCGGGCCGGTCCGCCAGGTAATGACCGTTTCGACCAGAGCACCCGTTCGTCCGCCCGGCGGGATGCGCACGCGATAGTCCACCAGGGTCGGTAGCTTGAGGTTCAGCTTTCGCGCGACCTTGGACAGCGACTTCATGAACGCGTCGTAACCGCCGTCTCCAGTGGCGCTGGCCTCGACGGTCTTGCCCCCAAAGCCGACCCGCACCGTGGCGCTGGGCAGGCTGTCGCTCGAGGAGTGGGTTTCGTAGCTCTCGATCCGAACCAGTTGCTCCTCGGGCGTCTTCAGTACGTCGGCCACAATCAGGGGCAGGTCCGCCGCCGTCACCGTGTGCTTCTTGTCGCCGAGTTCTACGACCCGGCGCAGCACGAGGTCCCGATTCTCCGGGGTGAGGCTCATCCCGAGCGAGCGCAGGTTCTGGTCGACCGACGCCTTGCCCGAGAGTTTGCCGAGCGCGTAGCGCTGCCGGCGCCCGAAGCGCTTCGGAACCAGGAGGCTCTGATACAGCTGGCCCTTGGCGTCTCCGTCCGCGTGTACGCCCGAAGTGTGGGTAAAGACGTCCCGGCCGACGATCGGGCTATTGCCGGCGATCGTCTTTCCCGCGAAGGCCGCCACCATGTCGCTGATCGCGCCCAGCTTGGTCTCGTCGATCCCGGTCTTCATTCCGCTCATGTCGCGAAGGGCGGCCACGGCCTCCGCCAGGTGCGTGTTCCCCGCGCGCTCTCCGAGACCGTTGACGCTCGTGTGAACGCCGCGAGCTCCGGCCCGCACGGCGGCCAGGCTGTTGGCAGTCGCGAGCCCGTAGTCGTTCTGGCCGTGGAAATCGAAGTGCAGATCGGGCCAGGTTCGAACCATCAGGCCCACGAAATCGGTTACGTCGGATGGAGACAGGATCCCGAGCGTGTCGGGCAGAAGCACCCGGCGGACGCCCAGGGCCGAGAGGTTCTCGACGTGTCCGAAGACGTATTCGAAGCTCTGCTGCACGCCGTTCGACCAGTCTTCGAGGTACACGTTTACGGTCAGGCGCATGCGCCGCGCGTAACGCACCGACTCCGCGATGGCCTTGAAGTGGCGTTCCGGCGTGATTCCGAGCTGTCCCTCGCAGTGCCGGCGCGAGCCCTTGGTCAGCAGGTTGATGACGCAGCCGCCGTTGCGCGCGATCCAGTCGACCGAGCGCTTGCCGTCCACGAAGCCCAGGACCTCGATACGCTCGAGCAGGCCGCTCCGCTTGGCCCAGCGCGTGATCCGCCGAACCGCGGCTTCCTCGCCGGCCGAGGCGCCCGCGGACGCGACCTCGACGCGGTCGACCTTGACCTTTCGAAGCAGAAGCTGCGCGATCTGGAACTTCTCCGAGGGTACGTAGGCGAGTTCGGGCGTCTGCTCGCCGTCTCGGAGCGTGGTGTCCATGATTTCGATCTGCTTGCTGGCCACGGCGCCATGAGTTTCTCCCATGGCGCGGGCGGTGCAAGCGCTTTTCCGCGACCGCGGCCGGCGGGTCTCGTCCGGCCAGGTAATCCGAAGCCTTAGCGGGTCCGCGTGGGCGCCGGTTTGGGCGCCGGTCTGGGCGCCGGACTGGGCAGCGGTCTGGGCGCTGGCTGCGGCGCCGACCTCGGTGCTGGAAGCCTGGGGAGCGGTGGCCGGGGCCGGTCCAGCGACCCCGGGCCGGGTCCCCGGATCGTGTCTCTCGCTTTCCCGCGCTGCTCTAGCTCCCGTTCCAGCAGCAGGTCCCGGAACCGTTGCCGCTCCTCGGGACTGGCTTTCTCGAAGCGCTCGCGGATCTCGAGCTTCTCCTTGTCCGAGAGCTGCTGATACTGGTCGCGGAGCCGCTCGCGGTCCTCCAGCGGGATCTCGCGAAGCTGCCCGACCGCGCGCTGGCGTTCCTCGGGTGTCATCTGATCGATCTGCTTGCGGACGCGATCTCGCTCTCCGGCGGGGATTTGGAGCAGCCGCCCGCGGGCCTTGCGGCGTTCCTCGGGCGTCATGTTCTCGAGACGTTTCCTCAGCTCGGTGCGTTTCTCGGGCGGAAGCGTCCGGAAGCGTTCGTAGCGACGCCGGACCCGCTTGCGCTCTTTGGGTGAGAGTTCGCGCCAGCGCTCGAAATTCCTGCGAATCTGCCGCTGCTGGTCCGGGGGCAGCGCGCGGAAGTGGCGATAACGCCGGCGCATCTGTTGCTGCTCCCCCGGGGGAAGTGTTCGCCAGCGCTCGAACCGCTTGCGAATCCGGTTCCGCTGTGCGGGCTCGAGCTTCTGGAACTTCTGGTAGCGGCCCCGCAGTTCTTCCCGCTGTGCCGGCGAGAGGTTCTGCCACCAGCGGACCCGTTCCTCGATCTGCTCCGGGGGCGCCGGAGGTTCCTGGGCCCCTGCGCGGTCGGGAAGTCCGAAGGCGAGCAGGAACCCGGCCAGGCAGGCCAGTGCAGCGTTTCTCATGGCTCCGGCTCCCCGTCTTCCCTCGTCGTGCCGCCCGCCGGGACGGGCAGCATCGGAATCGGAAGATCCTCCACCGGGTCCCAGTCCTGGATCAGTTCCCAGTCCAGCACGAGATCGAGTTCCCGTAGCAGCGCAAGGTCCTGCGCATCGATTTCGCCCGGCTGTGCGGCGACGGCCGGGACCGCGGACGGCGCTTCGTCCGCACGCGAGACCCCCGGCACTGCAAGTAGGAAGGGCAGTGCGAGTGCGGGCCACCGCTTTAGATCTCCTCTGCTTCGTCCCACGTGTCGAGCAGGTCGAGAGAGGCGAGCATCTGGGGGTCTGTTTCCAGCACCAGGTCGAAATCGTCTCCCGTGATGAGAATCCAGTCCTGCGCGGACGGAGCCGGATGCCCGACCGAGAGCAGGACCGCCAGGGTCGCGACCGCGGTGGCGGCCCCGAGCCATTGCAGGGGCTGCCAGCTGCGGAGCCGTTCCCGCCAGTCGCGGGCCGATTCGGCGCGGGCCAGCCGCGCCCAGAACTGCGCCTCGAAGCGCGGCCCGGGCTCGATCGGGGGCAGGTCGCGCAGCGACGCCTCGAGGTCCCGGGTGGCCTCGAGCGCGCTGCGGCAGGCACCGCAGTCGTCGAGGTGGGCCTCGAACGCTGCCGTCTCCCGGGCGTCGAGTTCCCGATCCAGGAACGCGGCGACCTCAGATCCGAACTGTCGGCAGCCCCTCACGGCCGCTCCCTCCCGAGGATTTCGAGCAGCCCCTCGCGGGCCCGGTGAATCAGGCTCTTCACCCCGGACGGGCTCGCGCCGAGCGCCTTCGCGATTTCCGAGTAACTCATTCCCTCGCGGCTCCGCAAGAGGAGTGCGGCCCGCTGGCGCTCCGGGAGCTTCGCCAGACCGGCCTCGAGCCTGCGCGCGGTGTACTTCGCGTCGAGTTGCGCTTCGACCGGGGGGGCCTCAGAGGGCAACTGGGCCGCAGCGTGCTCCTCGAGCACCGTTTCCCGCTTGCGGTAGGCGCGGTCGAGTTCGTTCAGGGCGAGATTGTGTGCGATTCCGAACAGATAGGTGGAGAATTTCGCCCGGGGCTGATACCGGCTGCGCGCCTGATGAATTCTCACGAACACCTCCTGTGCCAGTTCCTCCGCCTTGCCGCGGTCGGACACCATACGTGCGAGAAAGCTCACGAGCGGCGTCGAGTAGCGCGCGAACAGCTGATCGAACGCGGCCCGGTCACCCTTCTGGAACCGGAGCATGAGTTCGGCATCATCATCGACTGCGCGCAATGGCAGCGCCCACGCTCCGCTCGCGTCAATCTGTGGAACCGGGCTCGGAGGGAAAGGTTTCGCCGGCGGAGCGGCTCGCTGGCGCGGTTCCGGTCGGTGTCCCGGAAGCTAGGGGAGTCTCTGCGGGCCTGCGAGGGGCCTACGGCCCGGGGGTCAGCGTGGACGCGGGCCGGGACGCTGTGGCGGTGCCGGGCGTGCCTCCCGGCTAGGACGCGAGCATGGGCTCGATGTACTTGGCGTAGCTCAGGTAGAGCAGGCCCACAGTCGAGAGCCCCAGAAAGGTCATGGTGACGGCCATCATCGTCCAACAGGCCGCGAGCCCGAGGCGCTCCTTGAGTCCCAGGGGCAGGATCTTTTCGAGCACGTACGAGCCTGCGATCAGGCCCAGCATCACCAGAAAGATCCAGGTCACGAGTTCTTCCTCCGGGGCGCCTGGCGCCGAGTAGAGCATGGCCGGCCAAACCCGGTCAAACGGACGCGAGGAACTCTGTCACGGCCGAGGCGAACTCTGCGGGGCGGTCGAGGTTCAGCACGTGTCCGGCGTCCGGCACCAGCCGATGCGTCGCTTCGGGCAGCTTCGCGGCCATGACCTCGCCCGCGCGCTGAAATGCCCGGTCGAGCGCCCCGACCAGGATCAGGGTCGGTGCCTGGATCAAGTGCAGGGAATCGATCAGGTTCGGGACCGGGCCCGCGACGCCGCGCGCGAAGCGCGTCAGTCCGTCGACACTCGAAAGCAGGGTTCCGGCCCGGGCGCAGGCGGCAGCCTCGGAATCCGGATCTAGACCCAGGATCTCGTCCCTGGCCCGGCGCCCCTCCAGATACCCGACGAGCCCCCGCTCTTCCATCCGCAGCGCGGCCCTCTCGAGCATGCGGCGCCAGCCGGCCAGGGCCTCGGGTTTGCGGAAGCCGGGCCCGGTGTTGATCAGCACCAGCGCCCGGACCCGGTCCGGGTGCGCCAGCGCGTAGCACAGGCTCACGAGCCCCCCGATTGAGAGGCCCCCGAGGAACCCGGGCTCGAGCCCCGCGGCAGCCTGATGGACGGCCTCGAGGTCCTCGAGCACGTGTTCGAGGGTGTAGCGCCCGGGCTCCTTGGGGGCTTCCGATCGTCCGTGACCGCGGTAGTCCCAGGTGACGATACGCCAGTGCTTCGAGAAGGCCTCGATCTGGCCTTCCCAGTGCCGGGCTGTCGAGAACGAGGCGGTCTGGAGCAGGATTGGCGGCCCGCTGCCCGCCGTTTCGTAAAAGATTCGGGTGCCGTCAGCCGAAACCGCGAACGCCATGCTCAGCCGGCGCCGAGACGGACGCGCAGTGATTCCGTCATCTGATCGACCTGCTCGCGCATGGGCAGGCGGATGGCGAGTTCCGGCACCAGGCTGCGGGTCTTGCCCTCCAGCCGCAGCTTCACTCGCGTTCGGGCGTGGCCCGACGGCTCGAGTTCGATGCCGCCGGCCAGAGAGCGCCAGATGTTTCCGTCACAGATTTTATCGAAGCGCAGGTTGCCGTCGGGTAGCGTTTCGAAGCGGAAGCGGACCGGGTGGTCTGTGCCCGGGGCCGGGTTCGGGGCCACAATCTCTCTCCGGGGACCGTCCCGCTTTGTGACCCGCATGCCCGGGAACAGCGACTCGAAGGTGACGTCTTCATCGAGCAGCGACAGAATCTCGCCGCGGTCCCGCTCGACGAAGAACTCCTTCGCGACGCGCATCGTCGCGATGATATCAGCGAAGCTGGATCCAGTGGGGCGGAAGGAAGCTCGGCTCGCCGGGTGCCGAGGACGCGAGGTCGCGCAGCGCCGACGGGATCTCGCCGAGCCGAAGCTGTGCCGGGAACCACCTGCCCGCTAGTTCCAGGAGCAGCTCTCCCTGAAGCAGGGACCGGATCTGCTCGGCGACGCTGCGCGGGCCGGGGAAGATGACGCGCGCCGGATCGATCTCCGGCTCGATGCGGGCCTCTCGCTTCGCGCGCTCAACGGCGGTGTAGAGGCCGCCTAGCTCGTCGACCAGGCCGACCTCGAGGGCCTCTGAGCCGAGCCAGATGCGCCCGCGGCCGAGCTCGTCCACCTCTTCGAGTTCCAGGCCGCGCCCGGTCGAGACACGCTCCAGGAATTCGTCGTAGATCGAGCGGACGAGCTGCTCGAGGCGTTCGCTCTCGAAAGGCTTGAGGGTCCCGGGGCTCGCGGCCAGCGCTGCGTACTTTCCGCGCACGAAGAGTTCGGTCCCGATCCCAAGTTTCTGGTAGAGGCCCTCCAGCGCCGGCCGTATCACAAACACGCCGATCGAGCCGGTCACGGTCGCTGGCTCCGCCACGATCGCATCCGCGGCGCTGGACACGTAGTACCCGCCCGAGGCGGCAGCATCTCCCATCGAGATCACGACGGGCTTTGCCTCGCGCGCGGACGCGATTGCCCGCCAGACCTGATCCGATGCCAGCGCCGAGCCCCCGGGGGAATCGACGCGGAGAACGATCGCGCGCACCGCGTCGTCCTCGGCCGCTGCGCGCAGGGATTTGGCGACACGGTCCGAGCTGAAGTCCTCGGTGTCGAAGCCTCGGCCCGCAGCACCCTGCACGATCGTGCCGCTGCCGAAGATCAGGGCCACCTTCGGGCCGTTCCGCAGTCCGATGCTGGTCGGGTCGATCCTGGCGTAGGTGGCGAGGTCGAGTTCGTGCGCGTCTCCGAGCCCGGCGGCTTCGAGGACCTCTTCGCGCCCCGCCACACCGTCGGCCAGCCCGGCCGCCAGGAACTCGGCGCCGCTTCCGGGCGCTTCCTCGATCAGGGCGCGGACCAGGGCGGGCTCGAGCTCCCGGCCGTCCGCGACCCCGGCCACGATCTGGGCGAAGAGGGTGTCGAGCACCTGGTTGAGGTTCCGTCGGGCGGCCGGCGACATCCCGGTTTCGGCAAAGCTCTCGGGTGCCGACTTGTACTCTCCGATTCGTTCGTACTCGATCTCGATGCCGAGTTTCTCGAACAGCCCACCCAGGAACAGGTACTGGCCGGAGATCCCCGCGAACGCCCCCTGGTAGCCCGGGACCACGTACACGAGGTTGGAAACGCTGGCCAGATAGTACTCGCGCGTCGCGTTCAGCGAGCTGAGGTCGAGCAGCGCGATCACCTGCTTGCCCGCATCGCGCACGCGCTGGAGGGACCGCCGAAGCTCCTGGATGCTGGCGTAGCCCAGTTCGAGGGGCCGGATGTGCACGAGCACGCCATCCACGCGATCGTCCGCCCGGGCTTTGTCGAGTTGAAGCAGCAGCGTGACGAGCGAGGGCCCGGGCGCGAGCAGCCGCGACAGCGAGTCGGCGGGGGGCCCCCCGACGAAGCGCCCCGAGATCTCGAGGACCAGGATCGAGGAATCGGGGATCGCGGGCCCGCGCGACATCAGCCACGCAGCGACGAGGCTCATGCTGAAGAGCAAGACGATCAGCCCCATCAATCGGCGCATGCTGTACCTCCGAAAAGAGCCTAAGCTCCGGGAAGATGCGTCGCCCCGGTCGGGAAGTCTACATCGCCGGTGTCGGCCTGACGAAGGTGGACCTCACCGGGAAGGTCTTCAGAAGCGTCTTCGACCTCTTTCGCGATGCTCACCAGCGCGCGCTCGAGGTGTCTCCGATCCGCTCCTTCGACGCCCTGCAGGTCGGGATCATGGACTCGGAGGAGTTCGAGGATCGCGCCAATATCGCGACCAAGATCGCGGACCGGCTGGGTATGGTCGGGGCTCCCGCGGTGCGATCGGAAACCGCGTCTTCGACTGGGGCCACCGCCTTTCACGAAGCCTGTTACAAGATCCAAGCGGGCGCCGCCGACCACGTGCTGGTGGTGGCGGGCGAGCGCATGAAGAACGTCACGACGCAGGTGGCGACCACCATCATGTCGAAGACGGTCGATCCGGTGGAACGGCGCTTCGGCTTCACCATGCCGGCGTTGATCGCGCTGGTCACGCAGGCGTTCTTCGCGCGGCAGCGGGTCCCGCGTGAGCAGATTCCGGACCTGCTGTCGCGTCTGATGTTCCGGGCGCACGCGCTCGGAGCCCGGAACCGCCTGGCCGCCTTCTACCAGAAGCCCGAGCCGATCTCGGCCTACTTCGACGAGACCCGCAATCTGCCGGTCGCCACGCCGCTCCGCCGCAAGGACTGCTCCCCCATCTGTGACGGTGCCGCGGCCGTGATCCTGACCGCGACCCCACAGGCGGTTCGGGTCGCCGGGCTGGGCTCCGCCACCGACACCTCCTCGCTGCTCGACCGCGCGGAGTTGCACCGGCTGTCTGCGACCCGGCGCGCTGCGGCGTTCGCCTACCGGGCCGCCGGGATCCGCGAGCCGCGCGAGGTCGCGGGCCTGGTGTGCGAGGTCCACGACGCTTTCAACAGTCTCCTGCCGATCAATCTCGTCGACCTCGGGTTGTTCGAGGCAGCCGAGGTGGTCTCTGCGCTGGTCGGCGACGCGCGCGGGAAGGCTCCGGCCGACGATCCAACCCGCAACCCCGAGACCGGGCCGCGCGGCCGGATTCCCACGAACCTGTCGGGTGGACTGAAGGCGCGCGGGCACCCCGTGGGCGGCACCGGGTTGTTCCAGATCGCCGAGATCTATCTTCAGCTGACCGGGCGTTTTCCGAACGCCGACGCGCAGGTGCGGGATGCACGGGTGGGTCTCGCGCATTCGATCGGGGGCCCGGGCAACAACGTGTACGTGACCTTGCTCGAGACCAGCCACAATCGCCGCGAGCGGGCGGCGGAATTCGAGGCACTGCCGCGCTATCTCGAGCGGCCGCGCTCGGAGTGGTTGCCGCCCCAGGAGTTGCACGGCCGTCGGGCCCGCATCGAGGCCGCGACGACGATCCACGTCACGGCCGGCAACGACGGGCCGATTCACGTAGCCCTGCTGTCGATCGGGGGGCGCCGGCTCTTCGCCAAGCTTGACCAGCCGGCCGAGCCCGGCGTAGATCTCAGCGTGGCACTCGCCGGGCGGCAGGTTCGCTTCCTGGTCAAGGGCGACGGAGACCACTACTTCCAGCTCGTGCGGGACCGTTGGGACGTGCCGAGTCTGATCGGAGCGGTGAAGGAGCGGGTGTTCGGAAAACCGCTCTCGTCCTAGACCGGCGGGAAGCGGTTGCCCTCGATCTGCGCGTCGAGATCCCGGCTGCGCACGCAGGGCCTCGGGCTGCGGCTCACTCGATCTTTCCTCCCCCGAGCCAGGTGTTGAGGTCGGCGAGGCTCGGCGCCGAGATCTCATGGCCGATCGGATATTCCGCAAGCGTGACCGGCACGCCCAATTCCCCGAGCAGCGCCGCGGACTCCTGAGCCCGGCCGATCGGGATCATCGGGTCCTGGCTTCCGTGCTGAACCAGGGTCCGGAGCTGCGCGTGTGCGGGCATCGCCGGGTACGCGCGTGCGAGTTCGGGCGGCAGCCAGGATGACAGCGCGGCGAGCCCCGCGAAGCGTTCCGGATGCCGCAGTGCCAGGTGGTAGGCCATGACCCCACCCTGGCTGAAGCCGAGCACGAAGCTGCGTGCCGGGTCGATCGGGTAGCGCGTGGCGGCCGCGTCCAGGAATTCCTCGAGCCCGCGGCTCGCGGAGTCGAAGCTGGCGCGGTCGAGAGTTCCCGCACCGCCCGTGATCGGAAACCAGCCGTAGCCGTACGCACCTCCCCCGATCGGGGTCCTGATCGGGCCCTGCGGTGCCAGTGTCAGCATCGAGCCTCCGAGCAGGTGCGGCGCGAGACCCAGCAGATCCATCGCGGTCGAGCCCCAGCCGTGGAATGCGAAGACCGTGGCGAAGGGTCCGTCTCCCTCGGGTTCGAAGACGGCATGGGTCAGGTCCATGTTGTGGAGGCCGCGGCCAACTCCAGCTGAAGCAGCGCGATTTCGCGCGGGCAGTTCAGGCGCACCGGAAGACCCGCGACCCCGAGTCCGCGGTTCACGTAGAGCAGCGAGCGGCCGTCGCGAAACAGTCCCCGGGTCCAGCGCGAGATCAAGCGCGAGATGTTCACGTGGCGCCAGGGTCCGGGTAGCGCGATCTGGCCCCCGTGCGTGTGTCCGGAGAGCATCAGCGGGATTCCGAGACGGGCCGCCTGCCGGAAGAAACTCGGCCGGTGAGCGAGCAGGAGGTGCGGGACCTCGTCGGGCAGCTCCGCGGCGAGGCGCGTGATGGCGGCGTGTTCCGAATCGCGGTGGGTCCAGTCCCTGCCCGGGTCGTCCACGCCGAGCAGGTAGAGTCGGTTGCCCGCGATCTCGATCGTCGTCCACTCGTCGCGCAACAGTCGAATCGCGGTGTGCTTGGCGCGCCCTTCCGCGACCGCGTCCGCGCCCGTGTAGAGATCG
>JABSQV010000089.1 GCA_013215565.1 Myxococcales bacterium | reverse complement strand
GCGAGGAGGCTCCTCCGAGAGCCAGGTAGATAATAGATAGGAAGTTCGAGCTGCGTTTCCGCAAGGTCCGATCAGTAGACCTTCTGTCGACTAGGAACTGGTGACGGGACGAAGCCCCAATACGGGCCCCTTACCGGAACCCGAACTCGAGCCCAAAAGCCCGCTTGTTTCTCCTGTCCTCAGGTGGTCTACTGGGGCCGCTGTCCCGAGTGTCTCGCGGCGGTTCGGGTTTCGGCCGGAGGTCGAAGCGCAGACCCGCCCGTCCCGTACACGGCGACCAACGACGACACCAAAAGAGCAACACCGCACACCCCGCCATCAGCAACGATCATCAGGAGGACCCGACGTGTCAGAAAATACCGCAAGCAAGTGCCCGGTGATGGGCGCCGCGCACCAGGCCGTTGGCGACACAGCGAATCAACACTGGTGGCCGAACCAGTTGAACCTGCGGATCCTCCGCCAGAACCACCCCCAGGCCGATCCCAACGGCGAGGAGTTCAACTACGCCGAGGAGTTCAAGAGCCTCGACTTCGAAGCCCTGGCGAAGGACGTCGATGCGCTGATGACCCAGTCGCAGGACTGGTGGCCGGCCGACTACGGCCACTACGGACCGCTCTTCATCCGGATGACGTGGCACGCCGCAGGTACGTACCGCATCGCCGACGGCCGTGGCGGCGGCGGCAGCGGCGCCCAGCGCTTTGCGCCCCTCGGCAGCTGGCCCGATAACGTGAACCTCGACAAGGCGCGCCGGCTGCTCTGGCCGATCAAGCAGAAGTACGGCCGCAAGATCTCGTGGGCCGACCTTCTGATCTTCACCGGGAACCGCGCCCTGGAGACGATGGGCTTCAAGACCTTCGGCTTCGGCGGCGGCCGCGAGGACATCTGGGCGCCCGCGGAGGACGTCTACTGGGGCCCGGAGCGGGAGTGGCTCGCCGACGAGCGCTACAGCGGCGACCGGGACCTGGCGAATCCGCTCGGCGCCGTTCAGATGGGCCTGATCTACGTCAATCCGCAGGGGCCGAACGGCAACCCAGATCCGCTCGCTGCAGCAAAGGACATTCGAGAAACGTTCCGCCGCATGGCGATGAACGACGAGGAAACGGTTGCGCTCATTGCCGGCGGACACACGTTCGGCAAAGCCCATGGTGCTGACGCTGAGACGTACAAAGGTCCCGAACCCGAGGGTGCCAGCATCGAGGAGCAAGGCCTTGGCTGGACGAGCAGCCATGGCAGCGGCAAAGCCGGCGATACGATCAGCAGCGGGCTCGAAGGCGCCTGGACCAACGATCCGATCAAGTGGGACAACGGCTACTTCGAGAACCTGTTCAACTACGAGTGGGAGCTGACGAAGAGCCCGGCCGGTGCGCACCAGTTCGCTCCCAAGAACCCCGAGGCGCAGGAGGCCGTGCCGGAGGCGCACGACCCGTCGAAGCGGACCGCTCCGATGATGTTGACGACCGACCTCGCACTGATCACCGATCCGGTCTACAAGGAAATCTCGAAGCGCTTCTACGAGAACCCGGAAGAGCTCGCCGACGCCTTCGCTCGGGCGTGGTACAAGCTGCTGCACCGTGACATGGGACCCGCCACCCGCTACCTGGGCCCGTGGGTTCCCGAGGAGCAGCTGCTCTTTCAG
>JABSQV010000088.1 GCA_013215565.1 Myxococcales bacterium | reverse complement strand
TACTACCGAAAGCTCCGGAGCGAGGGGCCCGTGTACCGGGATTCCCATACCGGAATGGTGATGGTCTCGACCTACGAAGCCGTGGCCGAGGCGTTGCGCGACTACGAACGCTTCTCGAACCGCTTCGGCGTGGGGATGGGCGGGGTCTCGTCGGATCCGGAGCTTTCAGAAGTCATGCGAGAGGGCTACCGGCCCGTCGACACCATGCTCACGGCCGACCCGCCCGAACACAAACGCTTCCGCGGGCTCGTGAACAAGGCGTTTACACCGCGTCGCGTGAACGCGCTCGAGAGCGAGATGCAGAAGATTGCGGACGAACTGCTCGCGCGCTTCGGCTCGGTCGGACGCTTCGAGGTGCTCTCGGAATTCTCGGTGCCGCTGACGCTCACCGTGATTTCGGATCAACTCGGTGTGCCGCGCAAGGACCTGGCCCGCTTCAAGCGTTGGACGGACGGTTTTACGACGCAACTCTCGGGCATGGCGAGCCACGACGAGCAACTCGAGGCCGCGAAGCGGATCATCGAGTTCCAGAACTACTTTGCGGAGCGGCTGGCCGAGGTTCGAGACGCACCACGGGACGACATCATCTCGGCGCTGGTGCGCGCGCGGATCGAAGGCGAGCGCCCACTCGACACGGCCGAGAGCCTCTCGATTCTTCAGCAGTTGCTGGTTGCAGGAAACGAGACGACGGCATCTGCGGTTGCGGAAGGGCTGCTGCTTTTGATTCGCCATCCGGAACAACTCGAGCAGGTGCAGGCCGATCCGGACCTGATCCCGAATTTGACCGAGGAGGTGCTGCGTCTCGCCACTCCCACGCAGAACATGTTCCGGGTTGCGACGGAAGACTGTGAACTCGGGGGGGTCTCGATCGCGAAGGGCAACATGCTGTTCCTGCGTTTCGGGTGTGCAAATCGCGACCCCGACAAGTTCGAGGACCCCGAGCGTTTCGACATTCACCGTGAGAATGCGGACGAGCACCTCGCGTTCGGACACGGGATCCACTTTTGCATCGGTGCCATCCTCGCGCGGAAGGAAATGCTGGTCGCGTTCCGGACCCTGCTCCCACAGCTTCGTGGCCTGCGGCTCGCGCCTGGTGCCGAACTGGTCCACAAGCCCAACGTGTTGTTGCGAGGGCTTCGGGAACTTCCCCTGGAATTCGAGCCGATCTGAGCCGGCGAGGCACGACCGCACCCCACACTCAAAGGAGTTCGAAATGAAGGGCCCGATCCGCGCCCACCTGGTTTGCGGCGGAAAGTGGCACGACATGGACTTCGCGCGCGTCGAGTTGTTGAAGTTGCTGAACGAGAATTCAGAGATCCGCACACGAGTGACCGAGGATTTCAGCGACACGCGCGCGATCGCGGAGGCGGACTTCCTGTTGACCTACACCTGCGACCTCGAGGTGAGCGAGGACCAGCAGAAGGCACTGGCCGAGTTCGTGCGTGGTGGCAAGCGCTGGTTTGCGCTGCACGGGACCAACTCGATCTTCGACTTCACTGCGGACGGTGTCGCTGCGCCGCGCAACCATCCGGTGTTGATGCAGACGCTCGGGAGCCAGTTCGTGGCGCACCCGCCGATCATGTCCTACCGGGTCGAAATCTCGGATGCCGACCACCCGCTGGTGCGCGGCATCGAGCCCTTCGAGGTGGACGACGAACTCTACCTGTGCGAG
>JABSQV010000087.1 GCA_013215565.1 Myxococcales bacterium | reverse complement strand
TGCGATCAACATCGAGACTACCACCGACGAGCCGCGCAAGCGGCCCGCTCGCACGAGAAGCGTCGGCGGCGCCGCCTGCGCGCCGCCTGCGCGCCGCCGGAATCGATTTGCGAAAAGCGTTACGATGTCCTCTACGAATTTAGCGCTGTAGTGTTAAGAACAGATTAATAGAGAACTAGGTGTGCGAGAATTCCACCCGAAGCGCGACCTTCGAGACGACTATCCCCCTGTGTCGGATAGTTGTCGCCCGAAGGGCGACTCTTTTCTTCGTCTTCTCCCCCGCAGGGGGAGGCCCCCCATGGGGGGCCGAATTTCCAAAAGTTAACGTCAGGAGAGTCGTTCGAATCAACTTGGCTTTCGGGGGCGGAGTAAGGATACTCCGCGATGAAGTACTCGAACGGATTCAGAGCCCGCATGGTCCAACGCATGGTTGGTCCAGAGGGCATCGGTGCGATCAAGCTTGCCGAAGAGATCGGCGTCCACCAGACCACGCTCTCCCGTTGGTTGCGGGAGGCCTCGGGGGAAGAGAAAAGAGAGAGAAGGGGAGAGAACGTGAAGAGTGCTCAGGTAAGAGAAAGGCTATCAGTGCGTCCCGACGATCTGCCACCCGCCGAGAAGTACCGGCTCGTCACGGAAGCCTCTACGCTTTCGGAGGACGAGCTTGGCGCCTTTCTGCGACGTAACGGCCTGCACGAGGCACAGCTCCAAGAGTGGCGCCAGAAGGTCGAGGAGGCCTCGCTCGGCGCCCTTGGCAGCCCGAAGAAACGTAGACGCGGCAAGTCTCCCGAGGCGAAGAGAGTCGAGCAGCTCGAGCGCGAGCTGAACCGCAAGGACAAGGCTCTCGCCGAAGTGACGGCACTCCTGGCGCTCAAAAAAAAACTGGAGATGCTCTTGGGGGACGAGGACGAAAGCACGACGCCGAGGAGCGCGCGATGACTCTCGAGCTGATCGACGAAACCGTCCAAGACGGCGCCCGACAATCCGAAGCCGCCAAGCTTCTCGGCCTGAACGAGCGGACCCTCCAGCGTTGGCGGACCGTCGACGGAGGAGGCGACCGACGCCGCGGTCCGAACACGGCGCCGGGGAACAAGCTCACCGACGAAGAACGTGAGAACGTGCTTCAGATCGTGAACTCCCCGGAGTTCCGCGACCTGCCGCCGAATCAGATCGTGCCCATGCTCGCCAGCCGCGGCGTGTACTTCGCCTCGGAGTCGACGATCTATCGGATCTTGCGAGAGGAGGAACAACTGGCGCACCGAGAGAAGTCTCGACCCGCCACCAAGCGGCACAAGCCAGACGAGCTCGTCGCCTCTGGACCGAATGCCGTGTGGAGTTGGGATATCACGTACTTGAAGTCTCCAGTGCGCGGAGAGTTCTTCTACCTCTACATGGTAATGGACGTCTGGAGCCGCAAGATCGTTGCCTGGGCGGTTCACAGCGAGGAGTCCTCAGAGCACGCCTCCGCGCTCCTGGCGCATGCCTACCACGTCGAAGGCGTTGTTCCAGGAAGTCTCGTCGTGCATTCCGACAACGGCTCTCCCATGAAAGGCGCAACGCTCCTGGCGACGCTCGAGCGTCTGGGAGTTACCACGTCGTTTAGTCGACCGTCGGTGAGCAACGACAACTCCTACTCCGAGTCGCTCTTCAAAACGATGAAGTACCGTCCGGCCTATCCTTCCGGTCCCTTCACAGCGATCGAAGCGGCGCGGGACTGGGTGGCGGTGTTCGTCCGCTGGTACAACACCAAACACCAACACAGTGCGATTCGGTTTGTCACGCCCGACGATCGCCACAGCCGGCGCGACATCGAAATCCTTGAGTGTCGAAAGACAGTTTACGAACAAGCGCGCGCTCGCAACCCCGAGCGCTGGAGCCGCAACACCCGCAATTGGAACCCGATCAAGGAGGTGGTCCTGAACCCAAATCAGACGCAGCTCGGCCAAACCGGATAAGGTTTTTTCGGGCGACAACTACCTTGACATTTTCCGCCTGGCGCACCCGCTTGCGGCTTTGCGGAGTCCACGTCGCCATCGCACGCCCGTCAAGCGACCACAGCCCGGCGAGCTCGAGCGGCGGGTGGCCTCGGGGCTTTTCTGAGTTTTTAGCGATTTGGACCAAGGCTTCCATTTTGTCATTCTCACCTCTGCTGGTTCTCTTCGTTCCGAGCTTTCGAGAGAGCCGAGGCCACCAGTCCCGAAGGCACGGCCACGATTCCGAGCCCAAGCAAGAAACAGGAAAGGTCGAGCTGTTTGACGACACTAAGCCCAGTGATATCCCGCAACGCGTGGCTGCCAATCACCTGACCAT
>JABSQV010000086.1 GCA_013215565.1 Myxococcales bacterium | reverse complement strand
CGCCGTGCCCCGGCTCGCACTCCTGATCGCGCTCCCGCTGCTGCTCGGCTGGTTCACCTACGACAGCGTGCGGCCGCGCTTCGACCCGCCGTTCGAGGCGCGCGTGATCCACCCCGAGCCGCCGGCGAAGTTCCTGTTGCACGGGGCCGACTTTGACGTGCTCGGCGGCCGCCGCCCCGAGGGCATGGAGGTAAACGCGGAGAACCTCGCCGCCGGCAGACGCCTTTACTTCCGCAACTGCATGTACTGCCACGGCGACTACTTGAACGGGCAGGGCCACTTCGCCGAGTCCCTGAACCCGTTGCCGGCCAACTTTCGCGACAGCGGCACGATCGCGCAGCTGGAAGAGACCTACGTGTTCTGGCGCATCGCCACCGGCGGTCCCGGGCTCCCGGACGGCGCGACGCCCTGGAACTCCTCGATGCCGGTCTGGCAGGACTTCCTGACCGAAGAAGAGATCTGGCAGGTGATCGCGTACATCTACGACGCCACGGGCTACACGCCGCGCGCGGCGACCTCGACCGAGGGACACTGATGGCGCGTGTAGCCAGCGGGGTCGCTCTGCTCGTGGGCGCGTTGCTACTGCTCAGCCCCGCCGGGGCGCAGGGCTTTGAATCGCGCGGGTTCAAGCTCGCGCCTACGACCCCGCGCAAGGCCGCGGCCGAGGACCTGGCTGCAGGCAAGACTCTCTACGCGGAGTACTGCACGCACTGCCACGGCGAGCACGGCGACGGCCAGGGCGTGATGGCCGACCTGCTCGACCCGCGCCCAC
This sequence comes from Myxococcales bacterium, assembly GCA_013215565.1. Lineage (GTDB taxonomy): Bacteria > Myxococcota_A > UBA9160 > SZUA-336 > SZUA-336 > JABSQV01. The sequence continues at coordinate 2,044 of JABSQV010000086.1, read as the reverse complement.
GCGACTTCCGACGCGGGATCTACAAGATCCGCCGGACGCCGCAGGGCGAACTGCCGACCGACGAGGACCTGTTCCGGATCATCGGCAACGGCATGCCGGGAAGCTCGATGCCCGGGTGGAGCGGGGTCCTGAGCGATGCCGAGATCTGGCAGCTGGTCGACTACATCGAGACCTTCAGCGAGGACTTCGCGGACTACCCGGCCGAGCAGCAGTTCCTGATCGAAGGCATCCCCGAGGCCACACAAGAGAGCGTCGCGCGCGGCGCCGAGGTCTACGTGAAGGCGGAATGCGCCAAGTGCCACGGCGAGAGCGGTCGCGGAAACGGCCCGTCGGCGTCCGAGCAACAGGACGAGTGGGAGAACAAGATCTGGCCGGCGGACCTGACCCAGCCCTGGGCTCTGCGGGGAGGCGGCACGGCGGCCGACATCTACCGGACCCTGACGACGGGCGTGAACGGGACCCCGATGCCCTCCTTCTCGGACGCCTGGACGCACGAGGATCTGGGACACCTGGCGAACTACGTCGTGAGCATCGGCCGCGAGCCCGTGTGGGGCGAGATCGTGCGCGGCACCAAGACCGACTCCATTCCCGAGGACCCCTTTTCTCCGGCCTGGGACGAGGTTCCGGCGCTCGACGTCCGGCTGGCCGGGCAGGTCATCCAAGCGCCGCGGCTGTTCAATCCCTCGGTCCAGAGCCTGAACGTCCGGGCCGTGTTCGATGACAGCGAACTCGCGCTGCTGCTCAGCTGGGACGACCGGTTCGAGGACACAGGGGACGACAGCAAGCCGAGAGACCGGGTGTCGGTGTTCTTCTCGGCGCGCGAACTCGAAGCGGGGAAGAAGCCCTACTTTCTGATGGGGGATCGCCAGCGCCCGGTCGACGCCTGGCAGTGGAGCGCCGAGGGCGGAACCGAAACCTTCCTCGCCCGGGGCCTGGGCGAGAGCCGGCCGCGGCCCTCGCCGGTGAGCGGATCGGCCGCGTACCGGGACGGAGAGTACCGGGTCATCCTGCGCCGCAGTCTCTTGGCGAGCCAGGACGACGAGGTCGCATTTTCGCCCGGCGAGATGATCCCGATCGCCTGGAACGTGTGGGACGGCGACCGCGGTGAAGCCGGCAAGCAGCGCGCGATCTCGCGCTGGTACTACCTCTTACTCGAGCCCGAAACGCCGGGGACGACGTATCTCTGGCCGGTCGCCGTGATCTTGCTGGCCGGGGTTGGAGAAGTGTTCGGGCTTCGCTTCCTCAGGCGGCGCTGGGCTGGCGAGCAGGCACCGGCATGAGCACGCGCGGCGTTCACAATGTCGCGAACGAGTGGCTGCGGTCGTCGGAGAACGGCGACGTCGGATTCTGGAAGTTTTGGAATCACCCTGTCCGGTCCCATGTGAAAATGGGTCGGACTCTGACCAGCGCTTACTGGCGCCGACTCGCGCCACCCCCGGGCGCCTGAGTTTGGAGGCATCGATGTACAAGAAGATCTACCTGCCCGTCGACAACTCGGCACATTCCAACCGTGCGATCGAATCCGCAGTGCGCGTCGGCAAGGCCTTCGGCGCATCAGTGGTGGGCTGTCACGTCTACGCGGCCAAGATGCACGACTACCGCTTCAAGCAGATGGAGTACTCGCTTCCCGAGGAATACCTGGAAGAGAACGAGCTCGAGCGGCAGCGCAAGATTCACGACAGCCTGATCACCATGGGACTCGAGCTGATCTCGGACAGTTACCTGGAAGGCGTAAAGCAGCTCTGCAAGAACGAGGAGCTGCCCTTCGAAGGCCGCATGATCGACGGGAAGCACCACGTCGAGATCTGTCGGGACCTGGAGGGGTTGGACTGCGACCTGGTGGTGCTGGGAGCGCTGGGGCTCGGCCGTCAGCGCGACAGCCAGATCGGCTCGGTCTGCGAGCGCGTGACCCGGTCCAGTCGCCAGGACGTCTGGGTGGTCAAGCACCTGCCCAAGCGTGACGAGCCCGAACGGGACACGATCCTGGTCGGCATCGACGGCAGCCCACAGTCGTTCGGGGCGTTGGAGACCGCGCTCGCGCTGG
>JABSQV010000085.1 GCA_013215565.1 Myxococcales bacterium | reverse complement strand
CCCGGCGCTGACGATCAACTGGCTGCAGGGGCACGCTGGTCAGCAGCAGGATGTGGGGCGGGTGCTCATACTTCTGTAAAACCGCCGATCCGGGGAGGAGGCGTGAGCTTGCAGAGCGACAGCGTGGACGTGCACGAGGCGAGCGGGGACGATCCCGCCCGTCCGGTTCTGCTCTCGAAGGCCTCGGGATCGACCGCGGCGGAGATCGGGGGCAAGGCGGCTTCGCTGGTACGGCTCGCGACGGCGGGTTTCCGGGTGCCGGAGAGCGTGGTCCTGCCTGCGGCGTGGTTCTCCTGCTGGTGGGAGGAACTCCGCGCCACGCAGGCGTGGGAGCGCTTCGCGCAGGCCGAGGCCGGGCCCATTGGCGAGCACTGCAGCGCGGTGCAGGCGGCGGCGCGCGAACTCCGCTACCCGGCCGAGATGCGTTCGGCGCTCGACGAACTGGAGCGCCTGGTCGCGTCATGGGGAGCGGGCGCGACCTGTGCGGTGCGTTCCTCCTCTCCCGAAGAGGACCTCGAGGGGGCTTCGTTCGCCGGGGGCTACGTCACGGTCCTGGGTGTCGCGCCGGGCGGGATCGAGGACGCCGTGCGCGAGTGCTTCATCTCCGCGCTGGACGAACGTGTGGTCGTCTACAAGCAGCAGCACGGCTTCGACATCCACCAGCCGAGCATCGCCGTGCTGGTCCAGCGCCAGATCGAGAGCGAGGTCGCGGGCGTGGGGTTCTCGCTCAACCCGATCACGAACGACTTCGACGAAGCCGTGATCGACGCGAACTTCGGGCTTGGCGAGAGCGTCGTCTCGGGCGAGGTCACGCCCGACCACTTCGTCGTTGATAAGCCCCGACGCGAGATCCTGGAGCGGCGTCTGGGGTCGAAGGCACGCTCGCGTTGGGTGGGACCCGGTGGGGGCGTGGAACTGCGCGAGCGCGACCGCAGCGACGAAGCCTCGCTCAGCGACGCGCAGGTGCTCGAACTCACCCAGGTGCTCGAGCGACTGGAAGGCGTCTACGGATATCCGGTCGACATCGAGTGGGCCTATGCGCAAGGCGAGCTGCACTTGCTGCAGTCGCGGCCGGTCACGACCTACATGCCGCTGCCACCCGAGCTGCAGACCGCGCCGGGGGCGCGGCGCAGGCTCTATTTCGACGGGGCACTCTCCGACGGCCCCACGACGAACCGGCCGCTCACCCGGCTGAGCCTCGACTCGTTCGAACTCATGGTGCGCGGCATCTACCAGAGCTTCGACGTTCCCAACAGCCAGGACGAGGCAGACGACGGCGATCTGGTCCTGTACGGCGGGGCGCGAATCTACGCCGACTTCTCGAAGATCTTCTGGTGGTTCAGCCCCCGGCGGTTGTCGGGTCTTTACGAGCTGATCGACCGGCTGCTCGCCCGAACCCTGATGAACGTCGATCGCAAGCGCTACATGCCCGAGCGTCGACCCAGCGTCTTATCGCCCGTGCTGCTCCTCCGCACGCTTGCGCGAGGCCTGATGAAGAGCCGCCGGATGTTGTGGCGGATTCTGCTCGCCTTCGTTTCCGTTCCGCGCTTCATGCGCAGGTTTCACGAAGACGTGCGCGAATACGAGCAGGCCATAGCCGACCTGCGGGTGGACGCGCCCGTCTCTGAGATCAGAGCGCTGAACGCTCGCATGATCAAGGTGCTGATGGAAGCAGGGATGCCGGCCGTCTATCCCTTCCTGACCGCGGCCGCGCTGATCGAGGGCATGCGCAAGAAAGCGAAGACCCCCGAGATCGCGGTGCTGCTCGACTGTATGAACCGGGGATACGAGGGCGAACTAATCGTCGACATGGGGATCCAGATGTTCGCGATGACGCGGCTGATCGACGCTTCGGAGTTCGAAGACATCGAAGCGCTCGGCCGCAAGATCCAGTCCCGGTCGGTTCCGGAAGCTTTTCTTCAGGCCTGGGACGAGTTCATCCTGCGCTACGGCTGCCGCGGGCCGCTCGAGATGGAGTTGCGCAGCCCGCGCTACGGGGATTCGCCGGATCTGTTGCTTCGCCAGCTGGCGACCATCGCGAAGGCGCCGTCCGATTACGACCCCGGAGTCGCGAGTGCCCGCGCGGTTGAAGAGCGCAAGCGCGCGACCGCCTCGCTGTTGGCCGGTGCCAACTGGCGCAAGCGCAGGTTGTTGAATCTGATCTCAGACTGGGTCGATGCCTATTCCGGAGAGCGCGACACGCCCAAGCACCAAATGGTCATGCTTGCGACCGCCATGCGTCACAACGTCCTCGGGCTTGGCGAGCGCCTGGTAAAGGCCGGTCGCCTCGACTCGGTCGATGACGTCTTCCACCTGAAGTGGGCGGAGTTGGAGGCTGCGGAGAGCGATCCTGCGTTCGACCTCCGCTCGCTCGCGCTCGAACACGGCCGCTCCTTTCGCCGGGTCGAATCCCGGGTCAAGGAATTCCCTCCGCTGATCGACTCCCGTGGCCGGATCCCGCGGCCGCTGCCCGAGCCGGACGACGCTGCGCTCAAGGGCTTCGGCATCGCGCCCGGGGTCGCGCGGGGGCCGATCAAGGTGCTCCACGATCCCTATGAGAAGCAGGTCGAGCCCGGGGACGTCCTGGTGGCTCACACCACCGATCCCGGCTGGACCCCGCTGTTCATCAACGCCGCGGCGATCATCCTGCAGGTTGGCGGCGTCATGCAGCACGGGGGCGTGGTGGCGCGCGAGTACGGCAAGCCGTGTGTGGCCGGCATCGAGCGCGTGCTCACTCGTTTCGAGGACGGCCAGATGGTCGAGGTCGACGGCTCAACGGGCCGCGTGCGGCTCGACCCTTAGCGCCCGGAATTGAAAACAACCTCCTCATGCGTGAGCCCGGCGATGGTAGGATCCCGGCCAGCAGCGGAGACGGAACTCGTGTTCAATTCCCACAACGGTTCCCTCGCCCTCGCGTGGCTCACGGCCGGGCTTCTGTTTGCCATCGGCACCACAGCCTGGGCCGACGCATCGAATCTCCTGGACGACGTCGACCGGGAACTTCTGGGCCGCCTGGGCCCTCACGTGCTGGGAGCGCCAATCGCGCCGATCGATCCCGCAACACTGATCGAAGCGGTGACCCGGCCGCAGACCTCCCGGTTCGTCATGATCGAAGGCCCGAAGAAAGGCCAGTGGGTTCCGGTCTCGGTTCGAAGCGAGCAGCAAATTCCGGGCGGAGGGAAGCCGGCAGATGGCCCGCTCTGGGCAATCGTGGTCCCCGGCGTCATCACGGAATACGTCGTGGCAGGACAGGCAGGGCTGCACTCCCCGATGATCGTACTGGGCGACGGAGCGCTCGCATCTAGCTACCTGCCGCCCGAGCCAATGCTGCTGCGCGGTGTCGCCCCGGGCACCTCGAAGAGCTACGAGATGCAGGTACACGTCCACCCGACGAGCAATCCCGAGAAGACGAAATACAAGGGTCAGATCCGCACCCACTACACCAACAAGGGAAGCTACCGGTTCCACACGCCGGGCGGTGACTTTGACGGTGTCGTGATCCGGACGGACTACCAGGGAAAGCTCGGCCCGGCGACGATGAACGACTCCGATATGCGGATCTATTCGCCGAAGGTCGGGCTCCTGGCGATCGTCACGCACGACCGGCTGCATGCCATGCTCCTCCTCGACCGGGACAAGCACGTCACCCTGTTGCTGGCTGAACCTCCGCCGGTTCGACACTGAGCCGGGAGCGCCACGAGCATCGGAGAAACAAGCGGGGAATGAAGATTCATCTCAAATCTCCAGTCTGCATTTATCTCCCGCTGATGTATTGCTCCAACTGCTCGATCATGAACTTCTGTTCCGATATGATCGACTTCACGACGTCGCCAATGGAAATCAAGCCGACGACCTGATCGTCGTCTACGACCGGCAGGTGCCGGATGCGCTTTTCAGTCATCAGCGCCATGCAGTCTTCGACGGTCTGGTCAAGCTTCACGTAATACACTTTCTGGGTCATGATCTCGTGGACGCGTGTGTCTTTAGACGATTTCTCTTTCAAGATTATCTTGCGAGCGTAATCGCGCTCGGAGAAAATGCCCGCCAGCTTGCCGTCACGCAGCACCACAAGCGCGCCGACATGTTTTTCCGCCATGGTTTCGAGCGCTTCATACACAGATGCATTTAAGGCCGCTGACCATACCGAATGACCCTTACGTTTTAACATCTGATTGACGGTCGTCATGGCAGACCTCCTAAACCCGCTTCTTAGCGTAGTCCCCCAATTTCTTGCTTCGCCAGCTTGGAGTCATGCGGCGCTCACCAGGGCAGCTTCGATCTGTATGCCCCATTCCATTAGTTGTTCATCTTTGTGCGAGCGCGCTGCAAGCTGCGAACCGTATGGCAGGCCGTTCTCATCCCGGCCGTAGGGCGGCGAGGTTACTCTTCCGCGTCGTCTCCAGATCGAGAGCCAGTAGGGCACTGCAGTATGCCTTCGGTGATCTCGAGAGGATAGGAGAAACCAGCGGGCCTTTGGGTCGCGGGTCAGGTTCCGGGTAGGGGCGTTCTGTTAGATCGAAGGCGGGCTGAGGGCCGAGCAGACTGCGAAGTTTCTCGTCAGGGTCTCGGAGAGCAAGAAGTTGCACAGCTTTTCGAGCAGGAGGGTTTGCATAGGACTGACTTCCCGTTCGATCATCTGCAACATCCGGCTATGGATCACCGGCTCGTCCTGACCATGCTCGAACATGATCCGAGTCACTCGATTGTTGTCGTCCTCCGAGCCCATGTCGGCGGCGGTGGACGGCGATGAGAGGCAGTCCGCAGGCTGTCGCCTCGCTCCCAGGTCCCCCTCGTTCCCCCGGGTCCCGGTGGGCGGGCCTAGTGCGAATGCGGGGTCTTCCGCCGCGCCGGGCCCACGCGCAATGGCTGACCGCAGCGGGACGCGCTGACCCGAGGCCGAGACGGGAAGGGCCCGGTCCAGTGAGGGGCGCATCGCGTGGCGCGCTCCCCGCCGGCCGGGCCCGCACGAGTACCGGCCCTCCCTCTAGTCGCTCCTCCCAGGGGCGACAGGTACTCGGGCAACTTCGTGCAGAGATTCCCGTATGCGACTAACGCTTGACCGTAACGGGTGCGGGGCAGTTTACGATCAGCGGGGGCTGCATCGGACTGTCGTCTCGTAGGCCAGGCGGGGCTTCGGTCTCGACGACGATGCCCCGCTTGACGAGCTTCTCGACGGCCTTCACGCTGTCTACGTACGGGTTCTTGTCGAGTACCCTCCGGACCACCGAGGGACAGTGCGCGCCCTTGTCGTCCATCTGGAAGGGATCGAACTTCGCGGGGGACCGGGGATCGAAGCCCGGGACGCCCGAGCCGGGGACGGGCTTCCCGCCCTCTCCCACGTTGCGCCCGGGTCTGAAGAAGCGGCCGTCGCCGTCACAGTCGAAGAACACGAATCCGATGTCCCACATCGGAGAGTACTTCCCGGACTGGCCGCCCGTGTACGAGGTGTTGCCCGGCTGGAAGCGGTTCGGACCGCCGTCGGGCTGCGCAAAGCCGTTCCCGAACTGGTAGACGCGGCCGACCGCATCGCTGGTCCCGTAGCGTCCGAGGGCGGCCATCCGGGGCGCGTGGGGTACGCCCATGAAGCCGGCCGGCGGCCCCTTGGAGGCTTCGAACACCGTGTAGTAGGAGAGGACGTTGTGCCGCGCGCTCGAGACGTGGAGTTTCATCGTGACAGTCAGGTTCTTGAGGTCGACCTCGAGCGCCTGTGCGCCCTTATAGCGGCTGATCGGATTCTCCCCGGGGTGACAACCGGGCGGACCGTCTCCCACGAACATGGGTGAAGGCGGGTTCCGGCGAATCAGCGGATCGCAGCCGCCAGCGTCCTCGAGGATTTGTTGGCCGGGCCCATCGCCCCAACGTACGAAGGGGAGATTGACGATCACGGTCTTGCCCCGCCAGCGGATCCGCTTGAGGGGTGAGTACTCGGGATTCGCAATCGGGCCCACGACCTGACCGGACACCGGGTTGAAATGAGCGACCCGCCCGGCCCCCTGGAAGAAGGTCCACTCGCCGTCTTTGAAGATCGCGTCTTCGATCGCCGCATCGGCAGCCTCCTCCAGGCTGTCGGCTCGGATCGCGCCGAACCTCCTGGCGAACTTCTTGTCGCTGGCATCCGAGATCACGAAATAGACGGTGGCGCCGGTCGTGGCCAGTGTGCCCGTGTGGAGTCTCTGGGTGATGCTTCCGCGCTGGGCCCCGGGCACCAGATCGAGGGCCACGACCCTCTGGTGGAGTTCGATCTTGGGTCTGGCGGCGGATGGCAGAGAGACAGCGAACGCGAGCAGGGCAGCAATTGCACAGAGGGAGCAGTGGAGCGATTTCATTTTTCAGTTCCTCGGGTAGCGGCAGACCTACTATGTGGGAATATTTCCCACACAATGCGTCCAGTCTACGTGGGATAAAGTCACACGTCAAGCTCCGCGTAGCGGGAATTCTCGAACTGCCCGCCCGGAGCGCGGAAATGGCTCTTCGACCGGAGAACCGCTCCAGCGGCCTTCTAGCGCAGGTGCGCCCGGCGGGCGCGATCGGGCCGCGCGAGGGTCCCGGCTATCCTCTCGAACGCCTGCATCCGGAGATTCTTCTCTTGCATCTCTCCTTGCTCGGACGCGCGGAGTCTTCGAAGGAGCTGCAGGTTCCGTCTCCGCTCGGCCTCATCACTTGCGGGTTGCAGGCGGTCCGCGGCTCGACATCGGCTCGGATCGCCGGACTCTGACCGCCGCCGGCGATCCCTCGGCGCATCACCGCCCCACTGCCCTGCCCACCCCGAACACGCGCGGTCAGGCGCCGGTGTCGGTAGCCCGACGAGAGTTGGACGGACCGCGTTCGAGCTGCCAGACGAAATGCCGTGCCAGCAGGGCCTCGAGGAAGCGCGGCACTACGTAGTGAACGCGCGCCTTGCGCCCGGCGCCGCGCAGCCGTCCGATTCGAGTGCGGATGCCGCTCTTCCCGTAAGAGGCGTAGCCGCAAATGCGAAAGCCGGCTCGCTCGACCGTCTTCTCAAGCAGGGCCCGCGTGAAGAAGCGGTAGTGGTAGCCCTCTTGCTTTGGCGGGCGACCGAACAACGCCTTCCAGCGGTAGTTGATATGGGCGATGTTCGGAGTGGTAAGAATCAGCCAGCCCCCTGGCCTGAGCACACGCGCGATCTCGGCGGCGAGTTCTTCCGCTCGAATCACGTGTTCGATGACTTCAATCAGACTTACGCCATCGAGCGTCGCGTCACCGAACGGAAGATAGCGATTCAAGTCTGCAACCAAGGCCGGGCGCTTGGCTCCGTTTGCCCTGGCGTTGGCTGGGTTGTAGTCCAGGCCCATGCCCCTGAGTCCCCTCGCATCACCTATGTCGAGGAACTCGCCCTGGCCGCAGCCGAGATCCACCCACTTCTGATCGCGCCGGTTCTCCGGAAGCAGCGTCGCAGCGTAGCGATACCACGAGCGTTCCAAGTTGCGCTCGTGCACCTCATCCTGATGCAGCGGCTGCGCGGCGCCTGGCTGGGGTCGAGTGGCGAGCTCCTGCGCGTGGGACGACTTTGCCAGACTCATGTACGGGCAGGCTAGCAGTCCGTTGCGCGAGCCGCCCTACCCTAGGACTTCGCGGTAGAGTTCGAGCGATTTCTTTGCGGTACGGCGCCACGTGAAGGTCTTGCTACACGCGATGGCGCGCTTCCTGAGCCGCTTCACTTCGCTCGAATCGTCCAGGATGTTATCGAGTTTGCTCGAAAGCTCATCGGCGTCGCCAGGCGTGAAGAACTGTGCCCCGTCACCAGCCACTTCCGGGAGACAACTCGACGCCGAGACGATCACTGGCGCGCCGCACGCCATGGATTCCACGACGGGCAGCCCAAACCCCTCGTACTGAGAGGCGAACACAAAGGCACTGGTGTGGCGAT
>JABSQV010000084.1 GCA_013215565.1 Myxococcales bacterium | reverse complement strand
GAGATGAGCTACTCGCCCGGAAGGGCCTTCGCAGCAGGATGGGGCGTCGTGCGCGGCCGCTACCGCGTAATGCTCGAAGCCTCCATCCTCTACGCGATCGCCCAGGTCGTGATCGTGATCCTGCAGCAGCTTTCGGGAACGGCCGATGACGCGTTCTCGCTCGAGCAGCTGCTGTCGCAGGCGGCGACGACGGTCGGCGTTTCGATCCCGGCCGCCGCCGGGTTCGCGTGGATGGGTGTGACCGCCCAGCGCCCGGGACCCGTGCCCCTCTCGAGCTTCTTCTCCGGCTATCGTCGCTGGGCCACGCTGATCGCGGTCTGGTTCCTGGAGGCCACGGCCGCTCTTGCGGTCCTCGTTCCGGCGCTGCTGTTGACCGGCCTGCTCTTCGCCCAGTGGGGCCTCGAGGGTGGATTCGACAGCATCCGGGGTGGCGCGATGGGCATCGGGGCGTTCGTCACGATCTGGGCCGCGGCGGCCGTGGGGGCATCCTGGGTCTCGATCCGGCTGGCCTTCGCGCAGCTCGTGTGCCTCGATCCCGACGCTCCCGACCCGGGTGCGCTCGGCTGTCTTTCCGAGAGCTGGTCGCGAACCCGCGGGTTCGCCTATTCCCTGTATCTCACGCTGCTCGGGGTGTCCCTCGCGGTCGTGCTCTCGATCCTGCTGCTGGGCGTGGGTCTGCTCCTGCTCGGACTTCCGCTGGCGGCCGGCGTGATCGGGGCGGCCTACGAACAGCTCGTGGCGCAACCGCGGGCGCAAGGAGCAGCGGGAATCCCGGTTCCAGAACCGTTCAACCCGTCCGATCTCTCGATTTGACCGGCCGATCTGACCAGAGACGAGTCCAAGCGCAACGAGTGCGCGATCGGCCACGACCAGGTCGAGCAGCCTGCAGGGGCTCGGGCTACTTCTCGAGGTGCTTCTCGATCAGCGCCTTCTGTACCTCGGCCGGCACCCTTGCGTAGCGCGCGAACTCGAGCGTGAACTCGGCCTTGCCCTGGCTCGCCGAACGGAGTTCGGTCGCATAGCCGAACATCTCGGCCAGCGGAACCTCGGCCTCGACCCGGCAGAAGCCGTCCTCTTCGAGGGTCCCGGCAATCTGACCTCGACGCTGCATGACGGTCCGGATGTACGCGCCCTGGTACTCCGACGGGCCCTCGATGTTGAGCAGCATGAGCGGCTCCAGCACCACCGGCCCCGCCTTCGCGTAGGCCTCGGCAAAGGCGCCACGCGACGCCGCCTGGAAGGCGATGTCGGAGGAGTCCACGGAGTGCGACTTGCCATCATTCAGAACCACGCGTAGACCCGTGACCGGCGCCCCGATCAGGCGGCCCTTTTCGAGCGATGAGCGGAAGCCCTTCTCGCACGCCGAAATGTAATCCACGGGGATCGCACCCCCCCGAATCTTGTTTTCGAACTCCAGGTCGCCTGCTTCGACCGATGGCTCGAAGTAGCCCGCCACGCGTGCGTACTGTCCGGAGCCGCCACTCTGCTTCTTGTGGACGTAGTCGAATTCGGCCCTGCGCGAGATGCACTCCCGATAGGCGACACACGGGGCGCCCACCTCGACCTCGCAGCGATATTCGCGCCGCATGCGTTCGATGTAGACCTCGAGGTGGAGTTCGCCCATTCCGGCAATCACGGTCTCGGCGCTCTCGTGATCGACCCACGAGCGGAAGGTCGGATCCTCGCGAACGAAGCGGCCGAGCGCCTTGCCCATGTTGTCTTGCGCTCTCTGATCCGTCGGCTTGACCGAAAGAGAGATCACCGGCTCGGGCACGTACATGCTCGTCATCGAGATTGCCTCCCCAGAGCTGAAGGTATCGCCCGAGACACAGTGGACGCCGAAGAGGGCCACAATGTCTCCGGCGCGCGCCGCCTCGATGTCTTCGGTCGCGTCGGAGTGCATTCGGATCAGGCGCCCCACCCGAACGCGCTTTCTGGTACGGGTGTTCGTGATCGAATCGCCCTTTCGGAGAGTCCCCCGGTAGATCCGCACGTAGGTGAGCTGTCCGTAGCGGCCATCATCGAGCTTGAACGCGAGCGCCACCAGCGGCTGGTCGGGGTCCGTCTCGATGATGAACTCCTGCTCATCCTCATCCAACAGCAGGCCCCGGTTCTCGACATCGAGTGGAGACGGCAGATAGCGCGCAACCGCGTCGAGCAACGCCTGCACGCCCTTGTTCTTGTAGGCCGAACCCAAATAGACCGGGGTGAGTTCTAGCGACAGGACGCCCTCGCGAACCGCGCTGTGAACCAGGTCTTCCTCGACCTTGTCTTCGAAGATCGCCTCCATCAGAGCCTCCGAGAACATCGAGACCGCCTCGAGCATCGCCTCGCGCGCGGCTTCCGCATCTGCGAGGAGCGCCGTCGGTATTGGCTCGGCCGTGACCTTTTCTCCGAGCTTCCCGCGAAAGTAGAGGGCCTTCATGCTGATCAGATCGATCACGCCTGTGTGATCGGCTTCCAGTCCGATCGGAAGCTGCATCAGCACCGCGTTGTGCTTGAGCCTCTCGCGAAGCTGCGCCACGACGCGCTCCGGATTCGCACCCGAACGGTCCAGCTTGTTGATGAACGCGATCCGGGGAACCGAGTAGCGCCGCATCTGCCGATCCACCGTCATAGACTGCGACTGAACGCCCGAGACGCCGCAGAGCACCAGCACAGCGCCGTCTAGAACGCGAAGCGCCCGCTCGACCTCGATCGTGAAATCGACGTGCCCCGGAGTATCGATGATGTTGATCCGATGATCCCCCCACTGCGCATAGGTTGCGGCCGATTGGATCGTGATGCCGCGTTCCTTCTCCAATTCCATCGAATCCATCGTGGCACCGACGTCGTCCTTGCCGCGCACCTCGTGTACCGCGTGAATGCGGCCCGCGTAGTAGAGAATGCGCTCGGTGAGCGTGGTCTTGCCGGAATCGATGTGGGCGCTGATTCCGATATTTCGGACGTTCGACAGGTCTGTGGACATCGAAATTTCCTCTCACGGCCGCGGCGATCGCCGCGAAGGCGTACCGGCCGTAGGTTCACCCCGGAAGCGGCGCCCTCTTACGCAAGTCGCGTGCCCGGCGTACGCGCAGCGCACGGCCCTGCTGAGCGCCCGGGTGACTCAGCCTGCGCCACCCCGTGGAACTTTCGGCGACTCGGCTACCGCCTCGCTGCCGCCTCCCGAAACTCGCCGGCCACGACGGCAGCGAGACCGTCGAAACCCGGACCTAGGGACACGCAAATGCCAGCGGGGCCAGACTGCTGCTCCAGGAACGCGCACAGGTCCCGAATCGCCCCTGCCCTAACCCACCTTCGATCTGACAGAGCGCCCCTACCCGGAACCTGGGCCGGGGCTCAAAAACCCGCTTGTCTCCCCTATCCTTAGCGATGTCCGATTCACGCCTGGGTGAGGTTAGGCGGGCCCAGGGAGTTCGCCCAGGAAGGAGAAGGCCTGTACGAGGGCCTCCCGAGCCTCAGCTTCGACGATAGCGCCGTGAGCCAGCACGACGCGGTCGAACTCCCAGCTCAACACCTGCGCGATTTCTTGTTTCGATTGCGGATGTCGTTGGAGATCTCGTCGGATATCCGGGGCGACTCCGACACGCGCAGTTAGGCGCAAGAGCCGGAAGACCATGCGGGTGAACCATGGAAATCCCGGGCCGATGTGAAACGCGAGATCCGTGAGAACCAGCGTCCGCGTCGGTGTATGCAGGAAGGCGACCTCATTCGCGGCCGAAAATCCCGTGATGACCTTCTGTTCCAGAACTCCGCGCCATCCGTCCGGCGGAGAGTCAGTGAGCGCCGAGCCTTGTGGAAGGTCCGGACGCTTCTCTGACAGGCCTGGCGCGAAATGGAAGTTGGCTTCGGGATACGCATTCAGAGCCGGCCCTACATACATGTGATGCATGAGGCTCGCGGCGATCACGGCGCGGACCGATCCGAGTGCGCTGATCGAATCTCGGGTCGACGCGCTGAGCGGAACGGGATTGTGGAGGATCAGCTCGTCATTGGCGAGCCGAATCACGGTCATCCTTGTGCCGATCTCGACGCCGCGATAGCGTTGCGGCGCCTCATCTACCCAGAGATCCTGATCGATCTCTCTCATCTCGTCTCGAAGCGCAAAGGCGACCCCCGGTTCAACTCCGGGCTCCGGCGGCCACCAGCTCAACCCCAAGCAGGGCGTCCTGCTTCTGGCCATCGAGTTCGACCAGGACGTGGGCGCCCTCAGCGGAATCCGACCACGGCCACCTCGCGCGGACCGTGTGCGCCCACGACCACGGTCCCTGGGATGTCCGCGGTCTTCGAGGGTCCGGCGATCCAGCTGAAGTGTGCGTCGGCGGCGAGCGAGTCGCCCACGGCCTCGGTCGCGATGTGCATCTGAGACGCGATGTTCCCGGCATCCACCAGCAGGATCAGCCGTTCGCACAGGAAGAGCAACGCCCGCTGCGGAGCGAACGCCGCCGGGATCCCGACCGCACCGTTCTCGGCCACGGCCACCGCACCGCTCACGATTCCGATTGCGACGTCGGCCAGGCTCGCGGGATCCGCATCGACAGAAACGGTTTCCCAGGGTCCGGGCCCGAGCAAGCGCGCAGCATCGGGCGCGGCAACGGACCGGCCTCCCCCCCAGCGGGTAACCAGGAACGCGACTTCGCTCCCGAGTTCGTGTGCCTCGGCCGAGCCTTCCCGCCGCTCGAAGGGACCGCGCGCCTCTGCACCCGACCCGGCCACCGCGGCGGCCAGGGCGTCCCAACTCGCGTCTCCGGGGCCTGGACGGAAGCGACCGGGGTGCGCACGCTCGCGCAACGCACCGGCTCGCACAGCGGCGAGGATCCGAGTGCGCGCGCTCACGTGGTGCGGGTCGAAGCCACGTCCGGATCCCTACGCCGCAGGAACTGTTCGCGGAACCCCGGCCCCGGATGCGGAGGAAGCTCCCGCGAAGAGAGCCAGCGCCCGGCCGGATTGAAGCGACCCGGGCGCGAGAGACGCGGCCACGCGGCGCGGAGTAGCCGCGCTGCGAGCCGATACAGAGTTGCGCTCCGGAACGCGGCCGCGGCGAGGCGCAGCCCGAGTCGCGCGATCCATCCGTAGCCCGGGCGCTCCCGGCGCCAGGCGAGTAGCTGTCCGTGCAGGTCGATGCGGACCGGACATACGGCGCTGCAGCTTCCGCAGAGCGAGGAGGCAAACGGAAGCTCGGGATCGGCTCCGAGGCCGCCCAACACCGGAGATTGCGCCTGTCCGATCGGTCCTGGAATCGTCAGCCCGTAGGCGTGTCCGCCGCTTCTCCGGTAGACCGGACAGGTGTTGAGGCACGCGCCGCAGCGGATGCACGCGAGGCTCTGGCGGTGCGCCCGATCCGCGAGCAGACGCGACCGTCCGTTGTCGACCAGCACCACGTGAAGCTCCCGGCCCGTAACCGGTCCCGTGTGCACCGTCGAGTACGCAGTGATCGCCTGTCCGGTCGCACTTCGCGCCAGCAGCCGCAGAAATACCGCCAGATCGTCGTGGGTCGGGATCAGCTTTTCGATGCCCATGCACACGATGTGAAGCGGAGGCAGACTGGTTCCCAGGTCGGCGTTGCCCTCGTTGGTGCAGACCACGATCGAGCCCGTCTGCGCCACCGCAAAGTTGGCGCCTGTGATGCCGGCCTGGGCTCCGAGAAAACGCGCGCGCAGGTCGCGCCGGGCGTGCTCGACCAGCTGCTCGGCCGGGGCCTCGGCCGAGATCCCGCCCATCTTCTCGGAAAACAGCCTGCCCACATCGGCGCGGGTCTTGTGGATCGCGGGCACGACGATGTGCGAAGGCGGCTCCTTCGCCAACTGCAGAATCCGTTCGCCGAGATCCGTATCCACGACCTCGATACCGCGGGCCTCGAGGAAGGCATTCAGCCCGCACTCCTCGGTGAGCATCGACTTGCTCTTGACTGCGCGAACGACCCCGCGCTCCCGCAACAGTTCGTACACGATCTGGTTGTGATCGTCGGCCGCCTCTGCCCAGTGTACGACCGCTCCCGCGTCCCGCGCCTGTTCCTCGAACTCTTCCAGGTAGCGGTCCAGGTGATCCAATGTGTGCGCCTTGATCGCGGACGCGTGCGAGCGTAGCTCCTCGAAGTCGCCGACCTGAGCGACCGCCGCGTCGCGCTGGGCGCGCAGGTGCCAGGCCCCGGCATCGTGGCGCTCAACCGCCGCGGCGTCGGGCAGCACCCGGGCCGCGCGACGATCGAATCCCGGACTCACGCCTCCTCCGCTGCTAGGATCTCGGCCAGATGAATCGGTCTGGGCCCGAAGCCGTTGCGCCGACGGAGCCCATCGAGATGGAGTAGGCAGCTGGTGTCGGTACTGGTGACGTAGTCGGCGCCGGTGTCGGCCAGCGCGCGGAGCCGGTCGCGCCCGATCCTGCCCGAGATTTCGGGGAACTTGACCGAGAACGCACCCCCGAAGCCGCAGCACTCGTCGGGACGCTCTGGCGCCACGAGTTCCAGGCCGCGCACTCCGCGCAGCAACAACTCGGTCGGTCCCGGGGTGGCCGCGCCCCCGGCCCGCTCACTCGGAGTCCCGAGTTCCAGATCGCGGAGACCGTGACAGCTCTGCAGCAGCGCCACGCGGTGAGGAAAGACCGCGCCCAGATCCGAGCGTCCCAGTTCGCGCACCAGGAATTCTCCGAGCTCGAAGGTGCGGCGGCGAATCCGATCTGGATCGCCCTTCGTCCCCACCCCGACTTCCGGATATCGGAGACGCACCGTGGCCGTGCAACTCGCGGAAGGGCAGACCACCGCGTCGACGTCCGCAAAGCAGCTCAGGTGTCGGCGCCCCAGCCGGACGGCCTCGCGCGCCGCACCGAGGTTCAGGAAGGGCTGGCCGCAACAGGTCTGACGCTCGGGGTAGCAGACCTCGCAGCCGGCCCGCTCGAGCACACGCAGGCTCGCCCAGGCCACGCTCGGAGCCAGTTGATCGACGTAGCACGGAACGAAGAGCCCCACCCTCATCGCCCGCCGAGCATAGCCGTCCCACCCGAAACGGCGAGCGCAAGCGGAGCCGCACAGTCTCGAAGCGCGGCTGGATCCGCCGGCTCCGCGCCTGGACGCCCCTCCCGCCGAAGCTCGGGTAGGATGCCGGCATGAACGGCGCCGAGAGCCTGATCCGGACCGCCTCCGCGCTGGGCATCGACGTCTGCTTCGCGAATCCGGGAACCACCGAACTCCAATTCGTCGTCGCCCTCGACGCGGTCCCGGGAATGCGCTCGGTGCTGGGGCTCTTCGAGGGCGTCTGCACCGGGGCGGCCGACGGTTACGGACGCATGACGGGAAGCCCGGCCCTGACGCTGCTCCACCTCGGACCCGGCTTCGCCAACGGCATCGCCAACCTTCACAACGCGCGCCGGGCCCATACCCCGATCGTGAACCTGATTGGCGACCACGCGAGCTGGCACGGATCGTTCGATGCGCCGCTCACTTCGGACATCGTCTCGCTCGCGACCCCGGTCTCCGCGTGGGTGCGCACGGCCACCAGCGCGAAGACGCTGGCCGACGACGCCGCCGCCGCGATCGAGGCCGCCCTGGCTCCCCCCGGTCAGATCGCGACGCTGATCGTTCCCCAGGACTGCGCGTGGGATCCGGCGGATGCCGCCGCTCGAACCATCGCCCGACCGCGCCCGGCCCCGGTTTCGGAACGCGCGATCGTGGGCGCGACCGACGCGGTCCGGACGGGCGCGAACTGCGCGCTCTTCCTCGGAGGCCCGGCCCTCACCGCGCCCGCGCTCCGGGCCGCCGACCGGATCGCGCGAAGCAGCGGTTGCCGCGTACTGCAGGAGACCTTCGCGTCCCGCGTGGAGCAGGGGCGCGGCATTCCGAGCGTCGCGAACCTGCCCTACTTCCCGGAGCAAGCGATCGCGGCCCTCGCCGAGATCGAGCAGTTGGTGTTGATCGGCGCACGCGACCCGGTCGCGTTCTTCGGCTATCCCGACGTCCCGAGTCGACTCGCGCCCGAGCGCTGCACCCGGCTCGAACTGGCCGGGCCCGAGGACGACTGTGAGGGCGCGCTCGAGGCGCTCGTCCGGGCCGTCGCGCCCGAGGGCGCGCCCGCTTCCGGGGCGACGTCCGACCCGGAGCCTCCGGACCCGCCGAGCGGCGCGCTCGACGTCGAGACGCTCGGACGCGCGCTGGCCGCGCTTCAGCCCGAGGGCGCAATCATCGTGAACGAGGGGGCCACCTCGGGATTCGGCTTCGGGGCTCACTCCGCCGCGGCCGCACCCCACAGCATGCTCGGACTCACCGGGGGCGCGATCGGCCAGGGATTGCCGACCGCGGTGGGTGCCGCGGTCGCGTGTCCCGATCGCCGCGTGATCGCGCTCCAGGCAGACGGGAGCGGGATGTACACGCTCCAGGCGCTCTGGACGGCCGCGCGGGAGAGTCTCGATCTCGTCGCCCTGATCTGTGCGAATCGCAGTTACCGGATCCTGCAGGTCGAACTCGCGCGCGCCGGAATCGCGGAACCGGGGCGCCACGCCCGAGGACTCACGGATCTGGGGCGGCCCGACCTGGACTGGGTCTCTCTCGCGCGGGGACTCGGGGTTCCGGGAAGCCGGGCCGAGACCGCGGACGCACTCGTCACGGAGCTCGGACGCGCCCTCGCGACCCCGGGGCCCTCGTTGATCGAGGCCATCCTTTAGGCGCTGCGCGGCCCGGAGCGCTGCCGCCGCGAACCCGGGCGGGGGCGACTCTGTTAGAGAAATACCGTTCTTAGCCTATATTCCTGCCCCCCCGCCGATTCGCCGGTCGAGCCCTATTTGATATTGACCTTCAATATCATCTATACTCTAAACAGGTCGTTGACGCGAGGCCCCTTCTAGAGTGGCGCCGCTTCGAGTCTCCACCCCCGAAGGAGGTCAACAGATGCGTCCGACCCTGCTTCCCGGACTGCTTGCGCTCCTGCTAGGCGCGGCCCCGGCGGGCGCAGACTCGCACCGGGCCGACGCCGCCCTGTCCCAGCGCGACGAAATCGAGGAACTGAAACGCGTCGTCGGCGTCCTGAGCGAGGAAATCGCAGAACTACGCGAACGGCAGACGATTCCCGCGCAACTCGAAGACTCGTCCGAGTTGGGATCCACGGCAGCGGTCCTCCGCAGCGCGCCTTCCGGCCTCTCGATCGGTGGTTACGCGGAGGGCTACTACCAGCACCAGAGCGGGAGCGGCGCCGACACGGCCGATGCACTCCGCACCTCGCTGTACCTCAGCTACAAGTTCACAGACCGGATCCTGTTCAGCACCGAGATCGAGTTCGAACACGCGACCACGGGCACGCCCAAAGGCGGGGAGCCGGGCTCGGTGGCCGTGGAACTCGCGACGCTCGACTTCCTGTTGCGGACGGAACTCAACATTCGCACCGGCCTGCTGTTGCTGCCGATGGGATTCCTGAACCAGGTCCACGACCCGCCCTTCTACTACGGGACTCAGCGTCCCGAGGCGGAACGCCGGATCATTCCCACGACCTGGCGCGAGAACGGCATCGGGATCTTCGGTCGCCTCGGAGAGAACCTGCACTACCGAGCGTTTGTCGTGAAC
The DNA here is from genome assembly GCA_013215565.1 of Myxococcales bacterium. Classification (GTDB taxonomy): domain Bacteria; phylum Myxococcota_A; class UBA9160; order SZUA-336; family SZUA-336; genus JABSQV01. The sequence goes on along the minus strand of JABSQV010000084.1, from coordinate 39,419 downwards.
GGCCTGCTCGCAGCGGGATTCGACGACTCAGGCCTGCGCGGCGGCCGCCAGAATGGAAACCGGGCCAACTTCAACAACCCTGCCTTCGTAGCACGCGTGGACCTCACGCCAGCCCCGGGACTACTCGTCGGCGGCTCCTACTACGTCGGAGATTCCGGTGCCGACCAGGTGGTGACGAGTGAGACGACCCCCACGCTGGAGACCGAACTCCCCGATGTCCTGACCTCGATCTGGGAACTCCACGCGCAGTATCAGCGCGGGCCGTTGCAGCTACGCGGCCTCTGGACGCAGGCGCATCTCGGGGATGCGGGCGAGTTATCGACCGCGCTCGGTCTGGCCGACAAACGCGGCGTTTCACGCCGATCGATCGGCGGCTACGCCGAGGCATCTTACGACGTCATGCCCCTGCTCTTTCCGAGTTCGGCGTGGGGACTCGAGCCCTTCTTCCGCTTCGAGTACATCGACACGCAGAACTCGGTCCCGAGCGGATTCACGGTCAATCGCGCAGAGAAGGCGCGACTCTTCATCCCGGGCCTGAGTTTTCGCCCACACCCCAACGTGGTGCTGAAATTTGACTACCGCAATATCGACGACTTCGCCGGGGAGGAGGACGATGAGTTCAACTTCGGGTTCGGCGTGGTCTTCTAGCCGAACCGCGACCCTCGCCGGATTGATCGCCGTCTCGATCGCGGGAGCTGCGCCCGCGGCGGGTGCCGTCTTTCACTCGAGGAGCGAGGCACTCGAACTCGCGTTTCCGGATGCCGACCGGATCGAGCGAAAGAGCTTCGTGCTCACGGAGGCACAAAAGGGAGCGGTCGAAGAGCAGTCGCGCGCGCCGCTCGATTCGCAGCTCGTGACCATCTATACCGCCTACGGACCGGACGGCCCGATCGGGTACGCGCTGATCGACATACACCGGGTTCGCGCCATGAACGAGGCGCTGCTGGTGGTGCTTCAAAACGATGGTCGCGTGCGCTCGCTCCGCTTGCTCGCGTTTTACGAACCGCCCGAGTACATGCCACTGCCCGGATGGCTCGAGCAGTTCGAGGAGCGCTCGTCGGAAGATCCGCTACGGGTCCGCGGCGACATCCACGCAATCGCGGGCGCGACGCTATCGACCCGAGCAGTCACCCGGGCAGTCCGGCGCTCGCTGGCCCTGTTCCAGGTTCTGATCGCGCCGGAAGCCCACGCAACCCCGCCCCCTCGCGGAAAGGACGAGTAGCGATGCCATGCGCTTCGTGATCACCGGCGAATGGGACCGAAACCGACTGCTTCAGACCATCGTGGTGCTCTACGTGCTCTACGTCGGCGGACTCTGGGTCACCAATAGCCTGCTCTACTTCAACAAGATGAGCCTCGAGCCGAGTTCCGTGGTCGAGTACTACCTGGGCTCGGAAGAATCGTTCCGCGAGCCCAAGAGCTACCAGGGGCTGCTCGAGGTCTCGCACTTTCACCTGTTCGCGATGGGCATGCTGCTCCTGGTGCTCACACACCTGATGCTCTTCGTGCCGCTCGGAAACGGAACCCGCGCGCTCCTTGTGGTGGTGCCCTTTGTCGCCGCGATCGTCGACGAGGGCGCGAGCTGGGGCGTCCGCTATCTCTCGCCCGCGTTCGCGTGGCTGAAGGTGGCAGGATTCCTGACGCTCCAGTTGAGCCTCGCCGCGTTGATGGCGGCCTCGCTCTGGGCCGTGTTTGCGGGCACACAGGAGAACTACGAGACACAGGACCTCGGAGACGACGATTTCGATCCCGAGGACCCGGCACCAACTGGCTCCGGGCCGTGAATCCGTTTCGCGCATTCGTTCGAGCGGCGCTCGCGCTGGCCGCGACCGCTGCGACGCTCGGCTGCCTCAGCGTACCGGGTACGGTCGAGACCAGCGACGGACGCTACCTGATGGGCACGGTCCTCGAGATCACGCTCTACGCGAGTGATGCCCCGACCGGGCGTGCGGCTCTCGAGAAGGCATTCGCGCGCGTGCGAGAACTCGACCAACGGATGACCCGCTTCGATGCCGGAAGTGAAGTGCGCCGGCTCGAGCAGAACGCAGGGAGGCCCCCGCTCCGGGTGGATCCCGATCTCGCACAGGTCCTTCTCCGCGCGCGCGAGGCACACCGCCTGACGCGCGGCACCTTCGACGTGACCGTCGGACCCCTCGTCGATCTCTGGGTCCGGGCCGCGCGACGCGACCGCGTGCCCACGCCGGCCGAACTGTCCCTCGCACGCGCGCGTGTCGGCGCCCGGGACCTGTGGGTGGGCGCGGACAGCCGCGCCGGGCTCGCACGGGCCGGGATGTCGATCGACCTCGGCGGCATCGCCAAGGGCTATGCGCTCGACGCGGTCGCTCGCGAGCTTCGCGCGGCCGGCATCCGAAACGCGCTTGCAAACTTCGGCCGCAGCAGCCTGCTCGCGCTGGGCTCACCGCCCGAGGGCGGGCCCTGGCGGGTGTGGCTCCCGGGGTCCGGCGCGACCCCGGGCCGCGTCCTGCTGCTGCGCGACCAGGCACTCTCGGTCTCGGGGAGTCTGGAACAGGCCGCTCTGATCGGGGGGCGTCGCTACGGACACATCATCGACCCCCGGGATGGCCAGCCGATCCAGGCGCCGCTACGCGCGGCCGTGATCGCCCCCGAGGCCACGCTGGCCGAGGTGCTCAGCACCGCGCTCCCGATTCTGGGCCCAAAGGACGGCGGACCGCTGCTCGCTTCGCTGCCCGAGGTGGACGGCGAACTGATCGCGGCGGACGGCCCGGTCTTCGCGACGCCCGGCTGGCACACCCAGCGCGAGCCCGCGCCGCTCCCGTCGGAGTCTGGGATAGAATCCCGCCCGTGAGCACGCCCGACACCCCCAGGATCCGAAACCGCGTCACGGAACTGCTCGGGGTCGAGATCCCGATCGTGCAGGCCCCAATGGGCTGGATCGCGCGGGCGCAACTCGCTTCGGCGGTCTCCAACGCGGGCGGCATGGGCATCATCGAGACCTCGTCGGGCGAGCTCGACGCCGTCCGGGAAGAGATCCTCAAGATGCGGGATCTCACGGACCGGCCCTTCGGCGTGAACATCGCACAGCTGTTCGTGCGGGATCCCAAGATCGTCGACTTCGTGATCGGGCAGGGCGTGCGCTTCGTGACGACCTCGGCCGGCAACCCGATGCAGTACACGAAGCAACTCAAGGACGCGGGGCTCACCGTCTTTCACGTGATCCCGACACTGCGCACCGCACTCAAGGCGATCGGCGCCGGCGTGGACGGCCTGATCGTCGAGGGTGGCGAAGGTGGCGGGTTCAAGAACCCGCGCGACGTCGCCACGATGGTCTTGCTGCCGCTCGTCTGCGAACACGTCCAGGTACCCGTGATTGCGGCCGGCGGGATCGTCGACGGCCGCAGCATGGCCGCGGCATTCGCGCTCGGTGCGGAGGGCGTGCAGATGGGCACGCGCATGGTCTCGTCGGCCGAATCGCCCGTACACCAGAACTTCAAGCAGGCGATCGTGGATGCGGCCGAGACCGACACGGTGTTCCTGAACCGCCACCACCGGCCCGGCCTCCGGGCCCTTCGCACGGAGCGTTCGGAACGGCTCGAGCGCGAGGAGCAGGTCGACCTCGGCGAACTCGGAACGGTCCTCAAGCTCTACTTCGGCGGCGACATGGAAGCCTCGATCGCGCTCTCGGGCCAGGTGGTGGGCCGGATCGACGCGGTGAAGCCCGTTCGCGAGGTGCTCCACGAGACCCTGCGCGAGTTCTTCGAGGTGGCCGGGCGCCTCGGCAAACTCGCGAACTCCGACCGCTGACCGGGACCGGGCGGCCGACTAGGACGCCGCGACCGAGGAACCCGTCTCCGCAACCACCGCGAGGAATTCCTTTCCGAAGCGGCGCGCGCGCTTCGGGCCCATGCCCCAGGCCAGCTCGAGTTCGGCCGGCGTACTGGGCCGCAACTCCGCGATGTCGCGCAGCGTTCGGTCCTGGGCCACCACGTAGGCCGGAATCCCGAGCCGGGCCGCGATCTGCTGACGCAGCCGGCGCAGCGCTTCGAAGCAGTCCTGCTCCCCGGGCGCCAGGTCCGAGGCCGGCGCCTTCCGCGAACGCGCGGGCGCCCCGGCGCGCGGTGCAGCCGGGCTCGCGCGCCGGGTTCGAGCCCGCAGCGGCGGCGGAAGCAGCACGCGCGCGGGGCGCTCCTCGCGCATCACCTGCCCGCCGGTTTCGGTGAGCAGGGTCACGGGCCGTTCGTCTCCGGTAAAGCCGACCCAGCCCGCGGTCACCAGTCGATGGAAGAGCCGCATCAGCCACTCGTCCGAGCGCTCGGCGAGGATTCCGAAAGTGGAGCTGCGATCGAGTCCGGAGCGCGCGAGCCGCTCGTCGTCCTTTCCGCGCAGCAGGTGGATCGCGGCCTTGAGTCCGAAGCGTCCGTGCACGCGCGCGACGGCCGAGAGCGCCTTGCGCACGATCTCCGTGGTCTCCGCTTCATCCGCGGCATCGGGTTCGTCGAGCCGCTCGCACACGTCGCAGTGGCCGCAGCCCGCGAGCGTCTCGTCCTCGTCGCCGAAGTAGCGGAGGATCGCATCGTGGCGGCAGGAGCCCCCCGAGACGAAGCGCAGCAGCTCGAGATAGAGACTCCAGCGGTGCTCGACCGTTTCGCTCGGAAGCGGCTGACCCTGGCCGTCGAGTTCGATCAGGCGCCGGCGACGGGGCGGATCCTCGGGCGAGACGAGCAACAACCCGAACGCCTCGGCCCCATCGCGGCCCGCGCGTCCGACCTCCTGGTAGTAGGCCTCGACCGACCCGGGCGGCGAGAGGTGAACGACCGCGCGCACGTCGGGACGGTCGATGCCCATCCCGAAGGCGTTGGTCGCAACCACCACGTCGAGTTCGCGAGCCAGAAAGCGCGACTGGATCCGATCTCGATCCGGGCCCGTCATGCCGGCGTGATACCCGCCGGCCCGCCAGCCTGCCTGCTCGAGCCGCTCGGCCTCGCGATCGGTCGCCTTCCGCGTCGGCGCGTACACGATCGCGCCCCCGCGCGCCGACGCGGGATCTCCGAGCGCGTGCTCCAGCTGCGCGTCGAGCGCGTCGCGCCGCTCGCGCGCACCCGAGACCTCGCGCGCTGAGAGACGCAGTTCCGGCCGCGCGAAGCCGCGCACGATCTGGGGCGTGTCTGGCGGGAGCCCGAGACGCAGCAGCACCTCGTCTCGCACGAGCGGCGTCGCGGTGGCGGTGCAGGCGAGCACACGAACACCCGAGATCGCCGAAATCAGCCCGCCGATCTCGAGGTAGTCGGGCCGGAAGTCGTGCCCCCACTCACTGATGCAGTGCGCCTCGTCGACCGCGACCAGCGGGCAGTCGAGATCGGCGAGGAGCCGGCGAAAACTCGCGAGCCTGAGTCGCTCGGGCGCCACGTACACCAGCTTGAACTTTCCGCGTGCAGCATCGCGAAGCCGCGCGCGCGTCTCTTCGGCCGGGACCGTCGAAGCGAGAAAGGTCGCCGGGATCCCGAGTTCGTCGAGCGCTCGGACCTGGTCGTGCATGAGCGCAATCAGGGGCGACACGACCAGCGTGGTGCCCGGCAGCAGCTTCGCCGGGAGCTGGTAGCACAGGCTCTTGCCGCCCCCGGTGGGCGCGACGAGCAGCGCACGGCCCACCTCGAACAGCGCCTCGATCGCCTCGCGCTGGCCCGGACGAAACTCTCCGAAGCCGAGCCGCGCGAGCTCGGCCCCGAGGTCTGGCCCCTCGCTCCGGATCCCCACCCCGCGGAGTCTAACCGACGCGCGCGGAAGCTCCTCCCGTCGAGCTCAGAAGGGTTCGCGGGCGGGGCGCAGATCTAGCTCGTGGGTCCAGGCCGTCGCGTGCTGGCGGTGGAGTTGCCAGTAGGTCTCGGCGATCGCCTCGGGCTCGAGCATGCCGCCCTCTCCCTTCCGCTCCGCGAATTCGGGGAACCGTTTCAGGATCTGGTCCCCACGGATCGCGCCGTCGATCACGCTGTGCGCCACGTGGAGTCCCTGCGGACCGAACTCGCGCGCCATCGACTGTGCGATCGCGCGCAGCCCCGCCTTGGCCGACGCGAAGGCCGTGAACGGCGGACGGCCCCGGATCGACGCCGTCGCACCCGTGAAGATCAGCGTGCCGCCCCCGGCCGGGAGCATGCGCCGGGCCGCCTCCCGCCCCACCAGAAAGCCGCCCAGGCAGCACACGCGCCAGACCTCTTCGAAGAACCCGACTTCCATCTCGCGGAAGTTCCCGAAGCGGTTGTTGCCCGCGTTGTAGACCACGATCTCGAGCTTGCCCGGACCGGCGTCCCTGACCACGTCGAAGAGACGAATCACCTGGTCTTCGAGGGTCGTGTCCGTGACGACGGGCGTAGCGGCGCCCCCGGCTTCCTTGATGACCCGCTCGATCTCGCCAATCTTGTCGGCCGTCCGTCCCGCGACGAAGACCTGCAGCCCCTCCCGCGCGAGCCGCTTGCAGACCGCGCCGCCCACGCCGGCCTCGGCGCCCACGCCGACAACGATGCCCTTGCCGCGCTCGCTCATCCGAGCCTCCGCCTGATCGTCCGGATCCCTTCTACCACAGCCCGCACTGCGCCGGTGTCGCGAGGCGTGCGGGGTTGGAAAGCCGCGCCGCGTCCCCTAGCCTCGGCCCGCATGAGGGCCCTGTTCGAAGCGGTGCGCGCAGCCTGTGATCCGGGGACCTGGTCCCGGGGCGTCGAACTGGTCCGGCAGGCGAAGCTCACAACCGAGCAGGCGGAGGACGACGAGGTCGTGATCCGCGTCGCGTCGCGCCGGAGTCTCCTCACGCCCACCGTGGTGCTCTACCCCGAAGCGATTGAGTGGGACTGTGACTGCGACAGCCCGCGCGAACCCTGCGACCACGTCGCGGCGGCCGCCATCGTCATGGAACGCGCGCAACACACGGGAGAGGAAGTCCCCGGAGAGAGCGAGGCCGGCGGGCGCCTGGGCTACCGCTTCACGCGCACCGAGAAGGGGCTCGAGTTCTACCGGGTCGTCGTCACCGGAGACGACGAGATTCCGCTCGAGGCCTCGCTCAAAGCGATCGTGGCCGGGGCCGCCGTGGGCCCCGACTTCCTGGCGAGCGACGCGGACCTGCGTGTCGAAGACCTGCTCGGAAGAAAGATCCAGGGCGTCCTGCCCGCGACACTCATGCGGCGTCTGCTCGGCGCACTCCGCCAGTGCGACGACGTGCGCATCGACGGCGAGTCCGTCACCACCTCGGTCGAGCCGGTCCTGCCGATCGCGCGGCTCGAGGACCGGGGTGACGGCTTCGTGCTCCAGGTCCGGGCCGCCCCCGACACGCGCGAGGTCTTCGCGAACGGCGTGGCCCTCAGCGGGACCACGCTCTGCCCGCGCGGAGACGACGCGCTCACGCACCGCGATCGGAGCGAACTCGTTCCCGGAAAGTACTTTCCGCCCCAGGCCGCGAAACGGATCGTCTCCGAAGTGCTGCCGCGGCTCGAACGTAGGATCCCGATCGAAATCCACACGGCCAGGTTGCCCCGCTCGGAAGCCTCCCCGCCCCGGCTCCAGGTCGACGTGACCCGGGAAGGCGACGAACTGTGTGTGGCTGCGTCCCTGGTCTACGGCGATCCTCCTACGGCCCGGATCGAGAACGAGCGGCTGGTGCACCTGGGCGGCGCGGTCCCGATTCGCAACCCCGCTGCCGAGCAGCGACTGATCGCGCGCCTCCGGCTCGGACTCGATCTGGTGCCGGGACAGCAGCTCCGCCTGCGGGGCGGAGAGGCCGTCGAGGTTGCCCTGAAGCTCCGCGCCTGGTCGGGCGAGCTTCGGGGCGAGGCCCACCACGGCTTCTTCTTCGCGCCCGAACTCGAACCCGTGCTCTCGATCCAAGACGCTTCTTTCGACCTCTCGTTCCTGAGTCCCGGCGCCCAGGGACGCGCTGCGACGAGCCTGGATCCAAGGCACGTGCTCGAAGCCTGGGATTCCGGTGATCTCTACGTGCCGCTCAGCTCGGGTGGACTCGCGCCGCTGCCGCTCGACTGGCTCGACCGCTTCGGCCGTCAGGTCGCCGACCTACTCGAGGCCCGGGCCGCGGCCGGCGCGGACCGCGAACTGCCTGCCTGTATGATCCCAGACCTCGCCAGGCTGTGCGCGGCGCTTGGCGAAACGCCTCCGCCGAAACTGGAACGGCTGCGCGCGCTGCTCGAAGACTTCGATGAACTCCCGGCGCCGGAACTTCCCGAAGATCTCGAGGCGGAGCTGCGCCCGTACCAGGAACGCGGCGTACGCTGGCTTCAGTTTCTGCGCGACGCCGGACTCGGGGGACTGCTCGCCGATGACATGGGCCTCGGCAAGACGCTTGAAGCCCTCTGCGCGATCCAGGGACGCACCCTCGTGGTCTGCCCCACCAGCGTGCTCTACGGCTGGCGCGAACAGATCGCGCGCTTCCGTCCGGGCCTGCGTGTGTGCGTCTACCACGGACAGCGGCGAAAACTCGATCCCGAAGCCGACGTAACGCTCACGAGCTACGCACTGCTCCGCATCGATGCCGAGAAGCTCGGCGCGATCGACTGGGAGACGGCCGTGCTCGACGAGGCCCAGGCGATCAAGAATCCCGGGAGCAAGGCGGCGCGCGCCGCGTTTGAACTCCGGGCAAAGACCCGCTTCACCCTGACTGGAACCCCGATCGAGAACCGGCTCGAGGAACTCTGGAGCCAGTTCCACTTCACGAACCCCGGGCTGCTCGGATCGCTCGCTGACTTTCGGAAGCGCTACGCGCAGCCAATCGCAACCGGGCAGCCCGGCGCCGCCGCACACCTGCGAGCCCGGATCCGGCCCTTCGTGCTGCGCAGGCTCAAGCAGGAGGTCGCGCCGGAACTGCCTCCGCGAACCGAGGCGGTGCTGCATGCCGAGCTCAGCGAAGCGGAACGCAACGTGTACCGGGCCGTCCACGCCTCGGTTCGCCGCGACGTGGCCGAACGCCTGCGCGCAGGCGGGGGCGTGATCGAAGCACTCGAGGCGCTGCTCCGCTTGCGCCAGGCCGCGTGTCACTCGTCGCTGGTGCCCGGACAGCAGGCGGACAGCTCAGCCAAGCTCGAGGTCCTGCTCGAAGCCCTTGACGAGGTGCTCTCCGAGGGACACCGGGCGCTGGTCTTCTCCCAGTGGACCTCGTTTCTCGATCTGCTCGAGCCGCATCTCGACGCGGCCGGTATCTCGTTTGCGCGGCTCGATGGCAGTACGCGAGACCGCGGGGCCGTCGTCGAGGAATTCCAGGACCCGTCGGGGCCACCGCTTCTATTGATCTCACTGCGCGCGGGCGGTACGGGACTGAACCTCACGGCCGCCGACCACGTGTTCCTGCTCGACCCGTGGTGGAACCCGGCCGTCGAGGACCAGGCGGCCGACCGCGCCCACCGGATCGGCCAGGAGCGTCCGGTCATGATTTACCGGATCGTGGCACGCGAGACCGTGGAGGAGCGGGTCCTCGCACTGCAACAACGCAAGCGCGCCCTGGCCGAAGCGGCCCTGGCCGGCTCGGATCGCGCGGCTTCGATCACGCGCGAGGAACTGCTCCAGCTCCTCGACTAGCGCGGGCCGCGTCGAAATCCTCGACGACCAGCCCGTCCAATGGCCGTGGACGCCAGAGTGCGGCTGCGCCCGCGCCCGCAAAGGCGGCTTCGAGCGGAGCGAAGTCGTCGTCGAGCCAGAGCGCGACGACGGTTCCCCCGTCGCCCGCCCCGGCGAGTTTTGCGGCTGGCGCGCCGGCGTCGCGCGCGGCCGTGATCATCGCCTCGTTCGGCGCGCCGGAACCGCCGAGTTCGCGCTGGATCGCGTGGTTCTCGTTCATGAGTTCCGAAAGCCCGCGCCAGTCGGCGGCCAGCAGCGCAGCCCGGCCGAGCCGCCCGAGTTCGCCCACGCGTTCGTAGGCACGAACCACCTCGGCTTCGCCACGTTCGAAGCGGCGCCGGATCGGCGCATGGACCGACCCGGAGTGGTGGCGGACGCCCGTGAAGGCGAGCAGGAACGGCAGCCGCGGGACCCGGTCGACGAGTGATTCGACCGTGGCGAAGGGTCCGGGGCCCTCCCCCGCCAGGCCTGCCTTTCCGGCGAAGTCCAGAAACCGCAGCCCCCCGTATGCGGCCATGTAGTGATCGACGAAACCGCATTGAATCCCGAGGAGTTTCCACTCTACCTCGCGTGCTGCTTCAGCCAGCTCCGAGGGCTCCCGGGGACGCTCGAGCCAGGCGCCCAGCGCCCCGAGCAGCGCCACCAGCAGCGCGCTCGATCCGCCCACCCCGCTCTGCGCCGGCACCTCAGAGTCGTAGCTGAGCGAGACCCCGGCCGGCGCTCCCAGAGACGCGAGCGCGACGCGGCCGAGGTCGAAGTCGTCGCCTCGGGGCACGAGTTCCGCGGGGTCCCCGATCCGGAGCACAGCCTGCTCGATGCGGATCTCGGTCTCGTCGGCCGCCTCGACCCGGGCGTGCGCGCGGAGCGGCAGCGAGCACGAGAGCGTGGTCCCCGCGTACTGGTCGGACGGGTTGCCGATCAGGTTGGCGCGCGCGGGCGCGCTCGCACGAACCTGGCGCGCCATCAAGCCAATCCGAGTTCCCGGGCTCCGTCCAGCTCACGCAGTTCGACCGCTCGCCGCTCGCGCACGGAACGCTCCGCGGCGACACCGACGAAGACCGCGAGCGCGCCGTCGAGGACGCTCACTTCCGCGTGTCCGCCCTGCCGGATCGCATCCTGGAAGCGCAGGTGCTCGGCCAGCGTCGAACCGTGGTGTGCGCCCGCGCGCTCCGCGCGACGATCCACCCGAAATTCGATCGTGGCGGGTTCGTCGCGGTCGCGGCGGCAAAGCACGACCCGATTCTCGGGCACGAAGGCCTCGGCCTTTCCGACATCGCCCGTGGCCGCGATCTCCATTTCGTTGCGGGATCGCTCGGCGAACATGCAGAGGTCCAGCAGGCCGCGCGCGCCCCCGTCGAAGTCGACGACGCAGAACGCATTGTCGAGGATGTCGGGCCGCTCTCCGTGGTAGCGCTCCTCGAGGTGGTTCAGGTCCTGGGCCCCGGACGCGTAGACGCGCACGGGACGCTGCCGCGCAATCAGCGTCATCAGGTCGAAGAAATGGCAGCACTTCTCGACCAGGGTCCCGCCAGTGTTTCGCGCGAAACGGTTCCAGTCCCCGACCTTGGGCAGGAACGGGAAGCGGTGTTCGCGGATCGCGAGCATCCGAACCCGGCCCACCGCGCCCGCGTGTACCTCCTCGATCAGTCGGGCCACCGGCCGCATGTAGCGGTACTCCATGCCGACCCAGACCACGCCGGCATGCCGCTCCGCGGCCCGGGCGACCCAGCGGCAGTCCTCGAGCGTGGTACACAGCGGTTTCTCAACCAGTACATGAAGGTTCGTCTGGAAGACCGGCTCGAGCACCTCGCGGTGGGTGTGGTTCGGGGTCGCGATCACGACCGCGTCGACCGGGGCCTTGGCGAGCAACTCGCGGAAGTCCGCGTAGGCCTCGACCCCGTTCGAGGACCCCAGCGCACGCTCGGCCCGCGCCCGGCTGGCCGGGACCGGATCTGCGATCGCGACGACCCGAGCGCCCGGAACCAGCGCCAGGTTGCGGATGTGCTCGCACCCCATCATGCCGGTGCCGATCACCCCGTAGCGGACGCTCTCGCTCACCCGCCGATGATAGGCTACGCGCCATGCTACCGGTGGAAGTCTCCTGGTTCTGTCCGCTCTGCGATGATGACTACGCCGAACTCGGAGTCGCGGACCCGACGCTCCGCAGCTCCTGGCCGCACTGTCGAGACATCGTGCTCCGGGCCGAGCGCAACGGTTTCGACAACATCCTCTGCCCCTCGGGCTACACCCTCGGCATCGACAGCGTGACCTTCGCGGGCGGCGTCGCGCCGCTGCTGAAACGAATTCGGCTGCTGGTCGCGGTGCGCTGCGGCGAGCTCTGGCCGCCGCAGCTGGCTCGCCAGCTCGCCACCCTCGATCGCATGCTCGAAGGCCGGCTCACCGTGAACCTCATCTCGAGCGACCTTCCGGGCGCCCCGCTTCCGCCCGAGCCGCGCTACCGACGCACGCGCGAGTGCATGCAGATCCTGCGCGCACTGCTCGAAGGGAAGAGCGTCTCCCACGAGGGCGAGTTCTTTCCGCTCGAGATCGAGCCCCCCGGAGTTCGGACCTGTTCGGGCCGCGCGCCGCTCTTCTACTTCGGCGGCCTGTCCGAACCCGCGCGCGAGACGGCCGCGCAGGAAGCCGACGTGTTCCTGATGTGGCCCGAGCGGATCACCGAACTCGCCGTCTTGCTCGACGACCTGCGCGCCCGGGCCGGGCGCCACGGTCGGCGCCTTCGCTTCGGGTACCGGATCCACGTGGTGGTCCGCGAGACCGAGTCGGAAGCGCGCGCAGCCGCGCGCGCCCTGGTCGCCAGGCTCGACCCGGCGGAGGGCGAGGAAATCCGCAAGCGATCCCTCGATCACGCGAGCGAGGGCGTGCGCCGCCAGGCGCAGCTGCGCGGCGACTCCGACGACGAAGGCTTCGTCGAGGACCAGCTCTGGACCGGGATCGGGCGCGCGCGCAGCGGCTGCGGGGCCGCCCTCGTCGGAGATCCGGACCAGGTGCTGCGCAAGCTCCGGAGCTACGCCGAGCTCGGCATCGACGCCTTCATCCTCTCGGGCTACCCGCACGCCGGCGAGTGCGATCACGTCGCGCGCGACCTGCTCCCGGGGCTCGAGACCGGACCGCTCGCGCGCGCCGAAGCGTCGGAGGAGGCCGACGCCCGGCCCCCCGACCGCGGGTAAACCCCCGTTCTGGCAAAGGGTTACGCCGATTTCCGAAGGGATCCGATCAACCGAGCGCGCCCTCCTGCCGGAGCGCCGCGATCTCGTCGGTCGAGTAGCCGGTCTCCGACAGGACCTCGTCGGTGTGCTCGCCGAGCGCGGGCGCCGGGCGGCGAATTTCAGCCGGGGTTTTGGAGAAGCGAGCAGCGGGACGCGTCTGCCGGATCCGGCCGGCGTGCGGATGGTCGCTCTCGACGATCAGCTCGTTCGCCGCGATCTGCGGGTGCTCGATCACGCCCCGGCGCGAGAGGATCGGCCCGCACGGAACCTGCTCCGCGTCGAGCCGTTCGAGCCACTCGTCGACGCTGCCCGTCTCGATCACGCTCTGCATCAACTCGAGCCGCGCATCCCAGTTCCGGATGCGCGCGGCCGTGCTGGCGAAGCGCTCGTCCTCGGTCCACTCGGGGTGCCCGGCCGCGCGACAGAAGCCGGCCCACTCCCCGTCCGAGACAGTCCCGGCCGTGATGTACCCGTCGCTGGCCTGGAACACGAGATCTCGCTTCTGGGGCGGCCGCGGTCGACGGTTTCGCTGCTCGACGTAGGTGTGGCCCGCCATGCCTTCGGGCCACAGGAACGAGACCATCGCGTCGAGCATCGCGAGCCGCACGTGCTGGCCCTGGCCGCTGCGTTCGCGCGCGAGCAGCGCAGCCGTGATCGCCTGCGCGGCCGTCATCGCCGTGAGCTTGTCGGGCACGATCGTGCGCACCATGCGCGGGCGGCCGGTCTCGCGATCGCCCTGGATCGAGGCGAGCCCCGAAAGAGCCTGGATCACCGGGTCGTAGACGCGCTTCTTTGCGTAGGGTCCGGTCTCGCCGAAACCGCTGATCGAGACGTAGACGATGCTCGGCCGGATCCGGCGCACCACCTCTTCCCCGAGCCCCATGCGTTCGATCACGCCCGGCCGGAGATTCTGCACGAACACGTCCGCGCGCTCGATCAGCCGCTCGACCACCCCGCGTCCTCCCGGCCGTTTCAGGTCGAGCACGATCGAGCGCTTGTTGCGGTTCGAGGTCAGGAAGGTCGGGGAGAAGCCAGCCGGTGCCCCGATCCCGCGAACCAGGTCTCCGATCCCGGGCGCCTCGACCTTGATCACCTCGGCCCCCTGGTCGCCCAGCAGCATCGTCGCAAGCGGACCCGAGATCATGCTCGAGAGGTCGAGAACGCGGATCCCATGGAGCGGTCCAGACATGGCGCCCGCATTCTCGCACGCGGCCGCGTCCGGCGGCGCGCTAGCTCCGGGCGCGGACCGCCTTCGCCATCCGCTCGAGCATCTCGCGCAGCAGGCTGCGCGGCGTCGCGAAGGTGAGCCGCGCGAAGCCTGCGCCCGGCGTCCCAAAGTTCTCACCCGGCCCGAGCGCCACCCCCGCCTCCTCTCGGAAGAAGCTCGCGGGCGCACGGTCGAGTTCGAGCCCGCGACAGTCGAGCCAGGCGAGGTAGGTGGCCTCGGGCGGAACCCACGCGAGCTCCGACAGTTCCCCGCGTAGGAAGTCATCCAGCAGTTCCCGGTTGCCCCGGAGGTACTCGAGCACCTGCTCGAGCCAGGGCCCGCCTTCGCGCCAGGCCGCTTCGGTCGCCTCGATCCCGAGGCCCGTCATCCCGCCGCGCATGTGGCGCGGACAGCCAAGGAAGCGGCGCTTGAGTTCGAGGCTTCCGAACACCGCGAACGCGCAGCGCAGCCCCGGAATGTTGAACGACTTGGTGCCGGAAGTGAGCGTCAGCGTGCGCGCCTCGGTCTCGGGCGCGAGCGACGCGAATGCGAGATGTCGCGCGGGCGCGAACACCAGGTCCTGGTGGATCTCGTCGCTCACCACGACCAGGTCGTGGGCTTCGGCGATCTCGGCCAGGGCCTCCAACTCGTCGCGTCGAAATGCACGGCCCGTGGGGTTGTGCGGGTTGCAGAGCAACAAGATCCGCGTGCCTGGATCGATGGCACGGCGCAGCCCGTCGAAGTCGATCTCGTAGCCACTCGGGCCCTCTACGAGCGGGTTCTCGACCAGCCGGCGTCCCGTCTCGCTCAGCGCCCGCAGAAACGGCGGGTAGATCGGAGTCTGGACAATCGCGCCCTCCCCCGGCTCCGAGAACTGCGTGAGCGCGAGGTAGATGCCCTGTACCACGTCGGCCAGCAGTTCCACGCGCCGGGGCTCGACCTCCCAGTCGAAGCGCTCGCGCATGCGCTCCGCGAACAGCGTCGCCAGGCCGGAGGGACGCGGGTCGAGCGGGTAGCCGAAGTCCTCGCGCCCTACGGCGGCCTCGAGCACGCGCCGAATCGGGGGCGCGACCGGGAAGTCCATCTCGGCCACGAACGCTGCCAGGGTTCCGGGAAACACCCGCCACTTGGCGCCGTGACGCGCACGCAGTCGGTCCAGGTCGACGTGGTCGAGATCGACGCCGCTCACGGCTCGCGATTGTAGCCCCAACCCTGTGATAGGTTGCGGCAGCAGGCCAGGCAGCACGGAGGAGAGTGCATGGGAAAGCCACAGGGCGCGCGTCCCGTGGACCGGGAAAAGCTCAAGGATTACTCGAGCCTCGTATTCGGGGCGCTCGGGGGCGCGATGACGGCCGCCATGGTCTACCTCGGCGACCACCTGGGCCTTTTCCGCGAAATGGCATCCGGCGAGCCCGTATCGAGCCGCGAACTGGCTGAGCGCACCGGACTCCACGAGCGCTGGGTGCGTGAGTGGCTGTACCAGCAGGGTTCCGCGGGCGTGCTCGAGTACGCGGGGGACGACCGCTTCTCGCTCTCGGCCGAAGGCAGCGCCGTGCTCGCCGAGGAGTCGCACCCGGCCTTCGGGGCCGGCATGTTCTCGTCCTTTCCGCAGACGATCGGGGTCACGACCCGGCTTCCCGAAGCCTTCCGGACCGGGATCGGGCTCCCCTACGACGCCTTCGGACCGGAGGGCGCCCACGGAATCGAGCGCGGCTTCGCACCCTGGTTTCGGAGTCTGCTGGTGCCGGTCGCGCTGCCGCGAATCGAGGGCGTGGTCCCGGCGCTCGAGGCGGGCGCGCGCGTGGCCGACATCGGCTGCGGGGGCGGCGTCGCGCTGCTCGAAATGGCGCGCGCCTTCCCGCGTTCGGAGTTTCACGGCTACGACATCTCGGTCCACGCACTCGAGCGGGCCGAGGCAAACCGCGGTGAGGTTGGGGTCGAGAACGCCGAGTTCCACGACGCCGCGCAGGATCCCCTGCCGGGCGACGCGAGCTTCCATTTCGTCACTACCTTCGACGTGCTCCACGATATGACCGATCCCGCGGCCGCGATGCGCCGCGTCCGCGCGGCGCTGCGCGACGACGGGGCCTGGCTGATCTGCGACATCAAGGCCCGCGACGGCTACGAGGAGAACGTCGCCCGCAATCCGATGGTCGCGCTCATGTACGGGATGAGCGTGGTCTCGTGCATGTCGTCCGCGCTCTCGGAGCCGGGCGGCGCCGGCCTCGGAACCCTCGGGCTGCACGAGGAACTCGCACGCGAGATGACGAAGGACGCCGGCTTCTCGAGCTTCGAGACGCTCGACTTTGGCCACCCGGTGAACGCCTTCTACGTCGCACGCCCCTGAAGGAGACCTCGATGAAGTACGACCTCGCCATGGTGGACGACCTGCTCTCGACGACGCGCGCAGTGCGCAAACGCCTGGATCTGGAACGGCCCGTAGAGCCCGAAGTGGTGCTCGAGTGCCTGCGTCTCAGCCAGCAGGCGCCGACGGGCTCGAACAGCCAGGGCTGGCGCTGGCTGGTGGTGAGTGACGCCGAGAAGCGCCGCGCCCTCGCCGAACTCTACCGCAAGGCCGGCTCGGAGTACCTAACCGCGAGCCGCACGCAGGCCGACGCGAGCAACGACTCGCAGCTTGCACGGGTCCTCGACTCGGCGCTCTACCTGGTCGAGCACCTGCACCGGGTCCCGATCCACGTGATCCCGTGCATCCGCGGCAAGCTCCCCGAGGGCACCCCGTCCGCCGGGTACGCGGGCTTCTTCGGTTCGATCTTTCCCTCGATCTGGAGTTTCCAGCTCGCGCTTCGGAGTCGCGGGCTCGGCAGCGTCCTCACCACCCTGCACCTGGCCCACGCCGAAGAGGCCGCGGCGCTACTCAACATCCCCAACGACGTCACCCAGGCCGCGCTGCTGCCGGTTGCGTACACCCAGGGCACCGAGTTCCGGCCCGCCGCGCGGCGACCCATCAACGAGATCGTCTACTGGGACGCCTGGAAGGAAACCCGGGAGTGATGCGCCTGCGCCAGATCGCGCTCGTCGCGCGCGAACTCACGCCCGTGGTCGATGACCTGTGCGCGGTGCTCGACCTCGAGGTGGGCTTTCGCGATCCCGGGATCGCGAGCTTCGGGCTCCACAACGCGGTGCTGCCGATCGGCGACACCTTCCTCGAAGTGGTCTCGCCCGAAACGGAGGGAACCTCGGCCGGGCGGCTGCTCGAGCGCCGCGCGGGCGACGGCGGCTACATGGTAATCGTCCAGACCGAAGACCTGGCGAAGGCGCGCGAACGACTCGAGCGGATCGGCGTGCGCATCGTCTGGCAGGTCGATCTCGAGGACGCCGCCTCGATCCACCTGCATCCGCGCGATGTCGGAGGCGCGATCCTCTCCTTCGACGCCATGCAGCCGCGCGAGGCGTGGCGCTGGGCCGGTCCGGATTGGCGCGCACACGTGCGGACGCACGCGGTCGACCAGATCGTGGGCGCCGAGATCGAGGCGCACGACCCCGAGCGAATGACGGCCCGCTGGGCCGAAGCCATGGACCGCTCTGCGGAGGGCGCACGGATCCGGCTCGACGGGGGTGAGCTTCGCTTCGTGGCGGCCACCCCCGAGCGTGGAGAAGGCGTGTCGGGGCTCGACCTGCGTGCGACTGACGCGTCGCGCGTGCTCGCGCGAGCCCGCGAGCGCGGCCTGGAGAGCGACCGCGACTGCATCGAGATCTGCGGCACGCGAATCCGTCTGGTGTCCTGAGAATCGCCCGAACCCCCCAAACGACGCGGCGGAACCGCGTGATAGAGTCTCCGTGTTGAAGCTACGACACGCACTCACGGGCGGAATCTACGAACTGCAACCCGACGGTCTGGTCCGGGTCGAGGAGGGCGACCGCGTCGGTCGCTTCGAACCCGACGGCCGATGGCACTCGGGAGAGCTTCGACACGCAGATCCTCAACTGGTCGGATGGGTGGGCGGTCCCCAACTCGACTCCCGCGGACCGCTCGCGGGGGCTCGCGCGGCGCCCCCCACCCCACCCCGCCGAACTGCGACCGAACCCCCGCGCCTCACGCGCCCAACCGAAGGAAGGAACGCCGGCATGGACCTCGGACTCAACGGCCACAAGGCCATCGTCACCGCCGCAACCCGCGGCATCGGGCTCGCGATTGCACAATTGCTCGCCGACGACGGCGTCGACGTCGCAATCTGCGCGCGCGGCGAAGCTGGCCTGGAGTCCGCGCGTAAGGACCTCGAGGCGCGCGGCGTGAGCGTGTTTACCAAGGCCGTCGACGTGGGCGAGGGCGAAGCGCTCAAGGCCTTTGTAGCCGAAGCGGCCCAGGCCCTGGGCGGCCTCGACTGCTTGGTCTGCAACGCGAGCGGGGGCGCAGGGATGGGCGAGGCGGCCTGGCAGGCGAACTTCGACATCGACCTGCTCGGCGCCGCACGCTCGGTCGAGGCAGCGGTCCCGCTGCTCGCAGAATCCGACGCCCCCAGCATCGTGTTCATCGGCAGCACCGCGGCGCTCGAGTACCTGGGGGTCCCGCAACCCTACAACGCGATGAAGGCCGCCCTGATCGCACATGCGAATGATCTCTCTCAGGCGCTGGCCCCGCAGGGCATCCGGGTGAACACGGTGTCGCCCGGTCCGGTCTTCTTCGAGGGCGGGAACTGGGAGATGATCCAGCAGAGCATGCCCCAGATCTACGAGCGGGCGCTGGCGCAGTGCGCGCTCGGTCGGATGGGAACGCCAGAGGAAGTCGCGCGTGCCGTGGTGTTTCTGCTGAGCCCGGCCGCGAGCCTGATCACGGGCGCGAACCTCGTCACCGACGGGGGCTTTACCAAGCGCGTGGGCTGGTAGGCGCCGAGGAAGGAAAGCCAGGTGGCCAGCGAAGCCGACACTCCACGCCCCCCGCGATCGAGCGGGATCTCGTACCAGGAACTGCTCGACAAGGACTCGCGCCCGGTCCCCGAAGTCCTGCGCCTCCAATCCGAGCGGGAACTTCCGGCCCGGGTGGTCTCGCTGGAGCGCTACACCTCACGCGCGTGGCACGACCTCGAGGTCGAGAAGGTCTGGAAGAAAGTCTGGCAAATGGCCTGCCGAGAAGAGGAAATCCCCGAACCCGGGGACCACGTGGTGTACGACATCGCGAGTTCCTCGATCCTCGTCGTGCGCACGGACAAGGGCCAGATCAAGGCGTTCCACAACGCCTGCCTGCACCGCGGGAGGCAGCTCCGCGAACACGGGGGTCAGGTGCCGCGCTTCCGCTGCCCGTTCCACGGCTGGTGCTGGAACCTGGACGGGAGCCTCCACGAGATTCCGGCGCGCTGGGACTTCCCGCACGTCGATCGCGACGCCCACCACCTGCCCGAGGCCCAGGTCGGGACCTGGGGCGGCTTCGTGTTCGTCAATCTGGATCCTGGAGCCGGCTCGCTCCAGGACTACCTGGGCGAACTTCCCGAGCACTTCGAGCGCTGGCCGCTCGAGGACCGCTACAAGGAAGTCCACGTCGCCAAGGTGCTTGAGTGCAACTGGAAGGTGGCCCAGGAGGGCTTCATGGAGGCCTTCCACGTCGTCGCCACACACCCCCAACTCTTGCCCGGGATCGGGGACGCCAACTCCCAGTACGACGTCTGGGACCACTTCAGCCGCGCGATCACGCCTAACATGACGCCGAGCCCGCACCTCGCCGAGGAACCCAGCGAGCAGGAGATGCTCGACTCGATGACGGGCCGCAGCATCGACGTGGACCCGATGCTGCGCGTTGCCGACGGCATGACGGCCCGCAAGACCCTGGCCCAGGTCTCGCGGATGCAACTCCAGTCCGTCGTGCCGGGCGCGCACGATCTCTCGGACGCAGAACTGGCCGACTCTTTCTACTACACGGTCTTCCCCAACTTCCATCCATGGGGCGCCTACAACCGAATCGTCTACCGCTTCCGCCCCTACCGGAACGACCCGGACCGCTCGATCATGGAGGTGATCTACCTGTCTCCGTTCCGGGGCAAACGCCCGCCCCCGGCCCCCGTACACTGGCTCGCGGACGATGAGGATTGGACCTTTGCTCCGGAACTGGGATTCCTGGCCCGCGTCTTCAACCAGGACACCTTCAACCTCGGGAAGGTCCAGCGTGGCCTCCACGCGAGCGTCCGAACCGAGATCCCCTTCGCGCGCTACCAGGAAAGCAAGATCCGGCACTTCCACGCACTGCTCGACCGGCACCTGGGCAAGTGAGCACCGGGGACCTCGAGATCCGAATCAACCGAGAGGCGTGCCGGGGATCGGGCGAATGCAGCGTCCAGGCACCCGCGACCTTCGCGCTCGACGACGATGGAAAGGCCGTGGCCTCTGATCCACCCCGCGATGACGACGAGGCGATCGCGCGCGCTGCCGGGGCGTGTCCGCGCTTCGCAATCGCGCTGGTTCGCATTACCGAAGCCGGGCCGCAGCCTAAAGCGACCGCGCACTGAACCCCTCGGGCGTCCCGGACGATCCCGGCGGGCGCGTAAAAGACTGGAGGCGATGCGATGGAGTTCGAGACCCTGGTCGTGAAGACCGAAGGCCCGCTGGGGCGCCTGATCCTGAACCGCCCCGATCGCCTGAACGCGCTCGGCGCCACGATCATGACGGAACTGATCGAGGCCGCGGGATGGTTCGATCGGCAGCCCGAGGTGCGCGTGGTCATCGTCTCGGGGGCCGGCCGCGCCTTCTCGGCCGGGGCAGACCTCAAGGATCCGCCGACCTCGGGGGCTTCTCGCAAGAGCGGGGCCTCCTGGCTCGAGCGCCGCGAAGCCGGACAACTGGGGTTGCGCATGGCGGACGCGATCGAGGCGATGCGGGCGGTCACGGTCGCGCAGGTTCAGGGCTTCGCGGTCGGGGGCGGTGTCGTGCTGATGGCGGCCTGCGATCTCCGGGTGGCGGCCGAGGACGCGGTCTTCTCGATTCCCGAGATCGAACTCGGCATCCCGCTGGCCTGGGGCGGGATTCCGCGTCTGGTGCGTGAGATCGGCCCGGCCATGACCAAGGAACTGGTCATGACCTGTCGGCGCTTCTCGCCCGGGGAGGCGCAGGCGCTGGGCTTCGTGAATCGGGTGGTTCCGGCCGAACGGCTTGCGGAAGCAGCCGAGGCGCTCGCGCGCGAGATCTACGAAAAGCCCTCCGTGCCGGTCGTCCTCACCAAGGAACACGTGAACGCGGTCACGCGCAGCATGGGTGCCGGTCAGACGGCGTTCGCCGACGGCGACGTGCTGCTCGCAAGCCTCGCCGAACCCGAGTCACGCGAAGCCGGCATCAAGTACCGACAGAAGACCATCGACCGAAAGCGCTGACGCGGCTCGACCCAGGTCGGCCCGAGTCCAGCCCCGTGCGCCGGCCTCGGCTTACTCGAAGGAAGCCCAGACCGGCACGTCCGAGTCGAGCCGTTCCCGGGTCTGCTCGAGGAACGGGTGTCGCCGGGACTGCAGTTCGACCGCTCCCCGGGCGGCCGTCGTCGCGTACCAGAAACTCGCGACCGCGAGGCCGGCACCCAGTAGCGCAAGCAACGGCTTCGGCAGCGTTGCACCCCACCAGCGCACGTGGATCAACAGAGCGAACGGCCACGCCAGCAGCGTGAGCCTGGAGAAATCCCAGGCCGCGGGTGGCCCGTCCAGGCAGACGTGAAAGCCCACCACCACCGCGACGGCGCCCGGGAGCATGAAGAAACGCGAGGGCCCGCGCCTAAAGCCCCCCCAGAGACTCGAAAGATAGAACAACAGGGACCCGTAGGTGAGAACGAAGACAGCGGTCCACCAGAAATCAGGGAGACGCCATAACACTCGCGCCCGCGGCGCAAATTCCAACAGCGCCGCGAAGGGCCAGATAAATCCCGCTTCCCAGAAGACGCTGTGCGCATCCAGGATTCCGGCGAAGCCCGGAACGGCAAGGTAGAGGTAGACCTGAACCCCCGCGAACGCGAGCGGCGGAAGCGAGAGCCACAGCCAGGCCCGAAGACCCGTCTCTCGATGCTGGAACAGAATCCCGAGCGCGAGTGGGATCCCGAGCAGCAGCGCCGGATAGCGGACCAGGCCCGCGAGCGCGAGCCACACCATCGACCCGGCGATCCGGCCGCGCAGGTACCAGAGCACGCTCGCAACCGAAAACGCGAGCGCGAGTGACTCCGGGTGAGCGGTCGAGGCAACCGAGAGCCAGCGCGGGTAGGCGAGCAGGAAGAACGCGGTCGGCCAGAGCGGCCTCAACCCCAGTTCCCGAGCGAGTGTCCACAGCGCGACGGCCGCTCCCGCCGCGCCCAACCAGGCCACCAGCAACGCGACCAGCCCCCAGTTCGCGAGCGCGGCTGGAAGACACTGCCGCAGCAGCCAGACCGCAGCCGGATAGCCCGGGGCCTGCCCGAGGTAGTCGGGACCCTCGGACGAGTACGGGAGCGGAAATGACTTAGCGATCTCGAGATACAGGTGACCGTCAAAGTAGACCCCGAGATCCGAGAGCGGGATGCCGGCACGCGCGGCGCCCCAACCCGCGGCCGCCGCACACACCAGAAAAGTCGCCGCAGAGACGAGTGCGCCGCTGCGGAAATCCGTCCGGGTCACGGTCGTCTCCGGATACCCCGATTAAACTCGAGCCAATCGGGATGATCCTGCTCGAGATTCTCGAGCACCCGCGGAAAGTACGGCAGACGCAGTTTCTGCAGCACCACGGCACCCGCGACCTGGGCGGTTCCGATCCAGAGCGACGCCACGCCGAGCCAGAGTGAGAGCAGCCCGGCGCCGAGCGAGGGCAGCCGCGGAGAGAGCCAGCGCCAGTGTAAAAGCAACGCCGCCGGCCAGGCCAGCACGACCAGCCGCGGAAACGCGCTCACGGCCGGCCGGCCCGAAAGCGAGACGTGGAAGAACGCCAGGATCGCGACGCAGGCCGCAAGCACGAACCCAGCTTCGCCCGAGCCGCGCCGCAGCCCGATCACGATCGCCGAAAAGTAGAACAGCAGCGAGACGTCGAGCAGCAGCTGCTGCATGCCGAGCGTGCGGTGAAACCGGCCCCCGAACTCCAGGAACGCCTGGAACGGCCACACGAGATGCGCATCCCAGAAGACGCTGTGCTCCTGCAGCAGGCCCCCGAAGTCGGGGATCCGCAGGTACTGGTACAGCTGGAACAGCGCCAGCACCACGAGCGGAAGCGAGAGCCACGCGAAGTTGCGGATCCGAAAGTCGCGGCGCAGGATCAGTGCACCAAATGCGAGCGGGCCGCCGAGCAGGATCGCAGGAAAACGCGCCAGCGACGCGAGCGAGAGCCAGACCACACACCAGCCGAGGCGCCGCCGCGAGAATGCGAGCAGGCTTAAAATCACCAGCGGCATGGCCGCAGCTTCGGCGTGGGCGGTGGCCGCAATCGATGCCCAGCGTGGATTGGCGAGCACGAACAGCGCCGTGGCCCAGCCGGGGCGGGCTCCGACTTCGCGCGCCAGCAGGTAGAAGGCGGCGGCAGCGGCCGCCGAGCAGAGCCAGGCGACCCAGATCGCGACCGTCCCCCACCCGGCAAGCGCCGACGGCACCACGAGCTGTGCGAGCCAGACCAGCGCCGGGTAGAGGGGCGCTTGACTCAGATAATTTCGCCCCTCTTCCGAGTACGGGAGCGGGAAGGATTTTGCGATCTGGAGGTAGAGGTGCCCGTCGAAATACGCCGCCAGCTCGGAGAACGGAATCCCGGACCGAACTGTGCCCAGAATTCCAGTCGCCGCATGAAAGGCGAGTGCCAGGCCGAAGACGAGTCCGAGCGTGGGGGCCAGGTCCCGGTCGCGCGCCCGGTCCATCACGCCGTCACGCACTCACGCGGAGCGGGGTTCGAAGCCGCGGCCCTTCCGGAACACCGGGCTAGACTTTGGCCCTGATGCGGAGAGGACCACTCATCATCGTTGCGCTGTTCGCGCTGGCCGCTGCGCTGAGGATGCACAACGCCTGGGTGGCCCCGCCGCTCTCGGGGTTCGACGGCCCGTTCCATGCCGCGTACATGGGAGTTGTGTATCACGACCACCGACTGCCGCTCCCGCACGAGGGCTGGTCGACCTTCCACCCGCCGCTCTACTACGCGACCACGGCCGCGCTCTGGACGGCCTTGCCCGACCTGCTCGGACCCCGCTGGATCCTGTACGCGCTGCGTCTGGTGAACGTACTCGCGGGACTCGGACTGGGCCTCGCGGTATTCGGCATCGGGCGGCGTGCGGTTCCGGATCGACCGCAGGTGGCCGTGTACGCGGCCGCGATCGCGCTGTTTCTGCCGATGCACATCGGGCCCGCCTCGTTCCTGGGCAACGAACTGCCCGCCGCCGCGCTCGCCGCGCTCGGGATCTGGCTGCTGTTCGGGTGCCTGGAAAAGCCCGAGAACAGCGGTCGCGCCCTGCTCTGCGGCGCCGTACTCGGCGCGGCGGTACTGACGAAGGTCAACGCGCTCTGCGTGCTGGCCGCGGCCGGGATCGGCCTGCTCTTCGTAGGCGCGCGCTCTCACGGCTGGCGCTTCTCCTCGCTCAAGCCCGCGGCCCTGCTCGGCGCCGCGGCCCTGCTCGTCTCGGGAGGGTACTTCGCCCGCAATGTCTACCACTACGGCGAGCCGATCGCGATGCAGGTCGGCCCGGTGCCGGCCCTGATGGCGCAGCAGGGCTACGGCCCTGCCCGCCCGCTCGACGCCTATCTCTCGCTCGCCCCCGACGTGCTCTTCGACCCCGCCGACAAGGCGGCGCGCAGACGGAGCCAGGTCTGGCCCGTGACCTTCGCCTCGGTCTGGTTCGACATCCACGGGACGACGCTCCAAGTGCGAGACCCGGACGCCAGGATCTTCTCGCGGATCCTGTTCGCCTGTGGGGGCGTCATCACAGCCATGACCCTGCTGGGCCTGTTCGCGATCCTGGGCCGACGTGTGCGGGTCGCTGTCCCGTACGGGGGCACCACGCTGGTGCTGGTCGGCGCACTCGCACTCGCCGCGTACGCCGGGTTTACCTACCGCATCGCCACCCTCTCGGCACTCAAGGGGACCTACCTCTCGCCCGGCGTTCCGGCCTTCGCGGTTCTGGCCGGCCTGGGCTTCGACCTTTTGGGCCGCCAGCGCGCGGCACTGAGCGCGCTCGCGGCCGCTTTCCTGACCGTCTTCGTACTCGCATCGACCGCGATCTCCTGGATCGGCTGGCTCGCACCGATGCAGGTGAATCCGGCCGACTTCTACATCCGCGCCTATTCCGACGAAGCGAGTCGGCGGGTCTACGAGTACTTCGTGCTCGGACGCGAGCGCTGAGGCGCGGGCACCCGGCGGCTGCAAGCAGAGAATCCCGTCAGATGACGACCTCGGCTTTCCGCAGCCGGCCGATCTCGTCCTGGCTGTAGCCGGCCTGTTCCAGGACGGTATCCGTGTCTTCCCCGAGACGCGGTGGACGGGCCCGCAGGTCGGTCGGAGATTTCGCGAAGCGAACCGGGTTTCGCAGCAACCGCATCGGTCCGCTGCGATCCTGCACCTCGAACACTGTGCGGCTCTGCTTCACCTGCGGGTCATCGAGAAACTCGGGGATTCCATTTGCGGGAGCGACCGGCGCGTCGTAGCGGCGTGCTCGCTCGACGAGTTCCTGCGTCGTCCACTTCTTGCACTCGTCCGCAAGCATCCCGAACATTTCCTGCGCGTTCATGACGCGCTGGATCAGCGTCGCGCAGCGCGGGTCCTCGATCAGGTCGTCGCGGTCCAGGGCACGGCAGATGCCCTGGAACTGGTGATCTTCGACGATCATCATCACCACGTGACCGTCCTGGGTCTCCCAGGAGCGGTGAATGTCGAACCCCGCGAACGGGTTCTCTTCGGCCTCCGGGAAGGTCGCGCTGCCAAGCACGTCTGGAAGCATGAAAGCCGCGAACGCGTCTAGCATGGGAACCTCGATCTTCTGTCCCTTTCCGCCGCCGCGTTCGCGGTCCAGCAGTCCCCCCATGGCCGCGTAGACGGCCGTGAGCGCCGTAGACTTGTCGGCAACCAGGCACTTGACCAGCGAGGGGGTTCCGGTCGCGATCCCCTGCGTGGGCATGAAGCCGACCAGGCCCTGGATCACCGAGTCGTAGGCCGGCAGATCGCTATAGGGCCCGTCCGAACCGAAGCCACTCACCGCCACGTAGACGAGCCCCGGGTTGGATTCGGAGAGGGCCTCGTAGCCAATGCCCAGCCGATCGGCGACGCCGGGCCGGAAGTTCTCGATCGCGAGGTCCGCGCTGGCCGCGAGACGCCGAACCACCTCGATGCCCTGGGGCAGCTTGAGATCAACGGCGATCGCGCGCTTATTGCGGTTGCAGTTCGCGTAGAGCGGCGTGATCCCGTCGTTGAAGGGCGGCCCGAGCCGGCGCGACAAATCCCCCTGGTGGGACTCCACCTTGATCACGTCGGCTCCGAGATCTCCCAGCACCTGTGCGCAGAGCGGACCCGAGACCACGTTGGAAAGATCCAGTACTCGGATCCCGCGCAACGGTCCCCGAGCGTCCTCTCCCAGTCGAACGTCCATGCTTTCCTCCCGGTCTGATCGGCAGCCCTCTAGGTCTGCCAAAAAGTCTAGACCATCGCGCGGGTGCTTCGGCCAAAATCTCAGCGCGCGGGATTCTGGAGATGCCCGGCGCGAAGGAGCGACTTGCCAGAGACCTGCACGAGCCTCACCGCAGCACGTAAATGGACCGGGCCCCGCCTGATCGTGGTTCGCGGTGTCCGGAGCCCCTGGACCCAGGCTGGCGAGGCGATCCTGCGCGTCAAGGGAATCCCGCACTCCCCGGCCCAGCGGACCGGCGCCGCCCGCGCTTACTGCATCTCCATCGCGGGAAGTTTCCGGCGATTGATCGACGCGATCGCGGCGGTGTCGAGTTCCGAGCCGTCGACCTGGGCCGACACCAACTGGAGCGCACCGCCGTCACCCACCGCGAACTCGCAGAGCGCCTTACCGGCGACGGGAATGTTCTCGGCGTTCGTCGATGCGTAGCGGATCTCGAGATTGCCCTCGGAACTCCGCTCGGCAGGACCGACCACCTCGACCGGATTCGGCAGGTCCCGAACCTGCTTCACCACCGCCGCGCAGGCCGCAGCGGGACCCCTCGCGGGAGCACCCCCGCACGCCAAGGCCAACATCCAGGCGGCGCCCAGCGCGGTACCGCGTTGCCACCAGAGCATCCACTTCCCCCGTCGTCCTTCGGAATCCGATCGGCGAAGCAGGCAGCAAAGTTTCGCGTGAACCGGTTCGCTACGCCGCCGACCGCGTCGCATTCTACTCCCGGGTCTTCGAAAAGGGGAACAGGGCTTGTGCGACTCCGGGAACGCCGGTGTCGTATACTCGCGCCGTGTGGGCCGGTTCCCGCCCCGGATCGGGCAGCGGATCGCGTCCGTGACCTGGAGGGTAAGCCGTGGTCGGACTTCTCATAGCGCTTGGACTTCTGGTCGTCGTCGTGGTCTGGGCGGTCGGCATCTACAACCGCCTTGTCCAACTCAAGAACCGCTACCAGAACGCGTTCGCCCAGATCGAGGTCCAACTCAAGCGCCGCTATGACCTGATTCCAAACCTGGTCGAAACCGCCAAGGGCTACATGCAACACGAACGCGAGACCCTCGAAGAGGTCGTGCAGGCCCGAAACCACGCACTGAGCGGCCTGCAGCGCGCGGCGGGCGACCCGGGCAATCCGGCCGCGATGAGCGAACTCGCGGGTGCCGAGGGCGCGCTCTCGGGCGCCATGGGTCGTCTGTTCGCACTCGCGGAGTCGTATCCCGACCTCAAGGCGAATCAGAACATGATGCAGCTTTCCGAGGAGCTGACCTCGACGGAGAACAAAGTCGCGTTCGCACGGCAGGCCTTCAACGATTCCGTGACCAGCTACAACAGCTACCGGCAGAGCTTCCCGGCGGTGAGTCTGGCGGGGCGCTTCGGCCACCCCGAAGACGCGAGCCTGCTCGAATTCGAGGATCGGGAGGCGATTCAGGAGGCGCCCCGAGTTTCCTTCTGAATCGCGGAACGCCCGCGAGCACTACCGTGGCGACGGACTTTTTCGAACTCCAGGACAACGCGCGGCGAAATACCGGGCGCCTGATCCTGCTCTTCGTGCTGGCCGTGATCGCGATCTGCGTCGCCCTTTACGCGCTCGCGGTCGTCGCGTTCGGCTACCAGGGTCAGAATCCCCGCACCGGCGATCCGAAATTTGCGCTGCTCTGGTGGAACCCGCTGCTGCTCGCGCAGGTCTCGGCCGGGACGCTTCTGGTCGTGGGCGGCGGGACCCTGTTCAAGCTCGCGCAGCTTCGGGCCGGCGGAAGCTACGTGGCCGAGTCTCTCGGCGGCCGGCTGCTCCACGCGAACTCGAGCGACCCTGTCGAGCGAAAGCTCCTGAACGTGGTCGAGGAAATGGCCATCGCCTCGGGTACCGCGACCCCGCCCGTCTACCTGCTCGACGAGGAGTCCGGGATCAACGCCTTCGCTGCCGGGTTCACGATCGACGACGCCGTGGTCGGCGTCACGCGCGGGTGTGCCGAGCAGCTCCCTCGCGACGAACTCCAGGGGGTCATCGCCCACGAGTTCAGCCACATCCTGAACGGCGACATGCGCCTCAACCTGCGCCTGATGGGGGTCCTGCACGGGATTCTGCTGCTCGGCATCATCGGGTACTTCCTGCTGCGCTCCTCGATCTTCGCCGGAGGGAGGCGCTCGGGGCGCGACAATTCCGGCGCCGCGCTCGCGGCCCTCGGCGGGGGCCTTGTGCTGATCGGTTTCGTGGGCACGCTATTCGGCAATCTGATCAAAGCCTCGGTCAGCCGCCAGCGCGAGTTTCTGGCGGATGCGTCCTCGGTCCAGTTCACGCGGAACCCGGGCGGAATCGCTGGGGCGCTCAAGCGAATCGGGCGCGCGACGGAGGGGTCGGCGGTCCAGAGCCCGGCGGCCCCGGAGGCGAGCCACATGTTTTTCGGCCGCGCGACGCGTGGAATCCAGGGGCTCTTCTCGACCCATCCTCCGCTCGCCCAGCGGATCGCGCGCCTGGATCCCTCCTGGAGCGGCGACCTCGCCGGGGAGGCCCCGGCTGCCTCTGCCCCGGGGACGGAATCGGAACTCGCCGCCGGCTTCGCGGGAGCGGCTGAAGTCGGGACCGCCGCCGTCGAGCAGATCGGGCAGCCCGGTCCGCAGCATCTCGCGCACGCGAACACGATCCTGACCGGAATCCCGGAGGATTTGCGCGACGCCGGGCACGATGCCTACGGAGCGCGCGCACTCGTCTACGCGCTCCTGATCCAGCGCGACGCCGAAGTCCGCGAGGCCCAGCTCGAGGAACTCGCCCGGCACGCGGATCCCGACGTCTACAAGGAGACACGGCAGTTGCTCTCCCGGGTCGAGCTGCTCGACCCGGCGCTGCGCCTCCCACTCCTCGACACCACCCTGCCCGCCCTGCGCCAACTGTCGCCGGCGCAATACGAGGCGTTCTGCCGGAACCTGCGGGCGCTGGTCGAGGCCGACGCAAAGCTCGACCTCTTCGAGTGGACGCTGCAGCGCGTGCTGGTTCAGCACCTGCGTCCCGCCTTCGCTCCATCCGCGCCCCGGCGGGTTCGCTATCGCTCGCTGCGGCCGCTCGAGAACGCCTGCCGGGTGCTGCTCTCGGCGCTCGCTCACGCCGGCCACGGCACGCGGGAAGAGACCGAGCGTTCGTTCGAGCTGGGCGCGCGCCGGCTGGGGCTTCCGCCACGGGGGCTGCTCGCGCCCGAGGCCGCGGGCTTCGACGAACTCGATCGCGCTCTCGACCGAATCGCCGCGGGCGCGCCGAAGCTCAAACGCGCGATCGTTCACGCCGCAGCCGACTGCATTCAGGCGGACGCAAGGGTCACGCCGGCCGAAGCGGAGCTGATGCGGGCGACGGCCGGGTCGCTCGGCTGTCCCATGCCACCGCTTCTGCCCGGACAGGCCCTGATCGCTTCGGCCTAGCAACGGCGCAACCCCGGCCTGAAGGAAGGACAGGCGAAAATGAGCAACACCCGGATCGAGGCGCTGCTTGAGGCACCCTTCGTGATGACGATCGACGGAACTTCTGTCACTGCGCCCAAGACCCTTGGCGTCATCAACCCCGCGACCGAGGAAGTCATCGCAGAGTGTCCGGATGCGACCGAGGCACAGCTCGAAGCGGCCATACGCGGCGCGCGGGCGGCCTTCGCGAGTTGGAGCCAAACCTCGTTCGAGGAGCGGCGCGAGATCATGCTCGGAATGGCCGATCGTGTTGCCGCCGCGGCACGCGACCTCGGGAGTCTGATCACGGCCGAACAGGGGAAGCCCTTTGCCGCTGCGGTCACGGAGTGCGAGAGCATGGGTCCCGGATCGCTCCGGGGCTTCTCCGAAATGGAGCTCGCGAGCGAAGTTCTGATCGACGACGACGCACGCCGCGTCGAATTGCACCACCGGCCGCTCGGCGTCGTTGCGGCGATCGTCGCCTGGAACTACCCGGTCCACACCGCACTCCAGAAGATTGCGCCCGCGATCTGGGCCGGGAACACCGTGATCCTGAAGCCCTCCCCTTTCACACCGCTGGCGACACTGCGAATGATGGAGCAGCTCCGCGATCTGATGCCGCCCGGGGTGGTACAGACCCTGAGCGGGGGCCACGAAATGGGACGCTGGCTCTCGGCGCATCCCGGCATTGCCAAGATTTCGTTCACGGGCTCCACGCCGACCGGCCGACACATCATGGCGTCGTCGGCCGAGAGCCTGAAGCACCTGACGCTCGAACTCGGTGGCAACGACGCGGGCATCGTACTGCCGGACGCAGACGTCGAAGCGGCGGCGCCCATGATCGCGCAATCCGCATTCAACAACTGCGGACAGGTCTGTCACGCGCTCAAGCGCCTGTTCGTACACCGCTCCCGGTATGCAGAGATGTGCGATGCGCTGGTACGCGCCGTTTCGACGATGCACGTGGGGGACGGGATGGAGGAGTCCACGCGCCTCGGTCCACTCGCCAACCGGATGCAGTTCGAGATCATCGATCGACTCGTGACGGACGCGCGGGATCGCGGTGCCCGGATCCTCTGCGGCGGCGAACCGCTCGAAGGGGCCGGATACTTCTATCCGCCCACGATCGTGGCCGACATCGAGGAGGGCGCGCCACTCGTGGACGAGGAGCAGTTCGGACCGGCCCTCCCGGTTCTGTGCTACGAGACGGTCGACGAAGCGGTCGAGCGCGCCAACGCATCCGACAAGGGTCTGTCGGGATCGGTGTGGACTGCCGACACCGAAGCGGGCGCCCGGGTGGCGGCACGTCTCGAATGCGGAACCGCCTGGATCAATCAGCACTCGGCACAACCGACTGCAAACCACGTGTCGATCCCGTTCGGGGGGTTCAAGGCCTCGGGGGTCGGACGTGAACGTGGCCTGCTCGGTCTGCTCGCCTACACGCAGCCGCAGGTCATCAACCTGCGGAAGTGACGTGGGATCGGGACGCGCCCTCGGCTTCGCCCTCCTCTGGTTGGCCCTACTCGTACAGAGCGCGCACGCGGAACCGACCGTCGTAGTGCTGCTCTTCGACGGGTTCTCTCCCCACTACCTGGAACGCTTCCCCGCACCGAGCTTCGAGCGCCTGCGCGCGGAGGGCAGCTTCAGCCACCGCATGCAGCCGGCCTTTCCCTCGATGTCCCACAGCAGCGGCGTCACGATTTCGACGGGTTGCTGGCCGGGACGGCACGGGATTGTGAGCAACCGCTTCCTGGATCCTGACCGCGGCCTCTACGACGGATCCGGCGCCCAGGCCTGGCTCGAGGACTGTGAACACCTGGATCGGACCGCCGAGCGCTACGGCGTCCGGACCGCGAGCCTGGGCTGGTACGGACGCCGCAGCGGTTCGGACCCATCGCGGCCCGCGCAGCGCGCCGTCGATGATCTGGAGCGCGCCGAGCAGGTCGCAGAATTGCTCGCACGACCGCAAGAGACGCGGCCGCAACTGGTGCTGGCCTACTTCTCGGGGCCGGACGACGCGGGACACGACACGGGCGTGGAGTCCGACGAGGTGCGCAGCGCGGTCGCGAAGGCGGACGCGGCTGTGGCGCGCGTACTCGCCGCGATCGACGAGCAGCCCGATGCCGACGAGTTCCAGTTGCTGGTGACCACCGACCACGGCATGGTGCCGGCAGACACCATCATCAACATCGCGCGCATCCTGCGCCGACACGAGATCGCGGCGCGCGCGGTCTCCGCGGGGAGCACCTCGTTTCTGTACTTCGAGAACCCGACACAGCCCGCGATCGACGACGCGCTCAGGAAGCTCTCGGGCTACACCGAGTTCGAGGTGGTGCGGCCCGAGTCACAGCCGGACGACTGGCACCTGGGAGAGGGACCGCGGGTCGGACAGCTGATTGTGTCCGCGCATCCGCCCTACTTCATCGAAGACCTCGAGAAGTGGCCCTGGGTGTTTCGCTGGCTCCGCTACGTGGGGCCCGACTCGTTTCCGACTTCGTTCTGGCTCGCCGGGATGCACGGCTATCATCCCCGAAGCGCCGCGGTCGAGGGCATCCTCTACGCGCGCGGCAGCGCCTTCGAGCCCGGGCGCGAGGTCGAGTTCGTGCGCGCGATCGACCTCCATCCCACCGTACTCGAACTGCTCGGCCTCGAAGTCGCGCACCCGGTCGACGGCGAGGCCGCGCGCGCGCTGCTTCGCTGAGGCCGGAGCGAGCCCGGGCGCCGGCCTCAGCCGTTCGGGCGCAGCGACCGCCGCCGGCCTCCCCGGAACATCGAGGCCTGAACGGCTACGCCGGCCACGAACAGTACCGCCCAGAGCAACATGTCCCAGGGCGCAAGCAGTTCCAGCGGGACCGAAACCGCTCCGGCACCGACCAGGGCCGAAAGCAGAATCAGGCCCCAGTCGAGCACCAGCAGACCCAACAGCGCACCCGCGATGCCGCCGGCCACGGGAAGCCACCAGGCCTCGGGCAGCCCGACCCCGGGCTGCAGCGAGAGCGCTGCATACACGCCGACCGCAAACCCCGCAACCGCGATGGCCAGGTGCTGGAGCACGATCGCCAGCACCG
Organism: Myxococcales bacterium; assembly: GCA_013215565.1. Classification (GTDB taxonomy): domain Bacteria; phylum Myxococcota_A; class UBA9160; order SZUA-336; family SZUA-336; genus JABSQV01. The sequence continues at coordinate 6,383 of JABSQV010000084.1, read as the reverse complement.
CCCCCGCGATGCCAACCACCAGTGCGAGCGCGAGCACGATCCACTCGAGCTGGCCGGGAAAGAACTGGGGTACCGCCTCGGCCGTCAGCACGAAGCCCGCGACGCCGACAAAGAGCCAGAACAGGCGGCGGCCCAGGAACAGAACTGCCGCGCCCGCGACCAGGCGAATGCCGAGCGAGAGGTCCGAGGGATCCATGGCTCGGATCTAGGTCAACTCTGCGCGAGCGTCAAGTTCGCTCGGGCGGAATGTACTCGTTCAGCGTGGCGTGGAAGTGTCGGATCCGGATCTCCTGGTTCCCGAGGTGCAGACCCCGGAAGCCCGCCGAATGCATGCCCCGCTGGATCCGGGGTAGGTTGTAGGTGTCCTGGGCCAGCAGTTCTCCCCCGCCTCCCACGGGCTCGAGCAAGAGTTCGTCCGTTGCGACGTGGAACTCGCGCTCGGGGCGCGCGATCCGGGCCTTCGGCGCCCGCAGCAGGTTGAAGAAGTCGAAGTACATGCGGTCGGGATCCGTCGGGTGGGGACGGTGGCGGAAGAGCCAGGCGCTGCGGCCGAAGATGTTGAAGGTCAGGTTCGGAAACACGCTGTAGTGGAAGTCGTCGACCAGCTGCGCATCGTCGAGTTCCGAAAAATCCGCCCCGAGCGCAGGACCCTGGATCTCGCGGACCGCGCGAGCAATCGCGGGCCGGACCTCGGAGGCTTCGCCCTCGAAGCTTTCGGGATCGATTCCGGCCGTGGCCAGGAAGTGCTCCCGGATCCGCTTGCTGACCTTCCCGTATTCCGCGTGCCGCGGGCTCGCCACACCGAGCTTGAGCAGCATGCGCGAATGGCGCCGGTAGCAGTCGATCGGGACGTTCACGTCGTCGTTCACGTCCAGCGTGTCGGGGTGGGTTCCCAGGATGTGATAGGCCTCGTGGAAGGCATCCATCGAGGTCTTCCAGTTGCACTCGATCTCGATCGTGTACTCGTTGAGGATCGACATCTCTTCAAAGTGATAGGGATCGAGGTGTTCGGGAATCACGTCGAGGTAGCGCCGCAGAGGGTCGGCTGCGGGGTCCAGGTTCACCCAGACGAAGCCGCCCCAGCAATCCGCGAGAACCGGCGTGAGCCCGAGGGATTCGGCCGGGCAGCCCTGAGAAAACGTCTCCGGGTCGAGCGCGCGCTCGAGCGCACCATCGATCCCGTAGCGCCAGGCGTGAAACTGGCACGTGAAGGAACGCGCGGAGCCCCTGCCGGGCTCGACCAGGCGGGTTCCCCGGTGCTGGCAGACGTTGTGGAAGGCCGCGACGCCGCCCGAAGCCTGCCGTACCACCAGGATCGACTCGCGCCCGATCTCGTAGGTCAGGTAGTCACCGGACTCGAGGATGTCCCGCTCGAAGCCCGCGAGGTGCCAAACGCGGCTCCAGAGCCGACGATGTTCCTCTTCCGCGTAGTCCCGGGACAGGTAGCGCTCCTTGGGGATGAGTTCCGTCCCGAGCTCGGGGACCGGCGCCCGTTCCAGCGGTGTGCGTACCCGCCCGCCTGCCGACTCGCCTGAAACCATCTCGGTGCTCCCGGCGCGCTATGCGCGCACCCCCTGCCGGCCGTCCCGTGGACGACGCCGGCGGATTAACCGACGGTCTGCGGCCCGCGCAGGACCCGGCCCGGCCGGGCGCCCGTCTCCTCTCCGTTGCGGAAGGTCACCTGCCCGGATACGAGCGTCGCCGTGTAGCCCTGGGCCTTCTGAATCAGCCGGCTCGCATTCCCGGGAAGGTCGTGCACCATTTCGGGAAGCTCGAGCCTGAGCCGGTCGAAGTCAATCACGTTCAGGTCGGCCTTGTAGCCGACCTCGATGCGCCCGCGATCCCCGAGTCCGTACAGTTCCGCGGTATCTCTCGTCATCTTCCGCACCGCGTATTCCAGAGGCAGCCTGGGCCCGCGCGAACGATCACGGGCCCAGTGCGTGAGCAGGAAGGTGGTCATGCTGGCATCGCAGATCGCGCGGCAGTGGGCACCGCCGTCTCCGAGCCCAAACGCCGAATGCGGGGACTCGAGCATCTGACGGATCGCCTCGAGGTTGCCCTCGGAGTAACCCACCAGGGCCACCATCAGCAGCGCCTTGCCGTCGAGCTCGAGCATCGCATCGTAGAGCACGTCGTAGGGGTCGCGTCCGCTCTTTCGGGCGATGGATTCGATGCTGCACTCGGCCTCCGGCTCGTAGTCGGGCGTCTCGCCGAGGACAAAGATCTTGTCCATCCCCCGAAACACCAGACTGAGCAGGGGATCCGGGTTTTCTGGCTGCTCCGCGAGCACCCGCGCCTTGGTCTCGGGCTTCCGAAGCTCGCGCACGCGCGCTTCGAGCGACAACCCGGCGAACGCGGCGAAGCTCGGCCTCCCATCGAAGGGCGAAAAAGTCTGGAGTCCCACCAGAAGCATCGTCGGACGGGAGCCGACCTGCGGCCTGAGACGCGCACCCTCCGCGACGGCTTCGTCGCAGAGCGTCAGGATCTTGCGCCACTGATCGGGCTGCGAGTCGATCTGCAACAACGCGAAACTCACCGGACGGCCGATGCGGGACGAGAGCTTCCGCATCCAGGCGACTTCCTTCTCGGGTGCTGCGAGATCCTCTCCCATGACACCGGCGGGGGCCAACTCGAACACCCCGGCATCGAGAGCTCCGAGCGCGTCGCCGATGCCGAAGAGTTCGTCCTCTGCCGCGAAGGTGCCGGGCACGGGCTCGCCATCGATGGCTCGATGGACGAGCGTCCGAGACGACGAGAAGCCGAGCGCCCCGGCCTGGATCGCCTCGCCCACGATCCGGGCCATTTCCAAGATGTCCTCGGCGTTGGCCGGCTCGTTCTTCGCGCCGCGGTCACCCATCACGTAGGAACGCACCGCGCCGTGCGGAATCTGCGTGCCGACGTCCAGGCAGCGCGGCATCTGCTCGAGCGCGTCGAGATACTCGGGAAAGGTCTCCCAATCCCAGCGGATGCCTTCGTTGAGCGCCGTTCCCGGGATGTCTTCCACGCCCTCCATCAGCCCCACGAGCCAGTGGCGCCGTTCTGGCCGGACCGGCGCGAAGCCGACACCGCAGTTCCCCATCACCACCGTCGTCACGCCGTGCCAACACGAGGGGGTCAACAGCGGATCCCAGGTGGCCTGGCCATCGTAATGCGTGTGGACGTCGACCCAGCCCGGCGTGACGAGCTGGCCCCGCGCGTCGATCGTCGTGGAGGCCGCGGATTCGCCGATCGAACCGACCGCCGCGATCTTGCCCTCGCGGACGGCTACGTCACCTCGAAACGGCGGCGTGCCGTTCCCGTCCACAATGGTTCCGTTGCGAATCACGACGTCGTACATCGGCCCTCCGCGATCGTCGGCTGGTTGAAGAAGCCCCCGGGACGCGATTATAGGAGCTTCGAGAGCCGAGGGGAGTCCTACGACGTCGGCGCCGGCACGCTCGTGCAGCACCGGGCGCTTGGCTCGGCGGCGCGCGAGCGGGTAGAGTGGCCGGGAGATCGGCTTCGGAGCCGCGCGGCCCTGACCGCCAGAGAAAGACCCGACGAGTCCGGCACCCACCTCGAAGGAAGCCAGCATGGCAGTCTGCGTGATCAGCGGCTCCGCCTCCGGTATCGGGGCCGCCACCCGGCGTCGATGCGAGGCAGCCGGGGATCGAGTCGTCGGCATCGATCTCCGGGACGCCGAAGTCGAGGCCAACCTCTCTCATCCGGAGGGACGCGAAAAGGCGATCGCCCACGCTCTCGAGCAGTGCCAGGGCCAGATCGATCGGCTCGTGCTGTGTGCGGGAGTGGGCCAGACGGCTCCGCTCGAAACGATCCCGTCGATCAACTACTTCGGGGCGGTGGAACTGCTCGACGGCCTGCTGTCGAGCATGACCGGCCGCCCGGGCGCAGCCGCTGTCGTGCTGTCTTCGAATTCCGTGCGAATCGTTCCCTTCGACGACCACCCCTTCGTTGCGACCCTGCTCGAAGGCGACGAGGCCGGCGCCCGCAAGCTGATCGAGGCGGAGCAAAATGGCTTTCTGGCGTACGCGGGCGGGAAGCTGGCGCTCGCCAAGGCGATCCGCCACCGCGCAATGGATTGGGGACGCGCGGGCGTACGCCTGAATGCCATCGCGCCGGGCCCCACCGATACGCCGCTGCTCGAGCAGGCCCGCGCCGTCCCGGCGCTCGCGGCGGGTCTCGAGCGCCTTCCGAATCCGCTCGGGCGCCACGCCGCACCCGAAGAAATCGCCGGGATCATCCACTTCTTACTGAGCCCCGAGGCGGCCTACATCCACGGCTCGGTACTGTTTGCAGATGCCGGGATCGACGCGGCCCTGAACCCCGACCAGCTCTGACGCCTCAGCCCGGCGCGCGAGGAGCACCCGTGAAATTCGCACTTTTCTACGAAATCCCGGTCGCGCGTCCCTGGTCCAGGGAGAGCGAACTCCGCGCATATCAGAACACGCTCGAGCAGGCGATCCGGGGCGACGAACTCGGCTTCCACGCCTTCTGGACCGTCGAGCATCACTTCCTGGAGGAGTTCTCGCACTGCTCGAACCCCGAGGTGCTGTATGGGGCGGTCGCTTCGCGTACCCAGAACATACGGCTTGGCTACGGAGTTCGGCTCGCGCCCAAGCCCTACAACCATCCGGTCCGCTCGGCTGAGTCAGCCGCGGTCCTCGACCTGATCTCGAACGGGCGCGTGGACTTCGGAACCGGCCGCTCTTCGACCCGGCTCGAACTCGAAGGGTTCGGGATTCACCCGAACGATACTCGCGAGATGTGGCGCGAGGCCATCGAGCACATCGTCGACTGCTGGACCAACGAGTACTCCGAGTTCGAGGGCAAGCACTGGTCGCTGCCGCGGCGGCGTGTCCAGCCCAAGCCGATCCAGGAGCCTCATCCCCCGATCTTCGCAGCCACCGCGAGCGAAGGCGGCCACCAGATGATGGGTGAACTCGGACTCGGACTCTGCTCCTTTGCGGTCGCGGCACCACCCGAAGACGTGGCGCGACGCATCGACATCTACCGCAAGGCGATCTCTGGTTGCATAAAACCGCTCGGGAAGTTCGTGAACAACCAGGCCGCGGCCTTCACCATGGTGAACTGCGCACCCACCGCGGAGGAGAGCCGTGCCATCTCCGAGGAGTCCTTCCTCTGGTATGTAAAGACCTCGGTCGGCCTGATCGGCACGGTCGCGACCTGGCTCAAGGAGATGAAGCAGGAACTCGGAACCTACGATTACTTGGAGCCGGTCCAGCAGGCGGTCGAGTCGAATGCCATGAATCTGCTCGACTTCAACTACCTGACGGGTGCGAAGGCGGTGCTGTCGGGCACGCCCGATCAGGTGGTCGAGACCGCGAAGGAGTACGAGAAGGCCGGGGTCGACCTGCTCCTGTGCTTGATCAACCCGTACAAGATCCCGCACGAGAAGGCCATGCAGACGATCGAACTCATGGGGAAGTACGTGCTCCCGGAGTTCGAAGCGCGCTAAGGCGTCGAACCGGGCCGCGGTTTAGCGTGGACGATCACCCACGATCGAGGCACGCTCCATGATCCGGACCTCGGGCCAGTAGTCGCTGGCCGCGTAGTGCTGGACCGCGCGGTTGTCCCAGAACGCGACGGAGCACGGCTCCCAGCGAAAGCGGCACTGGTACTCGGGCAATTCCGCCTGCTTGCTGAGCAGGTCGATCATCGCTACAGACGCCTCGGGCTCGAGGCCCACGATGTGATCGACGAAGAAGCGGTTCACGTAAAGGAGCTTCCGGCCGGTCTCGGGATGCGTGCGCACGACCGGGTGCTCGATCGCCGGGAAGCGCTCGCGCATCTCGTGCTTGTTCTCGTCCGAGACCTGGTGACCGAACGAACGCGTGTAGTCGTGGACGGCGACGAGTCCCTCGATCTCTAATTTCGTCTCCTCGTCGAGTCCCTCGTACGCGGCGCTCATATCGCAGAAGAGCGTGTCCCCTCCGGTCGGGGGTACCTCGATCGCGCGCAGGATCGCGCCCATCGACGGGCACTCGCGCCAGGAGACGTCGGAGTGCCAGCCGTTCTCGTAGCCCCCGACATCGGCCGACTTCTCGAAGTGCACCAACTCGGGGTGTTCCGGATTCGGCGGGATGAAGGGGTGGATCTCCAACTCGCCGAAGCGGCGTGCGAACCCGAGATGCTCGGCCGCGCTCATCGGCTGTTCGCGAAAGAACAGTACCTTGTAGTCGAGGAGCGCCTCGCGAAGTTCGGAGATCACCGCGTCGGGAAGCTCGTCCGAGATTCGGCAGCCGGAGATTTCGCCCCCGATCGTGGCACCCAGGGGTTGCGCATCGAAGTGCTTCCAGCGCAGCCCCGCCAGGCGCCGGCGCTCCTCGTGGATGTGGCCCAGCGGACCCACCCCGACCTGGTAG
>JABSQV010000083.1 GCA_013215565.1 Myxococcales bacterium | reverse complement strand
GAATTTTTGAGGAAAAAATGTTTTTTATTACAATAAAAAAAAGCAATTCCAAAAACACGGTCAAAAAAAAACCATTGTGCCAAGGAGGTCAAATGATGATTTTGGGGGGTCCCAAAGGTGCGCAAAAAGTGCAAAAAATGTGCTCCAAAAGGGCACAAAATGAGCTCAAAAACATGGTCCAATGATGCGCAAAATATGTTCTTTGGCATGCATTTTGAGCACGTTTTCGTGACATTTTGGCATCGTTTTGGGCATGTTTTGGGTCACAAAATGAGGGTCGTCAGTGGAAATTGGCTACCTGTGTAGCAGATTCGTTGCATTTTGGGTGCCATTTTGGTGCTCTTTTGGGTGCCATTTTGGTGCTCTTTTGGGTGCCTTTTGGAGTCAAAATGGAGCCCAAAAAGGGACCAAAAGGTGCCAAAAGGTGCCAAAATGGTGGCCAAATTCATGCAAAAATGTTGGTTTTTGGGGTCCCAAGTGATGGTTTTTGGGACCGTTTTGGGGGCTCAAAATGACGACTTTTGGGCCAAAATCTTGTTTGTCAACGAAAACTAATATATAACATGCATTTAGGAAAATCCTTTTCCTGATATATTAGTTTCTGGTGGCTGGCGCCTAGAGTCAATGTTGTGTCGTGGGTTGCCGAGGTTGCGTTGTTGAAATGGTGTTCATTGTGTTTGTGTTGGAATTGGAGCTGCCACTCCGCGATTACAACACAAACCAATTTGCTATGATGATGTGATTGGGCTTTATATGCTGATTACAGCACAAACGGAAATATAATGATTCTTAGGCGCACATGTTTGTTTTCCTGACACGGAGCCAGGACGGCAATCATGTGCGCATGGAGGGAGGCAGGGAGGCAAGGGGAAAGCCACGCAGCTCAGGCAGGCAGATAGGCAGCCAAGGCAGGCAGATAGGCAGCCAAGGCAGGCAGGTAGGCAGGCCAGGCAGACAGCTAGGCAGGCCAGGCAGGTAGCTAGGCAGCTCAGACAGGCAGACAGGCAGCCTAGGAAGGGCAAGCAGGCACAGCGGCAGGAGCACAGGCAGGCAGGCAAGGGGCCCAGGCACTGAGGCAGACAGGCATGGAGACCGCCAAATGCCAGAGCACAGATGGTGCCAAAATGGTGCCAAAACGACACCAAAATAATGCCAAAATGGTACCAAAAAGGAGCCAAAAATGCGGCAAAATGGTACCAAAATGGTGCCAAAATAGCACCCAAAAAGCATGAAAAAGACGTGAAAACGGGACGAAAAAGGTGCCAAAAGGCAAACCAAAAATGAGCAAAAACGTGTATACATGTGACCGATTTCAGAAAAAGGTACGCTTTTGGCATGAAATTGGATGCCAAATAATGCAAAAATGGGAGAAAAAAGGCACCAAAAAGAGAGCAAAATGGTGCCAAAATGGTACCAAAATGGCACCCAAATGGTGTCAAAATGGTGTCAAAATGATACCAAAAGAGGCCAAAAACGTGCCAAAAATGCGCTCGGGTGTTGTGAAAATGTTGCAAATGTGCTATACTTGTTGCGTGTTTTGAAACACTGGAAATGAATGTCGCGTTTTTGAAGAAATTTTGTATGAAAAAATATGTTTTTTCATGACAAAAAAACAAAAATATTTGCACAAAAATGAATACATTTTTGCACCGGAAATGCATGAAAATTTGCACCAAAATGCATGAAAAAAGCAAATTTTGGGCATTCCAAAAAGCATTCATATTTGCTATACAGGTGGCCATTTTTGGAATTTGGGGGGTGATTTTGATGGCAAAATGGTACAAAAAAGCAATGAAATTGGGAACAAAAAAGCATGAAAATGATGCGAAAAAAGCAATTTTTTGTGCCAAAATGGGGATCAAAATGCATCCAAAATGATGCATTTTGGTCGAAAAAATGAGTAAAAAAATGACAACAGGTTGGGGATTTTATGAAAATATGGCAAAAGTGTTATACATGTTGCACTTTTTGAGGTGCCTCTGGAGTGACCCATGACGGCTTTGGGACCGCTTTTTGAGCACATTTGGGTGCATTTTGGACTCATTTTGGTGGCAAAATGAGACCAAAATGCACTCAAAATGGAGCCCAAATGGACCCAAATGGAGCCAAAAAGGTGTCATCTGGGGTGCGTTTTGGTCACTTTTTCGAGGACTCCTGGGGGCCGAAATGATGCAAATATGCTATACAGGTGACGAAAAACGAGGGTCCGCATTTTGGATGCAAATTTTGGTTCGATTTTTGTGCAATGTTTTTTGAATTTGACCATTGTTTTTTTATGTTTTTGAACGCGCAAATTCTGGAATTTTTGAGGAAAAAATGTTTTTTATTACAATAAAAAAAAGCAATTCCAAAAACACGGTCAAAAAAAAACCATTGTGCCAAGGAGGTCAAATGATGATTTTGGGGGGTCCCAAAGGTGCGCAAAAAGTGCAAAAAATGT
>JABSQV010000082.1 GCA_013215565.1 Myxococcales bacterium | reverse complement strand
GGCCAACATGCTCAGCATGGATCCCTACCCGGGCTACCAGGGCAAGCACTTCCAGATGCCGTGCCGCAACCTGGTGCCGAAGCCGGTCCAGAAGCCGCACCCGCCGATCTGGGTGGCCTGCTCGAACCGCGAGACCATCCATCTCGCGGCCCGACTCGGCATCGGGGCGCTGACCTTCTCTTTCGTCGATCCCGAGGAGGCCAAGCACTGGGTCGACGACTACTACCGGATCATCCGCACGGAGTGCGTGCCGATCGGTCACGCGATCAACCCCAACATCGCCATGGTGACGGGCTTTTCGTGCCACCCGGATGCGGATGAGGCCAAGCGCCGGGGCCTGGATGGATTCCGTTTCTTCGGCTTTGCGCTCGGGCACTTCTATGCATTCGGAAATCACAAGCCGGGCCGCACCGACATCTGGGCCAGCTACCAGAAGGTGCGCGGGAGTCTTCCCGACGATGGCGAGAACCGCGGGATCGGCACCCCCGACCAGCTGCGCAAGCATCTCCGAGGCTTTGCGGACGCCGGGGTCGATCAGGTGGTCTTCATCCAGCAGGGGGGGAACAACCGCCACGAGCACATCTGCGAGTCGCTCGAACTGTTTGCGCGCGACGTGATGCCGGAGTTCAAGCAGAACGAAGCAGAGCGGGAACGCAAGAAGCTCGAAGAGCTCGCGCCTGCGCTCGAGCTGGCGATGGCCCGCAAGCAGTGGATGGAGCCGCTCTCGGACGAGGAGATCCCGGTCTTCGAGCCGCTCGGCCGCCAGGTTGTCGCTCAGCCGGACGCCCGGCAGCGGCAGCGGATCGAGCGGATGCAGAAGATGCGTGAGGCGTTGGAGCGCTCTCAGCAGTGAAGGCATCCGGCCGGCGGGTATTGGGTTACGAGACGATCGAAAACAGGAAGGGAGTGAGTATGCAGAGGGTGCTAGGCCGGATCGCGCTCGTGGCGGCGCTGATGACGGTGGGTTGTGTTCGGATCGACTCGGGTCAGGCGGGCGTCCTCTGGAAGATGTTCGGGGGCACGCAGCCCGAGGTCTTCGGGGAGGGGCTGCAGATCGTCGCCCCCTGGAATCGCATGTACGTCTACAGCGTGCGCCGCCAGGACGTGAAGGAGCGGCTGCATATCCTCGCGAGCAATGGACTCTCGGTGGAACTCGAGTCTTCGGTTCGCTTCCGCCCCGATCCCCTGAAGCTTGCCAAGCTTCACACCGAGGTCGGACCCCGTTACTACGAGGTCATCCTGGGCCCGATCCTGCGCAGCCAGGCCCGCGAGGTGGGCGGACGCTATCTGCCCGAGGAGATCTACGCCAGCAAGCGCGAGGAGATCGCCGCCGCGATCTTTGAGGCGGTGCACAGCCAACTCGACGACAAGGACATCATCCTCGAAGCGATCCTGATCCGGGACGTCCAGCTTCCCGATAACATCAAGAAGGCGATCGCCGAGAAGCTCGAAGAGGAGCAGAAGGCGCTCAAGATGCAGTACGTGCTCCAGCGTGAGGAGCGCGAGGCGGAGCGCAAGCAGATCGAGGCCAAAGGCATTGCCGCGTTCCAGAAGGTGGTCTCGGAAGGGATCAGTCCGGCGCTGCTCAAGTGGAAGGGAATCGAGGCGACCCAGCATCTCGCAACTAGCCCGAACACGAAGATCATCGTGATCGGCTCGGGGGAGAACAGCCTACCCGTGATCCTCGGTGGTGCCAACTAGCCCCCCGACCGTACTGCACGCGGACATGGACGCGTTCTACGCGTCCGTCGAACAGCGCGACGATCCGGCGCTCCGGGGACGTCCCGTGATCGTGGGCGGGACCTCGATGCGTGGGGTCGTGACCGCGGCCAGCTACGAGGCCCGGCGCTTCGGGGTGCGTTCCGCGATGCCCAGCGTAGAGGCCCGCGCTCTGTGTCCCGACGCGGTCTTCCTGCCCGGTGACATGGGCCGCTATCGGCGCGAGAGCCGCCGCGTCTTCGAAGTCTTCGGGCGCTTCAGCCCCAGCGTCGAGGGCATCTCGCTCGACGAGGCGTTCCTGGATCTGGCCGGCACCGATCGCCTGCTCGGGTCGCCTGGGCGAGTCGCGGAGCAGCTTCGGGCCGAGATGCGGCGCGAGACCGGGCTCGCGGTTTCGGTCGGCATCGCGCCCGTCAAGCTGGTGGCCAAGATCGCGAGCGGCGAGGCCAAGCCCGACGGCGTCTGCATCGTGGCCGCCGCCGCGCTTCGCGCGTTCCTCGACCCGCTTTCGGTTGGCAGGATCTGGGGCGTCGGGCCGGTCGCCTACGCCAGGCTCGAAGCGCGCGGTATTCGGACGATCGGGGAATTGTGCCGCTGCGCGCCTGCGGAACTCACGCGGGCGCTCGGGCCCTTCGGTCTGCGCGTGGCGGCGCTCGCCCGCGGAGCAGACCTGCGCGAGGTCGAGCCCTACCGCGATGCGCGTTCGCTCTCGGAAGAGGGCACCTTCTCGGCCGACACCCGCGACCCGGGGCGGATCGAGGCCGCCCTGCTCGTGCACGCCGAGGCCGTCGCGCGGCGGCTTCGGCGGGCCGAGATTCGCGCGCGCACGATCACGCTCAAGCTCCGCCTGGGCGCGCGAGCTCCGGGTCCGGGGCGCGTGCGTTACCCGCTGCGCACGCGCTCCGTCACGCTGCGCCGCGCGACCGATGACGGGGGCCGGATCGCGACGTCCGCGCGCGACCTGTTCGTGCGCGCAGAGATCCGCGAGCCGATCCGACTGGTCGGCGTAGCGGTCAGTCAACTCGAGTCTGCGGACCCGGTGCAGCTCAGTCTGCTCGCAGATCCGCGCGAGTCCGACCGCGTGCGCCGGCTGAACCGCGCCCTGGACCAGGTCCGCGACCGCTTCGGTGAGGCCGCAGTGGGGCGCGCGAGCGGGCGCGCCGACCGCGCCGATTCGGTCCCGCTCTCCGTGCAGATCAAGCGGGGTGAGGACGAGCGTCCGTAACCCGGGTCCTCGGTGGTATCCTCCTGGCATGCCTGCATCACGCTTCTTCGCAGAATCGCCCGAAAGCGTCGGCGTCGACCCCGTTCGTCTCGAAGCGCTCCTCGAGCGAGCCGAGCGCGAGGTGCGCGAGGGACTGCTCCCCTCGTGCCAAATCGCGCTGGCACGCGATGGAAAGATCGCCGGAATGCGAAGCTTCGGGCGGGTCACCCACGAGGGACGCCCGGCCGCCGCGACCGACGAGACCCTCTACGTGATCTTCTCGGCGACGAAGGGGATCATTTCTGCTGCAGCCTGGATTCTGATCCAGGAGGGAAAGCTCTCGGTCGATGAGCGCGTGGCCGACGTGATTCCCGAGTTCGGAACCCATGGCAAGCAGGAGATCCGGGTCGAGCAGCTCTTCACGCACACCGCGGGCTTTCCGCACGCGCCGTATCCGCCCGCGGAGTGGCAGGATCGCGAACGGCGTCTCGAACGCTTTTCGCGCTGGCGGCTCAACTGGGAGCCCGGCAGTCGCTTCGAATATCACCCGACCTCCAGCATGTGGGTGATCGTCGAGTTGATCGAGCAGCGTTCGGGGGTGCCCTACCGGGAGTTCGTGCGGCAGCGGATCGCGGAGCCGCTGGGCCTCGACGATCTCTGGGTCGGCCTCCCGCGCGCGCACCACGCACGTCTCGCCGACATTCTGCACGTGGGTCAGGAGCTCACGCCCGAGGAGCTGGAGCAGCTGGGCGTGCCGCCCGCACCCGAAACCGAGGTGACCGAACAGGCACTGCAGGCGTTCAACCAGCCGGCGCTGCGCGAGGCCGGTGTCCCGGGCGGGGGTGGAGTTGCCACCGCTGCGGACCTCGCGCTCTTCTACCAGGCGTTGCTCGGCGCGCGGAGGCCCGAGGGCGGTGAGCCGATCTGGGCTCCGGCCATGGTCGAGGACGCCTGCCGGGTCCGGAATCCGGAACTCACCGAGCCGCTGCTCGGAAAACGCGTCAACCGCGGACTCGGGATCATCGTCGCCGGAGACGCGGACCGAAACTTTCGCGGCTTCGGCCACACGGGCTCGGAACGCATGTTCGGTCACGGCGGTGCGGGCGGTCAGGTCGCGTGGTGTGACCCGGAGTCGGGAATCTCACTCGCGTACCTGACCAACGGCATGGATCGCCACGCGATCCGTCAAGCCCGCCGCGGTGTCGGCATTTCGAGCCGGGCCGCGGAGTGTGCGGTCGGCTGAGATGCATTCTCGTCGAAACGAGCGGGGAGGTCTTCGGTGAGGGTTCACGACTATCTCGACTGGCACGCGCGCGAGCACCCGGACGACGGGTTCGCGGTGTTCGGGGATCAGGCGCTGAGTTATGCAGAAGCGGCCGTCGAGGCGAACCGGATGGCCCGCGCGTTTGAGCAGGCCGGCGTGGCGGCGGGCGAGCGGGTGGCCGTACTCGCGCAGAACAGCCTCGACTACGTGCTGCTCTACTTCGGTGCGTTCAAGGCCGGCGTGGTGCTGGTGCCGCTCAATTACCGGCTCGCGCCCTCCGAGTGGTCGTACATCATCAACGATGCCGGCGCGAAGCTCTTGCTCGCGGATGCGGCGTTCACCAGCGGCATCGACGAGATCCGGGACGAACTCGGGAGCGTAGGCCGCTTCATCGAGATCGGGGGCGGAGCCGGCGGGGGCTGGGAGAAGCTGACGGACCTGCTGGGCGGCGTTGCCTCGACCCCGCCAGAGCGGGAGATCTCGGAGGACGACGATCTCTACCAGATGTATACCAGCGGGACCACGGGTCGGCCCAAGGGTGCGGTGCTCACGCATCGAGCCGTGACCGCGAACCTCCATCAACTCGGACCGCTCTTCAACCTCGGGCCCGGCGACCGCTACCTGATCGTGGCGCCGCTGTACCACGCGGCGGCCGGCGTGGCGACCCTGGCCTGTGTGGCGGCGGGTGGAACGGTCGTGATCCAGCAGGACTTCGATCCGCAGGCCGTGGTGAAGGCGCTCTCCGAGGAGCGCATCGCGGGGACCACGCTCGTGCCGGCCATGATTCAGGCCTGTCTGGTCTCCGTCCCGGACGTCGCCGAGCGGAGCTACGACGAACTGCGCTTCATCATCTACGGGGCCTCGCCGATTGCCGAGCCGACGCTGCGCCGCGCGATCGAGGTCTTCGGTTGCGGCTTCATGCAGGGCTACGGCATGACCGAGACCACGGCCGCGCTCACCTGGCTCCCGGCCGCGGCCCACGACCGAGCCATCAGCGGTGAAAAGCCCGAACTCCTGCTCTCGTGCGGCCGGCCGCTGCTCGGCACCGAACTCCGCATCGTCGATGAGCAGGACCGGCCGGTCCCGAACGGGACCATCGGCCAGATCATCGCGCGCGGGCCGCAACTCATGCGCGGCTACTGGAATCTCGCGGAGGCGACCGCGGAGGCGCTCGCGGGAGGCTGGATGCACACGGGCGATGCGGCGACGATGGACGACGAGGGCTTCGTCTACATCCAGGACCGGGTAAAGGACATGATCGTCTCGGGCGGCGAGAACGTGTACCCGCGCGAGATCGAAGACGTGCTGTTTCAGCATCCGGCCGTCGCGGACGCGGCCGTGATCGGGGTCCCCGACGAGGACTGGGGCGAAAGCGTGAAGGCGATCGTGGTGCTCAAGGAGGGGGAGAGCGTCGCGGAGGACGAACTGGTCGAGTACTGCCGCGGCAAAATCGCCGGTTTCAAACGCCCGCGTTCGGTCGATTTCATCGACGCGCTCCCGCGAAACCCGAGTGGCAAGGTGCTCAAGAAGGAACTGCGCGAGCCGCACTGGAAGGGCCACGACCGTCGGGTCTCCTGAGCCCGGGCGCACGGGTTCGGATCGCGGATCCCGGATTCGTCAACTCGCCGGCCCGGCCGAGATCCTGGCGGCCTGGGCGATCGGAGAGTGCGTCGAGGCCATCCTGGTGGTCGAGGCCTCCGTCGATCCCGAGGTGGGCGAGGTCGTGGAGCGCGCCCGGAAGCTGGGAATTCCCGTGCACCGGGCCGGACCCAGCGTGCTGCGGCGGCTCTCGCGGGTTCGTCCGCCCGCCGAGGTTCTGGGTCTGGTGGGCCGTCGACCGGGCGGGGACCTGGAGCAACTGTTGTCACGCGGGGGCGCGGTCTGGCTGCTGGTGGGTGTGGCCTATGCCGGCAACGCGGGCTTCGCGATCCGGACCGCGGAGGTTTCGGGCGCTGACGGCATCGTGCTCGACGCCCCCGGCTTCGATCACGTCGCGCGTCGTCAGGCGACGCGTGCCTCGATGCGGGCGGACCGGTACATGCCGGTGCTCTGGGAAGCGGCGGGCGCGGTCCTCGAGCGCGCCCGGGCACAGGGCCGTCGAGTGATCGCGATCGAGGACTGCGGCAAGCTCGCGCCCGCCGAGATCGATCTAACGGGCCCGGTGCTGCTCGTCGTTGGGGGGGAGGAGCAGGGGATCCCGGCGCCCGTGCTCGCGGAGGCCGATGCCGTGGTGCGGATCCCGATGCGCGGATTCATCCGCTCCTACAATCTTCAGACGGCGGTCGCCGTCGTGGCGGTCGAGCGCCTCAGGCAGCAGGGGGCCCGGACCTGAACCAGGCGGCCGCCACCAGTTCTCCCTCCGCCGGATGGGCGGCCGCCAGCGCCTGGATCCGCTCCGGCCAATCGGCGTCGAGCCCGAGTGCACCCGCATCTGCGTCGCGGGCATGCGCGAGGGCCTCGAGCAGCGGTTCGCTCCAGTCGGGCCGCGCCTCTCCAGTGGTTGCAATGGCGGTCGCGCTCCAGTCGGATCCTTGTCTGTGGAGAAGCAGCAGGCCATCGCCACGCACGCCGGCTGCACTCAACTCCAGCAGCGCCGTGCGCCCGCGCGGGCCGTCCTCGAGTTCGAGCAATAGCCCCTCGATCAGCGCGTGGCCGCTCGCGAAGAAGTCGAGTTCGTCGCGCCGGATTGCCTCTTCGCGATCGAAGCTGCCCAGATATCGGGATCCGCCCGGCACGCCCGGCAGCGAATCGACAGTGGCGCGTGCGCCGAACTCGATGTAGCAGGTTGCGGCGCCGCTCTTCTCCACCAGCTTGAGCCCCAGTTCCCGCGCCGCCCCGGTGGCGAAGCGGCGACAGAGCAGTTCGAGCCCTTCCGGGACCAGCGCCAGGATCTGTTCGTCCCGCGAACGATCGTAGGCATCGGGGTAGAACACGCGCGTGAATGCCCGCGCGCCGCGTTCGCGCTCGCGCGCGATCTGGGCGGCGAGTTCATCGAGGTCGAGTTCGGCCCCACTCGCGGCCGCGGACTCGGTCGCGTGGCGAACTCCGGCGAGGGACTGGTCCAGCCCGGCGGAGGGAAGGGAGAAGAGTTCGAGCCGCTCGTACAGCGTCGCGAGGTCCGGGTGGGTTCCGGGGATTCCAAAGTAGATGATTTCGACCGGCTTGCGCCGGCCGATTCGGTCCAGGCGCCCGATTCGCTGTTCGAGCACCACCGGATCCGTCGGCAGGTCGTAGTGAACCATCCGGTCGCAGAATTGGAAGTTCCGTCCCTCTGATCCGGCCTCCGAGCAGAGCAGGAGCGGGAATTTCGATTCCCGGAAGTTCGCGACCTCGAGGTCGCGCCTCGCCGCGGAGAGGCCCTCGTGAAAGACCGCCATCCGGGTACGGGTCGTCCGCTCCAGGAAGCTTCGAAGCGACTCGAGGCGTTCGCGGCCGTGAACGAAGACCAGGGCCTTCTCGTTTCGGGCGGCCCAGGTCGGGGTCTGCTTCGCGAGCCAGGTCGAGCGCGGGTCGTCGGCGCCGGCGTGGTCTGTCGGACGCAGGTCCACGCGCCGGGGCTGCCGGGGGGGAAGGCCTCCGATGTCCTCCCGCCGCACGGAACTCGTGCACGCCAGGCTGGCTTCGCCCGATGAGAGCGCCGCTTCGAACGCCGCGAAGTCCGGGAACGCGTCCGGCCGGAGCAGCGACAGCAGTTCGTAGAAGCCCTGCGGGTCTGCGTGCAGTGGAGTGGCCGTGAGCAACAGCGCGTGTTTCGCAGCGCGCACGAGCGGCCCGATCGTCGCGTAGATGTCGGGATCCGAGAGCCGGTGCGCTTCGTCCACGACGATCAGGTCGTGTTCTGCCTCGAGCGCCAGGCCCGCGAGCCTGCGATCCGATGCGAGCAGCTCCATGGCCATGACACCGAAGGGGTGCACCTCGAAGGGGTTCGCATCGGCTTCGTACACCTGGGCGACTGCGTCCAGGCGTTCCGCATCGAGCAGGGCGAAGATCTGATGGAACTTGCGGTAGAGTTCGCCCAGCCACTGCACGGTCAGCGTCCCGGGCGCGACCACGAGCACGCGCTCGGAGCGCCCGGTCCGGAGCAGGGCCGAGATCGTGAGGCAGGCCTCGATCGTCTTTCCCAGGCCGACCTCGTCGGCCAGCAGCCAGCGCACCGGATCTCCGCGAACCGCGCTCTGGGCCGTGTGCAGCTGGTGCGGGAACAGCTCGATGCGCCCGCCCAGAAAGCTCCCGAGCCCGCCGGCTTCCCGGAGAGCCTGAAAGCGAAGTCCGTCCACGCGGTTCCGGAACGCCCGGGCGCGATCGGTCTGCAGCGATGCGAGCCGTTCCAGCGGAGTATCCGGCGCGGCCTCGGGCCAGAAATCGGCATCGTCGATCTCGCGTCCGTCGGCCAGCCGGAGCCGGTGCCCGATCTGGCCCGCGATCACGACCGGCTCGCCGCTGGGGATCAGGTGGCCGCGCGCCCCCGGAGCGGCCACCAGCGGTGTGAGCCCGGACGCCTCCGCCGTCAGGCGGAGTTTCTGGCCGGTCGCCGGGAAGTGGACCGTGAGGAAGCGGCCCTCGACCTCCTCGACCACGCCCACCCCGAGTTCGGGATTGAAGGGGTGGATGAGCTTGCTTCCCTTGCGCCACACGCCGGGCCCTTGTAGCGCAAGCTGCTTGCTCTCGCCCGCTGCCGGGGTCTAGGCTGGGGCGCTCTCCCGCCTTCGGCGAGGAGGGGTCCGGCGAGGAGGTGCCGCATGAGCTTCGAGGTTCCCGAGCAGGTCAGGCCGATCCGCGCGAGCGTGAAGCAGTTCATCGAGGAGAAGATCTATCCGGTCGAGCAGATCCTCGAGGAGCGGGACGACCCCAGAGCGCGCGAGCTGATGCGCGATCTCATGTCGCAGGCCAAGGAACAGGGCCTCTGGGCGCTCGGACACCCCAGGGAGATCGGGGGTCAGGGGCTTCCCTTCCTCGACTACGTCTACGTCAACGAGGTGATCGGCGCGTCCCAGCCCGCGATGGTCGCGCTCGGGACGCACTCGCTGCAGGACTCGATCATGCTGCACGAGTTCGCGTCGGAGGAGTGGCGGGACCGCTATCTGAAGCCGCTCGTCGACGGTGAGATCTTTCCGAGCTTCGGGATGACCGAGCCCGACGTTGCGAGTTCGGACCCGACGCAACTCCAGACGCGGGCGGTGCTCGACGGGGAGGAGTGGGTGATCAACGGCCGCAAGTGGTTTACGAGCGGGGCCCAGCGGGCCGCCTACACGACGGTGATGGTGCGGACCGAACTCGACGCGCCCGATCACTCGGCCTTCAGCATGATCGTGGTCCCGACCGACACCCCGGGCTACAACATCCTGCGCGACGTCAAGGTCATGGGTGAGTACGGCGGACACTGCGAGGTCGCGTACGAGGACGTCCGGGTCCCGGCCTCGAATCTGCTCGGACCCCGCGGGGGCGGCTTCAAGATCGCACAACGCCGCCTCGGCCCGGGCCGCATCTTCCACTGCATGCGCTGGCTCGGCCAGGCCCAGCGCGCCTTCGACCTGATGTGCGAGCGCGCGAACAGCCGCGTGGCCTTCGGCAAGACCCTCGGCGAGCACCAGCAGATCCGCAAGTTCGTCTTCGACAGCGCCGCCGAGATTCAGGCCTCGCGGATGCTGACGCTGCATGCCGCTCAGAAGATCGACCAGGGTGGCGAGGCCCGGGTCGAGATCGGCATCATCAAGGTGGTCGGCGCCCAGATGCTGCACAACGTGGTCGACCGTGCGATTCAGGTTCACGGAGCCAAGGGGGTGACCGAGGATACGCCGCTCGAGCGCATGTACCGCCACGCGCGCTCCGCCCGGATCTACGACGGCCCCGACGAGGTACACGTCACGACCACGGCGCGCCGGATCCTGAACGCCTACAAGGTCGGCGACGGCTGGGACTTCGGGGCGCACTAGCCCGGCCTTCGAAGCAGGCGGAGGGCGAGCGGTGTTGCGCTCCGCGCCTCCGGGTCGCTACTCCTCAACAGGTGAGAGACGAGGTGTCGCGCCGGCTCCTGGCAGTGTTCGCGCTCTGGATTGGCAGCGGGTGTCTCGCGCCGGTTCCGGAGCCCCTCGGGCCCGCGCCCCGCTACCAGCGTGCGGACGGCGCGTTCGACGCGCTCGACCTCGATCGCGATGTGCTGGTCTGCGCGGATCGGGCGCGTGAACACGTCGGGGCCGCGTTTACGGACTGGCGGGCGCCGCCCGAGGTCCCGCGGCGGGCGCTGCGGGATCGCACCTCGGCGTGCATGGTCTGGAAGGGTTGGGCCGAGCCGCCGGGGCCGGACGCGGAGCAGGAGTGAGCGCGGGAGGATGCGACGTGAGAGGAGCACTGGTGCTGGCGCTGTTACTGGGGGGGCTGCTCGGTGGCTGCAGCCTCACGCCGGACGAGATCGAGCGGATCCGGGTCGAGAACGACCTGCTTCGCGAGGAACTTCAGATCGTGCGCCAGAATTGCAGCTACTACCGCGAACTGGAGGTGGAGGTGGAGCCCGGCCCGGACCCGGACCGCGAGCGCTGAGCGGCCGATCTCGGGCCCCTGGCGCCTGCTCGCCTCGCGTCCCTTGTTCGAGAGCCGCTGGTTCGAGCTCCGGTGCGATGAGCTCCGGCTGCCCTCGGGCGAGGAATTCAGCTATCACGTCATCGAGCATCCCGGCTTCGTCGTGGTGGTCGCGGTACTCGCGAGGGGGGAGGTGAGCAGTGAGCGGTTCGAACGATCCGATCCTGGTCTTCGGCGGCAGCGGCAGTCCCCGCCTGACGCAGCGGATCTGTGACTACCTGGAGATCAGGCCCGCTATGGGCGAGGTGCTGCGCTTTTCGGAGGGCAACCTCTTCGTCCGGGTGAGAGAGAACGTTCGCGGGCGTCACGTCTACCTGGTTCAGTCAACCGCGTTTCCGGCCAACGACAACTTCATGGAACTCCTGTTCTGGATCGACGCCCTGTGTCGGGCCAGCGCCGAGTCGGTGACGCTCGTGATGCCGTACTTCAGCTATGCCAAGGGCGACAAGAAGGACGAGCCGCGGGTCTCGATCCGCGCCCGGGTCTGCGCCGACGCGATCGAGGTGGCGGGCGCGAACCGCGTGGTCACGCTCGACCTGCACGCCCCCCAGATCCAGGGCTTCTTCCGGCGTCCGGTGGACGACCTGTACGCGTTCCCGATCCTGTGCGACGTATTGGCCGCGCGCGGACTCGAGAACCTCGTGGTGATCTCTCCGGACGCGGGCTTCGCCAAGCACGCTCGCAGGTTCGCGTCACGTCTCGGAGCGCCGCTCGCGATCGCGGACAAGCAGCGCCGGGGCCACGACGAGCGAGCCGAGGTGGTAGAGATCATCGGGGACGTAAAGGGCCGTACGGCCCTGATCGTGGACGACTTCACGATCTCGGCAGGGACCCTCGTCGATGCCGCACGCGCACTGACGGAGCGCGGAGTCGAGGCCGTCTACGCGGCGGTATCTCACGGCGTCTTCAGTCCGGGCTCGATGGAGCGGATCGACGCGAGCCCGATCGAGCTTCTGGTGGTGACGGACTCGATCGAGACCCAGCCGGTCGAAATTTCGCGCAAGGTCGAGGTCGTCTCGGTGGCGCCGCTCTTCGCCGAAGCGATCCGGCGGATTCACACCCACGAGAGCATCAGCGTGCTGTTCCCGGACTGAGCCCCGGGGACTGCTACCTTCTCGGGCGGGATCGAGAACGCGCGCGAGCGGCGTAGGGCCCCCGGTCGCGGCGTTCGCCATGGAGGGCTCCCGATGCTCGTCGCAATTCCGGATCCACACGAGGCCACGCGCGTGCTCGCGGTCCAGCCGCACTACGACGACAACGACATTGGAGCTGGAGGCACCCTGGCCGCGTTGCGCGAGGCCGGCGCGGAACTTTGCTACCTGACCGTGACCGATGACCTCGTGGGGGTGCTCGATCCGGAACTCTCCGACGCCGAGGCGCGGAGCCGCCTGCGCGCCGAGCAGAAACAGGCCGCGGATGCGATCGGGGGGGTGTCGCAGAGCTGGCTCGACTACCCCGACGCGGGAGACTACGACTACTACGAGCTTCGCACGCAAGTCATTCGCGAGATCCGGCGCGTCCGGCCCGACTTCGTCTTCACGGTCGATCCCTGGCTCCCCTACGAGGCGCACCGGGATCACACGCGGGTCGGACGCGCGGTCGCGGAAGCAGTGCTGCTCTACCGCCTGCCGCGTCTCGCGACCGATCCCGAGGTGGACCGGGACTACGAGGGCCACGCGGTGCGCGGAATCGCCTTCTATTTCACCGCGCGAGGCAACACAGTGATCGATATCTCCCAGTTCCGGGAGCGAAAGCACCGTGCGCTCGACGCCTACCGCTCGCAGTTCACGCCCGACGGACTCCGCGAACTGCACGCCGCACTCGAGTGGAAGGAGCGCAGTTGGGCTGAGGACGAGCCCTTCTCGCACGGCGAGTCCCTCACGGTGCTCGCGCCCCGCCATCTCCACGTAAATCCGGACGCGGACGAGATGGCGGGCTGAAGCCCCGGAGCCCGCCGACCCTAGCTGGCTGCCGGGGCCTCGGGGGCGCGACGTTCGAGCATGCGTTCGACCCAGCGCCGGCAGGTCGCGGTCGGCTGGGCCCCCGTGACCACTGCCTCGATGCCGTCGAGCCGCACGGCCGGGACGCCGGTGGCCCCGCAGTTTAGCGCCTCGTTGTGTTCGTCGAGCACGAGTCGCGAGAGTTCCGGATCGTCCATCCGCGCGAACGCTTCTTTGGGTAGCTCGAGTTCCGTCCAGAGTGCTTCGAGGGTCGCGCGCTCGCTGATGTTGCGATTCTCGCCGAAGTAGGCGCGGAGCAGGCGCCGGTGCATCCGGCGAAAGGCGTCGGGTCCGACGCTTGCGGCCGCCTTGGCGGCCAGGTGCGCGGGCACACTGTGCGTGGGGGGATCCGTGTCGCCCTCCCAGGGTTGGAACTCGCCGGAATCCTCCTCCGCTGCCGGCCGTCTCCACGACTTCGTGTAGTTGCGGAACTTCTCCAGGCTGCGGCCGGGTTCGGGCTGCGGCCGGAGCAGGAAGCTCCGCCACTCGAGCTCGATCCGGCTCTCGAACTCGAGTTCGAGCTTCTCCCAGCGAACCGATGCGTTGTAGCACCACGGGCAGAGGTAGTCGGAATAGATCAGAAAGCGGAGCGGCGGGAGGGAATGCATCCGCGTCACCCGATCACCTCGTGTTCTTTGCTGATCCAGATCGGCGAGTGCACGAGGTCGATGAAACGGCGCTCGTCCTCGAGCAGGGCCCGCCCCGCCTCGAGCCCGGCTTCGGTCGCGGTCGCGGCCTGAAACTCCTCGAGGCTCTCCCACCAGAGTTCGGCGACGCCGTCGTATTCTTCCGGGCCGCCGCGTCCTGCTCGGAGTGCGGCGTTGACGGGATCGCTGAGCGTATGTGTCTGCACATAGCGTGAGATGCGCAGCGCCCCGGCGTGCTTCTCGACCAGCGGCGCGTGGTTTTCTCTCCAGTAACGCTGGAATTCCTCGCGGGAGAGTTCCGGGAGGCGTCGCAGACAGAAGCTGAGTTTTAGCATTTCGGGGCTCCTCGAAATCTCCGGGCATTCTACCCTCCCGTGGTCCCTCCGGGTCCCTCCGGAACGCGCCCGAGCCGGGCTCCGGGCGCAGAGCGATCTCGAGCAGCGCCGCGCTGCGCCAGCTTCCCGCTACAGTCTGAGCGGGGGGAGCCGGTGACGCCGTTCGACTACGCGATTGTCGGGCTGTATCTGGTCGTGACGCTTGCGTGGGGCGCTCGCCACGCGCGCCGGGCGGGCCAGAGCGTCGAGCAATTCTTCGTCGCTGGCCGCAGCCTGCCCTGGTGGCTGGCCGGCACCTCGATCGTCGCCACGACCTTCGCGGCCGACACACCGCTCGCGATCGCGGGCCTGGTCGTGACCGAGGGGATCGCGGGCAACTGGTTCTGGTGGGCCGACGTGTTGCCCGCCATGATCGCGGCGCTTCTGATCGCGGCACTCTGGCGCCGCAGCGGCGTGATAACGGACAACGAAATCATCGAGCTGCGCTACGGGGGGCGCGCGGCCGCGGGCCTCCGCGGCTTCCGCGCGATCTACTTCGGCGTGATCCGGAACGCGATCGTAATCGGCTGGGTCAACCTCGCGATGCTCAAGGTGCTCGAACTCACGCTCGGTCTCGAGCCCGGGCAGGCCCCCTGGGTTCTAACGGGTCTCTTCGTACTCACGGTGTCCTACACGTTGCTCTCCGGGCTCTGGGGCGTGGTAATCACCGACGTGATCCAGTTTTCGGTGGCGATGATCGGTTCGGTGGTGCTCGCGGCGCTCGCCGTCGAGAGCGCCGGGGGCCTCGCGGCACTGCTCGGAGAACTGCAAGCGCGGATTGGGCCGGAGGCGGCGGGCGCGACCCTCGCGCTGGTCCCGCACGAGTCCGAGGCGTTCTGGGCCTTCGTGATCTACGTCGGCATCAAGAGTTGGTCGACCGGCAACACCGAGGGGGGCGGCTACGTGGCGCAGCGGCTCTTCGCGACGCGCGACGAGCAGAGTGCGCGGCTGGCGGCGATCTGGTACGCGGTCGCGCATTTCGCGCTCCGGCCCTGGCCCTGGATCC
>JABSQV010000081.1 GCA_013215565.1 Myxococcales bacterium | reverse complement strand
GTGTCGTACAGGGCGTTGTGCCGGATCCCGCTGCGGTTGAGCAGGGTCTGCAGGAGCCCGAAGGGATCCATCTCCCACTGTCCGGTTCGACAGCGCTCGATTTCGAAACCCGCTGCGCGAACCAGCCGGCGAAGCGTCTGATCGGTGAACTGGAAGAGGTGCCGGGGGGGGTCGAGGTGAAACCAGCGCTCCCCGCCGAGCCGAGCCTGGACCGATCCGTAGTTCGGCACCGCGAGCATCAGCTTTCCCCCCGGACGCAGCGCGCGAAACGCGACTTCGAGCGCCTGGTCCGGGAAGCGCAGGTGTTCGAGCACGTGCCAGATGGAGACGAGGTCGAAGGTCGCGTCCGGAAACAGGCCGGGCCGGAGATCTCCGACCGAGATGGGCAGGTCCGGATACGCGTTGCGCACGGTTGCGGCGGATAGCTCGGTCCCCTTCACTTCGTAGCCGCGCTCGCGAAGCAGGTGCAGGAACAGACCCCGGCCGCACCCCACGTCGAGCACGCTTCCGCCCGGGGGCATGAGCCGCCTGGCGAAGCGGACCCGGCCGAGCCGAAATCCCCGCACCAGCAACTCGAAGGGGCCTACGAAGCGCCTCTGCGGCTCTCCGTAGGCCGTGCGCTGGGCATCATCGAGCTGGGCTTCGTCTCGGAACTCCTCCAGGAACACGAGCCCGCAGCTCGAACAGCGAACCAGCGGGAAGCGGAGCGCTGGGCCGCTCGCGTGCGGGAACTCGAGCGCGGTGTCGACCAGCTGGCAGATCGGGCAGGCAAGTGAGGTTCCGGATTCCAGGCGCATGCTGGTTGGCTATCCTAGCGAGACCAGGGGGCCGGGTGCGAACCTGGCCCCGGGGAGGACGCGTGCGCGACCCGGTAGTCTGGATCGCTCTGTTACTGGCGCTCGCTCTGCGGGCCGGCTTGCTTCTGCTCTACCCGTACGCGCCCGGCACCGGCGACGAGAGTCTCCACTACGTGATGGCGGTCCTGGTCACCGAACTCGGCCACGGTGTGATCGGCCACTGGGGACCCGGGTACGAGGTCTTCCTGGCCTCCATCTTCAGTGTCTCAGGTCCGGATCCGTTCGCGGCGAAGCTCGTACAGGTCCTGGTTTCGACGGCCAGTGTTGCGATGGTCTGGACGATCGCGGCGCGAGCCGGAGGTGTGCGCGCGGGCCGGATCGCGGCGTTTCTGGCCGCTCTCTATCCGAGCCTCGTCGCCTACGCGACCTACCTGTTCTCCGAAACCCTGTTTCTGTTTCTGATCCTGGGGGGCATCACGCTGCTGTTCGGGCTCCGGGGGGAACGGACGCGGCTCCGCTGTATCGGGGCCGGGATCTTTTTCGGCCTTGCGACGCTGACGCGTTCGCTGGTGCTCTACTTTCTGCCGGTCTGGATCGTCTGGGCGCTGCTGCGCGGCCGGCGCCGGGAGGCCGCCGAAGCCGGGATCATCCTGTTGACGGTGCTTGCGATGCTGCTCCCGTGGACCGCCCGGAACCAAGCGCGCTACGACGGTTTTCTGCTCGTGGACGGAACCGTGGCCCAGACCTCGTACATCGCCTTCAGCGAGGTTCTCTTCAGTACCGATCTCGGCTTCGACGACTGGCGCCAGCAACTTCCACGCTCGCGTCCCCGCTGCCCCTTCGAGTCGGTCCCGGGCCTCGAGCCCCTGCCCCCGGTTTCCGAGACCGCGGCGCTGTTTCCGCCGCCCGCGCGAAGCGTTCTGACTTCCCGGGCAATGCTCGCCTCGCGTCTTCTCGAGGTGAGCCGACTCGCGACGCTCGACTTCCCCCGCATGCAGCGCTGCGAGACCTCGCGCGCGCTGCGCTTCGCGATCGAGAATCCCGGCGTCGTCGTCAAGCAGATGCTGCGCCGCTTCTATGCGTTCTGGGGCCCAAACAGCTTTCTGCTCCGTTCCGTGGCCTACGGCATCTACCCGGACGGGCCGCTCCAACGCGGTGCCTACCCCTGGCTCAAGTGGTGGGTGGTCGCGAGCTATCTCCTGGTGATGGTTCCGGCTCTGCTCGAGCTCTCGCGCGCCGGCGCACGGGGTGCGCCGCCCGTACTCGAGTGGTCCGCGCTCTTCTGTATCTTCTACCTGGGAATTCACCTGGTCGCGGTTTCCTACTCGCGTTACCGACTCCCCATCATGCCGATCGCGGTCGTGCTCGGTTCGCTCTGGCTCGCATCCCCCCACCTGCCGCGGGGACGGGTCCGCGCGGGCATCACCTGGGTGCTGGTGGCGGGATTCCTCTGGCTCTCGGCAGACTACGTGATGACGGGTCTTCCCTGGTGAACGCCCGCCGGTCGGGTGCGCTTGCGTGGTTGGCCGTCTGCCTGGCGGCCGGGATCTTCGCAGTCCCGCTGCTCGCGAACCCGGGTCTTCCCGCGGGCTCCGACGTGGACTTCACCGCGCAGTCGGCGCAGGGATTTTTGGATGCGCTCCGCGAAGGGGTCGTGTATCCGCGCTGGATCGATGCCGCCAACCGCGGCTTCGGGGCCCCCACCTTCGTTTTTTACGCGCCGCTCGCCTACTACCTGACCTCTCTCGTTTCCCTCGTGACCGGCGAAACCGCAGCGGCCCTACGCTGGACCTTGATCCTCTCCGCGTTTCTCTCCGGCGGCGCTTTCTTCGTGGTGGCCAGAGCGTATGCGTCGCTGCTCGGGGCTGCGGCCGGCGCCTGCCTGTATCTCCTGCTGCCCTATCACCTGATCGACGTCTACGACCGCTTCGCCTACGCGGAAGCGCTGGCCTTCGTCTGGTTCCCGCTGCTCTTCCTGTACACGAGCCGCGTTGCGCTCGGCGTGCGCGGCGCCTGGCTCGGGTTGGCATTCGCGTATGCGGGTCTGCTGCTCACGCATCTCGTGACAGCCTACATGGCACTCTTCGTGCTCGTCCCCTACGGAATCTTCTGCGCGTTGCGCAACCGCGCGTGGCGCCGGATCGGGACGATGGCGGGAGCTGGCGTGCTCGCGCTCGGGCTCGGCGCGGTCTTCCTGATGCCCATCGTCGCAGAACGCGACCGGGTCCATCTGGACTGCATCACCGCCGCGTCTGCCGGATCCGGGACCGAGACCGCCGGTTGGTGTCGCAACTTCGATCCGGCACGGAGCTTCCTCTACCGCGACGAGGTTGCGCGCGGCTACCGACCCGCGCCGATCAAGCCCTGGGTCAACCGCGCTGCGACGACGCAGGGGTTGGTCGCGGGGGCCGCCGCCGCGCTGCTTGTGTTTCACGGGCTGTTCGGCGGCGCGGCCGTGGCGACGGGGACCGATCCGGGCCGGCGGCGTCTCTTCACCGAGGCGGTCGCACAGGCGGGTCTCTCGATCTGGACCCTGTTCCTGCAGTTGCCACAGAGCGAAGCGCTCTGGGGCAGCATCCCCGGCATCGGAGCGGTGCAGTTTCCGTGGCGCTTCCAGGCCTTTCAGGTGCTGGCCGCGGCCTCTCTCGTGGCCTGCGCGCTGACCTGCCTTGCCCCGGCGGCCCGAACTTCCCGAGCCTGGCTTGCTGGGGGCCTGGTTCTGCTGCTGGGGGTCGCGCTGCCGGCCCTCGAGACCTCGCGGCGGGTCCTCGAGCGCCGGCCCTACCTCGTCGACGAAGCGCGCGTGCTCGATCCGCAGGTGCAGGGCCGGGTCACCTACGAGTACATCCCGGCAGGCGTCGAGGACTGGCTTCGCTTCCGGACGCTGCCCCTCGACCGGATCCCGCCCGCCGCGCTCGCCGGACCGGGACGCATCGAGGTCGAGGCGAGCGGGACGCATCGCCGGAGCTATCGGGTCGAGAGCCCGGGTCCGAATGCGCTCCGGCTTCGCACTTTCGTCTACCCCGGATGGCGCGCCACGGTCGCGGATCAGCCCGTGTCGTTGCGTGCAGCCGGCCGCGTTTCCCAGATCGAAGTCGACCTGCCGCCGGGTGCGTACCTCGTCGAATTCCGTTTCGGTGACACCCCGGCGCGCTCCGTGGGCGCGGCCGTGAGCCTGGCTTCGTTGCTGCTCGCCGGCGGGCTGTTTGCGGTCGGGCGCCGCCGGAACCCGAAGCCGTGAGCGGAGCGCCCGTCGCCTTCGAGACGGTCTGGGAGCGGATTCTCGAACTCCGGGGAGAGTTCTTCCGGACCGCGAATGGGCGCTGGTTCACCTACAAGCTGGACGGGGATCGGCTCGCCGTGAGCCAGAGCGAGCTGCGCCTGTCGCGCTCCGATCTCGAGACCGCCTTTAACATGCTGCCGATCTCGCGCTCCGCGAAGCTCAACCGGCTGGTCGAAGGTCCCGCCCACGTCTGGGCGATTCTGCACGACGAACGGATCACGCGAGGCGCCTGGTAGTGGCAAAGCGCCTACGGCGCTTCGTGTACCATGGGTCCCGGGAGGAAGCGCGATGCACGTCGGAATGGCCGTGGTTTTTCAAAATCCGTCCCGAACCGTGTCCGACCACCAGGTCTACCGCGACGAACTTCGGCTCGCCGGGCTGGCGGAGCCACTCGGCTTCGGGTCGATCTGGGGCGTCGAGCACCATTTTACGAGTTACACGATGTGCCCCGACGTGCTGCAGTTCCTGAGTTACATGGCGGGTACGACCCAGAGGATCCAGCTCGGTTCGATGGTCGTGGTCTTGCCCTGGCACGATCCGATGCGGGTGGCCGAGCAGGTCTCGATGCTCGACGCGATGTCGGATGGCCGCTTCGTCTTCGGAATGGGACGCGGTCTGGGCCGGGTCGAGTTCGAGGGTTTCCGGCTCGACATGGAGGAGAGCCGCGCGACCTTCGTCGAATCTGCGCAGATGATCCTGCGCGGGCTGGAGGACGGCTACTGCGAATTCGATGGGAAGTTCGTTCGACAGCCCCGGCGCGACATTCGGCCGCGGCCGCGCACGAGCTTCCGTGGCCGGAGTTACGCGGCCGCGGTATCGCCGGAGTCGTCGCGGCTGATGGCGGAGCTCGGCCTCGGAATTCTGATCATCCCGCAGAAGCCATGGGAGATGGTGGCCCAGGAACTGGCCGAGTACCGCCGCATCTACCGGGATGTGAACGACGGCGAGGCGCCAGCCCCGATCAGCTCGGGCTGGGTGTTCTGTGACGAGAGCCCCGACCGTGCCGAAGAGCTGGCGCGTCGCTACATCGGAGACTACTGGCGGAGCGTGGTCGAGCACTACGAACTCGAGGGCGACCACCTCGCGCACACGCGC
>JABSQV010000080.1 GCA_013215565.1 Myxococcales bacterium | reverse complement strand
TCAGACGCTTCGCCGGCTGGTTCGCGCAGCGGGTTTCGAAATCGAGCGCTGTCGAACCGGACAGTGGGAGATGGATCCCTTCGGGCTCCTGCAGACCCTGCTCAACCGCAGCGGGATCCGGCACAACGCCCTGTACGACACAATTCGAAACAACTCCGCGGACAAGGCCGACCTGTCGGCTCTCGCGCGTATCGGGATGCTCGCGCTGCTTCCCGTCGGGATGGCACTCGCGATTCCGGCCAGCCTGGTCCTGCGTCTGGCCAGGCGTGCCGGAACGCTGATCCTGGTCGCACGCAAGCCGCCCGGCTCCGGGGCCTGACCGGCCGCGCCCGGATCAAGACGGCTTCTCTTGCTGACGGACAGGGAAGCGGCCGCCGGCCGTGCCGAAGCCCATCCGCGCGAACCGAAACAGCAAGCCGTTCCAGAGGCAACCCAGCCCGTAGACGATGCTGCGTCTCCAGTTGATCGACGACCCCTCACTGAAATACTTGGTCGGGCAGGTCACCTCTCCGACCGCGAACCCGAACCAGAGAATCTGCAGCAGCATCTGATTGTCGAACACGAAGTCATCGGAGTTGGCCTCGAGCGGCAGGGTGCGCAGAATCTCGGCCGAGAAGCCGCGCAGTCCGGTGTGGTATTCGGAGAGTTTCGCCCCGGTCAGCAGATTCTCGGCGAGGGTCAGCAGCCGGTTCGCAACGTATCTCCAGATCGGCATGCCCCCCAGAAGCGCGTGGCCGCCCAGAATTCGGGACCCCAGCACACAGGGGTAGAGACCATTTCCGATCATGCTGGCCATCGCCGGAATCAGCTGCGGCGTGTACTGGTAGTCGGGGTGGACCATGATCACGATGTCGGCAGCCTCTTCGAGGGCAAGCTGATAGCAGGTCTTCTGGTTACCTCCGTAGCCGCGGTTTCTGGGATGGACGTGTACCCGCACGTGTTCGAGGCCGCGCGCGAGTTCTACCGTTTCGTCCCGGCTCCGGTCGTCAACGATGATGATCCTGTCGACCACACCCTGCTCCATGACCTCGTCGTAGGTCCTGCGCAGCGTCTTCGCGGCGTTGTACGCCGGCATGACGACGACCACTCTGCTCCCGGCGAACACGAAGCTAGTCCAGGTACCCGAGGGCGCGGAGCTCTTCGCGGCGCTCGGGCGAGAGGTCACGGCGAACTTCCAGCCCGGCTCCACGCTGCTCGCTTCGATGAATCAGCGCAAACAGGTCTCGCTTCATCCGCTCCGCAACCTCGGGATGCTCATTGATCACGTTTCGCGTCTCTGTGTAGTCCGTCTCGAGGTCGAAGAGCTCGTCCGGCCGCTCGCTATAGTAGAAGTACTTCCACTTCGCGTCTCGCAAGGTGAGATTCGACTCGCTTCCGTAACGGTGACGTGTGTGCTCTCGCTCGGCCATCAGGTAGCGGTTCTCGGCCTCCAGCACGTTGATCCCATCGAACTGGGAGCTGTCCAGGGGAAGTTCCAGTGCCTCCACCAGGGTGGGGAGCACGTCGATCAGCGAAACCAGCTTCGCGACTCGTTTCCCTTCGGGCCCCTTCCCCTTGGGGAACTTCATGATGAGCGGCACGTCCAACTCCTCGTTGAAGATGACCCCGTGATGAATTTCACCATGCTGCAGCAGCCCCTCTCCGTGATCTGAGGTAACCACGATCATGGCCCGGTCGTAGAGCCCCCGTTCGCGCAGCGTGTCGAGCAGACGCCCGACCTGGGTATCGGTGTAGCGGATTTCGGCATCGTAGAGGTTGTGCTTGTAGGCCGAGGCACTCCGGTGCTCGGGCGCGATTCCGAGGTCTCTAATCCACCGGCGCAGCCGTTCATCGGTGCGGAAGAGCCCGGCGTAGGCGGCGGGCGGCGCGTAGGGGTCATGCGGATCAAAGTAGTGGACCCAGAGGAAGAAGCGCTCGTCCGGCTGCTCTGCGAGCCAGCTCTGCGCGAGCGCCGTCGTCACCGCAGCGCGCCGCTCCCGCCCTTCGGGTTCGCTGTAACTCTGAAAGCCAGCCGCGATCCCGGTTTCGGCCCGGAGCGGCGCCGCTCCGACGAAGGCCGCGGTGCGGTACCCGGCCGCAGCAAAGAGCTGGGCTGCCGTGCGAAAGCCGGCGTCCGTCACGACCGGCTGCCGGTAGAAGCGCAGGTTCGAGCGGACTCCGTGACGCGGGGTGT
>JABSQV010000008.1:47915-111499 GCA_013215565.1 Myxococcales bacterium | reverse complement strand
CCGATCTCGTAGGCCGCGGCCAGCTCATCGGAGAGTTCGACCGCCACCGCGGCGCCCGCGGGCGAGACGTGTTTGAAGCTCGCGGCCGCCGGAAGACCCAGCGCCGACCGGGTCTCGTGCACGAGCTGCCAGGCGTTCAGCGCATCGAGCAGATTGATCATCGAAGCGGCACCGCTGAGCAGCTGAATCGGGCTGCCCTCGAGCGCCTCCGCCTCCGCGAAGCCCTGATGAGGGTTGCATCCATAGCGGAGCTTCATTCTGCTTCCTCCCCCATTGCAGTCGCCCCGATGCTATCAGAGGCGCCGGCCTGCACCGGCAGGGCTGCGGCTGCAGGCCCGGTGCTGCGGCCCGCGGACCCGAAGGCGCGCGTCCGGACCGCCCGAGCCGGCACCCGGTTTGCAAAGCTCAGGCAGGCGAGCCAGGAGGAGAAAACCATGACTGCGTACGACACCCCGGGCAGCCGGGGCTCCCGCGAGCCGATTGGTGGCCCGGAACGGCGTGCTAGCCTTGAATCTCGATGCGCTGGCGGGTTGATCGGTCGAACGGCAGCGGGCGCCGGCTCTGCGCGAGTTACGCCCGCTGCAGGATTTCCGCAACCCGAAGCGGCGCCCCCAAGAACGGAGGTCCCATGAAAGCCCTCTCACGCTTCCTGTGCGCGCTCGTGGTTCCACTCGCGGCCTGTGGCGCGGCGGGCGAGGCCACGCCCCCGGAGCCGGCCCCGGAAGCATCCGAGGCCGATCTCGTGATCTCGGCCCGGACCGCAGACGGCTCGCGAATCGAGGGACAGATCGGGGGCGACGTGCAACGCCCGGCCGACTTTCCCGACGACGTTCCGGTGTATCCCGAGGCCTGGCTCACGGCCTCGGGCTCGGCCAGCGGCGAGCGGGTGTTCCTGTTGCTCGGGAGTCGCGACGCGCCCCGCAGCATCTACCGCTTCTACCGCGAGCGCCTCTCGGCGGCGGGCTGGTCTTTCGACACCGAACTCTGGCTCGGCGGAGTCGGAATTCTCTCGGCCAGCAAGGGAGCGCGCGTCGCCTCGATCTCGGTCACGGGCGGTGCGGACGAGACGATCATCACGCTGACGGTCAAGCTCGCAGACCCAAGCTGAGCCCGCAGGAACCTGGGCCAGGACATGCAAGACTTCGATCGGCCGGGTGCGTTCGAGGACCGGGATCGCCACGCCGCGAACATCGCGCTCTACCTGATCCTCACGCTGCTGACGCTCGGGCTCTTCAATCTCTACTGGAACTGGCGCCAGATGCAGGCCTGCAACGAGTTCCTGGATCGGCACGAGTTCAACTGGGCGCTCTGGCTGCTGCTCTCGATCCTGACCTGCGGCCTCTACCACCTCTACTACCAGTACCAGATGGGGGCCGCGATCGTGGAGATCCAGCGCAACTGGGGCACGGCCGTGACCCAGGATCTGCCGGTACTGAGCGTCGTCGCCGCCGTCATCGGCTTCGGAGTCGTGGCCGACTGCATCCACCAGCATGAGCTCAACAAGCTCGTCGCCTAGTCCCGACCGCGCCCTGCGGCTTGCGATCGCCGCAATCGGGGTCGTGCTCGTGGCGCACGGCCTCGCGCTCGTGGACGTGTCAGGGCTGCTCGATGGGGTTCCGGGCTGCGTGTTCCGGGCCGTGAGCGGAATTCCGTGCCCGGGCTGCGGGATGACGCACGCGTTCCTGTTGCTCTCGGAGCTGCGCTTCGCGGATGCGTTCGAGGCCCACGCCGCGGCGCCCGCGCTGGCGGCCGTGATGGCCTGGCGCGCGCTGAGACCGGCCCCGACACACGCCTCGTCCCAGCTCTGGATCGCGGCCGCGCTGATCGCGGTGCTCGCAGTCTGGATCCTGCGCCTCGCGCAGCTCAGCTAGAATCGCCCGCGCCGCTTTCGACGCGGGAGGACACATGCCTGGCTACGACTTCGATCTCTTCGTGATCGGTGCCGGATCCGGCGGGGTGCGCGCGAGCCGCATGTCGGCCGGCTACGGCGCGCGCGTCGCCATCGCCGAGGAACGCGACCTCGGCGGGACCTGCGTCAACCTGGGCTGCATCCCCAAGAAGCTCTTCGTCTACGCCTCCCACTACCAGGAGGACTTTGAAGACGCCCGAGGCTTCGGCTGGAGCGTGGGCACGCGAAGCTTCGACTGGCCGACCCTGCTCGAGAACAAAAACCGCGAAATCGCGCGGCTCAACGAGATCTACCGCAGCCTGCTCGACGACCAGGGCGTACGCCGGATCGAGGGCCACGCGCGCCTGCTCGATCCGCATACCGTCGAGATCGCCGATCAGCCCTTCACGACCGAGCACATCCTGATCGCGACCGGAAGCTGGCCCTCCCTGCCCGAAATTCCGGGCATCGAACACGCGATCACGTCGAACGAGGCGTTTCACCTGAAGCAGTTTCCCGAGCGCGTCCTGATCGTGGGCGGGGGCTACATCGCCGCGGAGTTCGCGGGCATCTTTCACGGACTCGGTGCCCGGACCACCCAACTGTATCGCGGCCCCCTCTTCCTGCGCGGCTTCGACGACGACATGCGCGCGGGGCTCGCCGACGAGATGCGACGCAAGGGAATCGATCTGCGCTTCGACGCGAGCGTGACGCAGATTGAACGCAGCGATACGGGTCTCGTGGCCACCCTCGAAGACGGCGATCGCCTGTACGCCGACCAGATCCTGTATGCGACCGGGCGGCGTCCGCTCACGGCCGATCTCGGCCTGGAAGCCGCGGGCGTCGAACTCCGCGACGACGGTGCGATCGCGGTCGACGCGTTCTCGCGCTCGAACATCCCCAGCATTTGGGCGATCGGAGACGTCACCGACCGCATCAACCTGACCCCGGTCGCGATCCACGAAGGCATGGCGCTGGCCGCCACGCTCTTCGATGAGCGCCCGACGGAGCCCGATCACGCGGACGTCCCGTGCGCGGTCTTCAGCCAGCCCGCGATCGGCTCCGTGGGCCTCACCGAGGCCGAGGCCCGCGCGGCCTACGACGAAATCGACGTCTTTCGGAGCCGCTTCCGCGCGCTCAAGCACACGCTCACAGGCCAGGAGGAACGCACCGTGATCAAGCTCCTGGTCGACCGCAAGAGCGACCGCGTCGTCGGCGCCCACATGCTGGGCCCCGAAGCCGCCGAGATCGTGCAGGGCGTCGCGATCGCGATCAAGTGCGGGGCCACCAAGGCCCAGTTCGACGCCACCATCGGCATTCACCCCACCGCGGCCGAGGAGTTCGTCACGCTGCGCGAACCAGTCGGCTGAGCCGCCTAGGCCGCCCCTCGACTCGGCGCGAGGCCCTCTCCGGGGACCCAGGACGACGCTCGTCTCCCGAACCTCAGGCTTCCGCTCGAGCGAGCAAAAACGCTCGAGTGGACCGATCCCCGTTAGGGATGGTCTAGCCCCAGCCCATCCTCCGAGCCGGGATCGGGACCCAGGGGCAGGCGAATGCCTTCTTGGAGCTCCAGCACATAGCGACCGCCGTCGTAGCGCGGACCCTGACCGCCGCCCCCGCCGTCGAATTCGAAGTCTCCGAAATAGCTGATCGCAACCACGTAGGTACCGGTCACCGGGACCTGGACTGTAAGCTCCGACAGCAAGTCGACCCCAAGCAGCTTGTCATCGCTGAACGCGATCAACGTCGCATCGGCAGGGTTACAGCGGCCAGCACCGGAATCCGAATCGGAGTCCGAGTCGGAATCGGAATCGGAGTCGGAATCCGAGTCCTCTTCGTCTCCGCCGATCAGCGTCGGGCAAAAGAACAGACCCATGATCGAATCGATCTGGCCGCGCACCACCTCTGCCTCCAGGATCGTACCTTCCTCGAGATCGAGTTGGTAGAAGTCGGGGTCGTCGCCGGTCGGATCGATGGCCGAGTAGGCCCGCCGCGTGTCGCGCGTGTCGAACGGCAGACGGATGATCGCGGCTCGGTCGACCGAGTCATTCGGCTCGAACCGGTCCTTGAAGGCCTTCCCGACATGCTGGTAACGAAGCCTCAGGCGATTCAGATCGCCGTCGGAATCGCTGAACAGTTCGAAAACCGCGGCGGACCTTCCGAGGTTGATCTTTTTCCGACCCTTGCGGCTGATCGCTGTCAGGTTCACTTCGGTCTCAATGCCGTTCGTAACGGCGAAACCGCCCGTGATCCCGGCGAGACCGTCGCTCGCAGAAATCTCCCCGTAGCGAATCGTGACGTCCGCACCCCGGCGTTTGTGCCTGCCTCTGCGGCCGCTGTCGCTGTCGCTGTCGCTGTGGTCCTCCGGACCGGGCACACAGACGCCGGAGTTGTCACGTAGCGTGATCGAGAAGCTGTTCGACCCGGTATTCAAGAACTCCGGCACATGCTCGAAGGACACCGTAAAGCTGGAGGCCGTCTGGCCAAAAGTGACCAGGCCCTGCCGGGCGCCAGTAAACAAGTTGAACGGGCTCAGGTCGTCCCAGAGCGCCGCGACTCGCGGCGGGCCGTCACGAAAGCCGCTTTCGGACTCGATGAAAGTTCCATCTCCGCTTCCGAAGCTCAGGTTTCCATTGGCATTTACGTGAACTGAGTCGAAGGCCTGGCCGTGGATGCAGAACGTGAAAGGCATGAAGACCTCGGCCGAGCCATCCTCGCCGACCTGGAGCGGTTCCCCCGGCTGCGGCCCATTGAAGACGATGTCGATGCCCGTCGTGGGGGCCCCCGCAAAAACCACCACCGGTTCGAATACGGACGGATCGTCGGTCAGGCCGTCCCCCGATTCATCGCCACCGTTGTAGTACTCCTCCGGCCCGGGCAGCTGCGTCAGGATCGGGTTGGAGAAACGCCTTTGCGACGCCGTCACGACGTCGACGAACACCGCGTAGGCAGCGCCCGGAGTCAGGTTGGCCAGGGTATAGACGCCGACGGCGGGATCGATCGGATCGGTGTTGTTGGTGTAGGCGCCGGAAAACGTCGATACCGCATCGGCAAACGGGTTGGCCAGGTTTCGCGCAATCACGTTGACGCCGCTGATCGGCCTTCCGTTCGGCGCGCGAATCGTGCCGGTGATCGTGCCCGTGGTCAGCGCGAAATCGGCCGCCGGATACAACGTCGCGAGGCTCGCAATGTCGTCCGCGTGCGGGGTCCGCATCCCGACCCCCGTGCCGAAATAGAACGGGTACATCGTCTCGACCAGATTGGCAAAGGAAGGCACCGGAAAGGTTGTGTTGTCCGGCGAAGGGCCGCTGTCGTCGCCGCCTTCAAAAAAGCCAATGAGTTGGCCGTTCAACTCGACATGTCCGAGGTTCACATAGTGACCGAACTCATGAACCATGATGTCTTCGGCGACAATCGCGTTGGAAAACAAGGGGCCATTCAGAAACGCGCTCCCCTCGAGCAATTCACAGGTCACGGGGTCGCCGAAATCGGGGCCGGCAAAACCCAGGATGCCCGAGCCCGTGCCGAATAGAAGCTCGAAGATCGAGCCGTCTTCGTCAAAGACGATCTCGCTCAGACCGTTGGGGGCCGACGCGTTCAAGAGCGGACCGAAGTTCGTGGCGTCGATATCGACGGCCAACTGCCCGGCATTCACAAAGGTCGCGCTCGACTGCGGCTGTTTAGCCCAGCGAGAAAATGCGCCCTGGACCGCAGCCACCGCCTGTGCATTGGTGAGCGAGCCCAATCCGCCGCGATCCGGATGAAAGGCGATGTTCGAGCCGCCATTCGGATACACAAACGGCTGCCCGGGCTCGCAGATGGCCAACGCGTCGGCCGAGTGCGCGGGCTGCTCGAGTGACGCCGCAAGCAGCAGAGCCAGAATCGCGACGGCCGGCAGGGACTTCCTCATCCAGCCGCTCCTCAGTCTCCGATCAGCGCGCGGATCTCGTTCGCAAGCTTTTTATAGCGAACGGGTCCATCGATCGTCGGTGACAGGTCGACGTTGCCGATCTCGTTCACCGCCATTTCGCCGTCGGGACCGGCGTACATGCCGAAGCGCCCCTGGCCCAGACCGACCGTCGTCGATAGCCCGAGGGGGCTATCGGGCGTCACGAACAGCAGATACTCGCGGCCCTGTGTCAGCACGGGCAGTTCGGGCAGTTTCGGGAACCTGGTGACCGCGCCCAACACCTTGGTTCTGCCGACCCCCAGGGTCGTGATTTCGACGAGCGCCTTCCCGTCCTGGGTTCGCGTGAACGCGCCTCGCATCGCTTCCGTGACCTCGATCCGGTAGGTCACGGTCGGCAACTCGGCGCCACCGGCTTCGACCGTCCCGGCTTCGATCCCGAGGACGCGTCCACGAAAGATCCGGTCGGCGCTGTCGCAGATCTCGGAGAGGTCCATCTTCTTCACCGTCGTCGCGTCGGCCACCGATACGATTCCGAGCACCAGGAGCAGTGGAAGGCCGACCCGGGTGAGCCCCGAAAGCGCGAGACCGGCGAGCAAGCGCGGCCCGCGGGTCGGCCGCGCTGTCGTCTGCATTCGCGCACCCGCAGGCGGGCCCTGAGCGCCTGCCAGGTTCCGATTCCGGGCCGCCCTGGGCGCGATCCCCAAGCCGGGTCCCCCGAACGATTCTGCCCCGCTCGAACTCCCGCACCGCACCGGTCCGTGGGTCTTCATCCCCATGAAGTTGTACAGCATATATGATTTAAAAGTACCTGATATACCAGGCGATTCTCTTCTAGTGCCGGGACGCGCCGCGTGGCCCGTCCCGGCTGGGAGTTCAGAGCCGGCCGGGGCCGGAGTCCGAGTCGGGGCGCGTGTACCACCAGGCCCAGAGAACCAGGAGCGCCTGGAGCGGGAGCCGGACCCAGTTGAGCCAGCCGGCACCGGTGCCGGGCTCACCAGAGGATATGCCCACGTTCTCGAGCGCGACGTAGACGTTTGCGGGGAAAATCGCGATCAACAGCGCGATCAGACCCCAGGCCGCAAACACGCGCACGCGGGGCTCGAGGATGAACACGCCGAGCACGATCTCGGCCAGGCCGGAACCGACGTTCAGCCACTCCGGGCCGGGCAGACCCGGCGGAATGATCGCCACGTAGACGTCGGGATTGAGCAGGTGGTTGAAACCTGCGTAGGTGTAGAACGCCGCCATCGCCCAGAGCAGGATCCGCTTGGTGAGACTCATGCTCGGAACAGCGCCTCACAGCCCGTGCCGGCCAGCAGGCCGTCGACACAGTCGCGATCACCGGGTGCGAGCGCGGCGTACGCGTCGCGCAGCCAGCGCAGGCACTTGCCCTGATACGGGAAGGCCTTCTGGGTCCACTTCTGACCGTCGATCTCGCACTCCACGGTCTCAGCTTCGCGGCTGAGCGCGTCGGCGTTGGCGAGCAGGAACGGCACATACACGTTGCCGACCTCGGCGAGCAGCGCTCGGAGCGTGTCGGGCACCGCGTCCCGCGAAATCCAGCCGTCGTCCGAGACCGCCAGCCCCGAGAGATCCTCCACCACCTCGACCCAGGCGTGCACGCGCGGCGCGGTCTCGAGTGTCACGGCCGCCGGCGTGGGATCGAAGAGCACCAGTTGCGTGAGCTGTCCGAAGAACGCGAAATCGGAGGAACCCGGTCGCTCGCCCATCAGGTGGGGATACACCGTCAGGTGTCGATCCAGGCATTCGAGCAGGCGTCGGTAGCTCCGCTCGATCACGGGGCCGGTGGCCTCGTTCGAACCCACGACCCAGAGGCGTTCGATCTGGCGCGACGCGATCATCTCCGAGAACGGGGCCACGCTGTCATCGGGCAGGTTCACGCGGCCCCAGCGCGGCAGGATCGCAGCCGCCTTGTCGATATCGGCCCGGTAGGCCCAGCGGTAGTGGAACATCGCCTTCGTGAGCCACTCATCGCCGTAGTCCTCGAGCAGTGCGTCGATGAACGCCAGCGCGGGATCGGCGGGGACGACGCCGCGCTCCGCGTAGCGCTTCTCGAGTTCGCGGATGATCGGCGTGGTATCGATCTCGGCCCGCTCGGGCGCCCCGTCCTCTCCGGGATACACGAGCACCGGGATGAGCGAGACCGGAACCGGTGGAATGTCCCGGTCCGACGGAGAGCTGCGCACGATCCAGTGGTGCGGGATCCGACGGTAGCGGAGTACCGCGCGGAGCTTGCGGCTGTAGGGCGAGCCCGGCGCACCGACGAGCTTGAGGGGCGGGTCCATGCGGTCCTCCTGCGCTTGCGATCTCCAAGTCGATGGGCAGATTTCATGGCACGATGTCACGCGGGAACGACCCCAGTCAACGAAGGCAGCAAGGCCCATGAAGGCCCGAGAGAGCGCAGTTCCAGAGGATTGTGCGCGACCTGGCGCACGACCCTGCCGGCGAGCGCCCGCATGACGCCCGAGCGCATGTTGATCGTGGGCGGCGGGATCGCGGGACTCTCGCTCGCGGCCGCGCTTCGCCGGCACGGCCACGCGCCCGAACTCGTGGAACGGGCCCCGGCCTTCGGAGCGGTCGGCGCCGGGATCGCGCTCAGTCCCAATGCGCTCGCCATGCTTCGCAGGCTCGAGCTCGAAGAACCGGTCCGCGAACTCGGAATCGAACTGGCCGATGCCGCGGTCACGGATTCTTCGGGAAGCATTCTTATGCGCACCGATCTGGGCCCCGTGACTGCGCGCTTCGGCCCGACGCTCGCAATCCACCGCGCGGATTTGCACGAGACGCTGCTCGGCGCCTGCCGCGGTCTCTCGCTTCGAGCGGGAACGACACTCACCGCGCTCCGCCAGCGGGATGACGTCGTCCAGGTCGCATTCTCCGACGGACAGGAACGCGAGTTCGACCTGGTCATTGGCGCGGACGGGATCCACTCACAGGTCCGAGGCCTTCTGTTCGGCGTCCGACCGGCAACCTACGCGGGCTACACCTGCTGGCGCCTGGTCACCCGGATGCCGATCGAACTGAGCGGCCTGCGCGAGATGTGGGGTCACGGCCTGCGCTTCGGGTTGGTGCCGCTCACACGAAACCGCGTGTACTGTTTTGCAGTCGCGAACGCACCCGCAAACGTGCCCGACCCGGAAAGCGGCCGCCTCGAACGCTTTCGCGCGCGCTTCGCAGAGTTCGGGGGCGCCGTGCCCGCCGTACTCGCGGGGCTGCGCGACCCGGGCGAACTGATTCACAACGACCTGGCCGACCTGGTCGAGCCCGCCTGGCACCGGGGCCGCGTGGTGCTCGTCGGAGACGCCGCACACGCCGTGACCCCGAACATGGGCCAGGGCGCGGCGATGGCGCTCGAGAGCAGCGTTCTACTCGCCGAGGCGCTATCCGCGAGCGGTCGTCTGGCAGAGCGACTCGCTGGCTGGCACG
Organism: Myxococcales bacterium; assembly: GCA_013215565.1. Lineage (GTDB taxonomy): Bacteria > Myxococcota_A > UBA9160 > SZUA-336 > SZUA-336 > JABSQV01. Next base: position 102,254 of record JABSQV010000008.1, on the reverse strand, counting down.
CGCGCCGGCGCGGCCGGGTACGCTTCGTGCGCAACCAATCCCGCCGGATCGGCCGCGTCGGTCACTGGGAGAACCGCGCAGCCTGTGCGCTCCGCAACCTATCGTTGCGGCTCACGCCGGACCGGCTTGTGGCGCCGGCCCTGGAACGGCTGGCCAGCAGCCCGGTCTAGGACCCAGCCTGGCTGCGCGCCCCGCCGCCGGACAGATAGCGCTTGCGGTCCGCGGCCGTGGCGGGCTGGTGCAGTGCATCTTCAGGCCCGAACTCTTTGGTCCAGCCCGCGAACTCGAGCAGAATTCCGTCGGGATCGAAGAAGTAGATCGAGCGGACGAACACGTCGTCCGTCACGGTGGGACTCACCTGGAGCGGCGAGTTGTCGTGGTTCAGGATCTCGGTCACCTCGACGCCGCGCGCGCGCAGTTTCTCGCGGTAGACCTCGATCCGCTCCGCGGGCACGTCGAAGGCCACGTGATTCATCGACGCGTGTGCGGTCGTGAGCGAGCCCATGCCCACCTGCGACGCCGGAGACGCAATCCCGGGCGCAGCATCGGGGGCGTCCGGAAACCAGAAGAAGGCCAGGCAGTCACCGTTCCCCAGCCCGAAGAAGAAGTGCTGGCCCATCCCGCCCGGAAGTTCGAGCGTCTTCACCAGCGGCATGCCCAGGACCTGGGTGTAGAACTCGACCGTACGCGCCATGTCCTTGCACACCAGCGCCAGGTGGTTGATCCCCCGGATCTCGAATTCCTTGTTCTCGCGACCCTTCATCACTCGCACCTCTTTCGGCGAAACGGGCTTCAGCATACCAGTCAGGGCTCCGGGCCATTCCGCGCCACCGGGCCTCGGCTAAGATGGCCGCGGCGACCAGCACCCCACCGGCGTCACAGGGAGAGCGACATGGCTGTCAGATTGCCGCGAGTTGATGCCCGAGACCCGGTCGACGAGATCGTGGCGACCCTCGAAGAGCACGGCGGAGTCATTGTCGAGGAACTCCTCGACCGAGAACTCCTGGCCCGCTTCAACGCCGAACTCGATCCCTTCATCGAAGCGGCACAGCCGGACCGGAGCTTCATCAACCCGGTGATCGACGCATTCTTCGGGAAACATACCCGCCACCTGAACGGGATCGCGGCGAAGTCCCGCACCTTCGCCACGGAAGTGCTCTGCCATCCGCTCATGCTGGGTGTCTGCGACGCGATCCTGGGACCCTCGTGCGCGCGCTACCAACTCAACATCGCGTCGGTGCTGGACCGCGGACCGGGCGCGGACGCTCAGTATCTACATCGCGACGAACTCGTCTGGGTCCACATGCCGCGCCCCCACCCGGAATTGCAGGTGGCGTCCGTGATCGCGCTGGAGGACTTCGACGAAGCCAACGGCGCCACCCGACTGGTGCCCGGAAGTCATCGCTGGCCCTACGAGCGAGAGGTGCAAGAGAGCGACGTGGTCTCGGCAGAAATGCCGGCGGGGTCGGCCGTCGTCTACCTGGGATCCACGATCCACGGCGGCGGTGCGAACCGGACCGAGGACCGAACCCGCCGCGGCATGCATATGAGCTACGTGCTCGGCTGGCTCAGGACCGAAGCGAACCACTACCTGGAGACCCCGCTCGAGATCGCGCGCGACCTCCCGCGAAAGACCCTCGAACTACTCGGCTACTCGGCCCACGACGCAATCGCAGCCGGGGGCGGCTATCTGGGCTCGGTAGATCTCCTCGATCCGGTCGAGTTGCTGGAAAAGGGCGAACTCTAGTAGACCCGGGCGTCCGAGCCACCGGGATCTGCTGGAGAGGCTGCCTGAGCCGGACCTCGAAGCCGCCCTTAGTCGTCGGCCCAGTCGTCGAGCCGTTCCATCGTGTCCGCGTACTCCTGGGCGAACTCTTCCACGACGCTCCGCACCGACTTCACGTGGTTGAGTGAGCCCACGATCTGGCCCACGAAGTAGTTGCTCAACTGCTCGGCGCCCTTGGACTTGTGCGCCATGCGTGAGATCCGGGCCTGCGCCTCGCGGACCAGCCGCGGCTGGAGCGGCATCGGCAGCGGATCCGGGTTTGCGGGATCGTTCCAGGCGTCGGTCCAGGCGCTGCGGAGTTGGCGCGCGGGCTTTCCCGTGAGCGATCGGCAGCGGATCGTGTCGCTCGAGCTGGCCTTCAGGAACTTCTCCTTGACCACGGGATGGGTCTCGGCTTCTTCGGTCGTGAGCCAGACCGAACCCGTCCAGACTCCCTGGGCGCCGAGCGCGAGTGCCGCCGTGACCTGCCGTCCGTTTCCGATCCCGCCCGCCGCCAGCACCGGCACCGGAGCGACGGCGTCGACGACCTCGGGGACCAATACCATCGTGGACACCAGCCCGGTATGACCCCCGGCCTCGTAGCCCTGCGCCACGACGATGTCGACGCCGGCCTCGACGTGGCGGCGCGCGTGCTCGACCGTGCCCGCAAGCGCCGCCACCTTCACGCCCTTCTCCCGACCCGTCTCGATCATCCAGGGCGGGGGCGGGCCGAGTGCACTCGCAATCAGGCTGATCCGTCGGCTGAACACGAACTCGATCACGTCGCGCTGCTTTTCGTAACCGACCGCGAACTCGGGCGGGAGCTTCACATCTCCGGGCAACGCGGGTACGCCGTGCTGCTCGAGCAGATCCTCGAGGAAGCGTCGGTGAGCCTCCGGGATTCTCTCGTCGAGTTCCTCGGCGTCGAACCCACCCCGATCGCTCCCGGCGAACTTCGTGGGCAGCAGCAGATCGACTCCGTAGGGCTTGTCGCCGATCTCGTTTTCGATCCAGTCGAGTTCCATCTCGAGATTCTTGAGCGAATGTCCGGCCACACCGAGAACGCCGAGACCTCCTGCCTTCGACACCGCAGCCGCCACGTCGCGGCAGTGCGTAAAGGCGAAGATGGGGAACTCGAGTCCTAGATCTTTGGCGAGCTTGGTATGCATGGGATCCTCTCTGGTGGAAGCGACGCCAACTATACCGCCGTCAGCCCCTGGATTTCTGCGGCACGCGTACGCAGGAAGTCCGGCCCGCCGAGCAAGTGACGGGCCACCCCGATCCGCTTGAACCAGAAATGCAGGTTCTGCTCGTCGGTCCAGCCGATTCCTCCGTGCACCTGCGTGGAAATGCTCGAAATCTGCCGGCCGATCTCGGAAAGATGGGCGAGCACGTGGCACGCCATGAGCGGAGCCTCGTCCGGAAGCGAATCGAAACTGTGGGCCGCATACCAGACCAGCGACCGCGCGGGTTCGAGTTCGGCAATCATCTCCGCGCACATGTGCTTAACCGCCTGAAAGGAGCCGATCACGCGCTCGAATTGCTTGCGCTGCTTCGAGTAGGCCACCGCCTGCTCGATCATCGACTCACAAGCACCCAGGGTCTCGGCCGCCAGCACGATCCGGCCCGCCAGCAGCAACTGCTCGATGGCTCTAGCCGCGTCCTCGAATACGGCTTCGGGAACAACGCCGTCCAACCGGAGCTCGGAGGTGCAGCGGGTCGCATCCGTGGTGACAAGCCGCGTGATCTCGACCCCGTCGGCGTCGCGGCGCACCACCGCAAGTGTCTCGGAGTCGACTGCCACCAGAATGCAGTCGGCCACGCAAGTGTCGATGGCCATCATCGCTTTGCCGCTGAGCTTCCCGTCCGAAATGCTGACACCGGCCTGCTCGCGGACCGAGAAGAGTTCGGTCACCGCCACGCCGAAGACGAGCTCACCTCCCGCGAGCCCGCTGAGCCAGTCGCCGATCTGCGGTCCTTCAAGCGCGCGGAGCGCCACGGGCAGCATCACGCCGGAGCTCAGAAAGGGTGTGGGCGTCACCGCGTGACCGAGCGCCTGCGCCACCAGCGCGGCATCGAGCAGCCTGAGGTCGCTGCCGCCGCATCCTTCGGGTACCAGGATTCCGGTTACGCCCAGTTCCGCGAGCTGCTTCCAGATCGCGCGATCGTTGGGGCAGGCTTCGTCCCGCAGTTCGCGCACACGGGTGATCGGCACCTTGTCGGCCAGAAAGCTGCGAACGGTCTCGTCGAGGATGACCTGATCTTCCGAGAGTCCGAAATCCATGCCGTCTCCCCGGCTAGGCCTTCGCCGGCTTGGGTTCCCGGGGCAACCCGAGCCCGCGTTCCGAGATGATGTTCTTCTGAATCTGGGCCGTGCCGCCGCCGATGATCAGACCCAATGAGAAGAAAGAGTGGGCCTGCCAGTAGCCGCGCTCCCGCTCGTACTTAGAGTGGTCATACAGAACGCCGAGTTCGCCCATGACATCGATCGCAAGCCCGGCCACGTCGAAGTTGAGCTGGCAGTTCTGAAGCTTGGTAATCAGACCTGCCACACCCGGGTTCTCTCGCTTGAGGCTGCAGGTGAGCATGCGCATACCGTGGTGCTTCATCGAGAGTACCCGGGCCTGCAGACGCATCAGACGATCGCGGTACACCGGGTTATCCATCGCGGAGACACCGTTCACGGTCTCCTTCTTCATCAGCCGGATCAGGCGCAGCAGCGTCGCCTCACTGTTCGCGTTGAGCGAGTTCCGCTCGTGCTTGAGGGTGGTATTAGCAATCCGCCAGCCCTCGCCGCGCTTGCCGACCACGTTGGCCTTGGGAACACGGACATCCTTGAAGAAGACCTGGTTGAAGCTGTTCTCGCCGATGTCGCCCGCCATGGTTCGGAGCTGCTGTACCTCGATCCCGGGGGTCTCCATCGACAGCAGGATGTAGCTGATGCCCGAATGCTTGGGCGCTTCGGTCTCGGTGCGTACGAGCACGAAGATCATCTCGGACCTGTCCGCAGTGCTGGTCCAGATCTTCTGACCATTGATCACGAAGTCGTCGCCGTCTTCTTTGGCCGAAGTCTGCAGACTCGCCAGGTCACTGCCGGCTCCAGGCTCGGAATAGCCCTGGCACCAGAGGACCTCGCCGCGCATGGTGGGACCGACCCAGCGTTTCTTTTGCTCCTCGGTGCCGTGTTCGAGCAGCGTCGGAACGAGCATCGACGGACCCTGTGAGGGCATCCCGCGCCCGACGCCGACACGGTTGAACTCCTCATCCATGATGACCGTGTGGAGTAGATTGGGTTCCGCACCGTAGCCCCCGTACTCCTTGGGGATCGTACGCGCCCAGTAGCCGTGGTCGATCTGCGTGGAGAGCCATTCAACGAGCGCCTTGCGGCCCAGCGGCGCGCCGCTCAGATCGGGCTTGTGCTGCTCGAGAAACGATCGGACCTCCTGTCTGAACGCTTCGTACTGCTCACCAAACTCGAGATCCATACTGCTCTTCCTTCGTAGAGATTCTTGACGCCTTTCCTAGGCGCCGACGCGAGATCCGGGTGCGGGCGGGTCGACGGGGCCCCCTGCGAAACACTGCGCAATGGCCATCCACTGGGTGGCGACCGGACCCTTCACCTCGAGAGCGGTGTCCGCGACGTTGCGTCCCTGGGTGACTACATAGCAGAAATCGATGGCCTCGCCCTGGATACTCTCGTCGTTGCTGGGCTCGTTCCACTCCCAGATTTCTCCAGACGGTGCAACGAGCCGAACGTAGGGTGGATCGCCCGGAATCTCGAGCTTCCGGTTCACAAAAGTCCAACCAAAGGTGCGGATGCCGATCGCGGCGACGTTCTTGATCCGATCGGTGGGCGTGCGCGCCAGCTTCTTGAGGTCATAGATCTCCTGCCCGTGCGCCCAGGTCTCCATGAAGCGCGCGGTCGTGAACATCCGTACACCCATATCGGGCCCGAACCAGGGGAGACGCCGCTTGGGATCGGAATCGCCGAGTCGAGCCGCCATGTCGTGGCAGGTCTCGTACCAGCGGGTGACCAATTCGGATGCAGAAAACCGGCCGTAGGACTCGCGCGCGATCTGTGCATTGGTGCGTCCCTTGCCGACATTGCGGATGAGTTCGTCGCGCTTTTCCGCAAAAGCCTCTCGCCCCTCGAGCGCAACCATCGAGACCTGATCGAAGAAGTGCAGGTGAGCGACCACGTCCCAGGGCGTCCAGTCCATGAAGCCGGTGGGCTGTTCCCAGTCCGCTTCTTCGAGCGTCCCCAAAAATGCGCGCAGCTCGTCGGCCTCGGCACAAAGATCCAGACTTTCTTGCAGCATTCCTGCCTGCCTCCCGCAACCGGGCCGATGCGCCGGGGCCGGCAGCCTCCTCACCGGTCTCTCCCTCCAGGATCGCATCCCGACGGCCTCGGCCCGACCTGCCGAACCCCCGGTTTCGCGCCCCCCCCGGCATGGTAATATTCTGGGGTCCTGGTTACCCTACGCGCTGCCCGCCTGTCAACGCGACCCGAAGGCGGGGCCCCGAGAGTTTCTCACAACCGGGTCGCTTCCGAAGGAGCCGGCAGCCCATGCAGACGACCCTCCTCGCGCCTCCCCTCCGCTCTAGGCTCAACCCGCGCAGCCCGGAGTTCCAGGAAAATCGCACGGCGATGCTCGAGAAGCTGGAGGAGATCGACCACCTGCTCGATGAGGCCGAGGCCGGCGGTGGCCCCGCCCACCACGAGCGACTCGCAAAGCGAGGCAAACTGCCCGTGCGGGAACGCGTCGCCCTCGCGCTGGACCCCGACAGTCCGTTTCTCGAGATCAGCGGGATCGCGGGCTACAACTCCGACTTCGCGGTCGGGGGCGGAGCCGTACTCGGGATCGGTGTCATCTCGGGCGTCGAGTGCGTGATCTTCGCCTACGACCCGACGGTCCTGGGCGGCGCACTCACGCCCTACGTCAGCAAGAAGTGGATGCGCGCGATCGAGATCGCGCGCGACAACCGAATCCCCTATGTGAGCTTCGTGGAGTCCGCGGGCGCGGACCTGCGCATGCAACCCAGGGACGAACCGAAGGACGGGGAAAGGAGGCGACGCCCCGCCAAGACCCAGCACTTCGCGGAGAGCGGCCGCTTCTTCTACGAGATGATCGAGCTCTCCAAGCTCGAGATCCCCTCGGTCTGCGTCGTCTTCGGTTCCTCCACCGCGGGCGGGGCCTACCAGCCCGGCATGTCGGACTACAACATCGTGGTCAAGGAACAATCCAAAATCTTCCTTGCGGGCCCCCCGCTCGTGAAGATGGCAACCGGGGAGGAGTCCGACGACGAGACGCTGGGCGGCGCCCAGATGCACGCCGAGATTTCGGGTCTCGGGGAGTATTTAGCCGAAGACGATCGCGATGCGCTCCGACTCTGCCGCGAGGTGGTCTCACATCTGAACTGGAGCAAGCCCGGCCCCATGCCGCGGCCCGACTTCGACGAGCCGGTCCTCGACCCCGAGGAACTTCTGGGACTGATGAGCCCCGACCTGCGCCGACCCGTCGACGTCCGCGACCTGATCGGGAGGATTGTCGACGGTTCCCGCTTCGAGGAATTCAAGCCGCGCTACGGAAGCACCCTCGTCTGCGGCTGGGCCGAACTCGAGGGCTATCCGATCGGGATCCTGGGCAATAACGGCGTGCTCGATCCCCGCTCGGCCGAGAAGGCCGCGCACTTCGTACAACTCTGCAACCAGATCGACCTACCGCTGCTGTTTCTGCAGAACGTCACGGGCTTCGTCGTCGGCAAGGCGGTCGAGCAGGCCGGCGTAATCAAGAAGGGCTCGCAGATGATCAACGCCGTCACCAACTCGACCGTTCCGCACCTGACCGTAATTTTTGGGAACTCCTACGGCGCCGCGACCTATGCGATGTCGGGCCGTGCCTACAACAACCGCTTCACCTTCATCTGGCCCTCGGCCAAGATCGCCGTGATGGGGGGAAAACAGATCGCGGGAGTAATGTCGATCGTGCGCCGCAGACAGGCGGCCCGAAAGGGCGAACCCTTCGATGAAGAAGCCGACGCGAAGCTCGTCGCCGCGGTCGAGGCGGATCAGGACCGGGGCTCGGTGGCGCTCGAGGCGTCAGGCGCAATCAGCGATGACGGGATCGTCGACCCCCGGGACACCCGGACCGTTCTCGGGATCTGTCTCTCGGTCGTGCGCAACAAAGCGATCGAGGGCACAGAGGGGTACGGAGTGTTTCGACTGTGAGTTTTTCCCGACTTCTCGTTGCAAACCGAGGTGAAATCGCCCGGCGCGTCATGCGCAGCGCGCGCGCGATGGGGATCCAGTGCGTGGCGGTCTACGTCGATGCCGACTCCCAGGCGCCGTTCGTGTCCGAAGCCGACGAGGCCGTCCGCCTTCCGGAGTCGTACCTCGATGGCAAGGCCATCCTCGAAGCCGCACGCGTGACCGGGGCCGGCGCGATCCATCCCGGCTACGGCTTCCTGTCCGAGAATCCCGGATTCGCGGCCGAGGTCGCGGCCGCCGGACTGGTCTGGGTGGGTCCCTCCCCCGAGACCATCGAACGCATGGGCGACAAGCTCGCGGCCAAGGAACTCGCACACACGGCCGGGGTGCCGATCCTGGCCGGTACCTCCGATCCGGCCGCGGCCGAAAAGCTCGGATACCCGCTCCTGGTCAAGGCCGCGGCGGGTGGCGGTGGCAAGGGCATGCGGCTGGTGGAAGCTCCCGAAGATCTCGACGAGGCCGTGGCCTCGGCGCAGCGCGAAGCGGCAGCCGGCTTCGGAGACGACCGCGTGTTTCTCGAGCGCTACCTGGCACGCGCGCGGCACATCGAGATCCAGATTCTAGGCGATTCCCATGGAAACCTCGTCCACCTCGGCGAGCGGGAGTGCTCGATTCAGCGCCGGCACCAGAAGATTCTCGAGGAGGCACCGTCGCCCCGCGTCGATGCCGCGCTGCGCGAACGCATGGGTGAAGCAGCGCTCAAGCTCGCACGCACACTCCGGTATCGCTCGGCCGGAACCGTCGAATTCCTGTTCGACGATGACTCCGGGGAGTTCTTCTTCCTCGAGGCCAATACTCGGCTCCAGGTCGAGCACCCGGTGACCGAGGCCGTGACCGGCATCGACCTCGTGCGCGAGCAACTGCGCATCGCGCGCGGCGAAGCGCTCGGTTACGAACAGGCCGACATCGCCCTCTTGGGAGCCGCGATCGAGGCCCGGCTGTACGCCGAGGATCCCGCAAACGACTTTCTGCCCGCGACCGGTACGCTGGCGGCCTTCGCGCCCGCAGCCGACCCGGAGGTACGCTGGGATAGCGGCGTCATCGCCGGATCGGTGATCGGAACCGACTTCGATCCGATGCTGGCCAAGGTGATCGCTCACGCACCGACCCGTGCCGAGGCCGCTGGCCGTCTCGCGCTCGCGCTCGAGCGAACTCACCTGGGCGGCACCCCGACGAACCGGGACTTTCTCGTCGCGACGCTGCGCACGCCCGAATTCCTGTCGGGCGATACGACCACCGACTTCATCGAGCGGGTCGGACCCGCTCGGACGCTCGTGCCCTCCGAAGAGGATCTCGAGCGAGCGGCCCGGAGCGCGGCACTCTGGCTCCAGGGAGTGAACCGCGAGACGGCATCGGTCCTGCGCGCCACGCCGAGCGGCTGGCGCAACTCGCGCATGCCCGACGAGGAGGTCCTGCTGGCCCGTGCCGGCGCCGAGCTCCGGGTTCGCTATCGAAGGCAGCGCGATGGCCGCTTCCGCTTCGACGATGGTACGCACGCGCAGCTCCACGCGTGGAGCCCCGACGAGATCGACTTCGAACTCGAGGGGATCCGAAGACGAGCCCGGCTCACACGCGACGAAGACACGATCATCGTGCATGGGCCGCGCGGCGACCTGGAATTCGAACTCCTGCCCCGCTTCGTGCTCCCGGGTGCAGACGAGTCCGCGGGCGGGTTCATCGCGCCCATGCCCGGGAAGGTGATCGAACTGCGCGTGAGTGTCGGCGACACCGTGAAGGCTGGTGAGACGCTCGTAATCCTAGAAGCCATGAAAATGGAGCACCCGATGAGTGCGACCGAAGACGGCGTCGTCACCGCGGTGTACGTCGCCGTAGACGAACAGATCGAGGGCGGCACGCTGCTCCTCAGCGTGGCACCCGAGGGCGCGGGCCCCGAGGGAGACGCCGCGGCGGAGGCCGCGGGATGACGGGCTCGAGCCCCCGCTCGGGCGTCGCGTGCGGAGGCGCGCGAGAGTGAAAGCCGCGGAGTCCGAGGCCGACATACGCCTGCGCCTGCCCGCGGTGCCAGCGCCGAGGCCACTGCTCGCCGCCAAGACCGAGCGCCGTCTGAGCGACCGCCAGCGCCAGCTACTCGACGAACTCGAGGCACTGGTCGCGGCGGAAGGACTCGCCGAACTCACCATGGCCGAGATCGCCGCGCAGGTAAACTGCTCACTGCGTACGCTCTACGGAATCGCATCGAGCAAGGAAGAACTCGTGCTCACCGTGGTCGACCGCCGTCTACATCGGATCGGGCGCCGCGCAATCCGGGCCCTCGATGCCGCGACTTCGCCGCTCGGAGCGCTGCGCAGCTACCTGCAGGCTGCCAACCAGGCAGTCCAGCCCGAGGCCGCGGCATTCGCGCGGGATTTTGCAGAACTCCCGGGCGCAAAGCGCATGCTGGACGCCCACGAACGCTACGTGATCGCTGTCGCTCGGAGTCTGCTCGACCGCGCGGTTGCCGAAGGGCAGATCCCGCCCGTCGACACCACCGCCATCGCCCACGTGCTCGGCAGCCTTGGCCGGGAGTTCTCGCGTCCCGAGATCGCGGCCACGGTCGCGGGCTCACCCAAGCAGACCGCGGACACAATCACCGAGATCATCCTCGGCGGGCTCGAGCAGCGCTGATCCGCTCGCCGCGACCGCTCCGCCGCGGCGAACCCGCTCAGGTCTCGCGCTGTTGAACCTCGAAGATGGTGCGGACCCGGCTCGGCCCCACCTGACACGGTCTCGGATCGTGCCGGGCCCAGCGCGCGGGTTCGCCGCGAATCAACCTATCGCCGTGGAGGCTGCGGCTGACCAGCGTCGTGTACGCAAAGGCGTCGGCCGCGGAGTAGGTCTGCAGCAGCAGCGGACGAACGCGGTCGGAGTCGTTCGGGAAGGAGCCGTGGATGGTCCGGCAGTTGTGAACCGTGACCGTTCCCGCCGGGCCCGTGGGATACACCGCGCTCTCGAGCTTCACGCGATCGAGGTCCCGGTCCGCGATACAACCCACCCAGCGCTCTCCGTCGTACTGGTCGAAGAGTTCCCCGAGATGGCTCCCGGGAATGAAGCCCACGTTTCCCATGCCGGGCTCTACGTCGACCAGAAAGACGCCGATCGTGAGCGGGCTGTAGTTGGTGTGCGGCCAGAACTGGATGTCCTGGTGCCACTTCACTTCTTCGCCCCCGCGCGGCGCCTTGAAGTTGAGCTTGCCGTGGTGGAACTTGAGGTCGGGCCCGATCAGGTCCTGGGCCACATCGACGATCAGCGATTGGCTCGCGAACTCCCAGTAGGTCTCGTGCAGGTCGGCCGGCGAACTGAGGCGGCGAAGCCGCGGCTCCTCGGCGCTGTGATCGGATTCCAGATCGAAGATCGGCGTCGATTCCGAAAGCGCGCGAGACTTCTCCACGAACTCTTCCGTTACGCTGCGCAGCCGCTCGAGCCAGTCCTTTCCGACCAGACCCTCGATCGCCACGAAACCGTCGCACTCGTAGCGCTCGCGCTGCTCGCCGCGGAGGACCTTCATGCTTCCGCCGGGAGCGGTGATCCGCGTCGATGCTTCGCCCGCGGCTGTGGGTGCTGACATCAGCGAGCCTCCCGGTTCCCGGCGCCTCGTTCGAGCGCGTAGTCCTCGAGGACCGTACCGGCGAAGAATTCCGGGTTGGCGCCGGTGTACATCCGCAACACGTTGTCGCACATGAAGCCCCGGAATTGGTCGCGATCGAGCCAGCCCTTCTCGAGGTGTTCGTGCGCTTCGGGCAATACCTCGTGCATGTGCGCCACATCCCAATGGCCGATGTCCGAAGAAAAGACCGGCGCGAGCGGCCGGCCCCCCGGAACCCGGGCCGTGTCGAAGGCGAGCCCGACCAGCGGATCGTCCGCCTCGCAACCAAAGAAGCACTGCTCACCGATCTGGCGCACGATGTCTTCGGTCCGCTTGATTCCGGCGGCCTCGAAATCGTTCACGACCGCGCGGGTGTCGAGCGTCTTCTTCAATGTCTCGCCCCAGCCCTCCTGCGCGGTGAGCCTTCCGGCGTGCTCGGCCACGAGCCGATCGAAGAGCGCCGCGTCGAGCCCGGACGGATCGAGTTCTCGAAGCCCGGCCGGGCCTCGCTTTTCCCAGTGCTCGACGAGACTCACCAGCAACTGCACGGCCCAGCTGACGCCGCCCTCGAGATAGGCAACGCGCAGTTCGGGAAAGCGGTGGAACACACCCCCGAAGAACATCGACTTGGCCGTGGCCTCACCGGCGCCGGCGAAGTTTCCCATGTGGTTGTACGAGAAGTTGCTGATCGAACGGCGCCCGCTCCAGCCCATCGAGCCGGAGTGGAAGGCGGGCGCGATTCGCAGTTCGACGAGCCGCCGCCAGAGCGGATCGTAGTCGTAGAGACTGTCGAGCCCGAGGCTGTCGATCCAGACCGCGCGGTCTCCGCCGTCATCGAAGGCCCGGACCGCAAAGCCCGCAATCATGGCGGCCCGGAAGCCCAACTCGAGAACCGCGAACTCGAGTTCCTCGACCGCCTCGGAAGGTGTCACGGTCGGAATCACGGCCACGGGCAGCAGGCGGTCCGAGAGCCCCTCAAACTGGTCGGCCGCGTAGCGGTTGTAGGCGCGGCAGCCGAGCCGGCGCAGGCGGTCGTCGCGCTGCGCCGGGAGTTGCAGCCCGACGCTCGGGTAGCACACGGCGAGGTCGATGCCGAATTCGTCGAGTCTGCGGTAGAGGAGTTCCGGTGCGGAGGCCGTGGCCAGGTCGCGCGCGTCGTTCGGAAATCCCCACCAGGGGCTGCGGTAGGCGCGCTCGCGGAGCCGCGCATCGGGGTCGAGCGTCTCCCATACCGGCGATCCATCGAAGTTGGCCGTCGCCAGGAACGCGCCCATGCCAGCCTCTACGCCTTCGGCCCGCAGGTAACGGTCGAGTTCGGGCCAGTACTCGACCAGATGCCCGTCCGCATCGATCACGGGATGCCCGAGCGAAGCCCGGACGTCCGCAGCGGTGACTTTGGCCTGACTCACGCCGCTATCCTAACGGCCGCAACCAGCCCTGAATAGAGACCCGGTCGCGGTCGTGACCGGGATCACGGACCGGATGCTCGGCTCGAAGCGGCGGGACCCGGGGCATCCGAGGTCGCGTACTCGAGTGCCTCGATCCGGAACGCAAGCGCTCCGGTCGGCGTCCGCTCCGGTGGTTCCGGGAGCGAGAGGAACCCGGCGCGGCCCAGGGCTTCGCGCAGCGGAAGGTCCGGCAGCCCGCGGTCGCGGAGCGCGTGAAGCAGCTTGAGCGTACGAAAACCATCGAAGGCGTCGCGAACGCGGCCGGCCACGGCGCGCGTCGGCGCCGCCAGCGCGGAGCGCGCCGCGCCGAGCGCGCCGGTCTCGTCGAGCGCTTCGAGCAGGCGTTCCGGATCGACGCGGGCGTCGGCCTCGGAGATCCCGCGGACCGAGTCCGCGAGTTCACGCTCGGACTCCGGCGTGGAGCCGCGCCGAGCTACGGCTCGCTCGAGCGCGGCCTGCCAGACGCGGAGATGATGAAACAGCAGCGGATCGTAGGTCGCGGGTTCCGGGTCCCCCCGATCGAGCATGCGTGCAATCGCGGCGCCGGTCCCAAAGGGAACCCGCGTAGAAACCCGGGAGGAGAGTCCGATCGGCGCGCCCCGCAACGTCTCGATTCGGCCCACCTTTGCGAGTTTGTTGAGCAGGTAAAAGTCCTCGGCTGCGGTTCTGCGCGGGAATCCCCGAACGCGAGCATAGGCGCCCGCGTGCACCGCCAGCGTGCTCCCGATCGAGTGAAACGCGTAGGCCGAGCCCGCGAAGCGCAGACCCAGCACGTAGTAGCGAAGCGTCACCTCGTACTGGAGCGCGGCCTCGTGCGTTCCGGGATCCGGGCCCGGCAGGTGGCGGAAGCGGTAGAGGCGGGCCGCGACCGACAGATCCGGCGCTTCGCCGGCCTGGTCGAAGTAGTCACCGGGAAACTCGACGTCGGCATCGCTCGCGTGAAGCCAGGGCGACGCGACCCGGCCGACCGCCGCGAGCGCCAGCGCCAGGTCCGTCCCGAGCTTGCGCGCCAGACCCACGCCCTGACCTGAGGGAAGCCGGTGCTTGGCGGTCGCGCGGTCGATCACGAGCAGGGCGCCGCGCGCGTGCGGGTAGAGCACGGCATTGGGGGCCAGGGTTTGCAGCGCCCTCCCCTCGCGCCCGATCCCCGCCAGAGTCTGCGCGTTGGCTTCGTGTACCCAGGCCGGTGCCTCGGGCGTCGCGTTGACCACCAGGATCGTCAGCACGGATCCGAGCGGACCGGCGGGAATGCTCGAAAGCGCCCGCTCGAGTTCCGGGCCCTCCCCGGAAGCCGGGATGACCAGGACGTGTCCGTAAGCCTGCGCGCCGCCGTCGAACGCTGCCGAGAGCCTGGCTTCGGGCTCCGCATGCTCGGCCAGGTACTTCCGCTCGGCCTTTCCGGACGCGGCGCGCATGCGGAGCGATCAGTGCACGACGGGGCGCACCGGGAGCGCTTGGAGGATCTCGGCTTCGCGATCCAGAAGCTCGGACTGGCGCTGCTCAACGACCGGGGAGTCGAAGTAGCTACGGGCCAACCGGTGGAACACCGCGTGATGCCGGGATTCGGAACGCGAGATCTCGCGGTAGAAGTCGCGAAGTTTCCCGGGCTCGAGTGCCTCGGCCAGCTGTCCGAAGCGCTCGCAGCCGCGCGCCTCGACGATGCCGGACACGAGCAGCCGGTCGAGAAAGTAGTCGTCGGCTCCGCTGCGGATTTCCCGGCGCAGGCTCTGCACGTAGAGATCCTTCTCGTCGCGCTGCAGCACCAGGTCGCGCGACTGCAGCAGCCAGAGCATCTGGTGGAAGTGTTCGAGTTCCTCGCGCGCGAGCAGCGCCATCGCCTGTACCAGTTCCCGGCGGTCCGGGTAGTGGCTCACCAGCGACAGCGCGGTGGCCGAGGCCTTGCGCTCGCAACCGGCATGATCGATCAGGAACGCATCGAAGTCTCCGAGGACGGCTTCGAGCCATTCTTTGGAACTGGCAATCCGCAGCTTGGGCACCCGAGACCTCGACGCCCGCCGGGCCCCGCGGGACCGACCGAGCGGCCCCGATCATAGCGCGGGCCCGCACCCCGGACCCGCCGGCGCTACACTTCGCGCCGGCGGGTCAGAACGAGGGTCAGAGGCTTGCGCATCGCGATCAAGGGGACCTCCGGATCCGGGAAGACGACGCTCGGCCAGCGGATTTCGCGCGTCCTCGAAATCCCGCACATCGAGCTCGACGCGCTCAACTGGGAGCCGGGCTGGCGGGACCTCGCCCACGAAGATCTGGACGAGTTCCGCAGGCGCGTCCAGACGGCCACCTCCGGGCCCGAGTGGGTGATCTGCGGAAGCTATTCCAGCGTCGACGACCTGATTCTCGGAAGTGCGACTCACCTGGTCTGGCTGGATTACGGCCGGCCCCGTGTCATGGTCCAGGTCATCACGCGTTCGGTCGCACGCGCGATCTCGGGCCAGGAGCTCTGGCCGGGCACCGGGAACCGCGAGGATTTTCGACGCTGGCCCGATCCCGAACACCCGATTCGCTGGGCCTGGAACACGCATGCCCGGCGCCGGGCAGAGATCCCCCCAAAGCTCCAACGGCCCGAGTTCCGGCAGCTCGAGTTGGAACACCTGCGAACACCCCGGGACGCGCGCAGGCTGCTCGAACGGCTGCAGCGCGAGCGCTTCCGGCCGGCGCCCGCTGCTGGAGCCCGGGGCCCGGGCCCCGGACCCTGAATCCAGGCGCCTCTCCGGTCGCGCGCGGTTCCCGGGCCTGGCTCCGGGGCTCAGACGAAGGCGGGCAGTACGCGTTCCGTAAACAGTTCGAATGACGCGTGGCTGAGATGCGCACAGAGCAGGGAGTCGAGGAACATCTCTTC
This sequence comes from Myxococcales bacterium, assembly GCA_013215565.1. Taxonomy (GTDB): domain Bacteria; phylum Myxococcota_A; class UBA9160; order SZUA-336; family SZUA-336; genus JABSQV01. The sequence goes on along the minus strand of JABSQV010000008.1, from coordinate 86,333 downwards.
GCGGAGCGCGCGCAACTGATCGATGACGCGTTCCGGTGTACCGTACACGATCACGCCATCCAGATAGCGCTCGACCGGGTCACGCACGGGCTCGGTGAAATGGCGATCCGCGCCCACAGCGTGGCCCGAAGACTTTTCGGGGTTCACGTAGGCCCCGACCGTCCAGGCCGCGCCACGTCTCGCGACGGCCTCCGCCTCGGCGTCGGTCTCGGCCACCGCGAACAGTCGCGCCATCGGGAGTTCGCGACCCGCGATTGAGTGGCCGTTCGCCTCGAGACTCTCGCGGTAGAACTCGCGCTTGCGCGCGAGTTCCGCGTGCGTGGCGTGGGGATCCATCAGAATCGAGAATCCGCGCGAGGCCGCCCACTCGACAGCCGACCTCGAGGTCGCCGCGACCCAAACCGGGGGATGCGGGTCCTGGTGAGGCTTGGGCAACACCTCCAGGTCCTCGAAGGTCCAGTACTTGCCCTGCCAGCTGAGTCGCTCGCTCTGCCAGGCCGCGAGCACGATCTCGACCGCCTCCCGGAAGCGGGCCGCACTCTCCTCGACCGGAACCCCGAAGGCCCGGAACTCCGCCGGATCGAAGCCGCGGCCGGCACCCCAGTTGATGCGACCGCCGGTGAGCACGTCGAGCAGCGCTACCTCTTCGGCCAGTCGCAGCGGATGGTAGAGGGCGGCCAGCGAAACCGCGGTGCCGATCCGCAGATTCTTTGTGCGCGACGCCGCCTGCAGCGCCATCAGGTGGACCGAGGGGCAGACGCTGTAGCCCGTAAAGTGATGCTCCGCGAGCCAGACCGCGTCGTAGCCGCTCTGGTCCATGATCTCGATGCGCTCGAGCGCCCGTGCGTACACCGTCTGGAGCGGGACGCGCCGCTCCGGCCAGCTGAAGAATTGCAGAACCCCGAATTTCACACGCGCGCTCCCGATCCGGGAGTGTAATCGCTGCCGCCCCGCGCGGTTGCAAAAGCAGCGCTGCTCGGGATTGAGGCCGGACATCTCCACGCCGGGAAACCCGGCCGAAGCCTCCGGGCAGATTGCTGCGCCTGCGCGCGGTTGGTACCGTCCGATGGCGCATGGACCCGCCGGAACGAGAGCCCCGCCGAGCGCTGCTCCGGAGTAGCGACCCCAACTGGCTGCGCTTCGGCCGCACCGGATCTCTGATCTTCCTGATTGTCGGCGCGCTCCTGATCGTCGCGTGGCAGAACAGCTTCATCCAGGCAGCCGGTTCTCTGGATTCGACCTACCGGGTCAGCAGCAAACTGAACGGATACTACCCGTTCGCCGGGGTTCGTTTCTTCTATTACCTGTACTACACGGGCGTTTTTCCGGTCGCGAGCGAGGACCTTGAAACTTCTGCGGTCTGGAGCCAGGAAGCCGCAGAGCGCAGCCTCGGGTCCAATCCGAAACTCGTAAACGAGTTGGGCGTATACGTGAGGACCGGCGACCTCGCCAAGATCTTCCTTCTCTACCCGCATGTGTGGCGGGGGGGAGCCCCATGGGAAGCCTCTCTCATGCCCTTTAATCGGCTCCTGGGGATCGCTTCTCTGCTGGCGCTCTTCGTCTCGCTCAGCCTCCTCCAGCACCGCCTCCTGGGTTCGATCCTGATCCTGGTTCTGGGCTCGAACCCGTTCCAGTTATGGAACCTCTACGCGGTCAACAATGTCTTCGCCTACGCGACCCCGGTGGCGTGCCTGATGCTCGCCCTGCACGCGCCGATCATTCTGGGACGCTGGAAAGGCTGGGGTGCGCTGCTGCTCGCAGCTTTCGCGGGGCTCTTCCTCGCGACGGTTCGAGAAGTCCGCAGTGAGCCGGCTCTGGCCGCAATCCCGGTCGTCGCCACCTACCTCTTTGCCTGGGGTGGCTGGCGCCGACGGTCGGCCCTGCTCGCTGTCTTCGTCCTTTCCTTCGGAATCACGTCAAGCGTCTGGACGAACTACTGGGACACGAAGTTCCAGGAAGCGCATCGGATCGTGGCGCAGGCCGGGGGGATCCCGTTCGACGGAACCTGGAACTCACACCACGTACTCTGGCACGCGGTCTGGTGCGGTCTCGGCGACTTCGATCAGAAGTACGGGTATCGCTGGAATGATGGAGTCGCATTCAGTTTCGCGATTCCCGAGGTCAATCGACGTTTCGGTACCCGTTACCGACTGCCGGCTCAGCTCGGGTTTAGAAATTACTTCCTGCTCGACTACCACACACCCCGAAAGAAGTATCGGATTCGACCCGAGACACTCGATTCCTACAACATCGTGGTCCGCGACAAGGTCGTTTCGGACGTCGCGGGTGATCCACTCTGGTATCTCACGATTCTTGGGAAGCGAACGCTGCGAATCCTCTCCGAGACCCCGCCGCTTCGGCTGGCCGTGGGAACGCGCTTCCTAGACCTGCCCTTCTCGGGCTGGTGGATCCTGCCGCTCGTGGTCGCGCTCACGCTGCTCCGACGCTGGCGGGAACTCCTGCTGCTGGCCTACTTCTTGCCGGCCAGCCTGACGCCGCTACTCATCCACTCGGGCGACGGCCTCACGCTCGCGGGTTCCTACGCCCACGCGACCTTCGCCTTCCTCATCTGCTTTGGCCTGAGTTGGACCGGGCGTTCTCGGGCGTGCCCAGCCAGCCCGCCCGACGCCGCAGCCTAGCCCGGGTGCCCGGGCTTATCCCGGAGTGCGTTCGAAACTCGGGATTCCGTCGGGAATGTGGTGAAAGCTCTGCTTGTCGACCGTGAAGATCGCTACCTGCGGCGCGCCGAATACGCCCGGATCATCGAGCGTGCCCACCTTGAGGATCACGCTCCCCGGCATGCCCGGCGCTCGCGAAAGAATGTGCGTTCCGCAGTCGGCGCAGAACTCGCGCGTGACGGGATTGTCGAGATCGCTCCGCTGAAACTGTTTGGCCGCGCCCTTGGTATAGCTGAAGCCGGCCTCGGGCATGGCCAGCAACACGTTCGGGTTCCCGCCCGAAATGTACTGACACTCCCGACAATGACACTGTCCCCGAAACCCGGGATCACCCTCCGCGCGGTAGCGCACGGCCCCGCAATAACACCTGCCTTCGATACTCATCTTCGCGCCCCTCCTCGAAAAGTCGCATTCTGAGCAGCCGGACGAGAATTGTCATCCTCGCCGGCCACGACGTCGCGGCGCCAGGCAGAGGACCGGAACTGCAGCCAGTGGTACGCCCGGCAGGACTCGAACCTGCGACCGTCGGATTAGAAATCCGAAGCTCTATCCAGCTGAGCTACGGGCGCCCATTGGGAGTCTAGTGCGGCGGCGGATGCCTACCAGTCGAGGCCGCCCGGGCAACTCGAGGGCAAGCAACCCGGGCCCCGGCCCGCTCTCCGCTCCCGCGCGCGCTACGACGCCCTGGGCTGGATCGAGGGCGCGGCCACCTCGCGCGAGTGGAACCAGATCGCGGCCGCGGCCGATGCGAATTCGAAGACCACCGCGCCACCCGTGTAGCTCGTGACCTCGCCGTCGAGCGCGAGACCGAGCAGGCGCCCGGCACCCAGGCCCAGGGTCAGGAAAGCCAGCGAAACCAACGCCGGCCGGCGCAGAGACTCCCGAAACACCGCGATCGCCGCCATCACCCCGATCGCGGCCTGCAGGCCCCCGTACATGGCCCGAAGTTCGGTGGTCCCGGTGGCGGTCATCGCGCCGAGACCCGCGGACCCAGCCAGTGATTCCGGCACGAAGAAGCAGTAGATCCCGTAGGGGAGCCAGATGAGTGCGGAAAGAACCAGAAAAATTTGAAGTGCCAAGCTTTGATCCTCCTGCAGGCGCCCGGGCGCCTGCACATCGCGCCTCATTCAGGCGAGGCGTCCCCCGGGCTGAGCCCGGGAACGGCTGCGCGCACAATCACGTCCGCCGCGGCCGGACACGGAGACTCCGGAAAGCAATCGTCCTCGACCCAGTCGCGAAAGCTCTCGTACGCACGGGTCTCGGTTCCCGCGAGAATCCGATCTCGAGCCGCGCTCAGGCCCTGGGTCAGCACCAGGGCGCTCCGGCCGGCCGTGTGAACCCGGGGCGGCGCGCTGAGCCTGTCTGCGGCGAGCGCCGGCGCAATCGAGGCGTAGACGCGCGCGAAGCGCTGTGCGGACTCCGCGGTGTCCCAGCGGCTGAGCCAGGCGAACTCGCGGCTTTCGGGGCAAGTCAGGTAGGCGAAGCGGTCGCCGCGCCACGCGGGCAGCAACGCCTCGATCTCGGCGTCGGGTGCACGGAAGTCTTCGAGCAAAACCCCGAGCGTCATCGAGCCCACGACGTTGTCGAAGACCTGCGTGCAGCCGCGGCCCCGGAGCTGCGCGCTGAGGGCGTCGAGCGGGAGATCCAGGAACTCGACGCTCACGCGCTGATCCGGGAACAGTACGCGCCCGGACGAGAGCGGAGGACTCTCGAGCATGCGGTCGAGCCCCCGGTTGCCGCGGCACCAGGCCGGCGCCCAGAGTTCGACCGGAAGCCACGACGAGCAGGACTCGCCCCCGTATGCGCGGGCCGCGATCACCACGCCGTGGGCGTAGGGAAAAACGAGCGACACGCGCAGCAGCCGCGGCACCAACGCGAGATTTCCGGTGGGATCGCTGAGTTCGACCAGCATTCCCCGCCGCAGCCGCTTCGCGGTCTCCAGCGAGCGCTTGAAGACCGGCCCGGAAGAACCCGCGAACATCGACAGGAAGGCATCGCCCTCCATCGCGGCCGAAATCCCCGTGAGCACGTCGTCGTTGCGGCGAAGCCCGCGCAGCAGGGCCACCGTCTGCTCGAAGTGCTGGTGCTGCAGGGCGTGAATCATCTCGTGCGTGACCGTGACCTCGGCTGCGTAGCCGTCGGGTTGCGCAGGTTGGGCCACCACGAACATGGCGCGGCGGCTCGGACTGTACATTCCGATCAGCTGTTCGTGGTGCAGGCGGAGCCAGGTGTCGATCAGGTCGATGTCGACCGGCAGCACGCCCAGTGCGGCGTAGGCATCGCGGGAAGCTTCCGCGTAGCTCGCGGGCTGGGCCTCCTCGAGTTCGAAACGAACCAGTTCCAATACGTCGTCGCGCGCGACCTCGTGAATCGCCACGGGCTCCAGGAACTCGAGGCCCCGAATCCGCGCCGTCGTGATGCGCAGCGCGGCAAAACCGTCCTCCGGGGCCTGCGGGGTCTCCGCACGCGGATCCGAATCGCGCGCTTCGGGCGGTCGCTCGACCGAGAGCGCGCACGCGAACGCCAGGCTCGCGCCGAACCCCACTCCGAGCCGCAGCCCGGGCCCCAGCCCAAAGGGACCGCGCGCGCGCTTCTCGCTTCGGCTCATGCGCCCGAGCCTGTCCGCTGCACGATCGGAATCCGGCGTCCGCTCCCGAACGCCTTGCCGCTCACGCGCAGCACCACGGGCGCCTGCCGGCGCTTGTACTCGTTCAGGTCGAGCTGCCGCAACACCCACGCCACCGTGTCGGCGTCAACCCCGGGCGGAGCCTCGATCTCGTCGGCCGAGCGTCCCTGCTCAACCGCCTGCTCCAGAATCGCATCGAGCACCTCGTAGGAGGGCAGCGAATCCGAATCCTTCTGATCGGGCGCGAGTTCAGCCGACGGGGGCTTGCGGATCGAGGATTCCGGGATCCGCTCACCGTCCGCGTTCGCGCGCCGGGCGAGCCGATAGACGTCGCGCTTGAGTACGTCGCCGAGGACGGCGAGGCCGCCCACGAGATCCCCGTAAAGCGTCGTGTAGCCCATCGAGAGTTCGCTCTTGTTGCCGGTGGCGAGCACGATCCGGCCCTCGCGGTTGCTCACCGCCATCAGCAGCGCCCCCCGGATCCGGGCCTGGATGTTCTCCTGCGTCAAACCGTAGTTCTTCTCGGGGCCGAAGAGCGCCGCGAACTCGGAGAGGAAGTCCTTGTAAATGGTATCGATCCGCACCGTGTGCGTCACGATGCCGAGCGAAACGGCGAGCGAGTGCGCGTCGGAGAGGCTGTGATCCGACGAGAAGGGTCCGGGCATCAAGATCCCGGTCACATTCTCCGGGCCGAGTGCCAGGGCGGCCAGGTGCGCGGTGACGGCCGAGTCGATCCCGCCCGACAGCCCGATCACGGCGGTCGGCAGGTCGAGTTTGTGCAGGTAGTCCCGCACCCCCAGGGTCAGCGCACGCTCCAGCAACGCGTCGGCCGCCTCCAGCTCCGGGACTTCCGGGCGCCCGGATTCGAATGGATCCACGACGCCGAAATCTTCCTCGAAGCGCGCCAGCCGGTGGACCACACGGCCGTCACGATCGGCCACCAGGCTCGCACCGTCGAAGATCAACTCGTCGTTTCCACCCACCAGGTTGCAGAAGACGAAGGGCACGCCGTGGCGCCGCGCGGCATCGGTCAGGAACGCGTCTCGAAGCTCGATCTTTCGCTGCTGCCAGGGTGAGGCCGAAACCGTCAGGATCAGTTCCGCCCCGGCCCCGACCAGTTCCGCAACCGGGTCGATCGGATAGGGGCGGTCCTGGCCCCAGTAACTGCCGCTCCAGACGTCCTCGCAGATCGCCAGGCCGATCCGGTGGCCGGCGAAATCCCAGGGCCGGCGCTCGGCCGCCGGCTGGAAGTAGCGAGCCTCGTCGAAGACATCGTAGGTCGGGAGCAGGGTCTTGGCCTGCACGTGCGCAACTCGCCCCTCGACGAGCGCCACGGCCGCGTTTGCGAGCGGCCGAATCCACTCCGTCCCCGGCGCCGGAACGACGGCCCCGATCACGATCGCGATGCCGTGCGCTAGTTCACGAACCGCGTTCAGAATCCGCTCCTGTTCCCGCAGAAAGCTCGGCCGCTCCAGCAGATCCATCGGCGGATAGCCGCAGGTGGCGAGTTCGGGGAAGATGATCAGGTCAGCACCGGCCTCGCGCGCGCGCTCCACGCCCGCACGTACCCGGCCGAGGTTCCCCTCGAAATCCCCCAGGGTGGTGTTGATCTGAGCGATTGCGAGCCGCATTCCGGGACCGAGGATCGGCCATGAAGCCCGATCGCGCAAAGGCGCCGGGATCGGACGGGCGAGGCCTCGCGGAGCCCGGCTTCGGGATCGCGGGGCTCCGGTTCGCGGACGGCCTCACGCGCAGGCCGGGCTGCTCGACGAACCGCGCGCGATCGGGGATGCTGCGGCACCTGATGCAGGGAGGGGACCGGAATCAGCCAGAACTCCGACCGGAACTCTTCCGGCGTGTCGACGAGTCGCCGGACCCGCTCTTCTACCGCGAGCCGCGACTCGTCACCCACATCGACGACGCCACCATCGAGGCCCTCACCGAGCTCTACCGGGAGCTGCTTCCGGCGGGCGCCCGGGTGCTCGATCTGATGTCGTCCTGGGTTTCGCACCTGCCGTCCGAAGTCCGCTACGCGCGGGTCGCGGGGCTCGGAATGAACCGCCAGGAACTGGACCGGAACCCCCGGCTCGACGAACGCTGCGTACATGACCTGAACTCCGACCCGGAGCTGCCCTACCCCGACCAGAGCTTCGACGCGGTCGTGAACGCCGTTTCGGTGCAGTACTTGATTCGGCCGGTCGAGGTCTTCACCTCGGTCCGCCGGGTGCTCTCGCCCGGGGGCCTTCACCTGATCGCGACCTCGCATCGTCTGTTTCCCACCAAGGCCGTCCAGGTCTGGCAGGCGCTCGGGCCCGAGGACCGCATGCGACTACTCGCGAACTACCTGGAGCGCGCGGGCGGCTACCAGCGGCCCGAGTTGCTGGATCGCTCTCCCGCGGGTGCAGACCCGCTCTGGGTCGTCGTCGCGAGGAGAAGCGACGAAAGCCTCCCCGGCGCCGCATGATTCTCGATGCCGCCGGGCTCGTGCTCGGCCTCGGGCTGCTGCTCGGGGGTGGGCATTTCCTGGTGAGCGGCGCCTCCGCGCTGGCACGCACGCTCGGCATCTCGCCGCTCACGATCGGGCTCACGGTCGTTGCATTTGGGACCAGCGCGCCCGAGCTCACGACCAACCTTACGGCGGCCTGGAGCGGAAGCGGCGAACTCGCGTTCGGGAACATCATGGGCTCGAACCTCGCCAACATCGGCCTGATCCTGGCTGCGACGGCGCTGATCCGGCCCTTCGAGGTCAAGCGCCAAATCGTGACCCGCGAAATCCCGATGATGCTTCTCGCGACGGCGGCCGCCCTGGTGCTGGCGCTCGACGAGCTGCTCTCGGGACAGCCGAATGCGTACGGACGTGCCGACGGCTTGATCCTGCTGCTGATCTTTAGCGTGTTCGTCTACTACACCTGGAACGAGGTCCAGCGCGAGCGCACCGCCGGTCCAGAGAGCAGACCAGCACGCGCCGAGCAGCGCCGCAGTAGGAAAAAGTCGCTGCTCTGGGTCGGGCTCGGGCTCGTGGGCCTGGTGATCGGGGCCGAAATCACAGTGGCGAGCTCGGTCTCGCTCGCGGCCGGATTCGGGATTTCCGAGGCCGTGATCGGGCTCACGCTGGTCGCGGTCGGGACCAGCCTGCCCGAACTCGCCACCTCGCTCGTCGCCCTCGCGCGCCGGCAGACCGAGGTCGCGATCGGGAACGTGGTGGGCTCGAACATCCTGAACCTGTTGCTGGTGGGAGGCCTCACCGCCACCACGATCCCGATCCCGATCCCGCCCGACGGGATCTACGACCTGCTCGCGGTCGGACTCCTATCGCTGCTGCTGCTGCTGTTCTCGCTCGACCGGCGGGGCGCCCTCATCCGCGCCGAGGCCGGCGTGCTGCTCGTGCTCTACCTCGCCTACATTGGGATGCGAACCATCGGCGGATAGCAGGCCAAAGAGCGGGCGCTCCCCGCCCACATGCTCCCCTCCGGCAGGGGAGCGGGCTAGAGTCCAGAGTCGCATGAGCGAACTCCGCGATGCCGAATCCCCGCCGGGCGCGGCCCCCCGGCCCCTGGGCGACCGAATCCCCCCCGGAGGGAGTTCCGACCCCGACCTGATCCTGTCGCTGTTTCTCGAATGGCTCACAGACCTCGGCCTCGAGCCCTATCCGGCCCAGGAAGAGGCGCTGCTGGAACTCATGGCAGAGCGCCACGTGGTCCTCAGCACCCCCACCGGATCCGGAAAATCCCTGGTGGCGCTCGCGCTTCACTTCAAGGCCATGTGTGAGGGCCGTCGCTCCTTCTACACCTCTCCCGTCAAGGCACTCGCGAGTGAGAAATTCTTCGCGCTCTGCGACGACTTCGGCGCCGCCGACGTCGGCATGCTGACCGGGGACGCCAGCATCAACCCCGAAGCGCCGATCCTATGCTGTACGGCCGAGGTGCTGGCCAACATGGCACTGCGCCTCGGAGACGACACCCGCGCCGACTACGTGGTGATGGACGAGTTCCACTACTACTCCGACCGGGATCGCGGAATCGCGTGGCAACTCCCGCTGCTGGCGCTGCCCCGCTCGGTGTTCCTGTTGATGTCGGCCACGCTCGGAGATACCCGAAAGATCGAGGAACGGCTGCGGGCACGGACCGGCCGCGAGGTGACCCACGTCTGGTCCGACGAGCGGCCGGTGCCGCTCGACTTCGAGTACCGGGAGACACAGATCCAACAGACGATCGAGGAACTCCTCGGCGACGGGAAGGCCCCGATCTACGTCGTCAACTTCACCCAGCGCGAATGCGGGGAGTTGGCGCAGTCGCTCACGAGCATCCGGGTCTCGAGCAAGGAGGACAAGGGCCGGATTGGGCAACTGATCGAGGGCGCGCGCTTCGACAGTCCCTACGGGCGGGAATTCCAACGTTTCCTGCGCAACGGGATCGGCGTGCACCACGCGGGGCTGCTTCCCAGGTACCGCCGCCTCGTCGAGCAACTGTCCCAGCGGGCGCTGCTCAAAGTCATCTGTGGCACCGACACCCTCGGGTTGGGCGTCAACATTCCGATCCGAACCGTGCTCTTCACGCGGCTCACCAAGTACGACGGCGAGCGGGTCGGCGTGCTGAGCGCCCGCGACTTCAAGCAGATCGGGGGACGCGCCGGCCGGAAGGGGTTCGACGAATACGGCAGCGTGGTCTGCCAGGCCCCCGAGCATGTGATCGTCAACCAGAAGAAGAGCGCGCGTGGCTCGGGCGGGCGACGGACCCAGAAGAGGAAGGCGCCGCGCGGCTACGTTCCCTGGAATCGGGACACGTTCCAGAAGCTCGTCTCGCGCCCGCCCGAGCCGCTGGTCTCGCGTTTTCGCCTCTCGCACGGGATGCTCGTGCAGGTGCTACAGCGAAACGAGGCCGCAGGATCCACGAGCGGCTACCGCGGGCTGATCGAACTCATCGACCTCTGCCACGAGAGCGAGCGCTCGCGCCAGCGACTGCGGCGCGAGGCGGCGGTGCTATTCCGGTCGCTCCGGCGGGCCGGGATTCTCGATGTCGTCGTGGATCCGGAGCGCGGCCAGCGCCGGGTCTGCGTCAACGCCGATCTGCAGCGGGACTTCTCGCTCCATCACGCCCTCTCGCTGTACCTGGTCGACGCCGTCTCGACCCTCGATTCGGACTCCGCCGAGTACCCGACCGACGTGCTGAGCGTGGTCGAATCCATCATGGAAAACCCTTCCCCGATTCTCTACAGGCAGGAGGATCGAGCCAGAGGCGACCTGATCGCGCGGCTCAAGGCGGAAGGCGTTCCCTACGAGGAACGGATCGCGCTCGTGGACGACGTCAGCTACCCGAAGCCGAACGCCGAGTTCGCGTACCAGACCTTCGAGATTTTCGCCGGAAAGCATCCCTGGGTGGCGCACGAGAGCATCCGTCCGAAGTCGGTCGCGCGCGAGATGTACGAGGACTACGCGAGCTTCTCGGGCTTCGTGAACCGCTACCAGGTCGCGCGCAGCGAAGGCGTACTGCTTCGCTATCTGAGCCAGGTGCACAATACGCTGGCGCGCAGCGTTCCCGAGAGCGCGCGCTCCGAGGGCGTGTTCGACATCCTGGCCTACCTCCGAAATACGCTGGCCCGGATCGACTCGAGCCTGCTCGAGGAGTGGGAGCGGCTGCTCGATCCCGAACGTCTCGAGAGCGCGGCTGAGCCCACGCAAGCTCCGCCAGATCTCGCTCGGCACCCGAAGGCCTTTGCTGCACGCGTGCGTGCGGAACTCCACCGACTGGTGCGCGCACTCGCTGCGGCCGATTTCGAGGAAGCCAGCCGCTGCGTGCACCCCGATCCGGCGAACTTCTGGAGCGAGGCCCGCTTCGAAGAAGCGCTCGCGCCATTCCATTTGGAGCACCAGAGCCTCGTGTTTAACGGCCGCGCGAGACTCAGCGAGTACTCCACGCTCCGCGCGACCGGCAGCCATACCTGGGAGGTGCAGCAGGTGCTGCTCGACTCTGACGACGAGAACCACTGGAGCCTCCAGGCACGGGTCGACCTGAGGGGGGACCGCGACCCGGAGGGGCCCCTGCTCCGGCTACTTCGAATCGGAACCTGAGCAAGCCGCTGGACCGCTTGCCGCCCCGCAGCGAGAATGCGGAACCGACAGGAGCCGGCGCGTGAGCCCGAGATTTCCCGATCCGCATTTCGTCGACACGAACGGAATCCGAATGGCCGTCTACGAACAGGGCAGCGGCTTTCCGGTCGTCTTCTCGCACGGGTTTCCGGAGCTTGCCTACTCGTGGCGCTACCAGCTTCCGGCGCTTGCCGCTGCGGGCTTTCGGGCAATCGCACCCGATCAACGCGGCTACGGGCAGACCACGCGCCCGGACGCAGTCGATCAGTACTCGCTCGAGCAGCTCACCGGCGACCTTGCGGGTCTGCTCGATGCCCTGGAACTCGAGCGGGCCGTGTTCTGTGGCCACGACTGGGGCGGCATGGTTGTCTGGTCCATGGCCCAGCGCCATCCGGGACGCACCGCGGGCGTGATCGGCATCAACACCCCGTTCATTCCTCGCGGACCCGCGCCCCCGCTCGAGATGCTGCGTGCCGCGGCCGGAGACAACCACTACATCGTGCACTTCCAAAAGTTGGGAGACGCCGATCGCCGACTTGCGGCCAACGTGCCCCGCGTATTCGAGCGCCTCATGCGCAAAGGCATTCGCCCGGCAGACATCGCAGGGCGCGAGATGCGGAACTTGGCAGACAGCATCGAGTCGGAGGAGCCGCCCCTGGGTACACCACTCCTCGGCCCGAACGATCTCGAGGTGTTCGTGCGCAGCTTCGAAGAGACCGGGTTCACGGGCGGAATCAACTGGTACCGCAACATGGATCGAAACTGGGAAGAGTCCGCCGGCCTGCCGCAAAAGCTCGAGCTCCCGGCACTCATGATTTCGGCCGAGCACGACTTCGCCCTGCCCCCGGCGCTCGCGGAGGGCATGGAAGCCCACGTTCCGGGACTCGAGAGGCGGCTGATTCCCGCGTGCGGCCACTGGACACAGCAAGAAAAGCCGTTCGAGACGAACCAGAGCATCCTGCAGTTCCTGAAGCGCCACTTCGGGAGCTGAGCGCGGCGCGGTGAAGCGACCGGGGGGCTCCGAGACTTATACCCGGATCTACCGGAGCGTACGACGCATCCCGCGCGGTCGTGTCGCCACCTACGGGCAGATCGCGGCGCTCGCTGGACTGCGCGGGCACGCGCGCCAGGTCGGTTACGCGCTTCACCGACTCCGGGATCCGGACCTGCCCTGGCACCGCGTGATCAACGCTCGCGGAGAGATTAGCCTCCCGCCCCGCCCGGACGCCGGGGAACTGCAGCGCGAACTGCTGGAGCGAGAGGGCGTCCAGTTCGGGCCGCACGGACGCGTGGACCTGGCGCGCTTCCGGTGGCGACCTCGGCGCGCGAGCGCCTAGCCCGAGCTTCGGGGTCGGCTTCGCGAAGCCCGAGGCCTACGTTTCGTCTCACGCGCGATCCGGGCCCCCGAAGCGGCCCAGGCACAGATCGGACAGCCGGCGAGGTCGTGTCCGCGGGCCGGGCACCAGTTGCGGCCGAAGTAGATGATCTGCAGGTGCAGGCGCCCCCAGGCTTCGCGCGGCCAGAGTCGCTTCAGGTCGCGCTCGGTCTGCACCACGCTGGTCCCGCGAGAGAGGCCCCAGCGTCCGGCGAGTCGGTGAATGTGGGTGTCGACCGGAAAGGCCGGCTCGCCGAACGCCTGCACCATCACCACGCTGGCCGTCTTGTGCCCCACGCCGGGCAGCGCCTCGAGTTCCTCGAAGCGCTTGGGGACCTGGCCGGCGTGCGCGCGGACCAGGATCCGCGAGAGCGCGACGATCGCCTTCGCCTTCTGGGGTGCCAGCCCGCAGGAACGGATCAGCTGGCGGACCTTCGCAACCCCGAGCCTGACCATGGCATCGGGGGACGCGGCATTCGCGAAGAGCTCGGGCGTCACCTTGTTCACGCGTTCGTCCGTGCATTGCGCCGAGAGCAGCACAGAGACCAGCAGCGTGAACGGGTCCCGGTGCTCGAGCGGGATCGCGGGCCCCGGGAAGAGTTCATCGAGGATCACTTCGATGCGCCGGGCCTTCTCCGCCCGGGTCAAGGGTCAGAACCCCCGCCCTGTGCCCGGAACCACTCCCAGGTTCGCGCGAGGCCCTCGCGCACGGACACGCTCGGATCAAAGCCGAGCAGGCGTCGCGCCTTCGCGTTGTCGGAGAAGGTGATCGGCGGATCGCTCGCAGGCGCCGGGGTGTCGACCCGGATCAACTTCCGGCCCGCCAGGGACTCGATCCCCTCGATGAAGTCGTTGAGCGGAATCGGAGCGCCGAGACCGAGATTGATGACCTCATAGCCCATCGGCCGCTCGACGGCAGCCGCCACGGCCGCGATCACGTCGTCGATGTAGGTCCAGTCGCGCTGCATCCGGCCCCCGGCAAAGATCGGAACCGGTTCCGAGCGCGTAATCGCGCGCATCAGGCGAAGCGGCATCATGTCGGGCCGGCCGGCGGGCCCGTACACGTTGAAGAAGCGCAGCGCCATCACCGGCAGCCCGAACAGGTTCGTATAGCTGTGTCCCAGCATTTCGGCCGCCCGCTTGCTGGCCGGATACGAGGCCAACGGCCGGTCGGCCGGATCGTCCTCGCGAAACGGAATCCGTTCGCTGCAGCCGTAGACCGAGGAGGTGGACGCGAGGACCACGTTTTCAACGTCGCGGCGCCGCGCCACCTCGAGCACGTTCAGACTCCCGATCGCGTTGACCTGCATGTAGAGCGCCGCCTGCTCGATGCTGGCGCGCACGTTGGCGAGCGCCGCCAGGTGCGCGATGCGCAGGATCTCGTGGTCTACCACCACTCGATCGACCCCGTCTGCGTCGCGGACGTCGCCCTCCACGATCTCGACGCCGGCCGCCTCGAGCCGCGCGGCGTTCGCGCGCTTGAGCGCGGGATCGTAGAAGTCGTTGAAATTGTCCAGCACGACCACGGCTTCGCCCGCGGCCGCCAGCTGCGCCGCCAGCGCGCTCCCGATGAAGCCCGCACCGCCTGTGACGAGAATCGCCATCCCCGTTCAAGCTACCGAAAGCGAAGCACGCGCGCGTCCACCCGCAGCCCGCGCACCGGCTTCAGGCGTCGATCCGGGCCGTCGCGCTTCCCTGGACCACGGCGCGACCGTCCTGGTTCTCCGTAGTGATCTCGAGGTCGACGAGGCGCTCGCCGTTCTCCTCTCGGATCTCCTGGATCGTGGCCCGGGAGGTCAGTGTGTCGCCGGGCCACACCTGGCTCACGAAGCGAACTCCGTACTTTGTGAGGCGGCCATCACCGACCCAGTTCGTGAGCATCTTCCCGCTGAGCCCCATGGTCAGCATGCCGTGCGCAAAGACCGTGGGATAGCCGGCCACCTTGGTCGCAAATACCTCGTCGGTGTGGACCGGGTTGTAGTCTCCGGACGCACCCGCGTACTGCACGATTTGGGTCCGGGACAGGTTGTGAACGACGACCTCCTCGTGGGAGTCGCCGATCCTGAGATCGCTCGCTCGAAGTGCCATGTCGCCCCCTACTCCTGATCCACCACCCGCTCGGTGCGCACACCGACAGAGCGGGCGGTGATCACGAGCTCGCCGTCCTGATCGCGATACTCCGTAATCGTCTCTCCGAACTTGAGCTTACCGGCGCGCCGGCCTTGCTTCTCCCAGCTGCGGCCCGCGCGGCTCTCGACCGTGAGCCGGTCCCCGGGGCGAAGCTGCCGGTGGTACTCGAAGTGTTGCTCGGCGTGAAGGCCGCCACCGCCACCGCCACCGCCGCCGCCGCCGCCGGAGCGCGTGACGCCGGTCGGCTCCTTGGCCGAACCGAACCAGGGCCTTCCGACCCTGGGCCGGAGCGGGTAGTCCGGTTCGAACTGGGCGCTGGCCTGAGCGAAGGTCGGGGGTGCGATGATCGCACCGACTTCGGTTCCGCCGGCGTATTCCGCGTCGTGATAGATGGGGTTCTCGTCTCCCACGGATCGCGCGAACATCATGATGTGGCTCGCTTCCACCGGAAAGTTTCTCTTCGCCACGCCTTCCTCCTTCGCACGGGCTGTGCCCGGGGATTCTACCGCGGATCCGCGTGTGCCCAGCGCCGGAAGCCCCGGCGAAGGGCGCCGCTCAGAGCTTCTCCATCAGAGCGCCCAGTTCGAGTTCCGCCTCCCGCGTCTGCCCCCCGACCGCCATGAAGCGCGACATTCGCTGCTGCGCGGAATCGGTCGCGAGGCTCCGGTTGAACAGGTGGGCCTCCTCGATCAGCCCCTCGACGATCGGGAGCTCGGCGAGGTTGATCGACTCCTTTGCGAACGCAATCGCCTCCCGGGGAAAGGACGCGATCCGGCGCGCCAGGCGCTCGACGAAGGGGGCGAGTTCCTCGGCCGGCAGCGCGCGTGTCACCCAGCCGTAGCGCTCTGCCAGGTCGGCCGGAAAGTCGTCGCAGCCCAGGATCGCCTCTACGGCCCGGGAGCGCCCCATCAGCCGCGGCAGGCGCTGGGTGCCACAGCCGCCGGGAATGATGCCCAGCGCTACCTCGGGCTGGCCCAGCACCGCGCGCCCGAGCGCCGCGAAGCGCAGGTCGAGCGAGAGCAGGAACTCGCTGCCGCCGCCGCGCGCGCACCCCTCGATCTGGCCGATGCTGACCTTGGGCATGGTTCGGAAGCGCTCCACGAGTTGATGAAAGAAACCGAGCGATTCGGACTTCGGAGGCACCTCGGTCGGCAGCCGCTGGATCAACGTCACGTCGGCGTGCGCGATGAAGAATTCCGGGTTCGCGCTCCGGAACACGATCGCGAGCACCGCGTCGTCGGCCTCGAGTTCGCGTCCGACGCGCTCGATCTCCTGCATGAGCTGCAGATCGAACAGGTTGATCGGCGGATGGTCGATCGTGACGAAGGCGACGCCCCGATCGACCTCCACGCGCAGTGCCTCGAACCCGTCGTATCCCATCAGAAAGCCTCCTCTCCCCGGCGCTAGGCGCTCGGATCCAGCAGGACCTTGAGCACGCCGTCGGTTCGCGCGCCGAAGATCGCGTAGGCGTCGCGCCCCTTGCTGAGCGGCATGCGGTGCGTGAACACGTGCTCGGGCGCGAGGCGGCCCGCTTGGACCAGCGGAATCAGTTCGTCCCAGAGTTCGGGAATCGGACAGATCCCGATCGTGAAACGCAGGTCCTTCATCATCGCGAGCGCCATCGGGAACGGAAAGGCCGGGTTCAGATTCACGCCTACGACCGACACGGCGCCCCCGACCCTGACCAGTTCAATCGCGGCCTGAATCGTCTCGTCGGCCCCGACCGCCTCGATCACCGCGTCGGGCCCGAAGCCCCCGGTCCGTTCTCGAACCTCGGCGACCGCTTCACTCCCCGCTTCGACCGGAATCGCGCCGCGAGCTTCGGCCGCCGCGAGGCGCGCAGGCACGCGGTCAATTGCGAAGACCCGGGCCGGGCCGAAGAGTTGTGCGCAATCGACCGCCAGCAGCCCCACCGGGCCGAGCCCGATCACGGCCACGTCCTGACCGGGGCGAATGTCGGCTCCGCGCGCCCCGAACTGGGCGGTCGGCAGGATGTCGGTGAGCAACACCGCCTGCTCCGTCGTGATCCCGTCCGGGATCGAACGCAGCGCAGCGTCCGCGCCGGGCACCGCGACCGCCTCGGCCTGCCCGCCCGGAAGCCCGCTCGAGGTCCCGAACACGCGCGTCTGAAAGCGCTCGCAGCGGATCACGCGACCGCGGACGCAGCTGTCGCAGGCCCCGCAGCCGATCACGCCCGAGACCAGCACGCGATCACCGGTCGCGAAGCGGCGGACTCCGCTGCCGACCTCGGCCACTTCTCCCACGAACTCGTGCCCGATCGCAAAGCCGGCCTCGGCGGTCGGAAGCGCGCCGTTGTAGAGGTGCAGGTCGGAGCCGCAGATCGCGGCCCGCTCGACACGGACGACGACCCCGTTCTTGTCCGGGGGCGTTGGATCGGGCAGCGCCTCGCAGCGAACGTCGCCCGTACCGTGGAACACCAGGGCCCGCATGCCGAGAGCATACCCCGCCGGGCAGCCGAAGATCGGCGGAGCTTTCGGGTGCGCTGCTCGATCCACCGGGGCCGGCCCGCACTCGCCCGATCCGGACCCACGCATGCGCCGCGCTGTCGAGTACCCTTGGCGCTCCGCGGAGCGCCGCGGCTCACCCCGGGGAGGACTGCGATGGCGGAACTGCCGTTCGAGGGCATTCGCATACTCGATCTCGCAACCGTGATGGCGGGCCCGGTCGCCGCCACGACGCTCGGAGACTTCGGCGCGGACGTGATCAAAGTCGAGCAGCCTGGCCGCGGCGACACGATTCGGGGCCTGGGAGGAGGGACCGGCGCCGAGTTGTTCTGGCTCCAGGAAGGGCGCAACAAGCGTTGCGTGACCCTGGATCTCAGAAACCCCGAAGGCCAGGAACTGCTCGCGGGGATGGCGCGCCAGTCCGACGTGCTGATCGAGAGCTTTCGGCCCGGAACCATGGAGGGCTGGAACCTGGGGCCCGAGCGGCTGCAGGCCGAGAACCCCCGCCTGGTCTACCTGCGCATGAGCGGCTACGGGCAGACGGGCCCCTACCGCGAGCGCGGATCCTTCGACCGGGTTGCGGCCGCGTTCTCGGGCGTCACCTACGCCTCGGGCGACGCCGACCGGCCACCGGTTCGCGCCGGGTACGCACTCGCCGACTACCTGTCCGCGGCCCACAACAGCTTTGCCATCGCGATGGCGCTCTACCACCGCGACGCACAGGGCGACGGACGCGGGCAGGTGATCGACCTCGCGCTCTACGAGCCGATGCTGCGTGCCTCGGAGGCGGCCAGCGTTGTCTACGACCGCCTGGGCGTAGTGCGCGAGCGGACCGGCAACCGACATCCGGCCGCGGTTCCGGGCGGACTCTACGAGACCCGGGACGGCGTCTGGCTGGTGCTCTTCGCGGCTGTAGACCACCTGTTCCGCGCGCTGACCCGCGCGCTCGGACAACCCGAACTCGCCGACGATCCGCGTTTCGCGCACGCGGGCGCGCGCCGCAAGAACGCCGACGCGATCGAGGCCAGGATCGCGGCCTGGATCGCGGAACGCAGCGCCGACGAGGCGCTCGAGAGACTGCTCGAGTTCCGGGTCCCGGCCGGACGCGTGAACTCGATCGCAGACGTATTTGAGGATCCCCAGGTCGCAGCCCGCGAGAACCTGGTCAAAGTCCCGGACGGAGCCGGCGGAGAGATCCGGATGGTCGGCGTGCTGCCGAAACTCTCGCGGACCCCGGGCAGGATCCTGCACGCCGGGCGGCCACTCGGGGCCGACAACGAAGAGGTGTTCGGCGAACTCCTCGGTCTGGACGCCGCCGAGGTGGGTGCGCTTCACGCGCGCGGCGTGGTGTGATCCCGCGCGCGCCCTCGACAAGCGCGTTTTCGTACGCAGCCTACCGTCGCTTCTGGTTCTCGAACCTGGCGATGGTGTTCGCCATGCAGTTCCGGTTCATCGGCAGCGGCTGGCTCGTCCACGAACTGACGGACTCGCCCTTCTGGCTCGGCGTCCCGGGCCTGGTGTCTGCCGTGGTCACGATTCTGCTCACGGTTCCCGGAGGCGCACTCGCGGACCGCTTCGATACGCGTCGTCTGCTCGTGGTCGGCCGCGCGACGAGCGGACTGCTTCACCTCGCGCTCGCGATCGTCACAGTGACCGGAGTCGTCGAGGTATGGATGGTGATCGTTTGGGCCGCGCTCACGGGAGTCACGGCCGCAGTGACCAGCCCGGCCGGGAATGCACTGCTCCCGAGACTGATCGATCGCGCCGCGATGCCGAGCGCGGTGGCGCTGAGTTCTTCGATCTGGAGCGCGATGCGCATCATCGGGCCAGCCGCAGCCGGGATCCTGATCGCGGCCATCGGGATCGGAACCGCCTTCTTCGTCACCGCGACCGGGTTCGCGATCTCGACCGGGCTGATCGCGAGTCTGCGGCTGGAGCCAGCGCGAGACTCCGCGACCGAGCACGAAGGCATGTTCGCGGGCGTGGGCTACATCCTGCGCAACCGGATCTTCCTGGCTACGATCGGGCTCTCGTTCTTCACCTCGATCTTCGGCCGCTCCTACGTGGTGTTGCTCCCGATCTTTGCGGACGAAGTCCTCCACGAGGGGGTTCGCGGCTTCGGCTATCTCGAAGCCGCGGCCGGGATCGGCGCGCTGCTCGGCACGCTCGCGATCATGCGCATCAAGCCGGGACGCCACGTGGGCGCAACCATGATCTGGTCCGCCGTATTGTTCGGCTGCTGGGTGGCCGCGTTCGCGGCGAGCCGCTCGCTTCCGCTGTCGCTGGGCCTGCTGTTCGCAGGCGCGTTCTTCTCCGCGATCTATCTCAACCTGGGAATGACCACCCTGCAACTGCTGGTGCCGAACGAACTCCGTGGACGCGTAATGGGTGTCTGGAGTCTGACCTGGTTCCTGTCCTCGGCCGGAGGCTTCGTGGCGGCGACCGCTGCCGAGTTCCTGGGCGCGCCGCTTTCGGTCGCGCTCGGGGCACTCGCGGTGGCCGGGTTCGGAGTCGTGGTCTTCCTGAGCTTCCCCGAGATCCGTCACCTGCCTCCCCACACCGAACTCGCGACCGCGAGGAGTTAGCGGCCGGTCCCGGGGCGCGGTTGCCAACGCGCCAGCGCCCTGCGTTTCAAATACGACGCTAAGAGAAACTGCATGGAGAACGGGCCCCGCGCTCACGCTGGGGCTCACGACGACTGCCTCGCCGAGAACGAAGACCGCGCCTGCTCCTCGCCGGGCTTCGTCGATGATAGGACGGGAGTTCCCTCGCCCTGGCCGGCCGCTAGGCGGAGCGCAGCTTGTAGCGAATAGGCAGGTGTTTCACCCCGCCCACGAGGCTCGAGTGCAGACGCTCGACCGGGCCGGCCAGTTCGACCTCCTCGAGTCGCGGGAGCAGGTATTTGAACGCCACTCGTAACTCGAGCCGCGCGAGATGCGCGCCCAGGCAGAAGTGTTCGCCCACGCCGAAGCCCAGATGGCGATTCGGGGATCGGTCGATCCGGAAATCGAAGGGATCCGGGAAGACCTCCTCGTCACGGTTCGCAGACGCGTAGAAGAGCGCGAGCGAATCGCCGGCCTTGATCTGCTTCCCGCGGATTTCACAGTCTTCCTCGGACGTGCGCGCAAAATGAATGATCGGGCTGCTCCAGCGCACGATCTCCTCGAGGGCCGGCGCGAGCAATTCGGGTTCGCGCTGGAGCTTGCGTAGCTGATCAGGGTGTTCGATGAAGGCGAGCATCCCGCCGCTCGTGCCGTTGCGCGTGGTCTCGTTTCCGGCGACCACGATGATCAGGCACCACGCGAGCACGTCCATGAGCGGCAGCGGCTCGCCCTCGAACTCGAGTTGTGTAAAGAGCGAAAGCAGATCATCGCTGGGCTTCTTCTTCTTCTCCTCGATCAACTTCGCGAAGTAGGTGAAGAGTTCGACCATCGTGTCGCGAGCGCTCTCTCCGGGGTCCTTGCCCTCCTGCTGAAATTCCGGGTCCCCGGCACCGATGATGCGATTCGTCCAGTCGAAAAGGAGTTCCCAGTCGCCGCGCGGCAGGCCCAGCATCCACGCGATTACGGCGATCGGCAGGGGTGCGGAAACCTCGCGCACGAAGTCGCATTCCCCGGACCCGCCCAGCGCATCGACGATCTCCTTTCCGATCCGCTCGATGTCGTCATCGATCTTGGCCAGCGCCTTCGGCTTGAAGCGGTGCGACACCATCTTCCGAAAAGCGCGATGCCGCGGCGGATCCATCTGGATCAGGGTCGCCGGAAACTGGTCCGAGCGGTCCTGGGCCTCCGAGAGATGACTCATCACAAGTCGCGGGCCGCTCGAAAACTGGGCCGGCTTCGTCGAGATCGAAACGATGTCGGCGTGCTTGGTGATCGCCCAGAACGGCTGACCCTCACCCTCTTCAACCCGGTGTACAGGGTCTTCACTGCGCCAGCGCGTCCAGATGTCGTGCGGATAGCCGTATTCGGCGTAGTGATCTGGGTGTACGACGTTGAAATGGTCGGGACTCGCCACGAGAAATACTCCTAACTGCCCGCACCACCACCGGGCCACACGCCCATCCTACTCTACGCCGTCGGCGGAAAGCGAGGTGCAGGCCGTGCGCTGCTCGGGTCCTCGTGGCCCGGAACCGGAACCGCACACAGCGCGCAACAGGCAGCCAAACCCGGCGGCGGTGCTGCGCGACTCCGGGCGCGCACCGGCGCGGACCCTCTGGTCGGAGGGTCAAGCCACGCCGCAGAACCGTCCGATACCGGAAGGTTGGCGACGACTTCTCGAATGCAACCTCGACTTCTGCAGTTGGCCTGGTGCTTGCTCTGTTCTGCGCTGGCCCTCGCCACGCTCCCGCGCGGCGCGAGCGCACAGTGGGGCTTCGGCTTCGAGGAGCGCGAAGACTGGAGCATGACGTTCTCGGGCGGAAGGTCGAACTTCGGGCTCGCGGGCGGCCTGGCGTGGGGCGCCGAAGAGGAATCCAGCACGATCGATCTCGGTGCGGGGATCGAACTCGAACGGAGTGAGAGCTTCACGGGGGCACTCGAGTTGAAGCCCGGCAACGCGCTTCTGCGGTTCGGCTACCTGCCGCTCTCTTTCGGGGGCGAGACCGTTCTGGACAGCTCCACGGTCATCGACGGCATGACGTTCAGCTCTGGCGATCGCGTCCAGAGCAAACTGGACCTCGAAACCTACGATGTCGCCCTGGGCTACCGCTTTCGAATCGGGCGCAACTGGATGGTCGCCCCGGTGGTCCAGGTCAGCGTGATCGGGGGACTCATGGACACCATCGACCTCGACCTGCTCAATTCCGCAGTCAAGGAGAGCTTCCTGGTCCCGATTCCGCTCTCGGGCCTGAGGATCGAAGCGAGCCCATTCGCACGCCTGACCTTTTTCGTCGAGGCCAAGGCCTTCCTGGCCGGGGGCTGGGGGATCCTCGACGATGCGCGCGTCTTAGACGGGACCGCGGGCGCGAGCCTGAGCCTGAACCCCAACCTGCTGCTCACCGCGCGCTACCGCCGCTCGAATTTCAAATTCGTGGCACGGACCGCCGATGCGGACCTCGATCTCGAGGGGTTCCTCTTCTCTCTCGATTTCCGCTTCTGAGGAATCGCAGAACCCGGGTCAGGGCGACTTCAGCGTGAAGCGTGCGCGTTGGCGGATGTCACGCGAGGACGCCCCGACCAGCACCTCGAACTCGCCCGCCTCGGGAACGAAGGACGCCGCGGCTGGGTCGAAGCTCGAGAGCGCGCGCCGGTCGAGCGAAAATTCGAGCGTGCGCTTCTCGCCCGGCTCGAGCGCGATCTTGGCGAACGCCTTGAGCTCCTTCTCGGGCCGGGCGCGGCTCGCTTCGACGTCGCGCAGATACACCTGCACCACCTCCTGTCCCACGCGGTCGCCGGAATTCCTGAGGTCCAGCCGCAACTCGACCGTTTCGCCTTCCGAGTATTCGCTCGCGTTCAGCATGAGCCCCGAGTACTCGAACTGCGTATACGAGAGCCCGTGACCGAACGCGAAGAGCGGGTCGACCTTCTTTCGATCGTAGTAGCGATAACCTACGAAGATCCCCTCTCCGTAGCGCACCTTTCCGTCTTCACCCGGGTAGGTCGTATGCGTGGGGTTGTCCTCGATCCGACGCGGAAAGGTCGTGGGCAGGCGGCCGCTCGGATTCCGATCTCCGAAGAGCACGTCCGCAAGTGCGTTCCCGGACTCCTGACCCGGGTACCACAGTTGCAGTGCCGCACCAACCCGCTCGATCCAATCCATCGAGACCGGTGAGCCCGCGTTCAAGACCACCACGGTGCGGGAATTTGCAGCCGCCACCTTTTCGATCAACTCGTCCTGCGATCCCGGAAGCCCGAGCGAAGCGCGGTCAACCCCCTCGGTTTCCCACTCCGCGTTGAGGCCCACGATCAGGACGGCCGCATCCGCCGCAGCGGCCGCCGCCACTGCGCGTTCGAGCATGTCGTCGGGCATCGGCGGCAGGCAGCCGACCTTGAGTCCGGCGAGCAACGGCGAATCCTGGCGGCTGTACTCCGCCTCGAGCAGGTAAGTGCGTCCCTCCTCGAGTTCGACCTCTCCCCGGACCTCGCTGCTGCCCATCCCGAAAAAGGCCTCGCCCCGGGTCTGACGCGTCCAGTTGTCGACGAGCTCCCGGCCGTCGATCCGCAGGCGGCTGCGGCCGGCGCTGGTGAGAGAGAAGGCAAAGCTACCGCTCTCGACCGGCGTGAAGCGGGCGCTCACGCGGGCGGAGAACGCGTTCACTTCGACCTCGGGAGCAAAGCTGCCGAACCAGTTGAATACGGCCTCGCGACTGCGCTGGCGGAGCACGGCTTCGCCCTCGAGTTCGAGGCCCGCGAAGTACGCAACCTCGAGGCCCGGCTCGCCGTCTTCGCGCGCCGTCCAGCGCGCATCCAGCGGGGGCAGGGTCTTGTGAATCAGGCAGCCGGCCTCGTAGACGATCTCGAGCTCTTCCCGGCAACGGGACCGGATGCCCTCCAGGGGAGACACCGCATAGTGCGCGTTGACCTGGGCACTGCCCCCTCCTTGAATCACCGCGGTGTCGGCGTTCGGTCCGATCACGGCCAAAGAGCGCAGGCCGGAGGGATCGAGGGGCAGGAGCTGATGGTTGCGCAACAGTACAATCGCCTCGCCGGCCGCGCGCCGGTTCAGGGCCCGTTGCTCGGGCGTGTCGACTGAGCGCTCGGCCGCCTCTTCGGGATGCTCGAAGCGTCCAGCGCGTAGCGTAATCCGGAGCAGCCGACGAACCTTGTCGTCGATCGCCGACTCCTCGACCTCGCCATCCCGCACCGCCTGCAACAGCTTGGGCCCCCGCTGCAGCGGCGGGCCCGGCATCTCGAGATCCAGCCCCGCAAGGGCTGCGCCCACGGTGCTC
This sequence comes from Myxococcales bacterium, assembly GCA_013215565.1. Taxonomy (GTDB): domain Bacteria; phylum Myxococcota_A; class UBA9160; order SZUA-336; family SZUA-336; genus JABSQV01. Next base: position 62,085 of record JABSQV010000008.1, on the reverse strand, counting down.
TTGGTGCCATACCAGTCGGAGACCACGAAGCCATCGAAGCCCCACTCCTCTTTGAGGATCTGCGTGAGCAGGCGCGCGTTGTCGCTCGCCGGGATCCCGTTTACGGCGTTGTAGGCGGACATGACGGACCAGGTACCGGCCTCGCGTACCGCGGCCTCGAAGGGCGGCAGGTAGATCTCTCGCAGCGCCCGCTCGTCGACCTCCGAACTGATCGACATACGTTCGAACTCCGAGTCGTTGCACACGAAGTGCTTGACCGAGGTGCCGACGCCCCGGCTTCCGACCCCCTGGATGTAGGCCACCGCGATCCGGGCACTCAGGAAGGGATCCTCGGAGAAGCACTCGAAGTTCCGGCCCGCGAGCGGAGTGCGGTGGATGTTCAGGGTCGGGGCCAGCAGCAACTGCGCGCCCTTGCTCTTGAGTTCGTTGCCGAGTTCCGCCCCGACCTCGAACACGAGATCCGAGTTCCAGGTCGCGGCCAGGGCCGTGCCGCACGGAAAGCAAGCGGAAGTCGCCCCCTCCAGGGCGGCTCCGCGCGCGCCATTCGGCCCGTCGCTGAGCTTGAGCCCCGGGATTCCCAGTCGCTCGACGCCGGTCGAGTGCCACATGTCGGAACCCGCCGCCATCGAGACCTTCTCTTCGAGCGTCAGCTCGGCAAGCAGCGTCGCGATGCGGGTCTCGAGAGCGTCGGTATCGGGCTTCATGCACGGCCTCCGTCGTCTGATGCTGGGGCGCTTGAATCCCTGAAGTCGTGCTAGGAAGCGCCGCGAACTCGCTCCGTCTCGACCAGGGGCCGCTCCTCGCGCGCGACCTGGCGCAGTCCCGCCGCCTGCTTCAACTCCGCGAAGGACGCTTCGATCTGCTTCACGAACTCCTTTAGGTCGGGCAGGAGTTCGTAGTCCGCATTGAATCCCCAGCAGAGCCTTCCGTCGTAACTCATCAGCGCGATGCCGAGACCCAGCCCATCGAGCAACGGCACCTGGGGAAATATCGACTGCATGCGTGCACCCAGCATGTAGAGCGGAACCTGGGGCCCGGGTACGTTCGTCACGATCGAGTTGACCGTACCCGACACGGCTCGTGCACCGAGGGAGAGCAACATGGTGCCCAGGAAGTCTACGGCCCCCATCATCATCTCGACCCCCAGGGCCTGGCGAGACTCCTTGAGCTCCTGCGTCGTACGGTAGATGGTACGGACCCGCTCGATCGGATCCTCCTCGGCAAGGGGCAACGGAACGATCCAGGAGGACACGCGGTTTCCGAGCTTGCCCCGCTCGTCATCGTGACGAACGCTCACGGGTGCCGAAACCCTAAAGTCGATCATCGATGGGTCCACCTGGCGCTGTTTGAAGAACTCGCGGACCGCGCCCGCGACCGTGGCGAGTACGAGGTCGTTCAGCGAGCAACCCAGCTTCCGACGTACGCTGCGCAGCTCCTCAAGTTGCATCGTGAGCCAGTCGAAACGGCGGTGGGGACCGAGGTCTCCGTTGAACGGGGTCTTCGAAACCGGATGCAACGACGCACCGAGCAGGTCGCCCAGCGCAGAGAGCCGCACACGCAGCTCGGACCCCAGATCCTGAGCGTCCCGCACGAACGCACGCAGGTCGCTCGCCGCCCGAAAGGGCAGGCTCCATTGCCGCAGGATCTCGTCGCGCGCCAGGGTCGCGTAGGAGGGCTCCGGGCGCGGGTTGAAGTCGGGGACTTCCTCGGGGGGCTCGTAGTCGGGCTCGGTCGACATCAGGATGTAGGAGAGATCCACGCCCGACGCCCCGTCGATCATGCAGTGGTGAATCTTCGAGATCACCGCAAAGCGGTCACCCTCGAGCCCCTCGACCACCCAGACCTCCCAGAGCGGGCGGTCCCGATCGAGTTGCTGCGCCATGACCCGGGCCGCGAGGTGCTTGAGTTGGCGTTCGCTCCCGGGGCGCGGCAGGCTCGTGTGGCGAATGTGGTAGTCGATGTTGAACTGCCGGTCATCGATCCAGACCGGGTGGTTCCAGAGCGGGATCCACTTGAGCTTCTGCCGGTAGCGCGGCACGCGGTGGAGCACACTCGCGATCGCAGTCTTGTAGGCATCGATGTCGATGCCGCCGCCCTCGGTGCGCAGCGGGCCCACCTCGTAGACCTGGGTCGCAGACACGTGCATGTGCAGGTGCTTCTTCTCGAAGATCAGGAAGCTCGCGTCCTGGCTCGAGAGGCGGTCGTAGTTGTAGCGCGCCATGCCTGATTTCCGCGCAGTGCCAGGGCCGGCACGCAGGGTTGCTCCGGGCCGCGATTATGCGTGAATCAGCCTGCACTGGCGAGCGCGCGGGTCAGCGAGTTCGCCGCGAGCCTGGCCGGCCGCGACACCCCCGGGCCTCCGCGACCACTTCTGAAGTAAGGAGACCGGTCCCAAACTGGAGGGGCCTGTCTCGGTCCGCGATATTCGCCATACTTGGAGCTGCCCCCCCAGGGTGTTCGGCACGATCTGCCGGGAACTGCTGGGTGGGCAAGAAGTGATGATCCAGATCGGACCGTGGAGCGAGGGCGCGCCGCGTGCTTCAGCGGAAACCCGGACCGGGTTGCCGTCGCTCGACGGAATTCCTCCCGGCCGCCCGATCGACCTCTACCGGGGCCGGAGCTTCTTCCGCGAGACGGAAGGTCCGCCCGGGGCCCCCACCCTGTTGCTGCTTCACGGATGGATCGCAACCGGCGGCCTGAACTGGTACCCGGCCTTCGACGCCCTGGGACGCAGCTTTCGCGTCATTGCACCCGACCTGCGCGGACACGGGCGCGGAATCCGCAGCTGGAGCCGCTTCCGGCTGGAAGACTGCGCCGAGGACGCGGCCGACCTGATCACGGAACTCGACTCGGGACCCGTCATCGCGGCCGGCTACTCGATGGGAGGCGCAGTGGCACAGCTGCTCTGGCGGCGGCACCCGGAGCTCGTATCGGGGCTCGTGCTCTGCGCAACGGGACCGTCGCTGATCCCGGCGCTGCGAACCCGCATCCTCGTATCGGCCACCATGTCGGCGCTGGCCGGAACCACGCGGCTGGCCCAGGTCTCGACGCAGTTCCCCCGGTCGATGCTCCGGGCACTCTGGCCGGCTTCTCGGCCCGCGCCGCCCAAGACCTTGCGCCGCTGGGCCGCGAGCGAAATGGCCCGGCACGACTGGCGGATGTTGCTCGAGGCGGGACGGGAACTCGGCTCCTTCTCCGCCGGGGATTGGATTCACGAAATCGACGTTCCCAGCGCGGTCGTGGTCACGACCCAGGACGTCGCGATGGATCCGGCCCAACAGTTCCAGATGGCGGAACGCATCCCCGGAGCGAGCGTCTACCCACTCGCAGACGGCCACCTCGCCTGCACCACGCCGGAGTTCGCCGCGCAGCTGCTGCGTGCCTGTCGCGAGGTCGCGCTCCGGGTCCGCGGGGCCGCGAGAGCGCGCGGCGACACCCGCGACGCTGCGTTGCGATAGGCAGCCGCCGGAAGGGCAGCGACTCAGCCGTCGAGCGACTGCGGCGGTGCCCGCCGTGCGGTCGCGCGCGAGATTCCCCAGGCAGTCGCGAGCCCGGCGAGCATCGCCAGCGTCCGGAACGGAAACGCCCCGTCCCAGTCCGGATAGGGTAGGAGCGGCTCGAGTGCCAGCGTCGGATCCCCGCCGCCGAGCCGCAGCAGTACCGAAACGCCGAGACCCGCAAGCGCCCCGATCCAGTTGGCGCGACGGTCGAAGAGCGCGAGCGTGAGCTGCGGGAAGAGCACGCAGTAGACGAGGTCCCCGCACAGGTACCAGAGCGCGGCGACGCTCGAAACCTCGAACGCAACCCAGGTCGCGGCCGTACCCAGGATCACGATCGCGATGCGCAGCACGCGCCGAATCTCCGTGGGCCCCGCCTGGGGCCGGATCCCCTTTCGGTACCCGTTCCAGGTGAGCATCGACGCAGCCGACAACATCGAAGAGTCGATCGACGACATGACCGCGGCCGCAATCGCACCCAGGCCGAGTACGGCAACCCAGACCGGTACGCCGTAGCGCAGCAGAAATGGCAGCACCAGCGCCGGTGACTCGTCGAGCTGTGCCGCGAGCAGCCCCGGTTCCGGCCCGAGACTGTTCCAGTCGATCTGCATCGCGGCCAGGCCGAGCAGCAGCGGAGGCACGGCCGCGATAGCACAGATCGCGCCGGCCATAATCGAGGTTCGCGCGGCCGCGCGCTCGTCCCGGCACGCGAGAACCCGCTGGAAGTAGACGTTCCACGGGATGCCGCCCAGGATCAACAGCAGGCTCCAATCCGTGTAGGAAAGCACTTCGAGCGACGACAGCGAAGCCGAGGCAGTTCCGGCTGCCCAGACGTCAGCCAACCCGCCCGCCTCCCCCACCACGAACGGGACCGCGACGCCCAGACCCACGAAGATCAGGGCGAGTTGCAACAGGTCGGTATAAGCGACGGCGCGGAGTCCGCCGAGCGCCGTATACGCGATGCCGATGGCGGCGGAGCCCAGAATCGCGACCGGAAGCTCGAGCCCCAGGATCACGCTGAAGGTCGAGCCGAGGGCGACCAGGATCGCGCCGCTCCAGAAGAGTTCTGCGAGGACGGCGGGCAGCATCAGGATCGCGGCTACGCGCGGTCCGTAGCGCCGCTCGAAAGGATCAATGAGTGTCGAGAAGCCGCGCCGCCGCATGCTGCGCGCAAACACCAGGCCTCCGACCACCAGGCTCAGCGCGTAGCCGACCCCGGCCTGGGCGCCCCAGAAGACGCCCTCGCTGAAGCTCCTCTCCGCCGTGCCGTTGATGTATCCACCACCCACCCAGGTGGCCGTCATGGTACAGAGCGCAATCCAGGGCGGCAGCGAGCGCCCGGCGAGCATGAAATCGGCGAGCGAGCCCTCGCTGTCACTACGGCGTCCGCGCCGCGAAGCCCAGATCCCGACCGCAAAGGTCGCCAGGTAGAAGGCGCTCATCGAGAGCACGGCGGGCCAGAAGAGTTCAGCCATCGCTCAGTTCGAGTCCCTTTTCGGTTGGGCGACGCGCTTTGTCAAGCGACACGCGCGAACGCCGACCGCGGTACAATTGGCTGCGTGAGTTGGAAGCCCGAACTCGACGAAATTGCTCGGCGCCGAGAACGCGCGAGAGAGATGGGCGGCCCGGAGCGCGTCGCGCGCCACGTCGAGGCCGGACGGCTTCCCGTGCGCGAGCGGATCGACCGGATGCTCGATCCCGGCTCTTTCCGCGAGACCGGCAGTCTCGCGAGCAAGGTCCAGTACGATGAGGATGGCAAGATCAAGAGTTTTACGCCCTCCAACTTCGTGACCGGGCGCGGCACGATCGAGGGCCGCCCGGTCGTGATCGGGTGCGACGACTTTACCGTACGCGGCGGTGCCTCGGACGGGGCCATCGGCAACAAAATGGGCTGGAGCGAGAAGACCGCACGCGAACTGCGGATCCCGGTCGTGCGGCTGGTCGATGGGACCGGCGGCGGCGGCAGCGTGAAGACCACGTCGGCGATGATGCGCTCCTACGTACCCGCCAACCCCGACTGGGATGTCTCGGTGGCGCTGCTCTCGGAAGTTCCCGTCGTGGGAGCGGCGCTCGGACCCGTGGCCGGACTCGGAGCTGCACGCGTGGCCGCTTCGCACTTCTCGGTCATGGTGCGCGAGACCAGCCAGCTCTTCGTGGCGGGTCCGCCCGTCGTATACCGCGCCTTCGGCCGCCAGGTCGAGAAGCAAGAACTGGGCGGCTCACACATTCACGCCCACGGGAGCGGTGCCGTGGACAACGAGGTCGACAGCGAGGAAGAGGCGTTCGAGGCGATCCGACGCTTCCTGTCCTATCTCCCCACCTCGGTCTACGAAGCACCACCGCGGCTCACGCCCGAGGATGACCCGGAGCGGCGCGAGGAGGCGTTGCTGTCGATCGTTCCGCGCGACCGTCGCAAGGTCTACGACATTCGAGAGATCCTGGCGCTGGTGCTGGACCGGGCATCCTTCTTCGAGATCGGGCGCTACTTCGGCCGGCCTCTGGTCACGGGGCTCGCGCGCATGGACGGCATCGCGCTGGGCGTAATGGCGAACGATCCGTACTTTGCGGCTGGCTCCATCGATGCCGCCGCAGCCGAAAAGATGACGCGCTTCGTAGACATCTGCGACACCTTCGGGCTTCCGGTGGTGAACTTCGTCGACAACCCCGGCTTCCTGATCGGAATCGAGGCCGAGAAGCTCGGGACGATCCGCAAGGGCGTACGTGCACTTTCGGCCGTCTATCAAGCCACGGTGCCGTGGTGCTCGATCATCGTCCGCAAAGCCTTCGGCGTCGCGGGCGCCGGCCACTCTAACCACACCCGTTCGAGTCCCCGTTATGCGTGGCCCTCGGGCGAGTGGGGATCGCTGCCAATCGAGGGCGGTGTCGAAGCCGCTTTCAAGCGCCAACTTCAGGCGGCGCCGGATCCCGACGCACTGCGCCGCGAACTCGAGGAGAAGCTCTCCGCGCTGCGCGATCCGCTGCTCACGGCCGAAGCCTTCGGCGTGGAAGAGATCATCGACCCGCGCGAGACCCGGCCGCTGCTCGTGGAGTTCGCACGCCGGGCGGCCGAGATCGTGGCCTCGGAGCCCCGCGGACCGAAGGCCCGAGGACTCCGGCCCTAGGCAAGCCGCCGTTCAGGGGTTCGAAACCAGCGCCGCCACCACCTCTTCGATCGCGGCATCCGCGAGCAGTTGGAGTTCCTGGTCCGTGCGGTCCTGAATCGGGTGATCGACGAATACGCCGGCCGGATCCGCGCCCAAACTTTTTGCCTGCGCGCTCGCCGCACCGGTGAACTCGCGGGTCGCGATGAAGACTGCCGGAATCCCTCTCGCCTCCAGGTCTGCCGTGTCGTGCAAACTGCACGTGGTGCAGCTGCCTCAGTCGGCCAGCGCCTCCACGACCGCGTCGCACTTCACAGAGATCTCGTGGCGGAGATCGATCGGCGCGGGCTTGGTAAAGGTCGGCTTCGTGTAGCGCTCGACCTGTGCTCCCCGCCGGCGCAGGCCCTGTTCCAGCTGATCCAGGAAGACATCGCCCCGCGCCTTCGAGATGTCGAGCAGACCGACGGTGCGGCCCTCGAGCGAGGCGAGGCGCGGCACACGCTCACGCAAAGTCGGGCTTCGTTCGCTGGTGGGATCCACCAGCGTGCGTACTTCACTCATCCTTTGACCTCCTTCGTCACCAACTGGCTCCCCTGGGGACCCGTCAGCCAGCCACCCAGGATCACACTGAACAGCCCGGCGCGACCGCCCGCGAAAGCCACGTGCAGGTGCCCGGGTCGGAATTTTGGAATCTGCGCGTCGCGCATGGCTTCGGGCAGCGGGAGGCCCTCCGCAATCCCGTCGGCTCCGCGCATCAGGGTTGAACCGGGCGCGAGCAACGCCTCGTTCAGCGCATCCTTGAGCCGCTGCTTGCTCCAGCCTGCATCGCGGAACACGCGCCCGTGCTCGGGGCCCACGACCAGCAGGGCCGCCATCGCGACCCCCATCTTGGGGTGATGCACGGTTCGGAGACACGCCGCAAGACTTCGGACCAGCGACTCGGGATCCCGCGAGAGTTGATCCACGACCAGCCGCGGCCCCTCGCCCGCGAAGACCGTGACGGTATTTGTCCCCGGCTCGAACCCCGCGTCGGCCGAAAGCGGCTCCCAGGGCGAGTCCTCTTCGTTCTCGGGGAAGCAGGTGCCGAGCTTGCCGGGATGGCCGAAGGTCGATCGGTCGATCTCGCCGGGCCGGCTGCCCCCGACATTGCGAATCACGAGCTGGAACGCGCGCCCGATACTCGCATTGGCGCGATTTCCGGGTGAAAGCACGCCGATGCCGGCGTTCATGCCGAGTGCGCGGCGGATCGGCCCGTTCACGATCAGGACCGGGCAGACTCCCATCGTCGTCGCCTGCACGCCATGCATGTTGAAGGTGTCGTTGCAGACGGCCTCGACCGCCGCCAGCACCACGGGCAGATACTCCGGACGGCAGCCCGCCAGTACCGCATTCACGGCGACCTTCTCGACCGTGCAGGGCGCCAGGTCCGGCGGCACCTCGGCCACGACCTCGTCCGGCGATCGTCCGGTCCCTTCGAGCATCGCCAGTACCCGGCCCTCGGTGGGCGCCACGACCGGATGCCCGTCGGTCCAGCCGCGCGCGAACATCGTCTCCTGCTCGTCCTCGAACTCTGCGAGTTCGATCCGGCGAGACTGCAGCCGGCCGCCCTCGAAACGCGCTCGGAGCTCCGGCTCGCGCGTCGGATCGACCGAGAGCGAGCCACACCCGGGCCGAGAATCGGGGAGCCCCGGACCCAGATCGCGGATCCCGGTGAGGGCCTCCCAGTCGCCGCGGTGCCAGCCGACCGCGCGCGCGACCTCGACGCCCTCCTCGACTCGAAGCAGCGTTGGCACGGCCTCGATGCCATGGTGCCAGGACAGCGCGAGACCGGTCTCGTCCTGCGCATCGAGTCCTTCGGGAAATGCGGGGTCGTCCTGGGAAAAGATCGTGAGCTTGCTGCGCTTGGCGATCTCGGCAAGTACCGGGACGACCAGTTCACAGGTCGGGCAGTCGCGCTTTACGAACGCGACGACGCCCGAAGGAAGCATGGGACGGGTGACGGGTTCCACCGGACAAACCTCCGACGCGGGGCCCCAATCCTACTACGGGACTCGCTCCCCTGTCGCCGGACGCCCTTTCGGGCCGAAATCCCGCGGGTCTTTACACAAGCGCGGGCCCCGCCCGCTCAGCGCTGCAGAGACTTGCGCGCGTTCTCGGCGAACTCGGCGGCCGCCTTCTCGTCCTTGTCCATGTTCGGAATCTTGAACGGAATCTCGACACCGCGCCGGCACGCGGGGCGTTCCTTCATCGCGTCCAACCAGCGATCGAGATGCTCGAGACCGTCCCGCGAAACGCCCGACCACTTGTAGGTCCGGACCCAGCACCAGTTCGCGATGTCCGCGATCGAGAACTCGTCGGCCAGCCACTCGCTCTCGCTCAGCCGGCGGTCGAGTACCTCGAACAGCCGCCGGCTCTCGTTCTGGTAGCGGTCGATCACGGGCTGGAACTTCTCCGGAAAATAGCGAAAGAAGACATTCGCCTGGCCCATCATCGGACCGATTCCGCCCATCTGGAACATCAGCCACTGCATCACGCGCGAACAGCCCTTCGTGTCGGTGGGCAGCAACCGTCCGACCTTCTCCGCGAGGTAGACCATGATCGCGCCGGTTTCGAAGACCGCGAAGTCATCGGCTTCGCGGTCGACGATCACGGGGATCCGGCCGTTGGGGTTCAGCGCCAGAAACCAGTCCTGCTTCTGCTCGTTGCGGGACAGGTCGATGGCGTGGGGTTCGTACGGCAGCTTCAACTCTTCGAGCGTCACAGAGGCCTTCCAACCATTAGGGGTCGGGGCGGTGTACAGGTCGATCAAGCGTCGTTCCTCCGGCGGCTCTGCGCGCGTCGCAAGACCGCGGCACCCATGCTCGCACGGGCAAGCCGCGGGTGTCCACGACGACCCTCGAACACCACACCCGCCGGTTCGGCTCGCCTGATACGATCTCGCAATCTTGACGACCTTTTCGCACTTCGAGTCGCATCCAGAAATCGAATGGGCCGATCCGGCGACCTGTCTCGCGCTCTTCCGCGAGACCGAGGATTCGGTCCGGCCGCTCAAGTACGAGGAGACCACCCGCATCTGGTCCGTCACTCCGCCCGATGGGCGCAAGCTCTTTCTGAAGAGTTACCGGGTTCCCTGGCGCCGGCGTCTGTTCGCGGGTGCGGTGCGCAGTCGCGCGCTTCGCGAATGGCGTGCGCTTCGGGCCATGGAGGCAGCCGGCCTGCCGGTACCCACGCCGGTCTGGTTTGCCGAATCCCGGAGGCGCGGCCAACTCAGGTTTTCGATCGTCGCGACCCGTTCGCTCGACCCGGTCAAGCGGCTCGCAGACAGCCTCCGCTCGGCGCCGGCGGCCGAAGTCTCGATCTGCCGCGCGGTCGGAGCCGTCACCCGCCGACTGCACGACGCGGGCTTCGGACACTTCCGGCTGCGACCCAAGAATCTGCTGGTCGGGCCGCCACCCGATTTCCCGGTTCACGTGCTGGACCTGCCGTACACGTGTCACTGGAGCGCAGGCGCTCCGCCGCGAATCCGCCAGATGGATCTCGAACAGCTCGCCGGCGCGTACTCAAAGCTCTCGCGCACGGCGGTCGACGCGATCCTCTGCGGCTACCACGACGTCCCTGCGAACGCCAACCCACCCGACGGTTTTCGGCCCGGATCTCGCTCTCGCTGGGGGCAAAAGCTGCGGCGTATCGTCTACTTCGTACATGCATCCGGGAGCGGCCACGTCCCCGAGCCGCGCCCCGAACTCCGCCGATCGCGAGCTACCGGTTGATCGTCCGTGCCGGGCGCCGTACTTTGCCGGCATGCCCCGGGAACGGCTCTCCCACATCGGGATCTGCGTAAGCGACCTCGCGCGGTCCGTGGAGTTCTACCGTGACCTGCTGGGATTTCGAGAAGTCTCCCGGCTCGAGATTTCGGGAAAGGAGACCGAACGGCTGCTCGGCCTGGAAGACGTGGAGCTCGAGGCCGTCTACCTGGAGCGGGACGGAACTCGGATCGAACTGCTTCACTTTCCGCGCCCCGGCGAGACCGCCGGCGAAACGCCGCGCCCGATGAATCGCCCGGGGCTCACGCATCTCTCGCTCCGAACCGAAGACCTCGAAGCCACGCTCGAGCGGCTCGAGACCGCCGGCATCGCCGCGCTGCGGGAAACCTATATCGAACGGCCCGAATTCGAGGCCTCCGCGGTGTTCGTCTCGGACCCCGACGGCACGCGGATCGAACTCGTTCAATCCCCGGGCGACCTGGCACTCCTGCCCGGGCAGGCCCCGGGCACACCGCAGAAGCGGTGACACCGTCGTCGGGCGGAGTGCCGTTCGAGCCCCGCATGCCCGCCCCCTGCGTCGTTCTGGTGATCCTGGACGGCTTCCCGCACGCAAAGCTCAGCCCCGATCTCGCTCCCAACCTGTGGGCGCTGGCGAGCACGGGCGGCCGTGCGCCGACGGGGGGCCGCGCGGTCCTCTCGGCCTCGACCTATCCGAATCACGCGAGCTTCGTGACCGGCGTGGAACCGGGCGTTCACCGAATCCTCACCTCGAACGCCTGGATCGACGGCGCGTTTCATCCCGCGCAGGCGGTGGGACCGCAGGCCAGGACGCTGTTCGACCGCTGCCGGGCCGCGGGCCGAAGCTCCGCGGCGCTGTTCGGCGACCAGAACCTGGTGGGGGTTTGCGGCGCCCGCGGCGCCGATGCGCACTGGCCACCCGACGGCGTGCTGCCGGATACCGCCCCGCGCGGCGCGCTCGGCTACGGGGCCGACCGTGCGGTGTTGGCGGCCCTCGAGGAACTCGACCTCGACGCTCTCGATCTGCTCGTGCTCCAGCTCGACGAGGTCGACACCGCACGCCACCTGCACGGTCCCGAATCCCCGGAAGCGCTGGCGCAATGCCGGGCGACCGACGCCGCGTTCGGGCAGGTGCTGGAATGCGTGAGACCCCGCTGGGACCGGGCCGTGGTGATCGCACTCAGCGACCATGATCACGAGGCGGTGACGCCAGGCGCGATCGACCTCACCGAGGCGACCGCGTCGCTGGGGCTCGGGGTGCTGGTGGACCACGACGGCACGGCGGCGCTGCTGGCAGGAGCCCTCGACCCCGCGCGACTGCCGGAACTCCCGGGCGTCGAGGGCTTCACCGCAGTCGCCAGCGACTGCACGCTGGTCTGGGGTGCCCCGGGCCAGCAATTCGGGATCGACTGGGGGCTCAAAGGACACCACGGCAGCCCGCGTACCGCGACCCAGTTGGCCATCGTCGGCGGCGGCCACCCTGCCGTTCCGAACCTGGCCCGGCAGCTCGCGAAGCGCGCCCCGGCCGCCAGCAGCTGGGCCGGCCTGATCGGCCAACTGCTCGAGCTCTGACGCGCTGCTGCGGCAGGCGCGCGCGTCCGCGCGCATCCGCCGGCGCTGGCCCGCGGAACCCCTTTCATCGTCGCGCCGCACTCCGCCTGCGCGCTCGCCCCGGGCCCGGGACGATCAGCAGCCCCTGGCGCCCTGATAGAATCGCGCGTCGGAGCCGGACCGACAGAAGCCGCCGGAGGATGGAGGCAAGGCATGAATCTCACGGAACGGATCGAGATCGAGCGCGCCTGCGAACGGCTCGTCACGGGCTACTGCCACTACGTCGATCACGGCCAGGCGGAGCGGATCGCTGAACTGTTCAGCGAAGACGGGGTCTGGAGTTCCCCCGAAACCAGAATGGAGGGACAGGAGCAACTCCGAAAGGGTTTCGGACGGCGCCAGGCGAATGCGGGCCGCATGTCGCGCCACGTCTGCAACAACCTGCTGATCGACGTGATCGACTCGGACCACGCCGAGGGCACCGTCTACCTCACGCTCTACCGGCACGACGGCAAGCCGGGCCGCGCGCTCTCACCCCTCGAGAGTCCCGAGCTGGTGGGCGAGTACCGCGATCGCTTCGTACGCACTTCCGAGGGCTGGCGGATTGCGCACCGCGAGATCGAGGTCAGCTTCCTGCGCCGCAGCGACGACTCGGGTTGATGCAGGCCAGACTGGCCGGCCGCCGTGCATTCGTGACCGGAGGCGGCAGCGGGATCGGGCGCGCTGCCTGTCTGCGCCTGGCTCTGGAAGGCGCGCGCGTGGCGGTGGCCGATAAGCGCGCCGCGCTCTCGGAACAGGTGGCAGAAGAAATCCGGGCCGCCGGAGGCGAGGCGCTCGCGCTCGCGTGCGACGTGGCAGACGAAGCCCAGGTCGAGGCCGCAGTCGCGTGCGCGGCACGAGAGTTCGCGGGACTCGACACGCTCTTTGCCAATGCGGGCACGGCCGGCGCTGGCTGGATCCACGAACTTGACCTGGAAGACTGGGAGTCCGTGCTGCGCGTCAACCTGACCGGGGTGTTCCTGGCCGCCAAGCACTGCATTCCGCAGCTGCTCGAGGCACACGGCGGTTCGATCGTGACCACGGGCTCGATCGCGTCGGTCGTGGTTGGCGCCGGCGGCTCCGCCGCCAGCTACGCCGCCAGCAAGGGCGGCGTGCTGCAACTCACGCGGCAGATCGCGGTCGACTATGGCAAGCAGGGCATCCGCGCGAACTGTGTGTGTCCGGGGGCCGTCTCGACCTCGCTCGGAGTCCACAGCCGCCAGGATCGCGAACACGCCCGCACGCCGGCGGGCGAACCCCTGCCCCGCCGGTCCCCCCCACTCGCGCTGCCGCGTGCGGCGGATCCGGCAGAGATCGCGAGCGTGGTCGCGTTCCTGCTCTCCGACGACGCGTCCTTCGTGACGGGCAGCGCCGTCATGGCCGACGGCGGCTACACCGCGCTCTAGCCACTTCTGGCCGGTTCACGGACGCTCGAAGCCAGACGCCGTCTTTCTGTAGAGCACCGGGATCACGCAACCGATACTGAAGCAGGCGATGCAGCCCAGGATCGGAATCGTCAGCTGGGATGCGTGGGCTCCGATTCCCCACAAGGTCGCGGCCCAGACCAGGGCCATCGCCGCCGCGAGGCGCCGACGGTCGATCCGATCGCTGGTATAGACCGCCGCGTCGGCCTTCAGACCTTCCTGACGCTTCCGCAGAACTTCCTTGCCGGCTAACGCTTACGCGGACCCGAGCCCAGAGCCCGGCTTGAATTTGCGAGCCTGATCCCCGTCCGGCCCCGTGCAGCCGTCCGCTGGATCGAAGCTGAAACTTCTTGACGCCTGTGCCCGCTCAAGCACCGCCCGGCGGCGGTCTAGCCCATTCGCCTGAATCGGAGAAGCAGCATTCCCGAGCCAAGGAGTACGGCTGCAATCAGCGCGAGGACCGGAATCGAGGCCGCGGGGACGGTCGCAAGCGTGCCCTCGCAGACTCCGATACCACATTGGTCGTTGACCGTAGATGCGTCTCCGTCATTGCAGGTGTCTCCGGCGTCCGCGAAGGCGTCGGCCGGGCACGAGGTGGCGGCACCATCGCAGGTCTCCGCCGGGTCGCAAGTTCCGTTTCCGCCGCGGCACTCGGTTCCGGCGTTGCCCGCTAGGTGGTCGCAGGTCCCCNNNCCGTCGCAGAGATCCGTGGTNCAGATCTCTCCNTCACTCGCGCACGCGGTCGCGGGAGCCAGGTGGTTCGTGTCGCAGGTCCC
>JABSQV010000008.1:0-47642 GCA_013215565.1 Myxococcales bacterium | reverse complement strand
AGCCAGGTGGTTCGTGTCGCAGGTCCCCGCACTGTCGCAGGTATCCTGCTGCGAGCATTCGGTCGGCCCGTCCCCGCAGCTCTCACCGGGATTCGAGAAGGCGTTGGCCGGGCACGAGGTGGAGACACCATCGCAGGTCTCCGCCGGGTCGCAGATACCTCCGCCGCGACACTCGGTGCCGATGGTGAGGACGACGTCCGCCGGGCAGGTCGCGCTGGAACCGTCGCAGAACTCGGCCACGTCACACGAGTCTGCGGAAGGGTTGCACTCCGTCGTGACCAGCTCGAACGCACATCCGGGTGTGCAGCAGGCACCGCCGTCGCAGTCCTCGCCTGCGTCAACATTGAGGTCGCCGCATACGGCACTCGAGGTGTGGGGAGTGACCTGTTCGAAGGTCGAGCCGAGCCTGACTTCGTCGAGCCCCGCCTGGTTGCTGTTCCGCGTGGTCTGCAACCGGACGAAGCTGAATTCGAACTCCTTGACGCTGGCGAGATTCGCGTTGGCGGTTCCAGTACCGGGCTCGCTATCGAGCACGGGGTCGATCCACAGCCACGCCTCCTCGTTGCCGCCAGAGAAATCGACACGCACCACCAGGAAATGCAGGTCGTTGGGACTGAAGGAAACGGGTGCCAGGCTGGTATTACCGTCCGCATCAGCAAGCCCCAGGCGGTTGCTGTTCGAGTCCTTGGTGCCCTGCCCAAAGAAAAGGCCGTCGCCGAGCCCAACATTGTGGATTCTGGCTGTGTTGTGACCGTCGATGAGCGCACTGGCCCACACGGTGCCGGAGTTGACCGTGGAGTTGATGGTGCGATCGATGCTGTTGACGGAGCCCGCGGAGCCGCTCTTGCCGACGCGGTTGCCGGAAACCGTGAGTTCGTTGCCGGAGGTATCCGTGTACGTGAAACCGGGGCTCGCGACCCTGATCTCGCTGGCGCCGGACCACGGATCCTTCCAGTCCCCGGTCCCACCGTTTTCACCGGTCAGCTCGCCCGTTCCGTAGACGAACCCGTCGTAGGTCTCCGGCACGCTTTGCGCGGACGCGGGGCCGGAGAGCACGAAGCCGAGCAGGAGAGCCAGTGCGGTGACCCATCCCCAGTTCTGGGTGGAATCGAATCTAGACCAGAGCTTCCGGGCATAGAGAAAACCGAGCAGATCAGACACCACTCACTCCAATTCGCTGAGAACTACCCCAAACGGCCGCTACAGGCTGCCCATACAACCTATGACACAGAACCGAGGGGTAAGAGCTACTATTTCAATATTGGATATTCCCCGCAAAGACGAGCCAAGTCAAGCCAATCCCCGCCACAATTCGCCGGTTTCATGCTGGGTTCCAGGCCGGCCCACGGACCGAACGGGCGCAAGGACCGGAGGCAAGGACCCGCGAAATAAGAGGGATTTCGGACCTGATCTCGGGGCCTGCTCACGAGCGTTCTGCTAAGTCAAAGCTGAGGCAGGCCGTTTCGGATCCACTCCGCACGCCACACCTTCGCATCGCTCGCCCTGGAAGCCCGGCGCTCGATCCGTTGGGGCGCCGATGTATTCGGACACGGAGACCCGAGCCTCACGCTCCGAACCTACGCGCACGCACTGCGATCGCGTGAAGCTGACCTGAGCTTTGCCGAATTCGGAGCTTCAGAAGCGGCAGCGGACGGCACTATACGGCACCAGGTTTTCGACGCCGCAGATCCCGTTTCGGAGCCGACGAAACAACCGAGTGCCCGCAGACGTTTGCGTGGTCGGGGCGGTCGGACTCGAACCGACGACCTTCGGCTCCCAAAGCCGATGCGCTACCACCTGCGCTACGCCCCGTCGCTCCGAGACTAGCGCAACCAGTGCGGGCGGGAAGTTCGCGCTCGGTCGAGCGAGGCATTCGGGCGGCGAGAGCGGCGCGCAGACCGTGGGAGCAGGCGCCTCAGGCCTCGCGGAGATGCTGAGCCAGGATTGGGAGGAGCCTGCGAAGCGCGGCGCCGCGGTGGCTGATCGCATCCTTTTCGTCGGGCGAGAGTTCGGCGTTGGTGCGCGCCTTTCCCTCGGGAATGAAGTACGGGTCGTAGCCGAAGCCGCCGCCTCCGGCCGCGGTCTCGGTGATCGACCCCTCGGATAGTCCGCGCGCCGTCGCAACGCGCTCGCCCTTCGGATTCGCGAGCACCAGCACACACACGTAGCGGGCCCCGCGATTGCGACAGCCCGAAAGCGCCGCAACGAGCTTTTGATTATTGGCTTCGTCGTCTCCGTGGGCGCCCGCATAACGCGCCGAGTGCACGCCGGGCGCGCCGCCGAGTGCGTCCACCTCGAGGCCCGAGTCCTCGCCGAGCGACCACAGGCCGCTCGCGCGGGCGGCGGCCACGGCCTTCAGGCCTGCGTTCTCCTCGAAGCTGGTTCCGGTCTCTTCCACCTCGGGAACCTCGGGGTGTTGATCGAGGCTCTCGAGCGTGAATCCCGGGAGCAGCCGGCGCATCTCGCGGAGCTTGCCGCGGTTGCGCGAGGCGAGCAGGAGCGGGCTCAACGACCGAGGGCTCGCTTCTGGGCCGCCGTGATCTCGCTGATGCCCTTGGTCGCGAGGTCGAGCAACTGGTCGAGTTCCTGCCGGTCGAACGTGCCCTGCTCGCCGGTTCCCTGGACCTCGATCAGCCGGCCGCGCCCAGTCATCACCACGTTCATGTCGACCTCGACGCGCGAGTCCTCCTCGTAGGGCAGGTCCAGCAGCGCCTCGCCGCCCAGGATGCCGCACGAGACCGCGGCGACCGAGTCGCGCAGCGGGTCGCGCTTGAGCAGGCCTCGCTCGACGAGCCGGTTGCAGGCCCCGGCGAGGGCGACGTAGGCCCCCGAGATCGCGGCGGTGCGGGTGCCGCCGTCGGCCTGGAGTACGTCACAGTCCGCATAGAGGCAGCGCTCGCCCAGGGACTCGAGATCGGCGACCGCACGCAGGGAGCGGCCGATCAGACGCTGGATCTCCTGGGTCCGCCCCGAGACACGTCCGCGCGACGCTTCGCGCTCGTTACGTGTGTCGGTCGACCCCGGCAGGAGCGAGTACTCGGCCGTGATCCAGCCCCGGCCGGTCCCGCGCAGGAATGCCGGAACCGATTCGCCCAGGTGAACCGTGCAGAGCACCATGGTGCGTCCCATCCGAATCAGCGCGGACCCGGTCGGGTTGTCGACGAAGTCGATCTGAATATCGATCGGCCGGACCTGGTCGCACTCGCGCCCGTCGAGCCGCTTCACCGCGAGGCCCCCAGACGAATGCTGCTCTGGACGCGAAGATCTTCGGTGTTGCGGTAGCGCAGGACTGCGGCGGCAAGCGCGACCGCGAGCTGCTGCTGGTAGCGCTCGGTCCCCAGGCGCCGGGCTTCCTCGCGGTGGGTCAGGAAGCCGACCTCGATCAGCGCAGCCGGCATGTTGACGCCGGTCAGGACCACGAACGGCGCCTGCTTGACGCCGCGCCCGACCTTCGAAACACCCTCCAGCGCGCGCTGGATCCCGCTCGCAAGCCGGCTCGACGCGCGCAGGTGCTCGGTTCGAATCAGATCCGCCAGGATCGGGCCCAGCACCGAGGCGCTCCCGGGTGCGGAGGTCTGGAGGTCGAACACCTGGTTCTCGATCTGGGCCACGCGCAGCGCCTCCTCGTCGCTGGCTTCGGTAGAGAGGAAGTAGGTTTCGACGCCGTGCGCCTCGGCCCGGGGCGCCGAGTTCGCGTGGATCGAGAGAAAAAGATCGCCCTGGGCGCGATTCGCGATCGCCGACCGCTGCGCGAGCGAAACGAAGTCATCGCCGTCGCGCGTGTACACCACGCGCAGTCCCTGGGCCTCGAGTTCGGCTCCGAGCCGGCGCGAAATCTCGAACACCAGACGTTTCTCGGTGAGCTTTCCGCGACCGCGAGCGCCCGGATCGGGGCCTCCGTGTCCCGGATCGATCACGACCACGTCGAGGCGCGCGCGCTCCTGATCAGTCGCGACATTCGCAGACGAGTCTGCGGCGCCTGCAGCCGCGCCAGCGGCAGCCAGCGCGACCACCGGAACCACGAGCCGAAGCGTCGGCCCGAGCCATCGGCGAAACCTGCTCGTCGGTCGAATTTCCCGATCCTCCCCGCGTCCGGCGAAGCTATCGAACCTGCCGACGAGCGTCGACCGGACGCCGCACCAGCCCGGCCGCATGTGAGCCGCGCGGCTTCGGCTGGGCCTCGAACTCGCGAAGCGCTTCGAGCGTCCGGACGCCGGCCAGGCCTGCGCGCTCCAGCAGTTCCCGCAAGAGCCCGACCGTCATCTCGGCATCGCCGAGAGCGCGGTGGCGCAACGCCTCCGGGATCCCGAGCTGCGCGACCAGCGCGCCGAGGCTGTAGCTCGGGGCTCGAAGCAACCGCCGGGCGAGTTTGATCGAGCAGAGGAACGGCGGGAGCGCCGGAGCGAGCCCGTGCCGGTCCCACGCCGCCTCCAGAAACGAGCGGTCGAAACGCGCGTTGTGGGCGATCAGCACGTCGACCCGGGTCTCGGCAAGCACACGCGCGAAGCGCTCGAGCGCCTGCGCCTCGGGCGGAGCCCCGAGCAGCTGCGCGTCGTCGATTCCCGTGAGTGCGACGATTCCCGCCGGGACCGGCGCCTGGATGTCCACCAATGTCTCGAAACGGCGTACGGTTCGCGAGCCCGAACGAACCACGAGACCAATCTCGAGGATCCGGCTGTCACGCGCGGAGAGCCCCGTGGTCTCGAGGTCGACGACGCCGAGCACGGCGCGCTCCAGCGCCAGGCCGCGCTCCGGGGCCAAACCCGGTGGGGAAGCTTCTCGAAAGCGCCCGCCCAACCGCGCCTGGACCCAGTCCGGGACCCTCAGCGGACCCGGGACGTGGAGCCAGCGGCGCAGCGCCTCGGCCGAGGGCAGCGGCGCGGCCTTCGGTCCTTGGTTCCCCCGGTTGCGCGATTCCCCCACCCCGCTCGACCGTAGCAGCGCTGGAAGCGATCATCTACCCTGAGTTCAGCGCACCGGAGTCGAGCGGTTGCAGGCCTCAGTTGTTGCAGTAGGCGACCGATCCATAGCCTGGGAAGCACCCGCGCCGGGCCAGCCTCGGGATGCCCGATCCCGAACCCCCCGGCCCGAAGCCGGCCCCGAGGAGATTGGATGCGGGCGAGACACTGGAACGGGGCAGTCTTCGCGGCGCTGCTGACCCTCGGGTTCGCACCTCCGCAGGCCTCGGAGCCGGCGATCGCCGACCCCACCCAGCTCCTGCTCGAAATCGACACCCCGGAGCCCGGCGCCGTCGTCGGCGATCCCGGCGGCAACGCCTTCATCGCGGGCCGCGCGCTCGCGCTCTTCGGCAAGCTTCAGACCTTCGACATCATGTTCGTGATCGACACCTCCGACAGCACCGCCGCCCCCTCGGGCGCCGACGTGGACGGAGACGGCAGACTCGGGAGCCGACGCGGCGGCCAATGGCTCTCGATCTTCGGCAAGACCCTCCCGCTCGGGAACACGGACCGCGGAGACAGCATCCTGGCGGCCGAGATCTCAGCCGTGGAGACGCTGCTCGATCAACTCGACCCACGGACCACGCGGGTCGGTGTGGTGACCTTCTCGGGAGACTTCGATCCGGGCTATCCGGACGCATTCACGCGCGTTCCGCTCACGAGCGATTTCACCAAGGTGCGCCGCGGCCTGCGGGAAGTTCTCGACGACGGGCCGAACGGCATGACCAACATGCGCAGCGGCGTACACGTCGGCACCATTGAGTTGCTCGGAACCGCCAGCGCCTACAGCGAAAGGCGGGAGGGTGTGCGCCGGATCATGCTCTTCCTCACGGATGGACGTCCCACCCTGCCCCACGAGGGACGTCCCGCCTGGAACACGCGCGCCGCAATCGGGGGCGCCAAGCGCGCCGCACGCGCGAGCATTCGCATCGACACCTACGCGATCGGCGAAGAGGCACTCCGCGAACCCATCGTCGCCGTCGAAATGGCACGCGTCACCAACGGGGTCTTTACCCCGGTCCGCCACCCCGAGAACCTGCGCGCGATCTTCGAGAGTGTGAGCTTCGCGGAGATCGCCGAGCTTCGCATCCAGAACTTGACCACGAATCGGTCCGCAGTACACGCGATTCGCAACGCCGACGGGACCTTCTCGAGCCTCGTCCCGATGCAGGAGGGCAAGAACCTGGTCGAGATCTACGCGCGGTCTACCGACGGCACCGAGGCCCGCAAACAACTCGAACTGCAATTCGTGCCGGGTCGAAGCGTACAGCGTCTCGCGCCGCGGCTGGTCGCACAGCGGAACCGGCTGCTCGAGAACCAGCTACTTCAACTCCAGCGCCGCAGACTCAAGATCCAGGCCGAACGCGACGAAGACCTGCGCCGCGAGCTTCAGGTCGAGATCGAAAAGGAGCGGGCGGCAGCAGAGCTCCGGGCTGAGAAAGCGCGCCGGCGCCTCAAGATCGAGCTGGAGTGAGCGCGGACTATGCGTCCGCGGCGCCTCCGGCCTCGGTCCGCGCCGCAGCTCCCGTCGGGAGCGATTTCGGACTCGCCGCTGCACGCTTCTCGATCAGCTTCCGCCTGAACTTCTGATATTTCGCGAACGCCTTGGGGCGTTTCTCTTCGAGCCAGGCGACGAACTCGTCCGGCCGCGCGAAATGCTTGCTGTAGGCGGGCTCCTGTGTCGTCTTCTCACACTCGTTCCAGGAGAAGTCGGAGCAGATCCGCGGCCGGTCCAGGTAGATTCCACAGGTCGCGGCTTCGGTCAGATATTCACAGACGGTGTTGAACTCGAGGAACCAGTCCCCTTCCCAGTCGATGTAGACGCCGACGTCGCGGTGCGTGAGGTACCAGAAGATGTGCTCATAGTCTTGCATCGAGGTAGGAGCGTCGATCTCGGTCGCGATGTACCGACAGCAAGCCCCGCAGGACTGACAGGGGTGCGTGCCGGGAAGTACGAGCAGCGGCAGCTCGAGAGAATCCTGCTCGGACGACTTGGCGGCTGCGCCGTTGGCGCGGCTCTCGGGCGTTCCGGCTTCGAGCTTCGATCTCTGCTGCAAACTCGCGTCCGATCCCGGCTCTGAATTGGAATTCCGGTCCTGCATTCGCCTCCCTCGTGCCGGCCGCCGGCCGACCGAGCCGGCAGAACCTAGCGTTTTTATTTCGGTTCGACCCGAGGGCGTCCCCAAAAAGTGTGAGGAAGCTCGACGGAGAGAAACTCTGAGATCCGGGCGGCTCGCCGATCCGCAAGCTCCATCCAGGTCTTGTTGGAGCCGGGTATCGAGGCCTCGGGCTCGTGCACCTCGCCGTGTACGGCCCGCAGCCGCTCGTCAACGGTGAGGTACGCGACCTCAGCCGGATCGCGCAGCTGTCCCCGGGAAACCAGTCGACGCCCGAACTCCGTGTAGTAACGCCGCTCGATCGCGATCGCGTGCTCGACCCGCAACCTCGACGCCTCCGCATCTTCGCTGAGAAGACGCCGTGCGAACCACGGAATCAGCACCTCCATCCACACCCGCGCGTCGAGAGGCCCACGGGCGAGCGCCGCAATCTCGAGATCGCGCAACGACCCCGCGAACGCGCCGTCGAGCGACTCGTCCGCCAAGCGTTCCGCACGGGACAGACGCGTGCGGATCGCGCGCCGCCGATCTGCCGAAATCGCCCGCAGCAGAAGCCGGGGCCAGCGCAACGCGCCCAGGCTTCCAGGCTCGACCAGGGCCGGATCCGGCATGTCGCCCTGCAGCCGGGCTCGCAGCGCCTCCCAGCCGTGCGCGTTGATCGCGATCCGCCCGAGGTGGAGCGAAACCCACTGCCTCGGACGCAGCCGGTCCCCGGGACCGGCCGCAGCCCAGAGTTCCTCGAGCACCAGAGCCAGCGAGCTGCCCAGACGCGACCAGATCGCCGGGGTCGCCACGCCGCCGAAGACCGGTTCGAGCGGTCCCGTGGTCTGTGCGGGAAACACCGGATCGACCGCGGTGTGGGTCGGGTAGCCCCGGTCGGCGGACACCGCCAGAGAGGGTTCGGGTCGGCGCTCGGGCACGGCCGGAGTGTAGTAAAGCCCTGGACCCGGGTCAGTTCCCGCTGACGGCTCCGGAGGCGACCGCGAGTTCGACCCGGTAGTGGACGCGCTCGTCGAACAGCTCGATCGGATCCCAGCTCGGGACCTCGGACAGCCGGACCATGCGATCGGTCACCACGCCCGTCGGATCGAGCACGTAGGGGTTCTCGCGGCTCTCGGTATCGAACCAGAGCGTGACCATGTGGTGCTGGCCGGTCCGGCGCTCGACCACAATCGAGCGGTAGATCTCGCTCTGCTCGAAGCCCAATCGCCGGAGCAGCACGAAGGTCAGGAGATCGAGGCCGTCGCAGTCGTCCCCGCCCTGCTCGATCACCTCTCCGAGCGTCGCCCAGTGGTCGTGATCGCCGTCGGGCCGATAGACCTGCTGGCTCTGTTGCTGCACCCACTCGACGGTCCTGGAAACGACCCCGCGACGAAGCTCCAGCACGAATTGAGCATATTCGCCTGCGAGCGAGGAGGCGGCCTCCCGGGTGGACTCGCCCCGCTGGGCTGGGTCGAGGCGGTGACGCACCTGCCAGTTGCGGATCTTGTCGCTCCAGGGGTCGTCACTCGAGGCGGGCACGAACAGGTCGACCGAGACGGCCGGAAGGCGCGGGGTCGCACACGATACGAACAGCACCGCGGCGACGGCAATTCCGAGTCCGGGCTTTGACATCCGCATGCTGCCGAGAGGCTCCCCGCTGGAACACGCCAAAGAATGCTCTGCTGACTACACGGATCGGAGCTTCGCTGGACTGACTTGAGATTCCCCCGAAAGGCATTCCTCGGGCTGGCCGGGTCAGGACTCCTGACGACGCAGGCGACGATTCGCAGGCCTCGCGCCCCGGACACGCGCCTAGAAGAAGGCGTCGATGCGAAGAATCCCGAGCGCCGGAAGATCTCCGAACTGCGAGTTCTCGTCCCGCCCCAGAAAAAACTGTCCACTGAGGGAGAGTTCCAGGTCCGATCGAAGCTGGTAGCTCAGCGTGGGGGCCAGCGCCGCGCTCCGGCCCGACCAGTCGTAGAGCAGCAGCAGGTCACCCCGGAGCAGCGGTGTCAACTCGTAGCCAAACTCGAGCGCGGTCAGATTGAGCCCGGTGGTCGTGATCCGGTTGGTGAGGTCGGTCTGGACGGCCGCCAGGATCCGGACCGCCTGGTCGGGATCCAGGGACGGCGGTAGCGCGAACTCCGAGGCCGGCGGGCCCAGGTTCTGGTTGTAGAGATGCTCCAGCAGCAGGTAGAGGCCGGCCCCGACTGGAAGGTTGTAGTCGATCGATCCCACCACCTGCCAGATCCGGTCTCCCGCGTGGAGGTCGCTGTAGGTGGCCTCGAGTCGGAACGCGGCACCCCACAGATTGCTGGCGAAGTCTCCGCCGAAAACCCAATCCTGCTGGAAACGCCCGAGCATGACGCCCGCGTCGAAGCCGATGTGGCTGGTCTCGAGTCGCCCCGCGATCCGCTGCCTGTCCGGATCGTCCTGCGGTGACCAGTAGAGCCCGGCCCAGGTGTGTTCGGCGAGACGCGCGCGCGCCACCAGGGCGTCTTGCCCGATCCGCTGGTCGCCCTCGACGGCAAGCGGGAAGATCGGGTTGAACAGGTCCTCGGGGTTCCAGATCCGGCCAACCCCGAGCGCGATGCGCTGCCGGCCGAGCGTCAACTCGAAACGGTCCGACTCGTAGCGGAGCCAGGCCCGGTAGAGCAGGTGGCGCCAGTCGCTACTGCCGCTCTGGTGGATGGTGTGGTCGGCGTCGAACCAGGTCTGCGTCCCGATCCGGTCCCCGATGGCGAAGGCGAGCGAGTCGAGTTGGGTTCCCGTCCGGTATTCCTGGTCGTAGATCAACTGGCCCGAGAAGCGCTGCTTGTACGCGCCCTCGACCCATACCCGGCCGCGCAAGAGCCAGAGTCCCGAGGGTTCGCGGCGGTCGGATCCTTCTACGAGCAGCGCTTCGGTCTGGATCCGACGGGTGTAGGTCAGCAGGTTCCGAAGCTCGGCCCCGGTCTCGAGACGCAGTTCACCCCGGTCGTACTCGGCGCCCCGCGCGCCCGGCGCCAGGAGCAGAACCACCAGCCACAGCAGCGCAGAAAGTCGATGGAGACCCGGTCTCACGGATCTCGCAACTCGTCTTCGGCGATGCGCCCGTCTACGAGTTGCACGATCCGGCGCGCGCGCTTCATCACCCGTGGGTCGTGCGTGCTGAACAGGAAGGTCACGCCGCGCTCGTGGTTCATGCGCACCATCAGGTCGAGCAGGCTTTCGGCGGTGGCCGAGTCGAGGTTCGCGGTCGGCTCATCGGCCAGTACGATCTCGGGCTCGGCCGCGATCGCGCGCGCGACCGCGACCCGCTGTTGCTGTCCGCCGCTCATCTCGGTGGGGCGGGTGTCGACGAGATCGCCGAGTCCGAGATCCCCTAGCACGGTGCGCGCCCGAGTGCGGCGCTCGGCGGAAGAAACGCCCTGAAGCATCAGCACGAACTCCACGTTCTCGGCGGCCGTCAGGACCGGCACCAGGTTGTAGGCCTGAAAGATGAATCCCAGCCGGCGCAGCCGAAGCTCCGAGCGTTCCCGCTCGGAGCAAGCCGAAACGTCGATGCCATCAATCTTGACCTGGCCCTCGGTCGGAGTATCGAGGGTTCCCAGCAGGTTCAGGAGCGTGGTCTTCCCGGAACCGGAGGGTCCGGCGAGGGCCGTGAACTCGCCCGACTCGACGCGGAACGAGATGTGATCGAGCGCGCGCGTCACCACCGTGCGCGTCTCGTAGTCCTTGGTCACGTCTGCCGTCTCGAGGATCCGCTTCGTCATCTCCCCTCCTAGGTCGCCCGCAGCGCCTCGGCGGGCCGCAGCCGCACCGCCTTGCTCGCGGGCCAGAGGCCGGCCACGAGTCCGGTCCCGACGGCGAGCAAGAGCGGTGTGATCGCGTCATCGAGGGTAAGGCTCGGATAGATCGTCGTCCCGATTCCCCACCTCCGCAGGCCTTCGGAGAACATGCTCAGGTCCATGCCCACGGTCCCCATCCAGGTGACCAGGGCCCAGCCGATCACGAGCCCGAGAACGGTTCCGACCCCGGTCAACAGCACGGCCTCGAGCAACACCATCTCGAGCAGGCGCCGCGACCCGAGCCCGAGCGAGCGCAGCAGCCCGAACTCGCGCATGCGCTCGTAGACCGACATCAGGATCGCGTTCGCGATTCCGAACGCCATCCCGACGAAGATGAAACCGTAGAGGATCCAGCCCATCTGATCCATCAGGTCGATCATCACGGCGAGGCGTGGCTCGCGCTCACTCCAGTGGAGGACTTCGAACGCGTCGAGATCGAGTTCGGCGCGCAGTTGATCCCGGAGCGCGAGGGAATCCTGGGAACGGTCGACGAAGAACGCGATCTCGGTCACGCGACCCGGTGTGTCGAGCAGCCGCATCGCGTCCTCGAGCAGAACGTAGGCGTGAATTCGGTCGAACGCGGACGACCCGGTGCGATACAGACCCCGGACCCGGTACGCGCCGATACCGGACTCTCCCGGCACCCGCAGCACGACCTTGTCGCCAAGGCCAACGCGCAGGCGCTCCGCGAGCGCGGTCCCCAGAAGCACCGGGGGCAACTGGCGTCCCCGGGGAGTCCCATTCTCGAGGTAGCTGCCCGCGACGATGGCCTCGGCGATCACCGAGACCCCGGGCTCGCGCGCCGGGTCGACGCCCACGATCGCGCCCCGAGAACTGTTCCGCGCACTCTGCACCAGGCCTTCGGCGCGCAGCCGCGGCGCGGCCCAGACGCCCGCGCGACCGTCGGCCAGCGCGAGAACTTCGTCGGGCGGGGCCGGCAGCGTCCGGGCGGGATCGGGATTGGCCTGGTACCCGCGCGCCTGGATCGCGATGGTCGCGAGGTCCGAGCGGACCGCATTGTCGGCCATCTGGAACGCGAATCCGCGCGACCAGCCCACGAGGATCATACAACCCGCGAGTCCGATCACGATCGAACCCACCACTGCCAGGCTGCGGCGCCAGCCGCGGCTCAGGTTTCGCGCCGCGATATGCACCAGCATCCACACGCTCAGGTCTCGCGCAGAGCGTCGACGGGCTGTCCTCGACTCGCCCGAAGTGCAGGTAGCAGCGCCGCGACCCCCGCGATAGCCAAAATCGCAAGTGGCGTGCCCAACAGGTGGATTCCCTTGAGATCGAACGGAATCACCGGATCGATCTCGAACGCGCGCATCATCGCGGTGAGACTCGGGTCGGTGATCAGAATGGGGTGATTGCGCATGTAGGCGATCCCGGGAAGCGCGAGCGCGGCGCCGATCACGACCCCGATCGTCGAAAGCAGCAGCGACTCGAGCATCACGAGGCGGAAGATCCTCCCGGGCGAGACCCCGACGGCTCGCATCATGCCGAACTCGCGGACCCGCTCGAAGACCGACATCAGCACGGTGTTGAAGAGACCGAAGGCGATCACGATCAGGAGCAGCACAAGCATGAACCACGCGCTGATGTCGTCGATCAGCACGAGTTGCACGACATCGGGCACGAGTTGCTGCCAGGCCACCACCTCGAATCCATCGCCACTGAAGATTCCCTCGACCTCGGCACGAATCGCGCCCGCGCGATCCCCCTCCTCCGCAAAGAAGGCCACGTGCGAGAGGCCCTCGTATTCGACGAAGGCCTGGAGCTGATCGAGCCGGAGGATCGCCGCGTAGCCGTCAAACTCGGCCTGCCCCACCGAGATCGTGCCCACGACCCGGAAGCGGTCGGCCGCCTGCGAGCCGTAGTAGTCGGTCGAGAGCAGGATCACCTGGTCGCCGGGCGCGGCGCCGAGGTTCTCGGCCAGCAACTCGCCGAGCACCACCTCAAACTCGTCTCCGCCGTTTAGGAAGCGGCCCTGCGTCACGGTCCCGGCCAGGGAGGAAAGTGCGCTCTCGCGCGCGGGATCCACGCCGACCAGCCACGCGGCCCGACCCACCGACGCTTCGGTATCCGGAATCGCCAGTGCCCAGGACTCGAGGCGCGGCGCCCAGCCCCGAATGTACGAGACCTGGTCGAGCGCGGCCGCCCGGGCCGGGTCGAGCGTCATCGCGTAGTCGAGAGTCCGATTGTCCCGGTAGCCGGCCAGGCTGACCTCGACGTGTCCGGGGTAGGCACGGACCACCTGGTCGATCCAGTGAGAATGCTGGCCGTGGGTGACCGCGAGCGCCCCGAGCGTGAGTGCGACGGCGAAGGCCGCGGCCGCGACGGTCAGCGCGGTGCGGCGTCCGTTTCGCCACAGGTTCCGCCACGCGAGGCGCAGCAGCATGCTCAGCGCACCGCTTCCGCGCGCTTCAGGTTCGCGAGGCTGAACAGCGAGTCGTCGAGCTTTCGATCGAACTCGATCTCGTCGATCGTGAAGCGGGTCTCGTTCCCGGGCTTGTCGAGGGTATGCATGACCCATTTGTGCGGCAGCGGCCGGCCCTGGACCTCGCGCACGTCGCTGAACTGCATTCGCCGGAGCAACTCGAACTTTCCCGGCTCGGGTTCGTCGTAGTAGAGCTGGAGCATCGGGCTGAGCCGCTCGGCATCCACCCAGATCTCGATCCGCGACCAGACCACGGGAGCCTCCTCGCGTGGGAGGAGTTCCACCCCCACCGCACGCGTCCCCTCGATGTCCTTCTCGTCGAGCACTCGCGCGGTGTAGTCGTCGATCAGCGACGACTCCCGGACCAGGTCATCGTTGGTGAAGTCACTTCCCATCCAGGACTGGAGCATCATCGAGGGAGGCAGGCGCGTGGTCCGCTCGACCCGGGGCAGGTAGGTCCAGAGCGTCTGCTCTTTCTTCAGAAAGCCGGTGCCGCGATCCTTGCGCGGCGCCAGGATCCGGATGAACGAGCGGCTTCCGTGGCGGTCGTCCCAGGAACGAAAGCTCACCGTGCGCTTCCAGCGCGGCGTCTCGATCTGCATCGAAACCTTCATGACCGCGGTGTCTCCCCGGAGCACGGATTCGATGCGCTGAACCAGGTCATCGGCAGCGCCAGGTGCGGGCTCAGCTCGGGCCGGATACGGTAATTCGAGCAAGAAAATGAGCAGCGCGAACCGGGCCAGCTGTCTTTGCATGGCGGGATGGTACTCCCGCGCGATCTGGCTCGCGAATCCGAAGTTGCTCGCTCTGGACCGCGAGCCAGGCCGCTTTGGCCCTCGCACGGGTGGTAGAGACCGCGCACGATCGGTAACTTGGCGATCCCTCTCGGTTTCCCGGAGCCCGTGCGATGAGTAAAGGCGAGGCGACCCCGCGCCGCTATCCAGACGTCGATCCCCAACCCGACCTGCCGGCAGTCGAGCGGGAAGTCCTCGACTTCTGGCGGCGCGAGCAGGTCTTCGAGGCCTCGGTCGAACAGCGCCCGGCCGGCCCCAACGGCTCGAACGAGTACGTCTTCTACGACGGGCCCCCGTTCGCGAACGGCATGCCCCACTACGGGCACCTGGTCACCGGCTACATCAAGGACGTGATCCCGCGCTACCAAACGCTGCGCGGACGCCGGGTCGAGCGCCGCTTCGGCTGGGACTGCCACGGACTGCCGACCGAGATGGAGGCCGAGAAGGAACTCGGGATCTCGGGCCGCGCCCAGATCAGCGAGTACGGGATCGACCGCTTCAATGACTACTGCCGTCAGAGCGCGTTCCGCTACACCGAGGGCTGGCGCGAGCACGTCACGCGGGCGGCGCGCTGGGTGGATCTGAAGAACGACTACAAGACCCTGGATCTCGACTACATGGAGAGCATCCTCTGGGTCTTCAAGCAGCTCTGGGACAAGGGGCTCATCTACGAAGGCCACAAGGTCCTGCCCTACTCCTGGGCCTGCCAGACGGTGGTTTCGAACTTCGAGACGCGGCTCGACAATGCCTATCGCGACCGCCAGGACCCGGCGATCACGGTGCGGGTCGAACTGGAACCCGCAGCCGGAGACGAACGGCCGACCGATCTCTGGATCTGGACCACCACCCCGTGGACCTTGCCCGCGAACCTCGCGGTCGCAGTCGGGCCCGAAATCGAATACGCGGTCTTCGAACAGGCAGGGCGCCGCCTGATCCTGGGGGCCGAGACCGTCGCCAAGTACGAACCGGAACTCGCAGACGCGCGCCGGATCGGCACGATCCGGGGGCGCGAACTCGAGGGACGGAGCTACAAGCCGCTGTTCCCGTTCTTCGAGGAGAACCCGCGGAGCTTTCGTGTGCTCGGTGCCGGCTTCGTCAACGTCGAGGAAGGCACCGGCATCGTGCACATGGCGCCCGGCTTCGGCGAGGACGACATGGAGGTCTGCGAGCAGGCTGGCATTCCGCTGGTCTGCCCGGTCGACGATGCAGGCGAGTTCACGGCCGAGGTCCCGCCCTACGCAGGCACCAACGTATTCGAGGCCAACCGCGGCGTAATCCGGGATCTCCGCTCCGAGGGCCTACTCGTCAAGCACGAGACCTACGTCCACGGCTACCCGCACTGCTGGCGCACCGACGAGCCCCTGATCTACAAGGCGGTCTCGTCGTGGTTCGTCAAGGTGACGCCCTTTCGTGAACGGATGGTGGAATTGAACGAAGGCATCAACTGGGTGCCCGAGCACTTCCGCGACGGCATGTTCGGAAACTGGCTCGCGGGCGCCCGCGACTGGTCGATCAGCCGCAACCGCTTCTGGGGCACGCCACTCCCGGTCTGGAAGAGTGACAACCCCGACTACCCGCGGATCGACGTCTACGGCAGCCTCGACGAAATCGAGCGGGACTTCGGGGTGCGCCCCGACGACCTCCATCGCCCCGGCATCGACCAACTGGTCTGTCCCAATCCGGACGACCCGTCGGGGAAGTCCTCGATGCGCCGGGTGCCCGAGGTCCTCGACTGCTGGTTCGAGTCGGGCTCGATGCCCTACGCGCAGGTCCACTACCCCTTCGAGAACCGCGACTGGTTCGAGCACCACTTCCCGGCGGACTTCATCACCGAGTACGTCGCACAGACGCGCGGCTGGTTCTACACGATGACCGTGCTGTCTACGCTGATCTTCGACCGACCGGCCTTTCGCAACGTGCTCTGCCACGGGGTCGTGCTCGACGAAACCGGCCGCAAGGTCTCGAAGCGGCTGCAGAACTACCCGAGCCCGGACGAGATGTTCGAGCGTTACGGCGCCGACGCGCTGCGCTGGTTCATGGTCTCGTCCCCGATCCTGCGCGGCCTCGACCTGCAGATCGACCGCGAGGGCGACCGGATCCGCGAGATCGTCCGGCTCGTGATCCTGCCGATCTGGAACGCGTACTACTTCTTCTGCCTGTATGCGAACTCCGAGCAGATTCGCGCGAAGCGCCGCACCGACTCGGCGCAGGTGCTCGATCGATACATCCTGTCGAAGACGCGCGAACTGGTGGAGACCGTCCAGGATCGCATGGACGCCTACGACCTGCCCGGGGCCTGTACGGCGGCGAGCGCGTACGTCGAGGCGCTCAACAACTGGTACATTCGCCGCAGCCGCGACCGCTTCTGGAGACACGGAAGCGAAGCGGACCCGGACGCCTACGACACCCTCTACACCGTGCTCGAGGTGTTTTTGCGGGTCGTCTCACCGCTCCTGCCGCTGATCTCGGAATCGATCTATCGCGGGCTGACCGGTGCCCGGAGCGTGCACCTCGACGACTGGCCCAGCCTGGACGAGTTGCCCGAGGACCGCGAACTGGTGGCCGAGATGGACCGCGCGCGCGAGGTCTGCTCGGCTGCGCTGGGACTTCGACGAACCAACGATGTACGGGTGCGCCAGCCGCTGCATTCCCTCACCGTGGCCGGTCGCAACCTCACCGGCCTCGAGCCGTTTCGCAACCTGATTTCCGAGGAAGTCAACGTCAAGGCGGTCCATCTCGCAGACGAACTCGACCGCTACGCGAGCTTCGAACTCAAGGTCAACGCACGCGCACTCGGGCCGCGACTGGGGAAGAAAGTCCAGGAAGTGATTCGCGCATCGAAGCAGGGGCAGTGGAAGCGCCTCGACGATGGTCGCATCCAAGCGGCTGGAGAGGTTCTGGAACACGGCGACTTCGAACTCGGCCTGGTGCCGCGCGAGGGGGTCGCCTGCCAGGTCCTGGCCTCGAACGATGCGGTGGTAGTGCTCGACCTCGAACTCGATGCCGCGCTCGAGCGGGAAGGGATCGCGCGCGACGTGGTGCGCGTGATCCAGCAGGCGCGCCGAGAGACGGGGCTACACGTGTCGGACCGAATCGAGCTCGCAATCGAACTGCCCGATGACTGGCGCCGGGCCGTGGCCGAGCACCGAGACTACGTGAGCGACCAGACTCTGGCGCCGGGCTTCGACCCGGAGCAGCGCATCGATGAGGACGCGCTCCAGGTGCACACCGCGTCCGTGGGCGGCCGCGAGCTTCGGGTCGGCCTGCGAAAGACCGCCTAGGCGAGCAGACGCTCGAGCACGGAACGGACGCTGGCCGGGTTCGCCTTGCCGCGCGTTCTCTTGATGATCTGGCCGATGAAGAAGTTCAGCACCTTCGCCTCACCAGCCCGGTACTGCTCGACGTTCCCCGGATTTGCATCGAGCACCTCGCGCGCAATGCCCTCGAGTTCGACCTCGTCCGAAACCGCCTCGAGCCCCTTTTCGTGCAGCAACTCCGCCGGGGCCCTGCCCGACTCGGCCAGCTCGGCGAAGACCTCGCGGGCACTCGCAGCCGTCACCTTTCCCTCGTCGACCAGACCGACCAGCTCGGCCAGATGCTCGGCCGTCA
The DNA here is from genome assembly GCA_013215565.1 of Myxococcales bacterium. GTDB lineage: Bacteria > Myxococcota_A > UBA9160 > SZUA-336 > SZUA-336 > JABSQV01. The sequence goes on along the minus strand of JABSQV010000008.1, from coordinate 29,912 downwards.
GCGGAAGTTCCGAGAGCGCCTTCCCGAGGCTGGCGAGCGTCGGAAGAACGCTCCGGATCATCCAATTCGCCACCTTCCTGGCGTCCCCGTGCAGCTCGGCGCTGCGTTCGAAGAAATCGGCCAGCTCGCGCTCCTCACACAGCCGACCCGCATCCGGACTCGAGAGTCCCAGTTCCCGCTCGAAGCGCAGCTGTCGCGCGTGCGGCAACTCGGGCAGGTTCGCCCGGATCTCCTCCACCCAGTCGGCCTCGATGCGAAGCGGCACCAGGTCCGGATCGGGGAAGTAGCGGTAGTCGTCATCGTCTTCCTTGAGCCGACCCGCACGGGTCGTTCCGGTGTGCTCGTCCCAGTGCCGGGTCTCCTGAACCACCTCGCCGCCCGCCTCGATCAGATCGACCTGCCGCTCGACCTCTCCTTCGATCGCGCGCTCGACGAAACGGAAGGAGTTCAGGTTCTTGAGCTCCACGCGGGTTCCGAGTTCGCTCGCTCCGCTGCGACGCACCGATACGTTCGCGTCGCAGCGAAAGTTCCCCTTCTCCATGTCGCAGTCGGAGATCCCGAGATAGCGCAGCGCCGCGCGCAGGCTTCTGAGATAGGCGGCGGCCTCGGCGGGACTCGCGATCGCAGGCTCCGACACGATCTCGATCAGAGCGACGCCGGCCCGATTGAGATCGACGTGGGTGGCGCCCCCAGTTAGCGCATCGTCGTGCACGAGCTTGCCGGCGTCCTCTTCCATGTGGATGCGCGTGAGTGGAATTGCTCGCTCCGTGTCCCCGAGACGAATCGGAACCAGGCCCCCGGACGAGAAGGGCTGCTCGTACTGGGAGATCTGGTAGCCCTTGGGCAGGTCCGGATAGAAGTAGTGCTTGCGCGCGAAGAGCGAGAAGTGTTGAATCTCGCAGCCGAGCGCGACCCCGGCTCGGACCGCGAGTTCGACCGCGTACCGGTTCACGACCGGCAGTACGCCCGGCAGCCCGAGGTCCACTTCGGTGGTCTGCGTGTTCGGGGCGGCGCCGAAGGTGTTCGGGGCGCTCGAGAAGAGCTTGCTCTCGGTCCGTAACTGAGAGTGGACCTCGCACCCGATCACGACCTCCCAGCCCTCGGGTGGAGCCCAGGCGCCGGAGGCGGAGGCGGAGGACGAGCTTTCGGAGGCGGCCATGCCGAAAAGCTACCCCAGCCGGAGAACTCCGTCAGGAAGCGCCTCAGATCACCAGGTTGAGCAGCCGCCCCGGAACGAAGACCACCCGGCGAAGCGGCGCATCGCCCACGTGTCGGGCCACGTTGGGCTCGGCCAGGGCCAACTCGCGGACGGCCTCCTCCCCGGTCTCGGCCGGAACCCGGATCCGGGCGCGCAGCTTTCCGCCCACCTGGACGATGATCTCGACCTCCTCGTCCACCAGAAACTCGGACTCCGGCTCGGGCCACGGTTCTGCCGAGATCGACTCGGGGTTTCCGAGCGCACGCCAGAGTTCCTCGGCGAGGTGCGGGGCGAACGGCGCCAGCAGGCGGGTGAAGACCCCGGCAGCCGTGCGCGGAATAGGATCCGGCTTCTCGACGTCGCGCACGAACACCATCAGTGCCGAGATCGCGGTGTTGAAGTCGAGCCCCTCGAGATCGCGCGTCACCTTCTCGACCGTGCGGGCAAGCAGCCGCCGCTGGCCTTCGGTACCCGGGCCCGGGGCGAGTTCGCGCAGATCTCCTTCGGGTGCCTCGTCGCCGAGCAGCAGGCGGTGGCTGCGCTGGAGGAAGCGGTAGACGCCGGTGGTGCCGTCGGTCGACCAGGGCGCGCCCTTCGTGAGCGGTCCCATGAACAACTCATAGACGCGCATCGAGTCTGCCCCGAACTGCGCGATCACCTCGTCGGGGTTCACCACGTTGCCGCGGCTCTTCGACATCTTCTCGATGACTTCTTCCAGTTCGACATCGAGGTCCGGGTGTAGGGGCCGGTCATCCCGGAGTCGCACTTCGGCGGGCTCGACCCAGCAGGCGCGAAGTTCCTGGCCACTCGACGCCAGCACCGGCGTGTCGCCTTCCCAACGTACATCTGCCGCAGGGTAGTAGCGAACCCGTGCATCTGGATCCTGGCTCAGGTTGTCGCTGAAATAGCGGTAGCTCCGGCCCTGGACCATGCCCTGGTTGACGAGTCGCCGAAACGGCTCCTTCGTCGATACCAATCCGAGGTCGTAGAGCACCTTGTGCCAGAAGCGCGCGTAGAGCAGGTGCAGCACCGCGTGCTCGGCGCCGCCGACGTAGAGATCCACCGGCATCCAGTACTGCTCGGCCTCCCGGGACCAGGCCCGCTCGCTGTTGTGCGGATCGCAGAAGCGCAGGTAGTACCAGCAACTCCCGGCCCACTGCGGCATGGTGTTCGCGTCGCGCCGGGCGGTCTCCCCGGTGTCGGGATCGCGGGTCTCGATCCAGTCCGCGATCCGGGCGAGCGGCGGCTCGAAGTCTCCGGACGGACGAAACGCTTCGAGTTCGGGGAGGCGCACGGGCAGCTCATCCTCGGGAACGAGCCGGGTGCTCCCGTCCGCAAGGTGCAGCACCGGAAAGGGCTCGCCCCAGTAGCGCTGCCGACTGAAGAGCCAGTCCCGGAGCTTGTAGCTCACGCTCGCTTCTCCCGAGCCCTGCTCGGCGAGCCAGTCGATCATGCATCGCTTGGCCTCGGGCGTCTCGAGGCCATCGAGGAACCCGGAATTCACACTCTCACCGTCGCCCGGGTAGGCGCCCCGCGAGAGGTCTCCCCCCTTGACCACTTCCACGATCGGTAGCCCGAAAGCCTGCGCGAACTCGTAGTCGCGCTGGTCGTGTCCGGGCACCGCCATGATCGCGCCGGTGCCGTAGCTCGCGAGCACGTACTCGGCGATCCAGATGGGAATCCGTTCTCCCAGAGCCGGGTTGATCGCGAACGCGCCCGTAAACACGCCCGAGCGTTCGTCCGCGGCGCCGAGGCGTGAGCGGTCACTCTTCCGCACGGCCTGAGCCACGTACTGGTCGACCTCGGCTTGCTGCTCGGCAGTCGCGAACTGCGAGACCAGCGGGTGCTCGGGCGCGAGCACCATGTAGGTCGCGCCGAAAAGCGTGTCGGGACGCGTCGTGAAGACCTCGAGTTCCTCACCCGAATGGTCGGGAAGCGGGAAGCGGACGTTCGCGCCCTCTGAACGACCGATCCAGTCGCGCTGCATCTTCTTGATCGGTTCGGGCCAGTCGACCTCGTCGAGGTCTTCCAGCAGCCGATCCGCGTAGGCCGTGATCCGGAGCATCCACTGGCGAAGCGGGACGCGCTCGACCGGGTGCCCGCCGATGTCGCTCCTGCCATCGCGCACCTCCTCGTTGGCCAGCACCGTCCCGAGCGCAGGGCACCAGTTGACGGGCACCTCGGCCTGGTAGGCCAGGTCACGCGAGTAGAGTTGCCCGAAGATCCACTGCGTCCAGCGCACGTAGCCCGGATCGGTGGTATCGATTTCGCGGTCCCAGTCGTACGAGAGCCCGAGCGCCTGCAACTGCCGCTTGAAGTTGGCGACGTTCTGAGCGGTGCTCACTCTGGGATGCTCGCCGGTCTTGATCGCGTGCTGCTCGGCGGGAAGTCCGAAGGAGTCCCAGCCCATCGGGTGCAGCACGTTGAAGCCCCGCATGCGCTTGTAGCGAGCCACCACGTCGGTGGCTACGAAGCCTTTCGGATGTCCCACGTGCAGGCCCTCGCCCGACGGGTACGGGAACATGTCGAGTACGTAGTACTTGGGCCGGCCCGGGTCGAGTTCACTCTTGAACGTGGCGCGCTCCAGCCAGGTGGCCTGCCACTCAGCCTCGATGCGGTGCGGATCGTACGCCATGACGGAAAGGTACTCGGATTCGCCTAGCGGACAAGCTCCACCGGAGTCTCCGTGACGTTCCAGGTAAACCCGCGGAAGCGCTCGTCGGTGCGGAAGATCTCCTCGCGCGCAAACCCCTGCCCGGTCCATACGTAGCGCCGGATTGCGCCCTGGTCGTCCGCCGCGACGTAGAGTTCATCTCGCCCGTCTCCGTCGAGATCGGCGGCCAGCGTGGCATGCTCGAAGCCCGAAGAATCTTCGTCGATCAGCGTCGCGTCAAAGGGCGCATCGGATCCGGCGGGGGGACGCAGCAACCAGAGTCCCGACTTGAAGGGCGCCGCGATCAACTCCGGGGCACCGTCCCCATCCACGTCGGCGGGGAGCAGGAAGCGCAGCAGCCGGTCGTCGAACTCCGCGACGACGTCCCGGTCGGCCGGCGCGCTCTCGGCCGTGAAGCGCCGCACCTCGACGGGTTCGCGGACCACCCGCTTCTCGACGTGCGCCTCTACGGCAACGTAGAGTTCCGGCACACCGCTCCGGTCGAGGTCCGCGACCAGGATCTCCTTGGCGTGGCGAAGTCCGAGATCGGCGAAGTCCTCGCGCTTCCAACTCCCCGCGGAACCGTCCGCGGACACGTAGCGCGTCACCCGCCCACTCTGGGGATCACCGTCGAGCCGGTTCGGCTGGCTCGGGGTCGCGTAGATCTCGGGTCGGCCGTCGGCATCGAGATCGCCGACTTCGATCTCGTGCACGAAGGTCCTGGGCTTGCGGTCGATCTCTTCCACTTCGAAGCCGGCCTCGCCGAAGCGCCCGATCGCAACCACGCCCTGATCGTGCGTGGCAAGCACGATCTCGGGCTGCCCGTCGCCGTCCAGGTCCGCGATTTCCAGGTCGCGCAGCCGGTCGTGCTTTCCGCCGAAGACGGGAGCCCAGAGGGTCTGCGAGGACCAGACGCCGTCTCGCTTGCGCCAGAGCTTGAGCCGCGCGGCGTCTCCCGAAATCGTGAGCAGGCCGGGCGCGCCGCCGGGAGGATCGAAGGGCAGGACCTTGTGAAACACGTTCGATTCGGGATCCTCGATCGCCTCCCAGACCCAGGCACCCGCTTCGCGCCGCAGGACCACGAAGGTCGCGGGGCCCGGCTTCGACGAGGTCTTCCCGTCCGGTCCCCGGGGGAACACCGAGAACGAGAGCAGCAGCGCGCGCTCCAGGTCCCGTGGAGCCGGCGGTGTCCCCCCCTCTCCGCAGGCAGCGGCGAGGGCCGCAGCCACGAAGGCCCCGATGACGGCACTCCTCGCAGACCGGTGCATGCGTGGCGCGAGCATAACGGCCCGGGCTCGCGGCGTCAGGGGACGGGGACGCCGCAGGCCGGGAGTCGCCGCTTTTCGCGGCTCGAGAATCCCTCTACACTCGGCTTCGCCCGCACCCGGGTCCGCGGCGCCCGTTACACGGAAGGGACGGCCGATGTCCGATGTAGATCACCCTTCAGGAAAGCAGCGTCCGGCCAAGGCCGACGCGCCACCTGACCAGCTCTCCGAAGCAGAACTCGGCTTCGCCTGGAGCTACCCGGAACTCGATCGGGAAGCGGACCACAAGAAGGGCGCCCTGCTCGAGCGGCCCATCGAGCCGCTCGTCCCCTCACGCACGCGTTCGGTCGCCGACCTGGTCCGGGCGATGTCGGGCATGAGCATCCAGGCACGCAACGTCGGAGGCTGCTACGAAGTTCTGGAGCAGATGCTCCGGGACCCGGACCGCCCGACCATTTTTCTTGGACTCGCGGGACCGCTCATCGCGGGGGGCCTGCGTCAGGTGATCCGCGAGATGATCGAGCAGGGACTGGTCGACGTGGTGGTTTCGACGGGCGCGATCCTCTACCAGGACATCTACCAGGCGCGCGGCTACCAGCACTACCGCGGGACGCCCGAGGCCGATGATGCCAAACTCCGCGAACTCTACATCGACCGGATTTACGACACCTACGTCGACGAGGTCGGTTTCGGAAAGACCGACACCTGGGTGGGCCTGATCGCCGACCGACTGCCGCCCGGACCCTGCTCGAGCCGACAGTTCATGGACCGACTCGCCGACGAGGTCGACGACCCGAACTCGATCGTGACGACCTGCCGGCGCCTGGGCGTGCCGATGTTCGTGCCGGCGCTGAACGACAGTTCGATCGGGATCGGGCTCACCGAGCACCATCACCGCTCGGTCAGGTTCGAGCGTCCCGGTATCCAGATCGACTCGATCCAGGACAACTACGAGATCACCCAGATCGTCGCGCAGTCCGAGGTCACGGCCGCGATCTACATCGCCGGGGGCGTCCCCAAGAACTACATCAACGACTCGATCGTGATGGGCTACATATTCGGGCGCAAGGACCAGGGACATCGCTACGCGCTACAGCTGACGACGGCCGTGACGGCCGACGGCGGCCTCTCGAGTTCGACGCTCGACGAAGCCACCAGCTGGGGCAAGATCAAGACCAGCGCCGCGCGCGCGATGGCCTGGGTCGAGCCCACGGTCGGGCTGCCGCTTCTCGCGAGCGCGGCGATTCAGGAAGGCCTGGCCCGGGATCGCTCGCGCCTCGAGTTCAGCTGGAACGGAGAGATCCTCGAGAAACTCGGCTGCGTCGAACGGAGTTGATCGGGAGCGTGTCGAGCACGCTGCCGCTTCTGGTCGATGGCGCCTGGCTCGAAGCGCGGATCGACGACCCCGGACTTCGCGTGATCGACGCCAGCTGGTACCTGCCTTCCGAGAATCGCGACGCACGCGCCGAATACCGGGAGGCACACATCCCGGGCGCCATCTACCTCGATCTGTCCGTCGACCTCGCAGATCCCGACGCGCCCGTGCGCAACACCCTCGCGGCCCCGGATGCGCTCGCGCGCGCGCTCGGTTCGGCCGGGATCTCCAACGCGCACGACGTGGTGATCTACGACCGCAAGGCCGGCTACTCCGCCGGACGGGTCTGGTGGATCCTGCGCTACCTCGGACACCAGCGCGCGGCGCTTCTGGACGGCGGATTCGAAGGCTGGAGTTCCGAGGGACGGCGCCTGAGCCGCGAGGACGTCACGCGCGAGGCCCAGGACTTCGTCGCCGCACCCGAGCCGGCCTGGCTCAGCTCGAGCGCCGACATCGCGTCCGTCCTCGAGCGCGATGAAGCCCGGATCCTGGATGCGCGCAGTTCCGAGCGTTTCCGGGGTGAGGGTCCTGAACCCGCAGGTCACCCCGGGCACATTCCGGGCGCCCGCAACCTGCCCTGGTCGGACAACCTGCACGGCGATCCGGGTCGCTTTCGCCCGATCCCAGAACTGCGGAAACTCTACGAAGACGCCGGCGTCCGCTTCGACGCACCCGTGATCACGACCTGCGGCTCAGGCGTGACGGCAGCGCTCGAGGCCTTCGTGCTCACGCTGGCCGGCCACCCGGAGGTCTCGGTCTACGACGGCTCCTGGGCCGAGTGGGGGAGTGCCGACGGCTTCCCGATCGAGACCGGCCCGGCGCGCTAGCCGAGCCGCGCGATCCCATCGAGGACTGCATCGGGCTGCTCGTAGGGGAGCATGTGCCCGCCCGCCTCGACCTCGACCCACTCCGCCTGCGGGAGAAGTTCGCGGAACCTTGAGCCGTACGCGGGAACGATCAGCTTGTCGTTCTGGCCCCAGATCAGGACCGTCTGGGCGGTGACACGGTAGATCCGGTCGCTCAGCCTGCGGTTGGGAATCGGGAAGAGCATCTTGCCCGCGGTGCCCAAACGACGCGAGTTCGCGATGAGGAACTCCTTCAGAAACTCGTCGTCCTCGAAGTTCGCGCCCGCGGACATGAGCGCAATACCCTTCGCGACGTCGTGAAACAGGAGCGCCGGGAGTTCCATCGGGAGCAGCGCAAACAGGTCTGGGATCGGATGCTCGTCGAGCCACAGACCCGCGGGTGCAATCAGCGCGAGTTTTTCGATCTCGTGCGGACAAAGCGCGGCCATTTCCGCCGCAATCATGCCGCCCATCGAATGGCCCACCAGAATCGGGTTGCGGATTTCGAGCGCGTCGAGCACGTCGAAGCTGTGGAGCGTGATCGCGAGCATGTCGTGGATACTCTCCTCGCCCTCCGAGTCCTCGTACCCGGGAAGCAGCGGCGCCACGACGTGGTAGCGCTCGGCGAGCCGCGCCAGAAACGGGTCGTCCTGAATCAGGCCGGTCGCCCCGTGGAGAAACACGAGCGTTTCGCCGGAGCCGCCCTCGTACACGCGCACCTTCGTGCGACCTCCGCGCGTCTCGATCTTTCGGGATTCCATCACGCCGACCTCCCGGGAGCCTCGGGCCGGATTCGCTCTTCCATGGGCTGGATCCAGTTCCGATTGTCGTCCTTCCATTCGGGCCAGACATCGCGCAGTTGCGGCATCACGCGTTCCGCAAACAGCTTCGTACTGTGCCGGGTGACCTCGTTTGGCATGTTGCCCATGTGTAGCAGGCAGAAGAGGTGTCCGATCCGGAGCCCCTTGATCGCCTCCTCCAGTTGCTCTCGAACCGTCTCGGGGCTTCCGGCAATCACGTAACGCCCGTCCACCAGATCCTTCCAGCTGAGATTCTGGAACTGCATCTGGCGCGCCGCCGAAATCTGGGAGAGCACGTTCTGCTTGATGGTCTTGATCGTGCGGTAGCCGGGCGCGTCGGCGAAGCCCGGGTAGACGTGCAGGCAGCGGTTGTAGAAGTACTTGATCGGCTCCGCGTAGAGCTCCTCGGCCTCCTGGTCGGTCTCGCCCACGCAGACGATCTGGGCGAAGCCCGCCCGGTAGGGAGACTCGTCCTTGCCCCGCGTGGCAACGCGATCCCAGTACCCGTCCATCAACTCCTTGGCACGCACGTAGCCGGCGAAGCTCAAGTACGAGTAGTTGTAGTCGTGGTCCAGGCAGAAGTCCCAGGTCTCGATCGAGCCGCCGCCCGGAATGAACACCGGCGGGTGCGGCTTCTGGATCGGCTTCGGCCAGCAGTTCGCCCAGCGGAGCTGGTTGTACTTGCCGTCGAACGCGAAGGGCTCGTCCTCGCGCCAGGCGCGCATGATCAGCTCGTGCGCCTCCGCGTACTTGTCCCGGGTGTGGGCCGGGATCTGCCCGTAGCAGTAGTTGGTGTCCATCGAGGTGCCCACCGGGAACCCGGCCACCAGCCGCCCGCCCGAGAGCACGTCGAGCATCGCGAACTCCTCGGCGACCCGGATCGGGGGGTTGTAGAGCACGATCGAGTTTCCCAGCACCACGATGGCCGCGCGCGAGGTCCGGCGTGTCAGCGTGGCGGCCATGATGTTCGGGGACGGCATCAGCCCGTAGGCGTTGGCGTGGTGCTCGTTCACGCCGATCCCGTCGAAGCCGAGTTCCTCGGCATACTCGAGCTGATCGAGATACTGGTGGTAGACGGCGTTGCCCTTTTCCGGGTCGTAGAGCGAACTCGGAATGTCTACCCAGACCGAGCGGTACTTCTCGCGGAAGTCGTCCGGCAGGTGCGGCCAGGGCATCAGGTTGAACCAGGTGAACTTCATCTGGGCTCCTCGAGCGCTCAAAGCGCGGAAGGCCTCGGCACGCGCCCGCCCCCGCCCCCTATCCTCTCCGGGGAACTCAGATGGGTCAACTCGGGAGCTGCGGGTCCGTTGCCGCCTCTTGGTTCCAGCCCCGCCTCACGAAGCTCTGGCGGGCTTCCGATGCGTAAAACAGAGTTCCCGGCCCCGGCGCGTTGATCTTCGCGCGCGATCGGAGCATGCTCAGGGCGAGGTAACCGCTAGAAAGTGATGGACGGTCCAGAACCGGGCTTGAGCGGTGCCGGGGTCACCTGGCGGCTCGCGACGCTGCTCGCCTTCTTAGCCGTAAACGGCTTCTTCGTCGCCTCCGAATTCGCGCTGGTGCGTGCGCGCGCCGGGCGCATCGCAGCGCTCGCGTCGGGCGGCAGCCGGCGTGCCCGAGCCGTCCAGCACATTCTCGATCACCTGGATCGGTACCTGTCCTCCTGTCAGCTCGGCATCACGATTACGACCCTGCTGGTCGGGTATCTCGGCGAGCCCTGGGTCGAGCAGATCTTCTGGAGCGCCGCGGGCCTGGCCGGCATCTCGCTTCCGACCGGGGGCGCCATGAGCGCGCTCTACGCCGGAATTGCGATCCTCGGACTGACGGCCGTACAGATGACGGTCGGTGAGCAGGCCCCCAAGATCTGGGCGCTGCGCAACGCGGAATCGACGGCGCTTCAGATCGCGCTGCCGCTGCGGAGCTTCACCTTGATCCTGCGGCCGTTCATCGAGTTCGTGAACCGCTCCGCGAACGCGATCCTGAGGCTGGTCGGCGTAAAGGCCGGAGAGAGCCTGGAGTTGACGGCCAATGCCGACGACCTGCGGCTGATGGTCGCGACCTCGGCCCGGGCCGGGCACATCTCCTCGGGACAGCGGGAACTGGCCGAGAACGTCTTCGGCATGATGGAACTCGAGGTCCGGCACATCCTCGTTCCCCGGGTCGACGTCTCTTATTTGGAGTTGAAGGCGTCGGCGCGCAACAACCTGCACACGGTGCGGGATAGCCAGCACAGCCGCTTTCCGCTTTGCGACGACGGGCTCGACCGCATCATCGGGGTCGTTCACGCGAAGGACGTGCTCGGCGTCCTGCTCCACGGCAAAGAGGTGGACCTGCGCAGAATCGCGCGGCGCGCGGTCTTCGTGCCCGACACGCAGCCCCTGGCCCAGCTGATCGGGCAACTCCGCGAGTCCCGCTCCGGCTGCGCGGTCGTGGTCGACGAACATGGAACCACGCTCGGGCTCGCCTTCCTCGAGGACGCCCTCGAGGAGATCGTGGGACCGATCCAGGATGAGTTCGACGACGAGACACCCGAGTTCCGCGAACTCTCCGAGGGCGTCTTCGAGGTTCGCGGCAGCCTCTCGCTACCCGAGGCCGAGGAGCGCCTCGAAATCGAACTCGAGGAAGAGGGCGCCGACACGATCGGGGGTCACGTGATCGCGCTGCTCGGACGACTCCCTCAGCGCGGCGACCGACTGCGCCTCGGCCCCTACGAGGCCACGATCACCGAGGTCTCGGGCCGCCGGGTCGGGAGGCTTCGGATCGAGCAGGGTCCCGACGAAAGCGACACGGAGGCCGGTCCCGGAGCCCCGGTCGAAGTCGGCCGGTCGCCCAGAACCGAAACCGCTTAGGCGCATACGCCGCGCGTGCCAAACGCCTGGACCGGCGGTCAGTACAGCCTGTACCGGGCAGTCCTGGGGCTCACCCTGGCTGCCCGGTTTGCGGAAGGCCTCGGATCGGGCCCGGGCGCGAGCTTGTTACCCGGGGCGCTCGCGGACTCAACTGCGGTGTGGCTCGTGCTCTCGATCTCGGCCGGGGTCGCCGCGCTGGCCCTGGCCGCCGGATTTCACGCGCGCGTCGCGGCGCTCGCAACCGCGTGCGGGTTCACGGCGATTTCGGGCATGGCGAACCCACTGGAGAGCCCCTTCTCGCTCGCAATCTACTGGCTGTTGTTCCTTCAGCTGTTCATTCCGTCGGCCCCGTACGGGTCGCTCGCACACCGCGGTGCAGCTGATCCGGGCGGCGGCTGGCGGCTTCCGGCCGGGATCTTTGCCGCGAACTGGATCGTGCTCGCGCTTTTCTACGGATTCGACAGCCTGACACGACTGGCCGAGCCCGGGTGGCGCTCGGGCAGCGGCCTCGACGCATGGCTGGAGGCCGCGGCCGCCAACCCCGGCGTACTTCAGGCTGCACTGCTCGCCGCACCCGCGTGGCTGCTCCAGGCCGGAAGCTGGAGCTGGCTCGGGTTCGAGTTGTCGTTCCTGCCGCTCGCGTTCTGGAAGCGCGCACGGCCCTGGATCTGGATCGGGATGGCGGGCGCGGGCGCGATCGCCGTCACGTTCGCCGGTGAAAACAGCGTGCCCGCGGGCGTGGTGCTGCTGCATCTCTTCGCCTTCGACCCGGCATGGGTTCCGGCGCGGCGCGCGAACCGGCCCGAGCGCATCTTTTACGACGGCGACTGTGGCCTGTGCCACCGAAGCGTGCGCTTCGTTCTGGCCGAGGACCGGCCCGGTGACACCTTCCGCTTCGCGCCGATCGAGAGCCAGACCTTTGAGCGGGTCGTCCCGGAGGCGGCACGCGCCGGTTTCCCCGACAGTACCGCGGTCCAGACGGCCGACGGGCGGCTGCTCCTGCGCTCGGCGGCGACCCTGCACGTGCTCGGCGCGCTCGGCGGCGGCTGGCGCCTCGCTTCGATTCTGGCCGGCCTGTGCCCGCTCGCGATCCGGGACCTGGGCTACGACGGCATCGCCCACATTCGGAGCCGCTTGTTCCGGCGCCCCGAGGCTGCCTGCCCGGTCGTCGCACCCGAACTGCGCGCGCGCTTCGACGACTGAACCCGGGAGCGAAGCCGGCTAGTTGCCACCACCCGCGGACGGAATCGCGGATTTTTCCGCGGACTCGCGCGGGCGTTCCCCCGCGAATTCGAACTCCTTGCGTCCGGGCACCAGGCGGCCGGTGTGGCCGCGCACCCAGGTCGCCAGACCGTCGAGCACGCTGTAGATCACCGGCACGAAGACGAGCGTCAAGAGCGTCGACGTGATCAGGCCCCCGACATTGATCACGGCCATGGGTGCCCGGAACGCCGAGCCCGCACTCAGCTGAAGCGCGATCGGGAGCATCCCGAAAACCAGCGCCCCTGTCGTCATCAGGACCGGGCGCATCCGGGCCGGGGCCGCTTCGAGAATCGCCTCCTCGCGGGTCCGGCCTTCGTGGCGCAGCTGGTTGATGTAATCGACCAGCAGGATCCCGTTCTTCATCACGAGCCCCATCAGCACCAGCAGTCCGATCCCGCTCATCATGTCGAGTGGCATCCCGGCGAGCTTGAGCGCCAGAAAGCCGCCGATGAAGGAGAGCGGCGCCGAAGTCATGATCGTGAGGGGGTGAATCACCGAGTTGAACAGCGATGCCAGGATCATGTAGATCGCGACCATCGCGAGCAGGAATGCAAATACGACCCCGTAAGCGGCCTCGCCCATGGCGCGAGCGCGGCCGACCGAGACGAGTTCGTCGGGCGCCTCGATGCCGATCTCGGGTCCCCAATCGTCGAGCTGCTGGACCGCGTCTCCGAGCGCTACCCCGCTCGCGAGGTTGGCGTAAAGCGTGATCTGACGAGCACGGTTCTCGCGACTGATTTCAACCGCGCCCTCGACCACGCGCGACCGGACCAGGTTCGTGATCGGAACCAGTTCGCCGCGCAGCGAGCGCACCCGGATCAGGTCGAGCTTGCCGGGCTCGTCTCGGTACTCGGGCAGGACGCGGACCCGAACGTCGAACCGATCACCCATGTCCTCGAAGGAGCCCACCTTCTCACCCGCGAGCAGGGCGCGAAGCGTGCGTCCGACCCTGACGGCCGGAACGCCCAGGTCGGCCGCGCGGTCGCGCGCGATCTCGAGTTCGATTTCGGGCCGCCCGGATTCGTGAGAGACGGACACGTCGGTGAAGGTTCCGCTGGCCCGCATGCGGGCCACGAGCTCGTCGGCATGCTCCGAGAGCCGATCGAGGTCGGGCCCGCGCAGCGCGTAGGTCATCACCGCGTCTCGGCGGCCCGAACTCATCCAGCTGATGTCGTCCGCGCGAACCTCGCGCGCCTCAGGCACGATCGCGGCAATCTGATCCCGGAGCGAGTTCTTCAGTTCGATCAGCGTCAGGTCCCGTTCCTGGCGGGGCGAGGTACGCACGTAGAACGAACTCTCGTTGGGACGGTGTTGAACGCCCGACCCTACGGTCGTAAACACTGCACGCACATTCTGATCGGCGACCAGTGCCGCTTCGACCCGACGCGCAACCCGGTCCGAGACCGGGAGCGGACTCCCGAGTGGCAGAATCACCTGCAGCTTGAACTCCGCCTGGTCGCTGTCCTGGAAGAGATCGAAGGGTACGGTCGTGGCGATCCCGCAACCCGCGACCACGAAGGCCCCGGCGAGGCTCAGCGCCAGGGCCGTGCGGCGCAGAGCCCACGCCAGGATCCGGCGGTGAAGGTTCTCGACCGCCGTGTACCAGCGACCGAAGGCGATGAAGAGCCGGCCCTCGGCCGGAGCCTGAACCAGAAAGCGGCTCGCCAGCATCGGCGTCAGCGTGAGGGCGACCAGGGTCGAGATCGAAACCGTAAACGCGACGACCAGGCCGAACTCGTAGAACCACTGGCCCATCATCCCGCGCATGAAGGCGATCGGGACGAAGACGGCACAGACCGCGAGCGTGGTGGAGATTACCGCGAGACCGACGCTCGAGACGCCGTGCTCGGCAGCCTGCATCGGGGAATCGCCTCTCTCGAGCCGCCGCACAATCGCTTCGAGCACAACGATGGAGTCATCGATCACCAGGCCAATCGAGAGCGACAGCGCCATCAGCGTCATGCTGTTCAGCGTGAAGCCCGCGATATAGACGAGCGTGAAGGAAGCGATCACGCTCGAGGGAATCGAGATGGCCGCGATTAGGGTCGAGCGCGGATTGCGCAGGAAGAACAACACCACCAGCACCGCAAGCAGCCCGCCGAGCAGCATGTCCTCGTAAATTCCCCCGATGGACCGCTCGATGTAGACCGCCTGGTCCCCGGTGATCAGGATCTGCATGCCGGTGGGCAGATTCCCGCGGATGTCTTCGACCTCGGCACGCACCGCTCGCGCCACCGCCACCGTGTTCGCACCGCTCTGACGCTGGATCTCGAGCGCGACGCCGCGCTGCCCGTTCAGGCGCGTGATCGTCCGCTCGTCCTCCATGCCATCCTCGATGATCGCGACGTCTCTGAGCTTGACCAGCGCGCCCTCGCGCTCTGCGACGATCAGCGCACCGAAGTCCTCGACCTTGCGTACGCGCCCCGACATCGTGACCGACCACTCGCGCGTCGGCCCCTCGATGTGGCCGCCGGCCATGTCGGCATTCTCGCTGCGCACGGTGTTGCCGACGTCCTCGATCGAGAGCCCGTAGCCGGCGAGCCGAACGGGATCGAGCCAGATCCGAATCTCGCGATCGCGTGCACCCAGCACGTGGACCTTGCCCACACCTTTGAGCCGTTCGAAGCGTGTGACGATCTGGTTCTCGGTGTACTCCGAAAGTTCGCGGACCGAATACGGACCCGAGAGCATGATCTTGATGATCGCGTTCGAGTCGGGGTCGATCTGCTCGACCAGCGGTTCCTCGATGTCGGGCGGCAGCAGCGCACGCGTGCGCGCCACGCGCTCGCGCACCTGCTGTGCCTTGCGCGCCGGGTCGAACCCGAGCCCGAACTCGATGAACACCAGCGAGAGACCGGCCGAAGACCGCGACGACAGCGTGCGAATGCCCTCGAGCGTATTGAGTTCTTCCTCGAGCACGTCGGTCACGGCGCGCTCGATGGTCTCGGGCGAGGCTCCATAGAGTTGGGTCGACACGCTGACGAACGGGAACTCGACCGCGGGATTCAGGTCCAGGTTCAGCCGAGATAGCGATACGAGCCCCAGCACCACCAGGCCCAAGATGAGCATCAGTGCGAAAACAGGACGCTCGATCGAGATCGAAGAGATTCTCAAGGCAAGGCTTCGGTCTGCACGGACTCGACCGCGTCTCCGTCCGAGAGCCGGGCGGCGGCATCGCCGAGGACGATCCGGTCCCCGAGTTCCAGCCCGGCGAGCACCTCGATCTCGGTGGTGTCGCTCATGCCGAGCCGAACCGGAACCCGCTGGCTGCGGCCACCGCTCACCCGCACCACGAACTGGCGCCCCTCGGCGGAGATCAGCGCACGCCGGTCGACGAGCAGTGCCCGGGTCTTGACGCGGGGCTCGATCTCGGCCCGGACGAACGCACCCGCCCGCAGCCGGTTCTCCGGGTCTTCGAGCTCAGCCCGGACGCTGTAGGTACGGCTGGCCGGATCGATCCGCGCACTCACGGATCGAACGGTTCCCCGCAGCGGCTCCGCCGCGCCCTCGGCGAACACGCGCACCTGGTCCCCGGGCCGAATCAGCGCGAGCGAGGCTTCGGGCACGTCGAGCACTGCCTCGAGTTCGCCGGTCTCCTGAATCACCACGACGGTGGTTGCCGGAGTCGCCATCATCCCCTCGTGCGCCGACCGCTCGACGATGCTGCCGGTGTACGGGGCCCGAACCACGGTCCGGTCGAGATCGCTGCGCGCCTGCTCGACCTCGGCCTCAGCCTGCTCCACCCGGGCGTGCGCGATCTTCGCGCGCGTCTCCGCGCGCACGCGCTGCTGCGTTGACGCAATTTCCTTCCGGGCCAGTTCCTGACTGCGGGACGCTTCCGCTTGCGCTTCGGCAGATTCGGCTCGGGCCAGTTCCAGGCCCGCGCGAGCCCGCTGAAGCGCGAGGCCGTAGGGCCCGGGTTCGATCTGGAAGAGCGGATCGCCCTCGGCCACCTCGTCTCCCACCTCGACCTCGACGCTCACAATCCGGCCCGAGACCGACGGCGCCAGCGGCGAGGAGCGTCGCGCGGCCACCGAACCCGAGACCGTGACCCGGGTCCGAAGCTCTCCCCTGCGCACTTCTGCGATCGGAACCGGCTCGGGTGCCGCGGCCAGATCGAGGGCCTGCGCCGACACGTCGGGGGCTTCGGCTTCGCGTCCCGTCGATGAGCCACAGCCCGGAGCCAATGCAAGTCCCAGGACGCACAGCGCTGTCGCAACCGGAATCAGACTCGGCCGCGCGCGCCTCATCTCGCACCCCGATGGCCTGACGACCCGGTCGGCCGTGCTCCGGCGACTCCGTAGAGTTGGAGTTCGATCGCGGCCTCGGTGAGTGCCGCCGGGATCGCATCGACGCCGTTCCCGGCGACGACCTGCTCGATGCAGCCCTTGTTCAAGATCATGATCGCTTCGGCGGTACTTCCCACGTCGAGATCCTCGCGAAGTTCCCCCTCCTCGATCCCTCGACTCAGCAGCTTCGAAAGCCCTTCGCGCCACTCGTCCCGGGCCTGGGTCAGGCGGTCGATCCGCCCGGCCAGCAACACGCCCGGGTCCTGAGCCAGGATCGAGGCCAGCAGCGGATGTGAACGCGCGTAGTCGAGTGAAGCGCGGTGGATCACACCCAGCGCTTCACGCACGGTCCCGGCCCGACGCCGAAACTCGTGCCCGATCACGTCGGACCACTCCCGGAGGGCCCGGTCGAGGACGGCCTCGAGCAGACTCTCCTTGCTATCGAAGTAGGAATAGACGAGCCCTTTGGAGATGCCGGCCGCCCGCGCGATCTCCTCGACCGTGGTCTTCGCAAAGCCGTGGTGCGCAAAGCAGTGCCCGGCGGCATCGAGCAGCCGGATCCGCTTTCGCTCGATCCGCGCGTCTCGAGTGGGGGGCCCCGGGTCCAAACTCTCGGCGGAAGGTGTTCGCATGGCGCGATACTGACCAGATCGACGACTTGGGTCAAATTAGTTCAACCGGTCACATAAATTCGGATCCGATTCCCTACGCCCGGCTTCAGGCGGTATTTCTGGATGCCGGAAACACGCTGGTGGAGATGGACTACGCCCTGTTCTCCGAGCGGCTCCGCCGGGTGGGGCACGAACTCCCGGCCCGGATCCTGGGCCGCGCGGAGGCCGCCGTTCGACCCGCCGTCTCCCGGTACCTGGCGGACGGAGCTTCGACCGAGCAGGAGGGGGCCTTCTCTCACTATATGCGGCTGATGCTGGAATGCGCGTTCGAGCAGGCGGGACAGCGACCGGCGCCCGCCGAGATCGACCGCGGGGTGCACGCGCTGATGGCCCTTCGCCGGGAGCCGGGCGCGTCGCTCCAGATCTGGTCGGTGGTGCGCGAGGATGCGCGGCCGTTTCTCGAGGCCGTCCGCAGCGCCGGTCTCCGCGCGGTGGTCGTCAGCAACGCCGATGGCAGCGTCGAGCAGGGGCTGCGCGACCGGGGACTCGCGCCACTGCTGGACGCCGTCGTCGACTCGCACATCGTGGGCGCCGAGAAGCCCGACCCGGCCATCTTCCGGCGCGCCCTCGAGATCGCCGGCTCGCAGCCGGCGCGGACGCTGCATGTCGGGGACATGTACGCGGTCGATGTCGTGGGTGCCCGCCGGGCCGGATGCCACGCGGTACTGCTCGATCCTTACGGCGACTGGGTGGGCTGGGAATGCGAGCGCGTTCCCGACCTCGCGACGCTGGCGCGGCGCGTCACGGACGGGCGCTAGCCGGTGCCTAGTCGCCGGTAGACTCGAGCACCCGGTACACCGCCTCTTCGGCACTCGCGACCCGCACCACCTTCGGGTCGATATCCCAGGAGCCGAGCGAGACGACACACTTGCCTCGCTTGAGCGCGAACGCGATCTCGGAGAGCGTTCCATAGCTGCCGGAAACGGCCACGAAGGCCTCGGCCGAATTGGCGAGCACGGCATTGCGCGCGTCCCCGGTGCCGGTCGCAACCGCGATCGAGACGTGCGGGTTCGCTTCGCCGGGCGACGCGCCGGGAAGAACCCCGACCACCAGCCCCCCCGCTTCGGCGGCGCCGCGCGATGCCGCCTCCATGACACCACCGAGACCGCCCGTCAGCAGCGTGCACCCGGCCAGTGCGAGCCGACGGCCGACTTCGTGCGCGAGTTCCGCGGTCCCGGCGTCGCAGTCGGCGGCTCCAATGACGGCAATCACACGCGGCCGCAAGGCTCAGCCGGACGCGGACGGCGCCCGCACTCCGACCTGGCCGTCGATCTCGGGTGCCTGCGAGCGAAGGCGACCGACCGCGAGATCCGGGGCAGCGCAGTCTACGAGCAGCGCTTGCCGCTGCCCTATCAGCTTCTCGACCAGACGACGCTGCCGATCGACCCTGATGCCTCTTCGCATCGCCCGAAGTACGCGGTCGCTCGCATGCTGCAGCGGCACGTCGACGTACGGGAGCACGCGGGCTCTGTGCGGGACGGGCTCCATCGGGAAGAGAGGTTACCCTGTAGGCTGGGAGCGAGCGAGGCTGTCCCTGTCGGAGCCGTCGGACGGCCGTTCTTGGGGGGGGAACATGCTCCGGAGGCTCTCGGCAGCATACTTTGCGGGCGCAGTCGCAGGACTCCTGGTCGCGGTCGCGGTCTGGATCGCGGGCCGGGCAGAACTCACCCCGCTGATCGGCGTCGACATCGCACCCTCGCTGAGTTGGGACTGGCTTCGAGAGCGGATTCTCTGGGGGAGCCTCTGGGGATTAGGCTACCCGCTGGTGTCGCGCCGGGGCTTCACCACGGTACGCACCGGGCTTGTGCTCTCGCTCTTCCCGACGGCCCTGGAACTGCTCTACTCGCTGCCCGAGGCGGGATCCGGACTCCTCGGGCTCGAACTCGGGGCCCTCACACCAATCTTCGTGCTGGTCAAGAACGGTCTCTGGGGCTTCCTGGTCGCACGCGTGATGGCCCGACTCGTCGGCTGATGGCGGGACGGAGCCCGGGCGTCGTCGCGAGCGGGGACCGCGCGACGACGGAATGCGCGGCCGAACTACTGCGCGGGGGAGGCAACGCCTTCGACGCGGCCGTGGCCGCGGGGTTCGGGGCGACCGTCGCCGAACCGGCCCTGACGAGCCTCGGCGGCGGCGGCTTCCTGCTGGCACGCACCGCGGCGGGTGCCGCGGTGCTCTTCGATTTCTTCGTGGATACTCCGGGCGACGGTGCTGTCGCGCAGGAACCGCATTTCGAACCCGTGACGATCCGCTTTCCGGGCTCGTCTCAGGTCTTCAACGTCGGGCGCGGCTCCGTCGCGGTTCCGGGAACCCTCGCCGGACTGCTGCACGTCCACGAGCGCCTCGGAAGGCTGCCGCTCGAGCAGGTGGTGGCGCCCGCGATCGCGCTCGCCCGAAACGGCGTGGAACTCAGCGCAGCGCAGGCGTACTTCCTCGGCCTGCTCCGCCCGATCTTCAATCTGACGGAGGGCGGTCGCAACCAGTTCGGCCTGCACGAAGGAGAACTGCGCCAGGGTCGCGAACTCCGGAATCCCGAACTCGCGGCCTTCCTCGAAACCCTGCCCGAAACCCGGGGCCGCTCCTTCTACGAAGGCGAGTTCGCTCGCAGGATCGAGGCCGACCTGCGCAGGGACGGATTGCTCACGATGCGGGACCTCGCGAGCTATCGCGTGATCGAGCGGCAGCCTCTCGAACTCGCCTACCGCAGGTTCAGGCTGCTCTCCAACCCCGCTCCGTCGTTCGGAGGTTCACTGCTCGGACTCGCGCTGCAGCTCACGGAAGCGCAGGAACTCGGCGCGAGTGAATGGGGCTCCGCGACTCATCTGCGAACCCTGGCGGCCGTCAACGTTGAGGTCGCCCGACTTCGCGACACCGGCTTCGGGGCGGAAGCAGGCCTCGAGGACGTCGACACCGAGAGCATCGCGCGGATCCGTCGCGCCTCGGGTGGGACCACGCACCTGTGTGTCGCTGACGCGGAAGGGAACGTGGCGACGCTCACAGCATCGAACGGAGAGGGTTCGGGATACGTAGTTCCGGGCACCGGCATCATGCTCAACAATATGCTGGGCGAGGACGACCTTCACCCGGAGGGTTTCCACAACGATCCTCCCGGGGTCAGGGTTTCGTCGATGATGTCGCCATCGATCCTGCTCGAGGGAGACACGGTGCGGCTCGCAATCGGGAGCGGCGGAAGCAAGCGGATCCGCAGTGCCATCTATCAGGTGCTCACGCACCGGATCGACTTCGGGCTCGGCCTTCAGGCAGCGATCGATGCCCCGCGCCTCCACTGGGACGGCGAGCGCATGCAACTCGAACCGGGCTTCCCGACCGAAAGCGTCAACGCTGTACGCAGCTACCGGCCCACCAACCTCTGGAAGCGGCGCGACGTCTATTTCGGTGGGGTCCAGGCTGTCGAACCCGGCGTCGCGGGTGCAGCAGACCCCCGACGCGGCGGGGTCGCGACCCGGGTCGAACTCTGATCCCGCATAAGCTCCGCTTCGAGACCATTCCGGGCGCGTGCTATCTTCTCAGTCGCGTATGCGGATCGGAATCGTGAGCGACACGCACGACCAGATGAAAAATGTCGCTCGCATTGTGCAGTTGTTCAACGCCGCGGGCGTCGACAGGGTCGTGCACACGGGTGACATCACCAAGGCAAAGACGATCCATGCTCTATCCGCGCTCCACGCACCTGTCTTTGGAGTATTCGGAAACAATGACCTGGAACGGGAGTCACTCGACTCCGCGATTCGGCAGCACGGCTTTCACTTCGTCGATGCGACTCTCGAACTCGAGTGGGGGAATCGCCGCCTCTTCGTCGTACACGATCCCCTGGACTTCGATCGACTGAGCCTCGAAAGCGGAGAGGTCCTGCTTCACGGTCATACTCATCGTCGCGTCATCGATCGGCGAAACCACAGCCTGCGCTTCAACCCCGGGGAGTGCGCGGGCCAACTGACGGGCCACAATGCCGTCGGACTCCTGGATCTCGGCACGCTGGAGCCCGAGATCCTGTTCTTCTGAGCCGCCCGGACGGCCCGGCGCTAGCCCTCGCGGCGGTGCGCGAGTTCGCGCCCGTAGGCGCGCATCATGGCCCGGTAGTCGAGCATCCCGGCGATCCGGTGTACGCGCCCGGTGTCTTCCGAGTCCTCGCGCGCGAACTCCACCACCGGAATCTGCGGACACCCGGAGGCTCGAAACAACTCGTGCGCTCGGTAGAGATCATCGTCTGGGTGCACGAAGACCGGCGGGATCGCGATGTCGCCCGCAACCACGAAGCCCGATAGCTGGTGATCGTCCATCACGGGCCGGATCTGTTCGGCCGTGATCAGCCCCACCAACTCTCCGCGCGGGCTCAGCACCGGCAGGGTCGCCTCCCGGGTCTGAAGAATCAGATCGCGCACGGAGCGGAACCCGGTCGCCGGCGTGACCGTCGGCACCGCCTCCGATTCCTCGAATACGTCGGAGACCTTCATCTCCTCGAGCACGTTGATCGTCAGGTCGCCGAGGTGCGCGGGAGACGAGAAACGGTCCCGTACCTGATGAACGTAGATCGATCGCCCGCGCGAGAAGATGATGGAGACGACGCCGACCAGCATGAGCGGCGGCAACAGTTCGTACCCGCCCGTCATCTCCGCGACCATCAGCATCGCGCCGATGGGGGCGCTGGTGACCCCCGCAAAGAAGCTCGCCATCCCCACCAGGACGTAGGCGTCGGGGCGCGGAAACATCTCGGGGAGGAGCGCGTTGCCCCCGAATCCGATCAGGCCGCCGAGCATGCCTCCGATAAACAGCGTCGGACCGAACACGCCGCCGCTTCCTCCGGAACCAATCGTGAGCGAGGTCGCCAGGATCTTTCCCGCCACCACCAGCGCCATCGTAGTGATCGCGAGTTTCTGATCGATCGCCTGCTGCAGGAAGCCCCAGCCGGCGCCGTACACCTCGGGCAGCCAGAAGCCGATGATCCCGACGCCGAGCCCGCCCAGCATGGGCTTGTACATCTGGGGAATCGCGATCCGGTCGAACCAGAGTCGCAGCCGGTGGAAGATTGAGATGTAGGAGCGGCCGATCGGGACCGCGATCGCGGCCAGGAGCAGGTAGCCGGGAACCTCGATCGGAGAGATCAGGTCGAAGGACGGCACCGCGAATATCTGCGCACCGCCCAGCAGCAACACGAAGACCACGTAGGCGGTGACGGACGCGATCACGCAGGGAACCAGCGCATCGGATTCGAAGTCCTCGCGATAGAGCACCTCGATCGCCGTGAGTGCACTGCCAAGCGGCGCCCGAAAGATCGCACCGAGCCCGCCGGCCGCGCCCGCGAGCAACAGAATGCGTCGATCCCGCGCGCTGAGACCGAGCACGCCGGCCAGGTACGACCCCAGGCCCGCCCCGATCTGGGCGATCGGCCCCTCCTTTCCGGCGCTGCCGCCACCGGCGAGAGTCAGGATCGTGGCGATTCCCTTCACGAACGGAACGCGCGGCCGGATCACGCCGCGTCCGCGGTGGAACGCCCGAATCACTTCGTCGGTCCCGGGCCCGGCGGCTTCGGGTGCAAGGCGATAGACCAGGATTCCCGACAGCAGCCCGCCCAGGCTAGGCAGCAGGAAGAACACCCAGCGGCGCGGCTCCCGGGCGAGTTCCACGGGGACCTGGATCAGGTCGTCCCCGGGCGGAACGGGCTGGGGCATTCCGGCGAGCACGCCGAAGCTCAGGTGACTCGCCACCTCGAGCAGGAACGAAAACAGGCCCGCAGCGAGACCCGAGACGGCCCCGCTCCCAAGGCCCAGCACGATCCAGCGGGTCCCGCCGCCGCGCAGGGACTCGATCAGCCCGCTTCGGATGCGTTCCAGGCCGCTCACATTGCCTCCCGGGAGACACGGGGCAACTCCATCGGGGAGTGCGGGCGCGCAGTGTAGCGCATCGCGCGCCCGGGCCTTCGAGCGCGGCGCTGCGTCCCTTCACGGCGCTGGCGGCGACCCCGTGGCTCGTACGAAGTGGGATCCGCCTCTCCGCGCTGCCCTGTGCGGTCCCGGCCGGAAGGCTAGTCCCAGGTAAGCGCGATGTTGCTTCCCATGCCGAGGTTCGCGCTGGAGTCGCTCAGTCCGATCACGACGTAGGTCATGAGCCGGATGGACTCCGAGAAGCGGAAGATCGTGTAGGGCACTAACTCCTGCGGCTCCGTACGGCCGGCCAGAGCCGCCTGCCGGAAGTCGTAGATGAGGCCGACGCTGGTGCGCGACCCGACCCCCAGGTCGATTCCGACCGAGCCGAACCACACGTTGTCGAGTTCGGTGTCGATTCCGTCGCCCATGAAGCGGTAGCCGAGATTCAGGTAGGGAGTCCAGCGACCGAATTCCCGGAAGACCTCGGCTTCAAAGCTGTAGTCGTAGCTTCCGGTCCCGATGTAGGCCGAACTGGATGCGGTCGGGAACTTGACTTTCGCGGTGAACTCGACGCCCGGAAAGGATGCATCAACAGGCAGCAGCGTGTAGGTCAGACTCGCGAGGACGTCGCCGAGCCCCCGTACAGTGGTGCTGTGAACTTCGCCGGCCTCGGAGAGGTGAGGTGACTGGTACATCACGAGGGGTTGCCCCGCAAACGCCATACAGACCACTTCGGGTCCCGCGATCCAGACCCAAGGGATCGTGACCCGGGCCGTCCACCTTTCATGCTCGTACTTGAGCCCGAGTGACGAGTACCAGATCTCTGTGTCCTCAACTTCCGAGTAATCGCCTGAGCTGTAGTCGCTTCCGAGGCTGACCGAGAAGCGCTTGTGATTCTCGAACGGGTACAGGATCTGCCCCGTGGCCGGAACCGCCCACGACAGCACAAACACAGCCAGCACTGTGGCAGTACCGATCCTGAAACCGGCCCTCGACATCGACGAACCCTTTCTAACGCTACCGACGCCGCGGGAGCGGGATCCAGCGGCGCGCGCCACCCCCGCGATCCTCGTAGTCGATGCGGTCGGGCTTGAGCCAGCGACCGCCCTCTACACGTCCGTGAACCCGGACCAGCGAGTTGGCCCCGATATCCTGCGGCAGTTCCCCGGTCCAGAGTTGGATCCCTCTGAGCCAGAGCCCGCGGCTTCCGGGTCGCAGGTATCCCTCGATCGAAACCACCCCGAATTGTTGGAACTCGAGACCCGGGTCGAGGTCCAGATTGTACGCCACGAGTACTCCATCCACGGACGACCCTCGCACGACGACCCGCTGACCCTCGGCCGGTGGGGAGGCATGCTCGGGAACCGCCAGCCGGAGCCCGCCGATCGAGAAGCCCTCCGGTCCGACCTGCTGCGCACGGCCCTCGAGCCAGCCCCTGTCGGTCGGCGCACTGGACACGTTCGACGCGACCACCACGCCGTCCGGGCGACGCAGCCCGCTCACCCGGACCCCGGCGCCCGGGACCAGGTCCCGGATCCCGAGCCCGGCCATGGGCTCCGCGCCGACCAGAATCCGCTGCCCGAGCACCTCGATCTCACCGCCTGCAAGGTCGACGCGCTCGATCGGACCCGCCACCGGAATTCGAATCAGGATGCGCTGCGCGGAGACTTCGTAGCGTCCACGCGTCGCGCCGACCTCGACCAGTTGGCCGCGTTCAAGGAGCCCGGACGTGATGCGCATCCCCTGCCGCTCGATCGGGGTCTCCGTGCCGAAGTGGACCTCGATTCCGTTGACGCAGATGCTGCCGAACGCCGTGATCGTTCCGACGATCCCGGTTCCGCCGAGTCCCTCGTCTCCGCCGCCGGGCGCAGCGCTGGCTGCGTCGGCGCCGGTCTCGACGAGACCGGCAAGCGCTCCTGGAATGACGGTCGAGCTCTCGCCCGCGGACGCCTCAACGACCGCTTCGAGACACGGCTGCACGATCTCGGCCACCAGCACGGACCGTTGGTTCTGCTCCATCGATCCCCAGCTACAGGACAAGCTCGCGGCCAGGGCCACGACTGGCAGCAGCAAGACGTGCCACCCGCGCCCCACCCGGGAACCGCGAGGGCTTTCCCCCCGAGGCCGATTCGAACGCCGATCCGTCATGCCTCAGTCCTCATCGTCCGTCGGCTCGCCGGGCTGCCCCCAAAGCCCACGAAAAAAGAAGGATCCGAGCGCAACCCGGAACCGCTGGTCGTCACCGCCGGCATCGCGTTCCTTGCACGCGACGGCCTTCCGGTTCACCTGCTGCAGGACCTCGGTGGATAGCCGGGACGCGAGTTCTTCGAGTTCCGTCACCGAAGCCTCGGACAGACCTTTGTAGTAGACGGCGCGCTCGAACAGCGGCGGCCCTTCGCCGCGCAGGTTGTGCGCGGCGGAATTGATGTGTTCACCCAGGTTGCGGCCGAAGTAGAAGGCCTTCTCCTCGAACCCCTTCTCGGGCACGAAGCCCTCGACCCGCAGGCGCACCAGGCCGTCGGGCCCGACGGAAGCGACGCCGAGCCGAAGCCACTCGTCGAGCACCGAGCGCGATCGGATATCCTTGCTGACGGACGCCACCAGCCGGTCGAAGGAGGGCTCGTCGTGCCGGCTCGAGACGCGAGGCAGAGGTTTCGGATGCCCCGCCTCGTCGAGGTACTCGGGCGAGGTGAGCCAGCGGGTCGAAACCTGCGACCCGAGCCCGACGGCCTCCGGCACCTGGGCCGGGTCGGGTGGCTCGGAGCGCAGCCGCCGAACTTCCTTGCGGTGCACGCCGGTCAGCAGACTGATGCGGCTATCAGTCGGGCGATCTACTTCGCCCGAAAGATCCGCCAGGGCGACCTCGACGTAGACCTCCTTGAGGAGCCGGGACACGAATGGATATGAAACCTGGTATCGGAGCAGCAATTTGATAAGCGGGTGAAGCAGCCGGCGCAATGCAAGCAAAAGCGAGTGCAGCGCGCTAGGCACAAAGTCGCCCTCCTGCAGGGGTTCTCCCATGATTATTGCCAAACTATCAGGAAATGCCCGATAGCTCCAGTGGACCTGGGTGGGACTAGGTACCTAGAAAATAAGGGGAATATCCGATCCAGAGAAGGAATCGGCACTTATGAGGGGAATTGCACATATCGCGATGTGATTTGTTTACTCGGCCGGACGGAAGCCGCTGGCTGGATCATACGTCGCGAGCGGATTCCCGGTGGTGCTCCGGATCAGCAGCCCGCCGCCATCGAACACGCACTTCGACATCCAGCTGACCATCCCGACCCGGGCCGAGATGGTCCGCCGCTCCCAGGAAGCCGGGTCCACGATGAGCTCGTTCTCGCCAAGTCCCTCGATCTCGCGTTCCATCCGTGCGCGAACCTCCGGCCCGCACAGATCGCGTGCAATCCGGCGGTCGCCCCCGCGCGCCCGCAAGAACTGCTCCGATCGGGTCAATGCCTCGGCCCCGGGAGCAGTCGCTTCCGGTACGCTGACGGAGTCGCGCGCGCTGGGTTCGGACCGCGGGCGCGCTAACTCGCTCTCGAAGCACAGCAGCGCGACGCCAGCCGCCAGCCCGAGAACCACGAGCCCTCCCAGTACCCACGCGGGCCTTCGATGCCTCTCTCGCCGTGCCACCGCCGTCGAATCCGCGACTCAGCGCACCGACTTCATGCGGAACGCGCGCCGCCGTCCGAGCTTCGGCTCAGGCGAATCCCGACCGCTCCGATCACGGTCGCGAGAAACAGGATGCCCACCAGCGGCAGCGCCGGAAGGCCCAGGTCGCCTGAACCCGGGAACGAGCTTGCCTGGGTCGGATCGGTGCCCTCGTCGACTTCCACGCCGTCGTCGAAGCCGTCGCCGTCGGTATCTGCGAGAGCCGGATCGGTTCCGGTGTTGGTCGGGCTCACGAAGTTGCCGGTGTTGGTCTCGAAGCCATCGAGCAAACCGTCTCCGTCGCGCTCGACCCCGATCCGCTGCCCCGATCCCGGAGGCACCGCAGTGAAAGTCAGCGGCCCCTCTGTCATGACCAGCGCGCGCAGGTTCGATTCGGAGATCTCGGTGCCGAGATCGTCCATGAACATCCCGCTCGTCTGTCGAACCCAGCCTCGCTGGCTGCCGCCGACCGTGCCCTTCACGATCAGGTCGCACTCGGTCACGGTCCCGCCCAGAAACAGCGAGTCGAACGGCGTGCCCGCGCGGTCCACCATCTCGTCAATCCGCTGGTCGGTTCCCCCGGGGCCATTGGTCGCGTTCAGGGTGACCTGCTGCCCGACCATCGGGGCAAGGTCGCTGTCGAACGCGAGCATGAACTGGACCAGATCCGCCTCCTGTGTGGGGTTCGTGCTGAACGCCGCAGCCGACACGAAGTTCGTGAGCGTGTCGACACTCCCGTCCTTGAAAACACCGTAGCCACGAATCTGGTCGCCGAAGTTCGGAAGCCCGAACCCCGAAATCCCGAACATACCGACTTTCGTGTAGACATTGCGAAGATGCGGGACCTTCACGTTCTGCACTCCGCCGTCGAAGGTCTGGAAGGAATTGCTCCCAAAGAAACCCTGGGCCGGATCCAGCGCGTGGCAGCCCTCGCAAGACAGAATGGTGTCGGTCACGGGCCCCGAGAAGATTGCCTTGCCACGCGCCTGCGGGGGGCTCAACTCGTTTCTGACCGCGATCACCGGGTTCGGGGGCTGCGCAATCTGCAGCGCGAAGTCCGTAAACTTCTGCATGTCGGCCTGGCTCAGCCTCCCGTCCTTCCCGACCAGGCCCTCGAACGCCACGATGAAGTTCATGAACGAGTGCGCTTCGTCGCAAGGCGATCCGGGGGGTGGGTCCGAACAGGGATCGGTGCCGAAGAACCCGTCGACGCGGTCTCCGCGCCAGTGCAGGCCCCCGTGGGTCGAGAGTCCGCGCAGCGTCTGCGTCGTCATCGGTCCCTTGTTCGGATGAAAGGTGGCTTCAGGAAGGATCACGGCCGGCTGGCTGTTCGCCGACAGCGGGTTGTCCGGATCGCCCAGGTCCCAGGCCAGGTCATCGTTGTCCCCGAAGATGTGACAACTCGCACACGAGGTCTCGCCGTTTCCAGAGGTCGCTACCGCGTCGTACAGGAACGGGCGTCCCTCTACCACCGACGGGGGCTCGGGGTTGTGAAGCGCCAGCGTCTGCGGGGTTCCGCTCCCGGGCGACAGCGGAACCGACGAAACCGAGTTGTCGAAACGCGTCGACACGTAAAGCCGGTTGTTGATCTCGTCCAGTGCCAGACCGCTCGGCCCCCCGCCGACCGAGATGTAGTTCGCGCTCTCGGCGGTCGGATCGAAATTCGTCCCGAAGTTCGCGTCCTCGATATCGGCGGTGTCGAAGACCCCGATCTTCGACGACCCGAACGCGGCCATGTAGAGCTTGGATCCGTCACTCGAAACCACGAGTTGGAGCGGCGTCGCCAGGCTGTGGTTGATCTGGTCTGGATCCACCAGGTCCGGAACGTCGGTGTGCAGCCTCGTATAGTCGATGTGCTGATTCAGGTGCTTCGCATCGACCGAGGAGGTTGCCGGGTCGATCACCGTGATCCGGGTTTCCGAGAGGTGACCCTGTACGGTGCTGCCGCCGTGGTTTCCAGCGCCCTCGAAGCGTACGTGATTGGGCGACTCCGTATTGGTCACGTAGATCTTGCCGTTGATGGGATTCACGGCCATGTTGAACAGGATCGTGCCCACGTGGGCGAACTCGTCGATCGCACCGGCTGCGAGGTCGTTGGCATCGATCGCGAAGACGTCGAAATCCGGGAGGTTGAACTCGACGATCTGGTTCCAGTTCCGGCCGAGTTCGTCCTCCCAGGTATCCGTCGCGCGGTTGAACCTGACGATCAGCCCGGTTTCGGGAGCCGGATCTCCGAATGCGTTGTCGTCGGGGCCCGGATTCCCTCCGGGCGCCGTCTCGCCTGCGACCGAGCAGGGACCGGCAGACGCGAAGCCGTCACACACGGCGGGCTCCCGGACCGTGGTGGTCTGGTTGCCCGAGTGAAAGGCCGCGGCATACACCGTGTTCCCATCGGGGCTCACCGCAAGGCCGCGCGGGGTGTCTGCAAACAGCGACAGGATTTGGATTGCGCGGCCGCCGAGGGTGGCGCCGGTTCCGAGATCCCCGACGTCGAAGACCCAGACGTCGGCGCGCCCGATGCCGGGCGTCGTAAATTGCGGAAGGCCAGCCCCGGGCGTACACCCGACCGGACCCAAGCAGCCGAACGGGGTCTCGGCGATCGACGTGTGAATCCGCTGCTGCCCCCGGTGGGCAGTGGTGATGAAGGCCCGGTTCCCGCCGGTCCCCGCGAATACGATGTCGCGCGGTTCGTCCCCGACCAGCAGCGTGGCCGTCACCGCGGGCGGGCTCGCCCCGACGTCCACGATCGAAACGCTGTCGGAGAGATGATTGACCACCCATATCTCGGTATTCGTGCGGGCCGCTACCGCGACCGGCTCCATGCCGACCGGGACCGTGCCCGCGTGGCTGAGCCCCGAAACCGTGATGTCGAAGATCTCGAGCCGGTTGTCGGGCGTGTTGACGGCGAAGAGCTTCGTACCGTCGGGCGAGATCGTAAGCGGACGCACCGGGCCGCTCTCGAAGGCTACGAACGGAGCCTGCCCCAGCGCGGGCCCGGCGAGTACGGCCACCAGGGCAGCGGCCGTGATCGATCGCCAGGCGCCCGGGCAGCAGACCGTCATCGCGCGTCCCCTCCTCGCCGGGCAGGAATTCGGCCGCGCGCCAGCAACCAGCCTGTTCGAGCCTCGGGAATCAACCACCCAGCTGGGAAAAGCCAGCATACCACC
>JABSQV010000079.1 GCA_013215565.1 Myxococcales bacterium | reverse complement strand
CGCGCCGCCGGATAGCGGCACGGACCACACCACACCGTACCACCGTAGAGGCAGTGGAGAGCCAGTAGGTCGATCAGCTTGCCGCACTTGCAGCATTCGGATCGGTCGCAGCTCGGGCATGCGTACCGTCGACCGAATATGTCGACCTCGACCAAATCGTCGTTACACGTCGCGCATGTGTTGGCCGCGCAGCATTTGCGTCGCGCCTTGCACATCTCGAGCCGCCTGCACTCGCCGTGCATGCAGTCGAACATATCACCGACCCGCAGCATTACGCCCTTCCCTGGTACATCTTACGGCACAGCAACGCGCCCGCGGTGGTAAGCCACCAGTCATGCGGCCCGTTGCCGCCACCTGGGCCGGTCATGCTCCGCCGCTCGCGGTCTACCAAGCCACGCGCGCGCAGTCGGTGGAGCACCTCCCACGTGCTGCGCTTCGATGCTTTCGCACCGGCAGCGACTTCGAAGGTGCTGGCTAGCTTGGCCCGACGCAGTGCGTAGAACACCCTGCGCGACTTCGCGCCCATAGCGCGCCTCATGCCGCACCACCAAACATGTCGACCTGATGCATGGTGCTCGCCGCTTGCAGGTTGCCAACGGCTTGCGCGTAATAGCTGGCCTTTAGTTCCGCGCCCACGAAGCGCCGGCCTTTCTCGATAGCCACGAAGCCTTCAGAGCCGATGCCCATGAACGGAGACAGCACCACGTCATCGGGCTTGCTCCACAGATGCATTGCGCGCCGTATGACCTCGAGCTGCAGCGGGCAGATATGCCGCTCGTCTTGCTCTTCACGGGCACTCCGATATTGCAGCGTGTTGTTTGGCTTGATGTCCATCCAGACTGGCGATGCGTACCGCTGCCATAGCGACACTGGAAGGTCCTCACCGTGCGCGATGGGCTCCGTATTCGCGCCGGGCTTGCGCATCGTGATCAGGTAGTCGGGTATGCCCTGGGTGCTCATCGAAGAATCCTTCCTGATCGTTTTGTGAAGCAGCCCAAGCGCCTTTGTGCGCTGCATTTGCACTACAGGATCTTTCCAGATCACGACCTCGCTATGGTGTATCCATCCGAACTCAACGAACATTCGGATCAGGTCGCCGCGAAAGTCGGACAATCCGATGACCCCGTGACGACCCTTAGTGGTAGTCAGCAGCATGCAATGGAACGATAGCAACCGGCCCGGCTTTGTGACGCGGTAAAGCTCCGGAACGAGGTAGCGGAAGTGTTCCGCGAAGTCGGCGCCGCCCTTGCAGTTTCCCATGTCTCGCGGGCTTGCCGAGTAGGTGTACAGCGACGCGAACGGCGGACTGAATACAGTGTAGCCAATCGACTCATCTGGCAGCGCTCGCAATACGTCGATGCAGTCGCCATTGTATGCCGCCCATCGGTCTGTCACGGTCTGGTCAAGCACCTTCATGACGTCATCCATTCGGGGATCTCCATCTTTATTTGTGGGTTGTAGGGGTTCCATCCACGCTGGACGGCGAGCCCGAGATTATCCATGGTCAGTTCTTTGGTGCGTTCGACGACTTCGACGCCGAGACGAACCGCATCGGCTTCTTTGCGGCGATAGTTCTGAACGATGGCGGATTCGGTCACCGCTGCAACCACGTGAACGTACACATCTTCGCCCTGCCCGAATCGCCAGCAACGTCGGATGGCTTGATACGTCTGCTCGTAGCTGTGTGATGGGCCAACAAAGCACATGCGCCGGCAGTGCTGCCAATTCAGGCCGAAGCCCGCGATCGATGGCTTCGTGACGAGCACGCGATAGGCGCCGAGCGCGAAGCCCACCAGTCTATCGCGTTTGACGTCGGGTGAATCGGACCCGCTGATCTCGACAGCACCGGGTATGGCCGCTGCGATGCCCTGACTCTCTCGATTGTACTCGCACCACACTATCAGCGGCTCGTCATGCGCCGCGGCGATGCCCTTGATGATCTCGATACGCTGGTCTAGCGTGTCGCGCCTCACTCGGCGCTGCTCATTGAGCGTGCGAGCATCCGGCGCAAACATCAACCCATCGCCCCATGATGCTGTGTGGTCAAGCTTTACGCGCTCCTCGATGATGTGGAGTCGAGGTAGGTCGAAGGATTCTGCGCCGAACCCGATGTCAGACGGATCTCGGACTACCACGCCCCATGTGCATACCCAGCGCCAGAACGAGTCAACCGCGTGACCCTTCAGCCTCCAATCCTGCGTGCTTCCACCGTCATGCACGAAGTATTCGGCCAGCATCTCAACCCGCGACAGGGCTCCCAAAAACTGGCTGTGGTTGCCTAGCTCTGTGAAGTCGTTCGGTGCTGGCGTCGCGGTACATGCGAACCGATACGGTGTGCGACCGAACATGCCGATCAGCGCGTTGCGTGTCTTGCCGTTGAAGTTCTTCAAGATGCTCGACTCATCGAGCACGATACCCACGAAGTCGGCAGGGTCGAACCGGTCCACCATCTCATAGTTTGTGATGACGATTCGCGACCCGTTATCCTCACGGGCATACGGCACATCCACCCCGAATCGGGCCGCTTCGTCGCTGGTCTGATTGGCGACGGCTAGCGGCGCAAGGATCAGCACGCGACCCTCGGCGGACACTTGACGCGCCCACTCCACCTGCATGATCGTCTTGCCTAGTCCGGTGTCGCTGAAGTTGGCGCAGCGGCCCTTGCGCAGCGCCCATTCCACAATGGCCTTCTGGAATGCGAACAGGTGCGGCTCGGTGTCCTGTGGCTCCTTGCCTGCATGGCTGAATACGTCGGACTTCTCTGCGATGTAGTCGTGGTAGATCATTCGGGCAGGCTCGCGTAGTCGTCAAATGCGCGCAGCTCTGCGATGGCGGCGCTGATCGCGGAGTGTTGAGCGTACAGGTCATCCCGATGCGCCTGGCGCTCCAATAGGATGGCCTTTGCGGCGTCTACGGCCTTGATGGCGTCGCTAATGTCGGCCGTTAGCTCGATGTCCAGCACCTCAAGCTGTGCGATTATTTCCTTCATGCTTCCCCCACTTCATCGCCCACATCGCGGCACAAGGCCATCGCGTAGAAAAGCGCCAGTGGGTGAGGGTTGCCGCCCATGACCATGATCAGCATGCGCTCGAAGGCGACGAGCCGATCGAGGTAGCTTGTGGTTGGTTCGGTCTGCGTCATGGCTTCATCCTGCGTCATGGCTTCATCCTCTTGCTCTGGTATTCGGGGATCATCCGGCCACTGACGAGCCACCTGGTGATCTCGCCGCCTTGCGTCTCCACCACGACCATGGCTGGCTGCCCACCCTCGCAGATGCGGTCGGTGGTTTCTGGCGCCGGGTCGACGTGCCACATGCGTGCATTGTTCAGCGCGTCGAGAATGGCAACATAATCCTCTGCTGCCTGCTGCCTGCTGTAGCAGCTGACAAGCAGCGCGTCGGCTCGGGTCCGACCGTCCGACTCGCTCCAGCACAGGTAGTGGGATGCGTCGAGTGGCGGCGCGGTGAATGCGTGGCTCATTCGCCCACCCACCGGAAAAACCACAGCCAGCTGTGCTCGCGATCACGCACCGGCGGGCCGAGTAGCTTCCAGCCGCCGGAGATGGCGTCCGCTATCGTGCCGAGTCTGCCACCCTCCTCTTGCAGGATCTCGGGTGTCGGTGGCTCATCGAGGTACTTCGTGCATGACGGTGGCCCTTGCCGACTGTACGCGCCAGATCGGAAGGTCCAGACCTCCACTGCCTGCACGATAGCGGCCAGACTCGGTACCGCTGTGGTGCACTCCATGATGCGCCTCACGATGCCGACTGTAGGTATAGGCTGATGGCGCGGTCGATGATGCATGCCTTGGCGCCGCATGCGTCTCGGCCGACGCGGTTAGCGTCCGCAATCATCGGCGCATCCAGTGCCAGGGCACGATCCATAGCGACGCTGTATCGGAGCTCGAGAGTTCGCTGCCGGTCGCGTTCGTGTCGCAACTCCGAAAGGATT
>JABSQV010000078.1 GCA_013215565.1 Myxococcales bacterium | reverse complement strand
TGCCGTTGACACGACAACAGGAACACCAGAGGTCCGTCCTCCCCAATCCTCTCGTACTAGGGGAAGATCTCCTCAAATCTCGTACACCCACGATAGATAGGGACCGACCTGTCTCACGACGGTCTAAACCCAGCTCGCGTACCGCTTTAATTGGCGAACAGCCAAACCCTTGGGACCTTCTCCAGCCCCAGGATGCGATGAGCCGACATCGAGGTGCCAAACCTCCCCGTCGATACGAACTCTTGGGGGAGATCAGCCTGTTATCCCCGGAGTACCTTTTATCCGTTGAGCGACGGCCCTTCCACACGGGACCGCCGGATCACTAAGCCCTGCTTTCACACCTGCTCGACTTGTAAGTCTCGCAGTCAAGCATCCTTATACCCTTACACTCTACGTGCGATTACCGACCGCACTGAGGATGCCTTTGGGCTCCTCCGTTACCTTTTAGGAGGAGACCGCCCCAGTCAAACTACCCACCTAGCACTGTCCATCACCCGGATATACGGGCAAACGTTAGAACTCAGGAGCAACAAGGGTGGTATTTCAAGGATGACTCCACAACGGCTAGCGCCGCTGTATCAAAGTCTCCCACCTATCCTACACATGCTGAACCGAAGCCCAATACTAGGCTATAGTAAAGGTTCACGGGGTCTTTCCGTCTAGTCGCGGGTAAGCGGCATCTTCACCGCTGCTGCAATTTCGCCGAGTCCATCGTTGAGACAGTGCGGAAGTCGTTACGCGATTCGTGCGGGTCGGAACTTACCCGACAAGGAACTTCGCTACCTTAGGACCCTCATAGTTAGGGCCGCCGTTTACCGGGGCTTCAGTTCTGAGCTTCTCCCGAGGGATAACCCTTCCCTTTAACCTTCCGGCACCGAGCACGCGTCAGTCTGTATACGTCGACTTAACCGTCTTAGCACAGACCTGTGTTTTTAGTAAACAGTCGCTACCGCCTAGTCACTGCGACCCCCCGAAGCTTGCACCCCAGGGGGCACTCCTTATCCCGAAGTTACGGAGTAATTTTGCCGAGTTCCTTAACGATGGTTCTCTCGAGCGCCTTAGGATTCTCACCCCACCTACCTGTGTCAGTTTTAGTACGGTTACTTACGCTTCAACCAAACCGAGGGTTTTCTTGGAAGTCCTTCCAATGAGTTCGCTCAAAAAAGAGCTCCGTCCGGGACCTCGGCTTTATCGCCGCGGATTTGCCTACGGCAAGCCTCGGACCAGAAACGCCCACTATCACCCGGGCGATCATCTTTCGGCCTTCGTCACCCCTGTCCGTCCACG
Organism: Myxococcales bacterium; assembly: GCA_013215565.1. Classification (GTDB taxonomy): domain Bacteria; phylum Myxococcota_A; class UBA9160; order SZUA-336; family SZUA-336; genus JABSQV01. Next base: position 1,302 of record JABSQV010000078.1, on the reverse strand, counting down.
CGAGTAGGGCAGGAATATTAACCTGCTGTCCATCGACTACGCCTTTCGGCCTCGCCTTAGGTGCCGCCTAACCCTGGGCGGATTTGCCTTGCCCAGGAAACCTTAGGTTTTCGGCGAATGAGATTCTCACTCATTTTATCGCTACTCATGCCGGCATTCTCACTTCCATGCTGTCCAGGACTCCTCACGGTATCCCTTCAGCCTGCATGGAACGCTATCCTACTGATGTTAAAAACATCCCGCAGCTTCGGTTGTAAACTTAGCCCCGTAAATTTTCGGCGCGAAGGTGCTCGACCAGTAAGCTGTTACGCACTTTTTAAATGATGGCTGCCTCTAAGCCAACATCCTGGCTGTCTTAGCACCGACACTTCCTTCGTCACTTAGTTTACATTCGGGACCTTAGCTGGCGGTCTGGGTTGTTTCCCTCTCGACCATGGAGCTTATCCCCCAAGGTCTGACTCCCGGGATACGGTCGCTGGTATTCGGAGTTTGGCTAGGGCGGGTAGGCGGGAAGCCCCCACGACCCCAATCAGTATCTCTACCCCCAACGACTATTACCCGAGGCTAGCCCTAAAGCTATTTCGGATAGAACCAGATATCTGTGAGTTTGATTAGCCTTTTACTCCTATCCACAGCTCATCCCCTCGCTTTTAAACGCAAGTGGGTTCGGTCCTCCACGAGTTTTTACACCCGCTTCAACCTGGCCATGGATAGATCACTCACTTTCGGGTCTACAACCTGATACTAAACGCCCTATTCAGACTCGCTTTCGCTTCGGATCCGTCCCTGAAGAACTTAACCTCGCATCAGACTGTAACTCGCCGGCCCATTATGCAAAAGGTACGCGGTCGCCCGTGACGTAAACGCCATAGAGCTCCCACAGCTTGTAAATACATGGTTTCAGGTACTATTTCACTCCCCTAGCAGGGGTACTTTTCAATATTCACTCACGCTACTATTCGCTACCGGTTGCCAAGGAATACTTAGCCTTAGGGGGTGGTCCCCCCAGATTCACGCCAGGTTCCACGAGACTGGCGCTACTCGGGATAACACCCGGAGGAGCTTTATCTTTCGCCTACTGGACTATCACCGTCTACGGTGGGGCTTTCCAGACCCCTTCGGCTAGACAAAGCTTTTGTAACCTCCTGCTTGTTCTGCAGAACAAACTGGGTGTTCCCACAACACCGATACGGCAACGCCTGCAGGCTTACACCGCACCGGTTTAGGCTGGTTCCGTTTCGCTCGCCGCTACTCAGGAAGTCGAGGTTTCTTTCTTCTCCTGAGGGTACTTAGATGTTTCAG
>JABSQV010000077.1 GCA_013215565.1 Myxococcales bacterium | reverse complement strand
GCTCGCGACAGCGGCAGACGTTGCAACGACAGAGAATACGAACGCAGTGACTAGCACCGAACTTGCACAAGCAGAACCAATTGCTAAAGACAATACCGACCCTGTTATTAGCAGCGAACTCACACAAGCTGAGCCAATTGCTAAAGACAATACCGACCCTGTTATTAGCAACGAACTTGCACAAGCAGAATCAATGGTGCAAGAAAATTTGCCCGCATTATCAAATACAGAAAACACCATCACATTAGCCAGTTTACCGACTGAAGTTGACAGTGTGACTGCTGAATTATCACCAGCTGAGTTAATTATTCAAGCCATTGCTAATGATCCAGCTAATGCCCAAGAAATTATTGCACAAGCATTTGCATTGATGAGCAGTGTCGAAGAAATGGAAATACTATTATCCAATATACTTGCAAGCAGCGGTGACGATCCACTTTTAGTTCAATCAGTTGCGGCAGCGATGGTTGAGGCTGGCGTTGACTCAGATACGGTTGTTGCATTAGCCGTCGCCCAGGGTATCGATGCGACGTTAGTATCAGAAGCCACAGCAGCAGGTCCTGAATCTGCGGTTGGATTAACAGTTTCGGAAGTAGCAGCCGCGAGAGCCGCCGACGTAGCGGCAGCGATTGCTGCTGGCGTCTCACCACGTAAAACACCAAATAATCCAGGTAATGGTGGCAATGGTGGTATCTCGAAGAACGTTTAAACATCGTAATTGATGAAAAAATACGTATTTTCAAAGGCCCTTTTAGGGTCTTTTTTTTATTAGGTGCTATATCTTGCAAAATTTTATTTTTTATAACATTTGCGCTGTCATTTTTTATGCGCCGATCCCGCTAGGCGCGAATCGTATTTGGGCAAGTTCAAGTATCGAATTTTGGATTTTTGCTATTTTTATTTTTCATCTAATGACGGTAGTAAAACGCGATAAACCGCTCCTTCCGCCTCGCTATTCGCTGCCGGTATTAATCCCTCTAACTGTGACTTGTGTATGGTTGCTATTACAAGTCTTAGCCGGACTGTCTTTAGACCCAACCGCGACACAGTTGATGTTATTAAAGACCTTAGCCTTAACGTTACTCGCGTGGTTAATTTGCTGTTATGTGACCGACAAAAAAACAGTCTACCAATTTGCATTAGCCTTGTTCTTAGCCGGTGTATATCAAGGTATTTACGCTAGCTGGTTAAACTTGAGTGTGGGCAGCCCCAGTCCGGTATTTGGTATTCCTTATGGTAATAGAGCGAATGGTACGTTTGTATATCAAAACCAACTGGCCAACTATTTAGCGCTAACGTTATCAATTGGCATTGGTATTTTGATCAGCCAATTATCCTACGATCATAACCGCTCTCGCCTGCGAGATAGAATTAGAGCCTTAGCCAACATATTATTAAGCGCTAAGATGGTGATCCGCTTGGGCTTGATCATTATGTTTATCGGTTTAATTTTAACGCGTTCACGGATGGGCAACTCAGCATTCTTTATGGCGTTAGCCGCGGTGAGCTTGCTTGC
>JABSQV010000076.1 GCA_013215565.1 Myxococcales bacterium | reverse complement strand
CCTGTCACTCAAAAATCTAATTGATCCAATTAAAAATGTCTTTTGGTGTGACGTGATAATGAACCTGCAACAATCACAAATCTAAAGGAATAATTTGACCGTTTGTTTTGGTTTGTTATGAATTGCGACAAAATCGAAAAATTTGAGACTCACAACTAATCGACAAATATGAAATGCAATTGCGTCCCCTCAATTCTAATTTGAAACTTTGCTTTGGTTTGGGATTAATTGCGGCCAAATCGCAAATGACAATGAACCTGCAACTCCGAAATCTAATTGAAGAATTACACTTCTGTTGGGGTTTGAGATTAATTGCGGCAAAATCGAAAAATTAAATGATAATGGGCCTGCAACAATCAGCAATCTACTTGAACGAATGATATGAACGTTTGTTTTGTTGATATTAATTGCGGCAAAATCGAAAATGATAATGAACCTGCAACAATAACAAAACTAATGGAATAATTTGAACGTTTGTTGGATAATTGGTTGATGATAATTGATGGATAAGTGATTGACCGATTGTTGGATAAAAATGTTGACTCATGTTGACCGATATTTGTACTCAATTATTTGTACTCAATTATTTATGCAAATCTGTGATTTTTCTGTGCAAAATTGCGCGGATAATGCAAGAAGAATTGACCTGCTTCTGGCAATTGATTTGTCAAAATGTTCTGCACCCTTTCTGACAATTTCTTGAGGCGCGCGAACAATTTCGACATCGTTTTAGGGTTCTATGCATAATTCTGCCCGGGAAATACCTTTCAACAACGTTCGGAAAACTTTGCACACGCGGTCGACTATCTTCTTTCACACTTTTGTGCCTGGAAACCGTTCGAAACCACCCTGCGCAACCACATGGGCCCGGAGGATTTCGAAAAAGATGACGTCGAATCTTGCATGAACTTTGAAGACGCGTTTTTGAATTGTGCGAGCAAATCTGACCTTGTTTTCGAAATCTACGGAAAATTTCGACCGGGGCACAACCTTCGAAATTATTGCAAAAATTCCGGATAAATCAAAGAGGCATTTCCAGAACGCTCTTGTTTCTGGAACGACTTGTGACCACCATCTGCAAACTACGGAATTTCGAAGATTCGTTTACCTCATTCAAAACGGATCAGATTTGTGCATTCCTCTTTGCCGATGTAAAAATAAGCAAATTGATTCGAAAATTACGCATGAATGATAATGGGCCTGCGACTCACAAATCTAACTGATCGAATTTAAAATTTGTTTTGGTGTGAGATTAAATGCGCAATTGCGGCAAAATCGAAAATGATAATGAACCCGCAACTCAGAAATCTAAATTGAAAGAATTTAACGTTTGTTTTGATTTGAGATCAATTGGGCAGGATAATTTCGAAAAGAAAAATGTCGAATTTTGCACGAATTATTCGAAAGGGTTTTTGAATTGTGCGAGCAAATCTGACTTCGTTTTCGAAATCAGCTAAAAACCGTTTACTCGTTTCTGCATCTGGTTCTCGCCTGCTGTCTTATAGTCGTCTGCAAAATGCTCTGCACAAAATGCGCGAGCAAGTTGAACAACGTTTTTGGATTCTGCGTATAATTTTGACCGGGAAACAACTCTCAAACCTTTTGGGAAAATTCTGCAAATGCTTTCGACCCACTTCTTGCACTCTTTTGTGCCTGGAGCACGTTCGAGAAACAAAAGTGTTCTCGAAATGCCTCTATGACGCATCCAGAATTTTGGCAACAATTTCGAAGGTTGTGCCCCGATCAAGT
>JABSQV010000075.1 GCA_013215565.1 Myxococcales bacterium | reverse complement strand
GTACCAGTGCAGAAGAGGATAGGAGAAATAAGCGGGTTATTGGGCGTAGGTCCGAGTTCCGGTAACGAGTGTCCTGCTAAATGGAGCCTGGGTTTAGGCTGAGCAGGGCCGTGGGGCGACGACATCTTCGTGCGTGCAGTTCGCGCCGGCTCGTGTGATTGAGCTTGACTCTTTGGTCCTTTGACGGGGGGTGTGGGGGGCGGTAGCCCCCCGCGCATCCCTTCGGTGCTACGACGGACGATCCCAGACCGTGCGCGTCCCGTTGGAGCCCGGCCCGAGCCCGGCCGCGCCCGATGCTTCGGGAGGCGAAAATGCTTGACTTTGCCTGGCGAAGCCTGGAACGCTGATCTGCGACGACGAGTCCTAAATGGATGCACAGCAGAAAGGATTGCGAGGCATGACGAAGAACTCAGGAGCTCCAGGACGCCTCTCCCTCACACGGAGACACCTTCTCCAGGCAGGTATCACCAGCGCGGGACTAGTTGCGGGCGCCGGCTCGGAGATCTTCCGGCCCGCTGCCGCACGGGCCGCGAGCCACGAACAGGAGACCCCGGGCCACCCCTACGTACCGGTGCCGGGACGCCCGGAATATGACTTCGAAATCCAACGCACGACGCTCAACCCCGATGGGCAAAAGCCGATGCCCGGTATTACCGTGAACGGAGTCCTTCCCGGACCGGAAATCCGCGTCAAGAGGGGCGAACTGCTTCGCATCCGAACATCCAACCAGCTGACTAATGAGCCGACTTCGATTCACTGGCACGGCCTACTGCTGCCGGCCGCTATGGACGGTGTCCCGGGTGTTTCTAACGCCGCCACCGCGGCCCGTCGCATGTACGTCTACGAATACCCGATTCGCCAGACGGGAAGCTACTGGTACCACTCCCACTACGGCCTCCAGGAGCAGATCGGATTGTTCGGTGCCTACATCATCGAGGACGACGACGAGCCGAATCCCGCGGATCGCGACGCCGTGGTGATGTTGAGTGACTGGCTACACCGGGATCCGTACAAAGTCTTCGAGGAATTGAAGAAGCCCAGCTCCGCGGCCACCACCGCCCCGAGCGGTCCCGATCTGGCGGACGTCCAGTACGCGTCCTTTCTCGTGAATGGAAAGCCGGCCAGCGACCCCTGGACGCTCCAGGTCGAGCCGGGCGAGAGCGTTCGGCTCCGGGTCACAGGCGCCGGCGCCTCGACCTATTTCCGCGTCTCCGTCGATGAACACCCGCTGGAGATTACCCACGTGAACGGCCCCGCAGTGGAGCCGGTCGGGGTGGACGAATTCCTGATCGGGCCCGGCGAGGGCTACGACGCCCGGATCCGAATCAAGAAACCCGGAAGCTACACCCTTCACGCTGTGACCCAGGCGGGAGACGCCCAGGCCCTTGGAGTGATCCACACACCCGGGGTGAAGCCGAGCCCCAACACGTCGATCCCGAAACCCGCGAAGCGCGCGCTGAAGCTGGACATGCTCCGGGCGATCGCACCCACCACGCTGCCCGCCGGAAAGCGACGCGATCTGCGGATTGTGCTGGGAGGCGACATGAAGAACTACATCTGGACGATGAACGGGCAGGCTTTTCCCAAGGCCGATCCCCTGCTGATCAGGCCCGGAGAGCGTGTCGGCATCGAGTTGGTGAACGAGACGATGATGTGGCACCCGATGCATCTCCACGGCCACTTCTTCCGGGCCCTGAATGGTGCTGGCGAGCGCTCTCCCCTGATGCACACCATCAGCACCCCTCCGCGCCAGACCGTCCGAATCGAGTTCACGGCGGACAACCCGGGCAACTGGTTCTTTCACTGTCACAACCTCTACCATCTCGATGCCGGCATGGCGCGCGTCCTTGAGTACGAGGTATGAAGCGTCGGCGAATCCAGCGGGCCGCCGGCGGCCGGCGCACCCCGGGACGCTCGGTGCGGTGCATTCTCCTGTCGCTCATTCTCGCCGCGCCAGCCGGCGCGGGACACCTCGCACGCGAAGATCCCCCCGAACCCATCTTCACGCAGCGAGCTTTCATCGAGAACAATCTCGAGGGGGGAGTCGACTGGGGTCGCGGCTTCGGCACACAAGATCTGGAACTCGGACTCGGTGTCACTTGGATCGTGTTGGATCGGCTGCAGCTCGGCGCCGAGATTCCTCTGGGCATCTCGATCCCAGACGACGGCACCACCCATGCCGACCTCTCGGACATCAACCTCTCTGCGAAGTGGCTCCTCTGTTGCAAGGAGCCGATGGGATACACCTTCGTGGCAGCGCGCGTCGACGTGAGCCCCCCGACCGGTGATCGCAAGCACGACATCGGAGGGACCGGGAGCTTTGGCTTTTCTCTCGACCTGGGCCACGGCTTCACCGTGAGCGAGTCTCTCCAGGATCTCTCGATCCAGTTCCAGGCGAGCTATTTCCAACAGATGCGGTTGTCGCGAGACCAGCTCGACACGGCACGGAGCCTCGGCCTTTCGAAGACGCTCGAAAAACGAGTGCTCTGGAACCTGGCCTTCGTGCAGCCTCTGTTCGGAGGTCGACTCCAGCCGTCGTTCGAGCTCCTGGGCACGAGCATCGTCGACGCCGTCCAGTCCGCTGACGAAGGTTCGAGTCTTCAGCTCGCCGTGGGCTTCTGGGTCGTTCCCTTCGGCGACGGTCACCCGCTGAGCAACCTGAGCATCGGCCTCGGCGGACGCGTTCCCGTCACGAATCGACGCGAGGACCAGGGAGGCGCGGCCCTGATCTTCGAACTCGCCTTCGAATCGAGCCAGAGCCGGGCACGGAAGACTGCCAAAGTGCCTTCTCCCTAGGTCCGACAACCAGGGATTCTGTCAAATGGAGGCCGGGAAGGAATCAGGTCCCCGATACGAGCATAGGAAGTTCAAGCTGCGTTTCCGCAGCGTCTGATAACTAGAGACTCTGTCAAATAGAGGCGGGGG
>JABSQV010000074.1 GCA_013215565.1 Myxococcales bacterium | reverse complement strand
CGTAGAGGCCGGGGAGGGCGATCCGATCCTGTGCCTGCATGGGAATCCCACCTGGTCGTTTCTCTACCGGAACTTTCTGAAGGGACTCTCGGGTTCGCATCGGGTCATCGCACCGGACCTGATTGGCTTCGGACTCTCGGAGAAGATGCCGCGGCCCGAGGACTACTCGGCCGCCGGTCACGTCGAGGACATCTCTGCCCTGGTCGAAGCGCTCGACCTCGAGAATCTGACGCTGGTGCTCCAGGACTGGGGTGGTCCGATCGGTCTCGGCATGGCCGTGAAGGACCCCAACCGGATCCGGGCGCTGGTCGTCATGAACACGATCGGCTTCGTGCCCGCCGATCCCGATGATACGCCCATCGCGCTGCTCGCACTGCGGGCGCCCGTGATTGGCGAGCAGTTGGTACAGGGACTCGGCGTCTTCAACCGGCTGATCGTGCCGGTCTCGATCGAGCGGGACGAGCGCAAGCCGCCGCTCGTGCGCCGCGCCTACAGCGAGGTTCAGGGATCCTGGAACGACCGTGCGGGTACGCTCGCGTTTCGGAACTTGCCTCCTCGCGACCCGGACGATCCCGTCACGCAGATGCTAGAGCGGCAGGACCGGTTTTTGCGACAGTTCCGGGGCCCGGTCCTGATCGCGTGGGGCATGCGGGACCCGATCTTCGGTCCCGATCTGCTCGAGGAGTGGCAGCGGCGCTTTCCGCAGGCCGCGGTGCTCGAACTGCCCGGAGCCAGCCATTTCCCGCAGGAGGATGCCTACGAGGAGGTCGTGCCGTGGATTCGGGCGCTGCTCGCGGCCGACGCGGACCACGGCCCCTCCGCGAGCGAGACCCCCGCGCGCTAACCGTACAAGACGTCGGGGTGGACGAGCTTAAGGATCAGCCCGAAGAGCGGACGGACCAGGTCCGCGAAGAGCCACCACGCGATCACGAGCCCGAAGATTGAGAAACCGGGCCTCGAAAGCGCGGTGCGCAGTCGCAGCGCCAGCTCCTCCGGCACCAGCAGTCCGATCGCGGCCGCACCGTCGAGGGGCGGAAACGGGATCAGGTTGAACGCGAACAGGATCACGTTCAGCACCAGCAGAATCGAGAGCATGCGCCCGATCGCATCGGACAGGGGCGCATCGCCGACGACCAGCTTCGAGAACGAGACCTGCTCGGGCGCCCCGAAAACCTCGATGCCGAGCCCGATCCGGAGCAGCACCAGAACTCCGAGCGCGATGGCGAGGTTGGCGGCGGGTCCGGCTGCGGCCATCCAGGCCGCGCGTCGCGGGTATCGGATCGCCCAGGCCGGATCGTACGGGGTGCTGGCCCAGCCGATGCACCAGCCCTGGGCGAGCGCCGTGAGCGCGGGCACCAGCAGCATGCCGACCGGCTCCCGTTGCATGTGCGGCCGCGGGTTCAGCGACACCTGACCGGCCCGGTACGCGGTCAGGTCTCCGCCCAGGTAGGCCGCGAGCGCGTGCGCGGCTTCGTGTGCGGTGACCGACACGATGAAGGCCGCGTACCAGAGCAGTGCATTCACGACATCGATCTGCATTGCGCGGTCCTAGGCGTCGAGCTCTGGCATCGGGATCCAGGCGGAGTCGAGGACCACAGGCATTGCCCGCTCGAGCCCGAGCGCCTCGCGGGCGCGGCCCGTCCCGAAGAGAAGGCTGCCACAGGCCTTTGCATTTCCGAGGTTCCCGCGCAAGTCACGCACGCGGCGAAGCTAGCACGCCCGGCTTGCACAACGCCCCCGCTTCCCCTACTAGGTGAGCCCTCCGAGGCCGGCTCGCGCGCCCGTAGCTCAGCTGGATAGAGCGCCGGACTTCGAATCCGTAGGTCGCAGGTTCGAATCCTGCCG
>JABSQV010000073.1 GCA_013215565.1 Myxococcales bacterium | reverse complement strand
GAGAAACGAGCGGGCTGTTGGGCGCTACGCACTCGATCCGCCGCTGCCGTAAGGCCGCGTCAGGACTTCGAGAAGATGGCCGTTGGGATCCACGAAGTAGACGCCGCGGCCGCCGTCGTTTCTGTTGATCTCGCCCAGACGTTGCTTGAAGGGGTCGGCCCAGTACTCAAGCCCACCCGCGCGAATGCGTTCGAAGATCGGATCGAAGTCTTCCTCATCGATCAGGAAAGCGTAGTGCTGGGGAGAGACAGCCGTTTTACCCACTTCAAGGAAGTCGAGCGACGCGCCGTTCTCGAGTTCGACCACCAAGAAAGGACCGAAAGTACTCGCTTCGGGCAAGCCCAAAATGCCGGTGAGAAAGGTTGAGGACTCCTTCTTGTCGTGGGAGTGGACGAGGGTGTGATTGAAACGAATACTCATCGGAATCCTCCCGAACGTCCTAGGCTCGAGCCCAGCGCGAGTACCAGAGGAAGGATGCGTTCACTCATAGCTGACTCCCTCATTCTCAACCCCGGTGCGCTCGATTTTGCCAGTCGGGCCGACAGACCTCAATCTGTGTCTGCCGCTTCGCCAAACCAGACAGCCCCCCACCCGAAGTCGATGCGCAGGGACTGATCCCCTTTTCGAACTCGGACTCAGGGCTTGGGTCGACCTGCCTGCTACCGCCGCCGACGCCGGAATGCAGCGAGCCCGAGCAGGCCCAGCCTTCACCCAGCTTCGATTCAGCCGAACGCCCCAACCCGGAACTTGAACCCAGGCCCAAAATCACGCTTATTTCCCCTATCCTCCCGCGCCATGAGCATCCTCCCTCCCGACGACGAGCTTCGCGCCCACCGCGCCGTGCTCGACGCGGTGCTGCGTTGGTCGCGCGCCATGCCGGAGATCCGCGGCGCCTTCCTGTCGGGCAGCGCAGCCAGCGGCGCGATGGACCGCTGGAGCGATCTCGATTTGGGCTTCCTGTGCGCCAACGAGGAAGCACGCGATGCGCTGTGGTCGCGCCGTTGGGACTGGGACGTGATGCCGTGGAAGCACCGCTTCGACGCCGATCACGTGAAGCAGCACTTCGTGATCTGGTGGTTCGAGCCGGGCGTCCAGGCCGACATGGCGCTCTACGCGCGCGATGAGCTGCCGCCGCCGGAAGGCGCGCCCTATCGCGTGCTCTGGGACGAGACCGGCACGCTCGAGGCCTGGGCGGCGGCGACAACACTCCCGCCGCCGGCCGAGCCCGACTGGTCCAACGCCTGGCACGAGGACGAGCGCTTCTGGGCCTGGACGGCCTACTGCGCGCGCCACGTCGCGCGCGATGAGTGCTACCACGTCGCGCTCGAGTTCTTCCGTCTGCGCGACATCCTGGAGACGTGGGAGGCGCGACTGGCCGGGATGTCCGCCCTGCCCTCGCGGCGTACGGAGCTACGCCTGGAAGCGGCGGAGCTGGCGCGGCTGGTGCCGCTCTTCCCGGGGCCCGATCGCGCATCGCTCCGCGCGGCGCTGCTGGCCCAGATCGAGCTCTACCACGAGCTCAGGGCGCGCATCGACCCGGCGGTCGACGCAGCTTGGCGCACGAGACCGGCGACTCGCGAGTGGGTGACCGAGTTCGTGCGCGAGCTCTGAGTCGCGCGGTCCGCCCCACGGCCCTGCCCAGCCCTAACCCTGCTTCTATTTCACAGAACCCTCGTTACCAGAACCCAGACCCAAGCCCAAAAACCGCCTATTTCTCCTATCCTCCGGCGGGAGTGATGTGAGTGACCGATTGGTGAGGCTCGAGGATTCTCATCGACCCCGGTGGATGAGCGCGCTGGCCGTCTTCTGCCTCGCAACCGTGCTGTTTCTCGTTCCCCGAGATCTCTTCTTCGAAGAAACCCGGGAGGTCGAGGTCTGGTTTGGATTCGAGGTTCGAGGAACGCTCGCACTGGCTACAGCGCCTGTTCACTGGGCCATCTTCCTTGTCGGCGCCTGGGGCTTCTGGTTTCGGCGCCCCTGGATCCTGCCCTGCGCGGCCGGCTACCTGTTCTACGTGGCGCTCAGCCATCTCATCTGGAGTGAGGCCAGCCTCAATGGACACGGCTGGCCCCTGGGCCTGGCGCAGGCTCTGGCGATTTCGATCCCGGGCGTCCTGCTCCTGCGCGCGCACCGCTCGACGAAACGCGAACTGGCGACGGAGTAGGCTCCTGCTGACCGCGCCGAACCTCCTGAGCGCCTTCCGCGTGGTGTGTGCCCCGGTGCTCCTGGTGCTCGCGTGGAACGGCGCTACGGGCACGTTCTTGACGCTCTTCGGTCTCGGGCTCGTGTCCGACGTGCTGGATGGCGTGCTCGCTCGCTGGCTCGGCCAGGAATCGGATTTCGGGGCCCGGCTCGACCAGTGGGCTGACTTCGCCCTCTGGCTCGCCTTTCCGCTCGGCGCCTGGTGGCTCTGGCCCGAGATCGTGCACCGCGAGGCAGCCTACGTGATCCTCGCCATCGTTTGCCTGCTGCTGCCGACGGCGATCGCCTACGTCAAGTACCGGGAGGTCCCGGGCTACCACACCTGGTCGGCGAAGCTGGGCTCGGTCCTGATGGGGATCGGTGTGCCGCTGCTGCTGATCTTCGACTTCGCCTGGCCGTTTCGCCTCGCTGCGCTGTTCCTGCTGGTGTGCGCGATCGACGAGATGCTCATCACGGTTCTCTTGCCAGAGTGCCGGCACGACGTCCCGTCGGCCCTTCACGCGACGCGACTCCGCGGACGCGCAGCCTCGGAGCGTTCGGGTAGGTCTCCCGATGCGTGACGAGGCGAGACAGCCGACGAGCCACAGCGCGTTCCAGTCAAACCATTTTAGTATCTGGCATTGAGTCTGGGACGTCGGCGGCTGCCGGCGGCCTGTGCTGCGCCGTCGCGTCGATCTGCGTAGAAGGTCTGTTCAGTGCCGGAGAGAATTTCTGCTGCGGCCTCCCCTGCGTGCTTGAACTGCTACCCTACATCGCGCACGTAGACGTACAAGGTCTGCGTCACATGTCCTAGCCGCTTCGGGCACTTGTAATCTCTACCGGGAAGGCCCATCAAGAGCTACTTTTCGCGCCCCGCCTTCCTGGAGGCTCGCATGGAACCGGTTGCCATCGTCATGGCCTACTTGGGTGCCTTTTACGTCGTCTTCCGAGTCCCGCTTCTCGTCGCACCCGAGGCCGCGGTTGCCTTCGAACGGCGCCTGATGTACGCGACGACCCGGCGTCTCCGGATCTGTGGAGGGCTGGGGTTGCTCCTGTACGCCGCGCCTCTGATCGTTACGGCACGCCAGGCCCAGGGCGACGTCGCTCTCTGGATCGAGGTATTCGGCTGGTTTGTAGCCGCGTCAATGGTCTGGCTCATCGCCGTCCCGGGACCCTGGAAACGATTCCTGGAATTTTTCTGGGCTGCAGTCTCGGACCCGCCTCTGCTCCGGGCCATGGGTGCACTCAGCGTGGCCTTTGGGATCTTCCTCGGTTGGGTTGCTTTCTTCGTCTTGTAACGAATGCCGGCTTCGCAGCTGGCTTGTTCGTATGTGAGAGCAATCGCCGTATCATCCCCGGCGGCAAGCCGCCGCCGACCGCTGAGCGTCGATCTCAGCTTCGACCTGACAGAACGCCCCTACCCGGAACGCGGGGTCAGGGCTTAGACCGCGCTGAACGTTTCCCAACGCCTGAGCGCCTCGAGAACTGGCTTCGGAGCGCGATCGAGAGCGCCTGAGCAACGCGCGCCAGGCGCGCATCGACTTCAACCCGTGACCCGGCCGCTTCGAGCGCACGGGGCCGGGGGATCGTTCGGGGTACCACAGCGCCGCGGGGCCGGACCCATGCGAGGGGTCGAGCGCACCCACACGTACGGAACAGACCCAAGCGCGGTGGTTTCTCCTATCCTTGAGGCGCATGACTCCTGCGGATCGAGGCGACGGGAAGCGAGCGCCCAGGGTTTTCGTGGCTTGCGTGTCTTTGCTCGTGTTCGGCTCGGGCTGCACGGCGCTGATCTATCAGACGATCTGGCTGCGCCAGTTTCGGCTGATCTTCGGGGCATCCACCGCCGCCAATGCGGCCGTGATTTCGGTCTTCATGGCCGGACTGGGGGTCGGGGCGCTGGTCCTCGGCAGGCGCGTGGATCGGCATGCGTCGCCGCTTCGCTTTTATGCCGGGGTCGAACTCCTGGTCGCGCTGTCGGCCGCGCTGACGCCGCTGCTGCTGATCGCGCTCGACGCGCTTTACGTCGCGACCGGCGGTTCGCTCGCGTTGGGAACCGGCCCGGCCACGCTCGCGCGACTCGGGATCGCCTTGCTGGTTCTCGGGTTGCCCACCTTTGCGATGGGCGGAAGCTTTCCCGCGGTGGTGAAGGCGATCGAGACCGGCGCCGACGCCTCGCGCCGCAGCGTTGGTCTCGTCTACGGGATCAATACCCTGGGCGCGGTTGCAGGCGTTGTACTCGCCACCTTCTGGCTGATCGAACAGCTCGGAAATCTGCGCTCGCTGGGAGTCGCGGTGGTCCTCAATTTGGCGGTCGCGATCGTGGCATTTTGGCTCGCGCGCTCCGGCGGCCAGGCCGACTCACGCGGCGCGACCGAGAAACCGCAAGAGGCGGGCGCTGCTTCGGGGGAACGGGCGGTCACCTCGGGTTTCGTTTTGAGCGCGGCTTTCGCGGTCGGCTTCGTGTTTTTCCTGATGGAGATCGTCTGGTACCGGCTGCTGTCCCCGCTTCTGGGTGGAACGAGCTTTGCCTTTGGCCTGATCCTGGCGGTCGCGCTCGCGGGCATTGGCAGCGGCGGTCTCGGCTACGCGCTCCGACGGAGAGAGCGGGTGCCGACGCTGGGCGGCTTTGCGATTGTGTGTGGTCTCGAGTCGCTGTTGCTCGCACTTCCGATCGCGCTCGGCGACCGGATCGCCGTGCTCGCCTGGTGGTTTCGCTCATCCGCGGAAAGTTTCGGCGGGCAAATTTTGGGCTGGACCGTCGTCTGCGCGATCGTCGTGTTCCCAGTCGCCCTGATCGCGGGCTTTCAGTTCCCAATGTTGATCGGCCTACTCGGACGGGGAAAGGCGCACGTCGGAAGGCACGTGGGAAGCGCGTACGCCATGAACACGGCGGGTTCGATCCTCGGCGCAATCGCCGGCGGGTTTGGCGTGCTTCCTTTGATCGGAGCGGTCGCGGCCTGGAAGGTCGCGGCGCTGGTTCTGCTGGTGGTCGTCCTGTTCGCGATGCTCGTCAACCGCCCACTGAAACTCAGCCTTGCGGGATCCTGGATGGTCATCGCGATCTCGCTCGCGGCCGGGGCCTGCCTGCTGGCCGAGGGTCCGACCGCCGGCTGGCGCCACAGTCCGATCGGCGCGGGTCGCATGAACGTTGCGGGCCCGCTGGGGAACGAGGTCGAGAATCCTGAGGTCAACTGGATCCGCGACTACCTGCAGGGTCGGCGCCGGGCGATAGCCTGGGAGGTCGATGGGATCGAGAGCAGCATCGCGCTGGGCGCCGACAATGCGTTTGCGTTCATCGTCAATGGCAAGGCCGACGGCAATGCCCGCTATGACGCCGGAACCCAGGTCATGGGGGGACTGACCGGCGCGTTGCTTCATCCCGATCCGCGCAAGGCACTCGTGATCGGATTGGGGAGTGGCAGTTCGGCGGGTTGGCTCGCGGTCTTGCCGTCGATCGAGCGCGTCGATGTCATCGAGCTCGAGCCCGCGATTCTCCAGGTCGCGAAGGCCTGCGCTGCGGTGAATGAGAACGTGCTCGAAAACCAGAAGGTCAGGGTGCACATCGGTGACGCTCGAGAGTTGATTCGGACGCTCGAGGATCGCTACGACCTGATTTTCTCCGAACCCTCGAATCCCTATCGCGCCGGCATCGCGAGCCTCTACACGGTCGAGTTCTACGAGGCTGCAAGCGCGCGGCTCGCACGGGGCGGACTCTTCCTGCAGTGGCTTCAAGCGTACGAGATCGATATGGATACGCTTCGCACGATCTTCGCGTCGATGCTCGAGGTCTTCCCTCACGTTGAGGTCTGGCAAACCAAGGCCCAGGATCTGTTGCTCGTGGGAGCCGACGCTCCCCCCCTACTCGATCGAGCAAGGCTGGAGGCGCGACTCCGAGAGCCGGTGTTTAGCCGGGCCTTGCTTTCAGCCTGGAGAGTCGAGGATCTGGAGGGGCTACTCGCCCACTACCTGATGGGTGTGCGATCGGTCGAACGGCTCGCGGAGGGCGCAGCGAAAAACACCGATGACCGAATGCTGGTCGAGTTTGGCTTCGGGCGAACGCTCGGAACCGGAAGCGCCGGGCTGAGCACTTCTGAACTGTACCGTTCAGCCTTGGAGCGGGGGGACGCGCGGCCAAAGCTGCGCGGCGATATCGACTGGGTGCAGGTCGCGCGACGCCGGCTTTCTCTCTACGCAGCCGACCAGAGCCACTCCGGCCTCGGCGCCGCGGTCAGCGAGGTCCACGCTCCGATTCGCGCGGCGCACGCGGCCTACCTGGAAAAGCAGTACCAGTTGGTCGTGTGGGCCTGGGGTGGCGTCGGGGAGCCACAGGATTCGGTCGAGCGCGTGGCGTTGGCGGAGGCGTCGGCGGAACTCGGGCGGGAAGAGACGCTCGAGTTGGTCGCCGCTTTGCGGGCGCGATCCCCGATCGAAGCGGCGGTCATCGAAGCGCGCTATCTGCTTGCGCTGGGTCAGGTCGACCAGGCTGCACGCCGCCTCGCGGCGGCGTTCGTCGCCTACCGAAGCGACCCCTGGCCGATCCCGGAGGTGATGGATCGTGCCCTGGATCTCGCGGTGGCGATCGCCGCCAGAGATCGCGGCCAGGAGGCTGCTCGGGGGATCCATCGGGCGCTCGGGAAGCAGTTTGCGGTGAACACGCTCGAGGAGCGGCGACGCTCGCTGCGCGTAACGCTGTCGGCCGTGATCGAAGGCGAGACCTGCGGTCCGCTTTCGATCGAAGCGATCGAAGTCTATGAACCGCATCCCCCGTGGCAGCCCGTGTTCCTCGAACGTCGAGCGAAATGCTATGGCCAGCGGGGCCACGCATTGGCGTCGCAAGCAGCGGAGGACTGGCAAACGCATCAGCAAGCGGCAGGCCGCAAGCATCTGAGACCGTTCGATCCGCTCTGAGCCTGTGGCGCGGCCGGGTCCCCACCGGAGCTGAGCTAGAATCTACATGTGAGGAATTGGCAGGGTTGTGAAGCGCCGCAAATGCCGACGACCCGAGGATCCTTCGTCGTCATCGAGCCCTGGCGGAGCGACCGGGACGGCGCCGATCTCTTTGAAGCCATCAGTGGCCCGGGCAACGAGGAACTCTGGAGACATATCCCTTTCGGGCCGCCGGAACGCCGCGAGCGCGGGTAGGCGCAGCCCAGCTTCTACTTGCCAGAACACTCTGCGGACCGACCTACGGCCCCGCTGCCTGCCAACGCCGGAACGCCAAGGGCAAGGCGTCGTCAGCGGCGAAGCCGAGCCCCAGCAGCGAGAGCCCTCAGGAGGCGGATTCGCGGGCCCGGGCGCGGGCTTCCTGGCTCAGCGATTACGTCGACGATTACTGCGAGTCCCCCCAAAGAAGCGCGCCCGGAGGGGCAAGTAGTCGATGCGGAGTATTTCAGTAGCCAGCCTGAGGCCAGCTTCGGTCTGACAGAACGCCCCTAACCGGAACTCGGACCCGGGCCCAAAAGCCCGCTTGGGGGTCCCGTCCTTAGCGGCGCCGCGGTGCGGCGAGCACCAGGGCGGAGACAGCCAGCAGCACTGCGAGCGCCGGCTCGGGCACCGAGCCGAGTTGACCCCGCACAGCGCCCTGGGCGAATTCAATGTTGTGGATCAGGATGTAGAAGTCGGACGGATTCCCGAAAATCTGCCCGACGTCCGCCGGCGGCGCCGCCACGGAACTGATCAGCGTGCCGGCCCCGCCCGAGGTGGCCACGCCCAGGCCGATGAGGGGACCGGCGTTCGAGCCGGCCGAGCCCCCGGGTCCGTGGATGTGCATCGCGGTCGGGGCCCCGATGTTCTCGTAGCTGAAGTTCCACGAGACCATGCCCGTCAGGTCATCGAGCGTGAGCGGCCCGGTCGCCAGTCCATCTGGGTCTCCGCCTCCGATCACGTTGCCGCCGGTCATGTTCAGCTGAAAGGTGATGGTCGTGGCGGTCGCCGTGCCGGCGAGGCTGGCGAGGGCCAAGAACACAGGCAGCGCTCGAATCAGGATCCGCATCAGCAACTCCCTCTCGATTACGGGCAGTACACCAGAGTGATAGGCGCAGCGGCCGCCCCACGGCCCTGTCCCGCCCGAACCCCCCTTCGTTCGAACAGAACGCTTCGACCCGAAACTCGGACCCGGGCCCAAAAGCCCGCTTGTTTCTCCTATCCTCGATGTCGGAAGCAAGGGGTACCACCCGCAGACCTTTCAGGATGGTCCCTATCCGGTCGAGGCCAGTAAGTGGTCCGATCGTTCTGCCTAACAAGGCCCTGCAACGGATCGGCTGGGCTTTGCCGGTACGAAGCTGGGTTACAATTCGAAGGGATGAGGCGTTTCGCACGCGGCAGCAAGGCGTCGCCGGCCGCTGAGCGCCCAGTCCGTTGGACGGCACCGCGGAGGGCGATTCGGAGCATGGGTTGGAGCGAGATTGTTCGCACTTGGGGCACGAGCTCCGAAGAGCGAGAGCGTCGTCTCGCGTTGAGCGTGGCCGTCGACCTCGACCTGGGTCTGCGGAAGTCGTGCACGTAGCGGAAGTGGACCTGGTCCACGGCGCCCCCCTCGCCTCGTCGCGCTAGACATCTCGGCGGCGATCAGGCTGCGCAGGATGCTGAACCAGAGGGCCCCGGCGTGCGCGTCCCCGGCCGCCGGAGAACGCGGTCAGCAGCTGGATTCGAAACAATGGCGGGTAGTTGCAGCGATGCGCCGCCCCGGCACGAAGGGCGCTTGACGAATCATGTACCGATCGGTACTGTACTATTCGGTACATGAGTCGAAGAATTCACAGCGCGGACACGCCAGAGAACTCTCGAAGCCTCCTGGCGCGCGGACTGGCACCGGTCTTGATCCTTGGCGTCATCGTGGGCCTGAGCGCGCTTGCGCGCGATGCCCTCGGCATCCAGTGGAGCGCGGACTCGGCCCGCGAGTTCGTCGAGGGGCTCGGCTGGTGGGCGCCCGGGATCTTCGTCGGGCTGGTCACCTTTCGAAGCTTCCTGCTGATCCCCTCCTCGCTCTTGCTCCCCGTAGGGGGGTTCTGCTTCGGTGCGCTGGCCGGAACGCTCTACGGCGCGGTCGGGGTCATCGTCTCGGGCCTCCTCGTCTTCGGCGCGGCACGCTGGGCGGGCCGCGCCGCGGTCCTCGAACGCGCCTCGGGCCGCCTGCGTAGCTTCCTCGCGCTCTCCAACACCGGCGCTGCAGCGGCCGTCGTCACCCTCGTTACCGCGTACCCCTTCGGTCCTATCACGGCCTTGCACACAGGGGCCGGGCTCACCCGAATGACCTTCGGGTCGTTCGCCATCGCCCTCACCGCAGGCGCGATCGTCCGGGCCGGGGCCTTCAGCTTCTTTGGAAGCACCGTCGCAGGAGCGGACGGCCTCTGGCTGGCAACCGGCTTGCTGCTCGGAGGGATGGCCTTGCCGCTGGCCTTCCCGCGCGCTCGCGCCTGGCTGCGGGGCAATCTTCCCGAGGGGGCGTGATGTCGCATCCGAGCCTCAGCCGCGCCGCGCAGGGCGCAGCCAGCCGCGAGCGGATCCTCCAAGCGGCGCTCGAGCTGCTCGGCAAGCGCGGCTACGCCGCGACCTCGGTGTCCGCCATCTGCGAGCGCGCGGGGGTCGCGAAGACCGCCCTCTACTGGCACTTCGGGAGCAAGGAGGGGCTGCTCTTGACCCTGCTCAAGCGCACCCGGACCACCTGGATCGAGGAGATCCAGAAGAGCACCTCCGAAGCCGGCGACCCGGCCGGCCGCCTGGACCGCTTCGTCGCGGGGCTGCGACGCCTGGTCGAACATCACCACGAGATCCTCTGCCTGCACAAGTCGGTGACGCTCGAGCACGCCGACCTTCACCCCGAGATCTGCGACGAGATGCGGCGCATCCAGGACCGGATCACGGGCGCCATCACCGAGGGCATCGAGGATGCACTCGGACGGCGGATCCCGGGGCTGGACCTGGCCGCCTTCACGGCGCTCTCTCTGCTCGACCGCATCGCGTTTCTCTACCGGCTCGATCCCGACGGGATCGATCTGGACCGCCTCTTTGAGCACGCAAAAGAGATGATCGGTCTCGCGATCCGCCGCGCGATCCAGCACGCGGAGGCGGCGGGAGCAGACCGCAACGGAGGAAAGCCATGACGACCGAAGCCATCCCCTCACTCTCGCCCCTGCCCGCTCCTACCGGGGACTCGGACCCGGGCCCAGAAGCCCGCTCGTTTCTCCTATCCTCGGTCTTGATGGCCGACCAAGACGCCGATTTGCTCGCCCGCGCGGTTGCGCTCCAGCCGCTCGTGCGTGAAGCGGCGCCCGAAGGGGATCGCGATCGGCACCTGCCCGAGCGCGTCGCGCGCGCAATGGCTGAGGCCGGTCTGTACCGGCTCGCCGTACCCAGCGCGTTCGGTGGGTACGGCGCGGACCCGGCGACCCAGATCGCTGCCATCGAGGCGATCTCCCGGGCCGATGGGTCCGCGGGTTGGAACCTCATGATCGGAATCGAGACCTCCGCACTGGTCGCGCTCGCGCCCGAGTCGGTGGCGGATCTCTACGCCGATCCGACCGCGATCCTGTGCAGCTCGACTGCGACCCTCGGCCAGGCCACGGTCGAAGAGGGCGGCGTGCGGGTTCGGGGCCGCTGGCCATTTGCGAGTGGCTGCCACAACGCAACCTGGTTCTGCGGCCTGTGTCAGATCGGCGAGCCGCCCGATGCGACCATCGGTTGGGCCGTCCTCCCGATGAACGAGGTTAGGATCCTCGACACCTGGAACACCCGCGGTATGCGCGGCAGCGGAAGCCACGACATCGAGGTCACGGACGCCCTTGTGCCCGCCGTTCGGGTGATCCGTCTGCTGCCGGGGCTACGAGCACCGGCGGATCCCCGACTGGGTCCCAGTGCGCGCATACCGACCGGGTCGCGGCTGGCGTACAACAAAACCGGGGTTGCGCTCGGGATCGCACGCGCAGCAATCGATGCCTTCGTCGAGCTCGCAGCCACGAAGACGCCGAGGCTGACGAGCGTCCCATTGCGCGAGCGCTCCTTCGCGCATGTCGCGCTCGGCACAGCCGAAGCAGAACTCGGCTCCGCGCGCGCGTTCGTGTTCGAGCGGGTCTCGGAGCTGTGGGCCAGCGCGGTCGCCGGGCAGCCGGTGACGGATGAGGATCGCGCTCGGCTGCAGATCGCCTGTAGCCATGCGGTCGCCGCTTCGATTCGCGCCGTCGGCGAGGTCCACAGGGCGGCAGGGACCGACGCCAACCGGGCCGGAACGACGCTCGAGCGTTGCCAGCGCGACGTGATCGTCGTGGGGCAGCATCTCACCGTTGCACATCCGCTGATCGAGGACGCTGCGCGCATGCTGCTCGGACTGGAGCCGACCTCGCTCGTGCT
>JABSQV010000072.1 GCA_013215565.1 Myxococcales bacterium | reverse complement strand
TCTCGTATGGCAGTCTTCACACCTGATACTTTCGGGCTTTGTAAACGCCTGGCTCGGCACCCGGAACCACAAACCTCGCGACCGGTTCAGTGGGCGCGATCGGGAGGCTGGCCGGCCGAAGGAGCGGGCGCATGAGCCAGGCTCAGATCGCGGGAAAGAAGATCTTCATTACGGGTGGAGCGGGCTTCATCGGCTCGACCCTCGTCCAGCGTCTGGTCCACCAAAACGAGATCACGGTCTACGATAATTTCCGCCGGGACGCGCTGTCCGGGAGCACGGTCAAGGGACACGACAATCTGAGGGTCATCGCGGGCGATGTCCTGGATTCGTCGAAGCTCGCAGACGCCATGGCCGGACACGAGATCGTCGTTCACTGCGCGGCGATCGCCGGGATCGATACCGTGATCAAGAGACCGACGGAAACCATGCGGATCAACATGATCGGTACCGCACTCGTCCTCGAGGCCGCAAAGAGCCTGGATTCGCTCGAGCGCCTCGTGGATTTCTCCACCAGTGAGGTCTTCGGGCAGTCGGCGTTTCGCGCGGACGAGGGAGATACGACGCACATCGGGGCAGTCGGCGAGGCGCGCTGGACCTACGCGGTCAGCAAATTGGCAGGAGAGCATCTCGCGAAGGCGTATCACCAGGAGTTCGGAATGCCGGTCGTGACGCTGAGGCCCTTCAACGTGTACGGTCCGGGCCAGATCGGTGAAGGGGCCATCCGAACCTTCATCCTTCGCGCCCTCAAGAACGAGGCGCTCGAGATCCACGGCGACGGCAATCAGATTCGCGCCTGGTGTTATGTCGACGACTTCATAGAGGGGCTGATGCGGTGTATCGTCGCGCCGGAGGCCGTGGGAGAGTCTTTCAACATCGGAAACGCACGCGCCGTGGTCACGGTCTACGGGCTGGCGCAGGCGGTCGTGCGAGCACTGGAGTCTCTATCCGAGATTCGATTCACTCGGAAGGACTACGTCGATGTGGAGTTGCGTGTTCCCAGCGTTGACAAGGCCAGAAGGCTGTTGGGGTTCGAAGCCGAGGTAGATCTCGAGGAGGGGCTCCGTCGGACGGCCGACTACTATCGGCAGCAGGGCGTATGACGAGAGTCCGAATTCCGCTGGCCCGTCCTTCTCTGGACGAGAGCGAGGTCAATGCGGTTCGGCGCGTACTCGCCAGCGGCTGGGTCGTTCAAGGCAGGGAGGCGGAAGCGTTCGAGCGAGCCATCGCCTCGCTTCACCAGGCCCGCCACGCCGTCGTCGTCTCGTCCGGGACGGCTGCTCTGCACTTGTGCTATCTCGCGTTGGACATCGGACCCGGCGACGCGGTGTTCATCCCGAGCTTCGCCTGGCCCTCGGCCGCGAATTCCGCAGTACTGGTGGGTGCCAGACCGATTTTCGTCGATGTCTGCCCGGATTCCTACAATCTGGACCCCGACGACCTCGAGAAGAAGATCGGTCAATGCCTTCAGGCTGATCTGGGAGTCCCGCGCGCCGTGATCGTGGTCCACGAATTCGGGTTGGCCACCGAGTTGGGCCGGATCCTCCAGCTGGCCCAGCAGTTCGACATGCAGGTCGTTGAAGATGCCGCCTGTGCACTGGGCGCGAGCCTCGGCGGCCGGCCCGTCGGGACGGCGGGGTGCATGGGCGTATTCAGCTTTCATCCAAGAAAAGCCGTGACCACGGGTGAAGGGGGTGCCATCGTCACCAACGACGACGCACTCGCCGACCGGTGTCGGATTCTGCGGAATCACGGACAGCAGTTATCGTCGGAGCGCCGGGACTTCGTGGCAGCGGGGCTCAACTACCGGATGACCGACATTCAGGCGGCGATCGGCCTCGCGCAATTCGAGAAGTTGCCTCGGGTCCTCGCGGCACGAAAGGAGATCGCGCGACAATACCTGCGCGAGTTCTCCGACTGCGCGGGAATGACCCTTCCCGCTTCGCATCCGGAACATACCTGGCAGACGTTCATGCTGGTGCTGGACGCCGAATTCGACCGCGATGCCATCGTGGCGGAACTGGCCGAGCACGGGATCGGCGCCGGCCCCGGATCGGTCGCCGCGCACTGCGGCGCGATCTACCAGAGCCGCTTCGGGTACCGGCCCGAGGAGCTTCCGATCTCGGCAAAACTCGCGTCGCAGGGACTGGCACTGCCCGTGTACGAAGGCCTCGAGGCCTCGGAGGTCGCGGCGTGCGCGACGCTCGTGCGTCAGGCAATCGAGCGACAACGTCCTAGCGGACTCCGTTGAGCCGCTCCCGAAGGCGACGTAGCTTGCCGCGCCAGCCGACGTAGTACTTCACGTCCCACGGATCGTCGAGCACGTTGTCTACGACAAATTGGTGCCATTCGCGGGCGTCCTCAATCGAGCGGATCCCGCGGGCCCTGTAGCTGACGCTCAGCTGAATTCCTTCCGCGAGGTTGTCGCTGTAGGCGTAGTACTCGGACCAGGGGTAGTCCATGTGCTCGACATAGAGCAGGGGGTAGTAGTACCCGTTGACATAGCCCTTCCGAGCCATGCGGATCAGATCGCTGCCGTACATGCCCTGCTCGAGGGCGCCAACTTCGCGGACCACATCGAGCTTGACCAGGGCCGCACCTCCATCCGTCCACGGATGTCGGAGCACCTTATGCTTTCCAAAACTCTGAATCTTGTGACGAGCCCTGGCCTCGTCGAAGCAGTCGCGGCCCAGGTGCCAACAACCAACGAGCCCGAGTTCATCGACGTCGGCGTGGGCCTGCGCCAGCGTGCGCACCCAGCCGGATTCGACGAGAAAGTCGTTCGGGATGAAACCGACCAGGTCGGCAGAGGAGGCCCCGAAGCACTCGTTCATGGCGCGGACCGGGGGCACGTTCTGCTTGGACATGACCCTGTGAGCGATCCGTGGGTCCTCGATCGAAGACAGGTACTCCACGGTGCCATCGGTCGACGCGTTGTCCCAGATGGTCAGGGAGAAGTTCTCGTTGGGGTCGGCGAGCAGGGCCGGTAGGGAAAGCTTCGTGTAGGCCAACCGGTTGTAGGTGAGGAAGAGTAACTCGACTTTCAATTGAGACATGAGACTGGCAATCGTTCCTGATCCGCGTCACCGATGTGTCGCGCCAATTTTTCAGAAGCATAGGAAAATGGACGGGCGTTTGCGCCTGATCCTCGAGATCGGCCGAGCCTGGCACTCCAGTACCAGCCGCAGCGAAGGCCCGGGCCGAGACCTCGACCCGGCGCGTGAACCGCGGAGCCCTCCTGTGTAAACGCCCGCTTTCCGACCCGGGCGGCCGCGCCCTTGGGAGCGCTCCCGCCCACGTCATGCCCGGCACTCGACCGACGCGCCCGGCGATCCCGCTTCGATTTCCTTACGCGCGGTACGCGAACGAGAGGAGCCCATGCTTGGCGGCTCGAAGAACTGGACCGGCAGCCCACATCTGGTAGAGTGCGCGCGTGAATCCTCCCCTCGCCCGCATCCCGCGCAGTCGCTGCCTGTGGGCCGCCCCGGGGTTGTGGATCCTGGCTCTGCTTGCGGGCTGCTTCGGGCCCCCCGCTCCGCCGGTCCTGTCAGTGCTTCCGAGCTACGACCTGACCGATAGCCGCGGGGAACCGTTTGGTACGGAGCAACTGGCCGGACAGGTCTACGTTGCGAACTTCTTCTTCACCCGTTGCACGAGCGTGTGCCCGATGTTGACGAATTCGATGTCGAAGTTGCAGCGTCGCTATCGGGAGGGTGGCATCGGAGAGATTCGCCTGGTGAGCATCTCGGTCGACGGGGCTCATGATACGCCCGAACAGCTGGCAGCATACGCAGAACGACACGCGATCGAGACCGAGTCCTGGTCGCTCCTAACCGGTCCTCGGGAACAGGTCCGCCCGCTCGCGTTCGAGGGCTTCTTGCTCCCGCTCGGTGATCCGCAGGAAGACGCGCGAGGTCTGATGGACATTGTTCATGCGAGCCGACTGGTTCTCGTGGACCGTTGGGGCCAGGTTCGCGGCTACTACGATGGCAGCGCGTCCGGTCTGGATGAGCTTTTCGAACGTTCCCAGCACGTGCTCGAGGAGAAGCAACGGCCGCCGCCGCGAGCTTCGTAGGGTCCGCACTCGTGAATCGCGCGCCCAAAACTGGTCTGCTGCTGATCAATCTCGGGACGCCGTCGAGCCCCGATCTGCCGGACGTCCAGCGCTACCTGCGAAAGCTTCTGATGGACGAACGCATGCTCGAGATGCCGGCGTGGCGCCGCTTCTTGCTGGTACAGCTGGTGATCGTTCCGGGCAGGTCGCGCCGTTCCGCCGCGAGTTACCAGAAGATCTGGACCGATCGCGGCTCACCGCTGCTCGTGCATGGCCAGGATCTGCGCGACCTCGTGGAAACTCAGCTGGGGGATGGCGTCGCGGTCGAACTCGGCATGCGCTTCGGAGAGCCTTCGATCCGGTCGGCGCTCGACCGCCTCGAGGCCCGAAGCATCGACCGGCTCGTCTTGTTCCCACTCTATGCCCAGTCGAGTTCGGCATCGACGGGATCCTCGGTGGAAGCGGTGCAGACCGAACTCGCGCGTCGTGGCTCACGTCTGGATCTCGAGGTCGTCCCCGCGTTTTACGCGCATCCGGCCTACCTCGAGGCAAAGCGGCGGCTCGCCGTGCCCGTCCTCGAAGAGCTCGACCCGGACCTGGTCCTGTTCAGCTTTCACGGCGTACCCGAGCGGCAGCTCACAGGCTCCGGCCCGGCCTGTCTCGAGGAACCCGACTGTTGTTCTGCAGACGCTGCCCGGCTCGGCTGCTATCGCGCGCAGTGTCTGGCGAGCGCGCGGGCGCAGGCCGAGCAACTGGGGCTCGTCGGGGACCAGTACGCGGTGAGCTTTCAGTCGCGTCTGGGGCGCACGCCCTGGATCACGCCGTTCACCGACGAGGTGTTGGCCGAGCAGGCAGAGCGCGGCCGTCGCCGCGTCGTGGTGATCAGCGGGTTCGTCGCGGATTGTCTCGAGACCCTCGAGGAAATCCGCATCCGGGGACGCGAGCTCTGGTTTCAGAACGGAGGCGAGGCTTTCGAACTCGTCCCCGCTCCGAATTCCAGCGCCGCCTGGGCGAAGGCCCTGGTCGAGATTGCGGGCGCGCACCTGCTCGGCACAGAGGGGCGTTCGTGATGGCGTCCCCTCGACAGAATCACGAACAGCGCCGCCTGGACGTGGCGATCATCGGCGGGGGCATCTCGGGCCTCGCGGCCGCGTACCGCCTGCGTGCGCGCCAGGGCCCGGGCGGACCGCTTTCGCTGCGTGTGTTCGAAGCCTGCGACCGCCTGGGCGGCACGATTCAGACCGAGCGAGTCGGGGCCGAAGTTCCGGGCGACTGCATGTGCGAGGCCGGCGCGGATTCGATGATCACCAGCAAGCCCGCGGCGATTGAACTCTGCCGTGAACTCGGACTGGGTGATGCACTGGTCGAGCCCAGATCCCGCGAGGGTTTTTCGGTAGTCCACGAGCAGCAGTTGCATCCGCTGCCGAGGGGATTCCAGCTGATCGCACCGACCGAGCGCTGGCCCTTGCTGCGGTCGAGCCTGTTCAGCTGGCCGGGCAAGCTGCGGATGCTTCGCGAGCCTCACGCCCCGGCGAGCGACGATCCGGGGGCGGACGAGAGCGTAGAGAGCTTCGTGGTGCGGCGCTTCGGCCGGGAGGCCTTCGAGCGCGTGGCGGAGCCAGTGCTGGGCGGATTGTTCGTCGCCGACGCGACGCAGCTGAGCGCGGCCCGAACGCTCGGCCCGTTCGCGGAACTCGAGCACCGCTTCGGAAGCGTGCTACGCGGGCTCCGGGACAGCTCCCGGGCTTCGAGTTCGCCGGCGCAGGTGAGTCTCAAAGACGGACTCGGCTCGCTCGTGGAACGACTGTCCGAGCAACTCCCATCGAGCTGGATCGAACTCGGCTGTGGGGTAGAGAAGCTCTGGCCCCTGCCGCCAGGAGGCTGGCGGATCGAGACGGCCCGGGGGAACTGGGAGGCGCACAAACTGCTGCTCGCCTGCCCGGCGCCGAAATGCAGTGCGCTGCTGAGCGGAGCCGCCCCGACCCTGGCGAGCACACTTTCCGAGTTGCGCTTCGCCTCCTGTGTCACCGTCAACCTGGTGTACCGTCGCGCGCGGGTCGTGCGGCTCCCGAACGACTTCGGCTTCTTCGTGCCACGGACGGAGCCAAACCACATTCTCGCCGCCACGTACGCGAGCGAGAAGTTCGCCGCTCGCGCGCCCGGAGACTACATCGTGGTGCGCACCTTTCAGGGCGGCGCGCTCGATCGCGCCGCGGTCGATCTTGACGACGAGACGCTGATCGAGCGCGCGCACGCAGACCTGGCTCGCCTGATCGGGGTCAGCGGCCCACCCCGGGCAAGCAGCCTGACTCGCTTTCGAGAAGCCATTCCACAGTTCGAGATTGGACATGCGGCGCGCGTCGCCAGACTCGAGCGCCAGGTCGAAAAACATCAGGGTCTCTACCTCGCCGGAAGCGCCCTCGGCGCCTACGGACTGGCCGACTGCGTGGCCTCGGGCGAAGCGGTCGCCGCGACGATCTGCGCGGAGCTAGACGGCAGGGAGTCACGGTGACCAACCCGGCCGAGTACAAGCCCTCGTTGATCTCCTGGAACCTGACCCGAAAGTGCAACCTGCGCTGCCCGCACTGTTACATGGACGGCGGTCGAAAGGCCGAGAACGAACTCACGACAGATGAATGTCTGGGGCTGATCGACGAGATGAAGGACCTGGGCACCGAGATGCTGATTCTTACGGGCGGCGAGCCGCTGCTGCGTAAAGACATCTTCGACATCGCGAGCGCCGCGTCCGCCCAGGGGATCTGGGTCGTGATGGGAACCAACGGGGTTTTGGTCAGCGACAAGGTCGTCCTGAAGATGATCGAATGTGGCGTGCAGGGTGTGGCCATCAGCATCGACTCAGTGGATCCAGCGAAGCACGATCAGTTCCGCGGCGGGCCCGATGCGTGGAAGTACTCGGTACGAGCGCTTGACCTCTGCCGCGCGAACGGCCTTCAGGTCCTGGTTCAGACCACGGTCATGGACATGAATTACGACGAGATTCCCGAACTGCTGGCGTTTGCGCGCGAGAAGGGCGCCTGGTCCTTCAATCTCTATTTCCTGGTCCAGACCGGGCGCGGCCAGCAACTGAACGATCTCTCGCCCGAACGCACGCAGGCCATGCTCTCAGAGCTGGTGGACCGGCAGGATCAGTATCGTCCCATGCTGGTGCGCTCCAAGTGTGCGCCACAGTTCAAGCAGATCGCGTACGAGCGGGGCGTGGGCGGACTGGAGAGCGGCGGTTGCATGGCGGGCACCCAGTATTGCCGAATCACGCCACAAGGCGACGTGACCGCGTGCCCTTACATGACGGTCGTCGCGGGCAACGTACGCGAACTGAGCTTTGGCGAGATCTGGCGGACCTCACCCGTGTTGCACGAGCTTCGTGACCGAAAGCAGCTCAAGGGACGCTGCGGACGCTGCGAGTTCAACGAACTCTGCGGCGGTTGTCGCTGCCGGGCCTACGCCTTCTACGGGGACTATCTCCAGGAAGACCCGGCCTGTGTCTACCAGCCCAGCGGAGAGCCGCTCCAGGTCGGGGCGCTTCGCTGGAGTCCGGAAGCCCTGGCGCGGCTGGAGCGAATCCCGTTGGCCTTTATCCGCGAAAAGGTAAAGCAGGGACTGGAAAGCTATGCGCGACGCCACGGGATCGATCGGGTTACGGCCGACGTGGTGAAGCAAGCACTGGCCGGAGAGGCCGGGCGCGGGATGTTCGGGAAGGTGTCGCGCTTCTCGAAGCCGGACTGAGCACGCGCTACATCTGAAAGAAGTCCCGGGCCTGCTCGAGCACCTGCGCATCGATCTGCGCCAACCCGCGTTCCTTCGCGAACTTCTCGATCCCGGTCTTGGCCATCGGGCGCGCGAACTCGGGAATGTTCTCGAGCCGCGAGACCGCCTCGGCCGTCCACGAGAACCCGGCGCCGGCGTCCGCCAGGCCCGCGTCTCGCACCACGCCGGAAAACGGGCACTTGGACGCAGCATCGCTGCCGGACGCTTCGCCCCCGACCTCGACCCCGAGCGAACTCACCACCTGCGTCTCGTAGGGGTTGGTCAGCATCGCGACTTCCGAGTCACAGCTCGGACACCGGTACAGGACCGTAAGCGAGCCGCGCTCGGGAGGTCTGGCCTCGATCAGCTTCATCGGCTCGTCGCAGGCTACGCACAGGAACTTCATGTTTTCTCCTCGGGAACTGGGACGCGCTCGGCGACGCGTCGGTGGACCTCTTCCGCGATGCGTCGCATGGGCTGCCAGGAAACCCCTGCGGGCACTTCGGAGCGGGAGCCGCCCCGATCGCAGAGCGCCGCCAGTTCGGGGTCGAAGGGTACGCTGCCCAGGCAGGGAAGATCGAGCTTGACCTGTGACCCCGCCGGGAACAGCGGCTTCAGCTGCCCGCAGTCGGAACAGTAGTAGCCGTCCATGTTCTCGACATAGCCCAGGATTCGGTTGGGGGTCTTCTGGAGTGCATCGACCGAGCGAGCCACGACCCCGGTCGCCAGATCCGAAGGAACCGTGACCAACACGAACGCGGCCGCCGGGCCCAGGAGTTCGGCGTACTGGACGATCCGCTCGGCCCCCGGCGGCAGGTCGACCAGGAGGTAGTCGAGCTTGCCCCAGTTCATGCACGCCAGCAGTTCGCGCAGCAAGCTGAACTCCCGGGTCGCGCGCCAGGTGTGCGACTCCCCACTCGACACACTCTCGAACTCGACGGAGCGCGGCTCGGGAACCAGGCTGCCCATCGAGACCACGCCGATCCCGGTTTGCGTCATTGGGACCGGGGCTCCGTTCTCACCCGGAATCAGCATCCGGTCCTGCAGCGCTCCCAGCCGTGCCTGCGAAGGGCCGTTCAGGTCGGCGTCGAGGATGGAGACCGCGTTCCCCAGTTCGCGCAGCGCGCACGCGAGCTGCATCGTGAGCGTGCTCTTCCCGACGCCCCCCTTGCCGGATCCGACCGCCAGCAGGGTCCGGACGCCCGAGAGGCTACGGGCCACGCGCTCCTGCTGGGCCGCGACCTGTCCGAGGATGTCGGACCCGCCGTCCCCGACGATGTCGTAGTAGCTCTTCACGCCTGGCTCCGCGAAATCCTCACCCGGTGTTCGAGTCCGGGATCCCCAGGTAGCGGGTATAGCTCTGCTCCCTCTGGAAGCCCATCGACTCCAGCCGATCCCAGGAAATCTCCTGATCGGAGACTCGGGGAATGGTCACTGCCAGAGCGCCGGCCTGGCAGGCGACCCGAATCACGATCTCCTGCAGCGCCGCGGCGTCCGCTCCGCCCTCGCCCCGCTGCCAGCTCCCGCCGAGTCCCACGATCTCGCGCCGACCGGAACCGGGAAGGTCGCGGAACAGCGCGAAGGCCTCGACCCGCGTGTCGGAGGCGATGGCCAGTCCCCGGATCTGATCCTTGCGATTCTGCAGCGTCTCCGGCGCGCGCTCCCAGCTGCGGGCGACCGACGGATCCAGCGCCTCGTAGCGCAAGAGGTCGTCCAAGCTCGCGGGGCCGACTCCGCGGGTGGCCGCGGGGGCTGCGAGTGGCTTGCGCAGGATGAAGTCGGCAAAGCGTTGCTCCGCCTGGTAGCCGACCGCCTCGAACAGGCCGCGCACACGCGGCAGGTCGTCGGGCAGCTCCGCCAGCATCCGGGGTGGGCCCAGCACTGCGAGTTTCTGGCTCAGCGACTCGAGCAGGTGCCGGGCGTGCCCCTGCCTCAGAAAGTCCGGACGCACACCGATCCGGTGGATCAGCGTCTCGTGCTCCCGCTTGGCACCGGAGACCACGGCGATCGGTTCGCGGTCGGCCGACGCGACCATACAACTGCTGCACCAGAGGTCCAGCTCGCGGATCTCTTGCTTGAAGTCGTCGGCAGACAGCGGATCCTGATCCGGGAAGTGAACGAGCGCACACGCATTCAGCGCCTCGGTCAGGAGCGCGATGTCGTCGGTTCTGCAGAAGCGGTAGGAGGGCATGGTTCCCGGGCCTCCGTTCGACGAGGAACGAAGCTATTTCTCCCCGGACTCCTCGCGCCGGGTCAGCAGCATGCGTATGGCCGCCAGCTCGGTCACCGGGCTCACCTCGTTCAGCGGCGCCGAATGGTCGCCGCTGCGCGCCTCGGAAGCGTGCCTGCTCACGGCGGGGCATTGCCCCGCCTCGGCGCGTTCATCGAGGCGCTCCTCGGGAGAGACTTCAGCGTCCTGCGAGACCATCTCGGCCATCAAATCCAGGCCCAGTTCGATTCCGGCCTCGACACAATCGAGGTCGATCTTTCGGCTTCCTCGCTCCCGGGCCAGTTCCTCGATCCGCGCCTGGGTCCGCTCGCGCATGAAGCCGGAGGGGACGCGCTGGATGCGCGCGGTCGCGTCCTCGGTCCAGTCGAATTCAGAAAACATCGGGGCACCGCCCCGATCCCGGGAAACCAGGTGCTTGCCTTCCGACTCGGGAACGCCGGTGGGCTCGGCCGGGTCCGCCGCCGTCCCGGGCCCGGTCGCCATCGGCAGGCCGGTCTCCTCCTCGATCAGGTTCTGGGCAAACTCGAGCGTCACGATGTTGAGCCTGCGCAACCGGGCAGACTTCTCGATCCGCGCCCGGGTGCGCCGCCGCAGGTAGGCCTCTTCGATCCCGCGCACCGCGTGACGCGCCTCCTGGGTCCACTGGAGCTTCCGCCCGTCGTAGCTGGGCTCGTCGGAGACCCCGCCTTCGCTCTCGATCAGACTCTCGACCATTTCCGCGGTCAGGATTTCGAACTGCTTGCCACCGCAGACGCTACACAGCGCGGGGTCGGGCTCACGCGCGGTCAGCCCACAGCTCTTGCACACGGCCACGGCCTGCTCCTGCGACCGACCGACGGCGACCGCCTCGGCCAGCTTGTCCATCGGGGCCCGCTTCGGCATGAACCGCTCCATCGCTTCGTCCAGGAGCGAACTGGTGATGACGCTGTGACCCCGCTCGAGCGCCAGGCGCAGGATCGCGGTGCGCGCGATCCCCACCACCAGCTTGGGAACGCGCTGCATCCGCTCCTCGGCTTCCCGGGTCCAGCGAATGCTCTCCTCGGCGCGGACGTCGAGTTCCGGGCGGGCCACACGCGTGGTCAGCAGCACG
>JABSQV010000071.1 GCA_013215565.1 Myxococcales bacterium | reverse complement strand
CGGCTACGTCCGAGGAAACAGACGCCGGCAAACCCAGGATCAGCGGACGCCAAGCCGAAGCAAGCGGTCGAAGTAGGTGAGCAGCGTAGGGCGTCAGCGGTCCGTACACAAGCGCGGCGGCCTCGGCGAGGGCGTGAACGCTTCTCGCCTTCCCCATGAACGTTTGAACCTCTTGGCGGCTCATACGGCCCGCGAGAGCGCTCTTCGGCAAGCGCGGGACGAAGAGGGCCTCGACGACGAGACACATCGGATAGCGCACCTCGTCGGTGTCGTAGAGGTCGTAAGCGATGTCCTCGCCAACGTTCGCGAGCGTGGCCTTCTCGCTCTGCGCCCGAATGCCGCGAATAGCTGTCACCGCGTAGACGTTCCCCGCCTTCCTCCGGCGCTCTATCCAGTGCCAGGCCGCGAGAGCCGTCTTCCCGTCAGCCGCGAGAAGGACGGCGCCGCCCTCGACCTTCCCGGGATCGATGCCGAGAACCGGGATCAAGGGATCCCCCCGATGAGCGTCGACGCCCTCGAAGGGTCGCCGATGACGAGCACGCCCGACATTGTGAGCATTTCGAGCCGCTCGCTCTCGCTCTTCAGGCCGGCGAAGTATTGGCGGTCTTCGGGCTCCATGGCCAACCAGTTGCGCGTATACGCCCGGAACGCCCGGCAGAAGCCGACCTCGTCTTTGTGGTGTAGGCCGCCGGTTCTCTGAACGAGGAGCGCAGCGGCCGAGCCGTCGCCCCTGGATAGGCGATGCCACTCGCGAGCGGCGTCGTCTCGATGCGGAACGGCGGCGAGCAGTTGCCCAGGCGTCGGCCACCATGGCTCGCTCCGCCTGAGCCAGACATCGAAGGCGCCCTCGAGCTCTTCGACGGTGAGCTCGGCGAGCAGCTTCGCGAAGACGTGAATCCCCTGCTTCGTGCCGTCGACGGTGTCGTAGGACGCTGGTTTGCGAAAGCCCGCGGCCTCGAGCAGTGCGAAGCCCTGCATTACGGGGACATGGAGCGGCGACGGTGCCGCGCCGGCGCTCACAGTAGCGCCCACAAGACGCCCGCGACGATGAAGCCAACGACGAAGCCCGCGACCCATCGCTTCGCCCTCCGCTTGCCCTCTGGCAGTCCGAGATCTCCCATTACGTAGCCCATCAGTCGCCATCCTTCGGCGTCGCCAGGTCGGCCGCGCCCTGCTCGCCGAGCTGAAAGCCCTCGGCGTTCCCGTACCGCTCGACGCGCTTCGCCGTATGAGCTCGACGCTGAGCGGCGACCTTCTCGCCCTTCGAGCACTTCGGGGTGTGCTCTGGTAGGAATTGCCAACACTCGATGCATTGTTGCTTGCTCATGTCTTCACCTCGTCATTGTTGATCTTCGGCGGCGGCTCGCGAACCTTCAGCCACTCGGCGAGAGCGGCGTAGCCCTCGGCGAAGGGCCCGCTCGACCCGTCTCGGCACCTCTCGGCCTCTTGGACGGTTGGCCAGTCGTCACACTCTACGAGGACCTCGAGCACGCTGGTAACGACCTCGCGATACCACGTGTAATCCTTGCGGGGCTCGTCGATGCCGCCCTTCTTGCCGGGTCCGTCGATGCCGCCCTTCACGACATAGAGCGGATGATCGTGGAGCGCCCGAACATGGCCTTCGAGCCATCCAAGGCGGAAGGCGAGCGAGGGGCGGGGCTCGTCGTCCTCAGCCTGTCGGTCGAGCGACTTGTGAAGCTTGGTCGCCTGCGGTGCTCCGAGCCTGTCGAGGCACTCATCGAGAGCCCTCAGGTCGGCATGCCAGCTTAGTCGTAGCCTATCCATTATTTCATCCTCGGTTCTTCAGTGTCAAAGGTCATTTCTTTCATCATTTCGAACATCGACTTCTTCGGTGCCTTCCCGGCCGATGGGCCGTCTTCGGCCGAGCCGTTCCGTTGCCAGTGCTCCGCCCATTCCTCGACGTGCCTCAGCGGCGTTACGAGCGTGGTCGTCTCGTTGGCCCTCTGCTGGCGGGCGTGCCATTTCTGCCCATGGGCTAGCCACCGGAAGGAATCGAGCACAGCCTCGAGGCCGTTCGCCCTGATCTCCGAGCGGAGGCGGCGGCCGACCGTAGACTTCGCGGTCGGGATCCGCTTCTGCCTTCCGAGGGCCGGGTTCACTTCGTCCCGCCAGAACTCGGCGGCCGTCTGCCAGTCGGCCAATAGCTGAGCGGCCTTCGTGTTCACTGCCCTTATGTCTGCCTCTGGGTCTGTGTCTGTGTCTGAGAACAAACGCGCGTGAGGCGATTTCTTGGCGGTTTTCTGGCGATTTCTTGGCGAAACGGTCGCGCCACTCATCCGACTGTAGGGCCTGCTTTGCTCGGTAGTCGGTGCAGTTCCAACGCTTCCGAAGGGCACCTCGACCGAGCCGCTTCTTCCCCGTCAGCCGTTGCCGGTCCTCGAAGTAGACCAGATCCTCGACCATTGCCTCGAAGGGCCATTCGTTGCCGCTCGACGTGAGCGCCTCGGCGATTAGCGGCCATGCATCGGCGCTGAACCTGAACCAACCAGCCATCAGCAGCCCCCAAACATCGGCGAACCCTCGATGTGCCACAGAGCCTCCTCGGAGACTCCAGACGTAGCCTTGACGTCGAGGAAGGGGCGAAACGGGCCCCAGTCTGCGCCAACGTTCTCGCAGACCATCACCTGACCCCGGCGGGCCCTGCACCAATCAGCGAGGTGGGGGAAGTCGACGGCGCTGTGTCGGTAGTGCTTCCCCGCGTCTTGGTACGGTGGATCTACGAACCATGTCGCCTCGACGTCGGGAGCGTCAGCATACGAACCGTGGGTGATGGTCCAGTGTCGGATGCTGGCCAGTTGGGACGCGATGCGGTGACGCGCTTGGGGCCCCCACCATGGCCCGCCCTCTCCGCTGCGCATCCATAGCCCGGGGCGCTTCCGAGGTGACGCGCAAGAGCCGTTGAGCCAAAACCCGATGAGGTGCCGGGCATCCTCACACACGTCGAGGTCATCCACGGTCCCCTCGTTCGGAACGTCAGGGAGCTCCGAAATCTCCCGTTCGCTCACCCCAATCAGGTACGCCCACAGCCCCGCAATGATGGGGTCGGCGTCGATGAGCCGAACCCGCAGATTCGGATATCGCAGCGCATACCCCGCGCTTCCGGCGAACGGCTCCACGATGGTGCCGAACATCGGCTTCGGGTATCGCGGCGCTGCCCGCCACTTGCCGCCGTAGTAACTGAAGAAAGGCCGCATGTGCTACCCCATGGCGCTCACCCCAGACAGCCGCAAGACAGTCAGGGGGAGCGCGCAGGATGTCCCCGCAGGGACGAGGTTTCGTTAACCGCTTGCGGACGGTGGGGTAAGTGTGTGCGATGGCGCCAGAGATGTCAAGGCGCGGCCGATGGCGCCCGCCCTGCACAGCTGTGCGCAAAGGCGCCCGCACAGCTGTGCACAGCGCACAACGCCGGGCGCTGGTTCTTTCTGATAATCGGCGTTCCACGTCGATCCGAGGATCCGCCGGGCGCTGGCATACGTCCTGCAACAAGGCCAGAGGAGCACGCCGGCCCGGCGGTCAATAGGTCCCGCCGCCGCTATGGCGGGGCCCGCGAAGCGCGTCGCGCCTCGTCGAGCGGCCGCCGGGCCGGATGCATCTCACCGGGCACCTATGCAATGGGCCCGAGCCAGGATGTTGAGATCGCCGCCCGTCCATCCAACATTCCGATAGGAGCACAGCCAGAAAGCAGGATCGGGCCCGCTTGTCGTCATATCGAAAGCGCCGGCCTCGACGAGAGAGATCTCGGCCTCGTCGCCCGCATAGCAGGCACCGCTGATCAGCAGGTCGTCCCGATGCAAACAAGCCGCGATCACCGTCGTTGTGGTTCCGACATACCGGATCGGTGCATAGCCCTGGGTCGAGTAGACGCCGGCCTTCGAGACGATGGGCGCCGGCGATCCGGTGTCGCCGACGCCCGACGGATCGGCGCAACCGAACGCGACGAAGAGAAGGACCGCTCGAGGGTTCATGGGTTCCCCTTTGGGTTGGTACTGGTTTGGAGCCGACAAACGAAAGTCACCCGGTCCGCTCGGCGGAAGGTGCCGACGCTGGCGATCTTGTAGCCCTCGTACGTGTCGCCAACCTCCGGAGGTCGACGGAAGGGCCAACGAGCCGACAAGGTGTCGAGCTCGCCGTCGTCGGAGACGTAGCGCACGAAGTGATCCTTCGCGCCGGCACGGGTCGAGGTGACGAGCCTGAGAACGCTCATCCGCCGCCCGCGACGAGGCCGCCGAGAATCGCCAGGAAGACAGCGCCGACGACGAAGAGGCCGCCGCCGACGAGGGCGAGCAGTAGCGAGACGATGACCTGAGCGAGCCAGAACTTCAGAATGAGCTCGATCATATTCGCGACGCTGAGGTCAATCCCGGTAATGCGGGCGTCCTTCATGGGGTACCTTCGGCATACAGGGCGAGCTGAGTCGCGTCTTCGATCTCGACGAGCAGCTTCGCGCCGCCGCGGGGAAGTCGGACGGCTTGACCGATGGCGCGATACCCGGGCGCCTTCAGGTCGAGCTTCGCCTCGATGGACGTC
This sequence comes from Myxococcales bacterium, assembly GCA_013215565.1. Taxonomy (GTDB): domain Bacteria; phylum Myxococcota_A; class UBA9160; order SZUA-336; family SZUA-336; genus JABSQV01. The sequence goes on along the minus strand of JABSQV010000071.1, from coordinate 30,820 downwards.
GCGCGGTTCTCGAGGTTGTGCTTTATCGTGATCTTCAGGCTGATAACGCCGGTTCTGATCCCGCGTTCGCCCTTCTCAGACTCGTCGGCGAAGTCCTCGACGAGGCGCTCGATAGCGTCTTCGAACTGCTGGTTTATCGTGGGGTGAATGTTGCCGAGATTCAAGGTCTCGACCTGCTCGGTGATGGTATGGCTCATGTCTCTTTTCCGCCTTTCTTCGGTTGGATGTTCTGACGCCGACACTCGGCGACGATGAGAAACTCGACGTAGTTATTCACGCTTCGACGGTCCCCTACTGCGAGCCCGACGAGGTGTTCGTCGAGCTCCTTTTCTATTCTCAGTGTTCTCGTTACTTTTTCCGCCATGATGGCACCTCGGTGGCTTGACGCCGTCAGGATGACATGGTAGCCCTATGCTGTCAACATGACCGAGGAACACAATGCGACGACAGACCAGAGCAGCCCAGCGCGAAGAGCTCGTCGAGGCCGTACTGAAGGCCGACGAGCTCGCCGAGACGATCGAAGACCTCGAAGCTCGGCACGCCGCCGAGCCGATGAGCCTCGAAGAGATGAAGCTCAGCCTTCTCGAGTTGATGCGATGAGCGCCGCCCCCGAAGGCGCAGCCCTTCCAGTCTGGGCGAACCTCATCTTCGTCGACGCCTTCGAGAAGACACGCTTCCGGAAGTCGGTGCTTCTCCATGGGCTTCCGGCCCTCGGTACGAGCTTCGAGGCATACGACGACGCCGGAGACTACGCCGGCGATGTGTACTGGATAAACTTCGCGCCGGCCACTGACGGCAGCTATAAGCCGTCGATCTGGGTGAGGGCGAAGCGATGAACGCCGTCGCCGCTCTCTTCTTCTGCTTCGTCTTCTCCGCCGCCGTCGGAAGGGCAACGAGCCGCTGCGACTGGGGGCTTCCTTGGGAGTGACGAAGAGGCCGCCTATCCTGCTCGAGGTCGACGGCGTGACGCTCGCCGGCGGATTCGTTTGGACGCGAGACAATCGAGATCACGCGAAGTGTCACTTCTGCCAGGCCGAGCCCTCGAAGCCCTGCTTCGTCGATCAGCGCATCGAATACTCCGACGGATGGAGCGTCGGGAGCTCGGCGATCATCGACGAGCCCTTCGTTCACGTGGGCCGCCGATGACCCATCTGATCAGCATTGCCGACGGGTACCTCGACGGCGTCGCCGAGCGCGACAGGCTCGAAGGGCGCACCTATCGACCTGGCAAGTCGACGGCGCGCGTCCATCTTACCGAGGGCGCCGCCGCTATTATCGACACTTTGCGGCAGTCCTATCGCCTTCAGACTGGCCTATGGCCTGAGCAGGTTTCATGAGCGACCTTCACGCCCTCGAAGACGCCCTCGCTCGCGAGGAATGGCTCGCCTGGCGTCGACATGGCCTGGGCGGCTCCGATATGGCTATCATCATGGGTTGCGCCCGTTGGGGCTCTCTCTGGACCTTGTGGCTCGACAAGCGAAAGGGGCTCACCTCGAGGGCAGACACCGGGGCCCAGATGACCGGCAAGCTGCTCGAAGAGGCGGTCATTCAATGGGCTGTCGTCGAGACGGGCGCAGTCGGGCGGATGAAGGCCGAGCCGATGCAGCATTCCGACCACGAATGGATGCGAGGAACGCCCGACGCTTGGCTGATGGGTCGCGACGGCTCGACCGGCCTCGAAGCCAAGGTCGCAGAGTGGCCATGGGAAACGCCGCCCGACTACTATCTCGCTCAGTGCCGCTGGTACATGGCGATCGCCGACGTTGACGAATGGCTTCTCGCGGCGTTCTTTCGGAAGGCGCCGGCCTGGAAACTCTATAGAATCGAGCGCGACCTCGAGCTCGAAGCCGAGATGATCGGGGCCGCCGGCGAGTTCTGGTCTCGGTACGTCATCGGCAACGAGATCCCGCCGATAGACGACTCGGCCGCCGCCGGGAAGGGCCTCGGAGTCATTCATGGCCCGCCCGCCGAGCGCGACCTCTTCAAGGTAGCGACCGAGAACGAAGAGCTCATGGTTCGCACCTACGCCGACTTCGGTAGCGCTATCGACACGCTCGAGGCCGAGCGCGCCCTGATGGGGAACCATCTTCGCGATGCCATCGGGAAGAACTCTGGCCTTCGATGGACTGGCGGCCGTTGTCGCTGGTCGAGATCAGACAAACAACCGCGCGGCCGACTCACGGTCCGTATTGACGAGGAAGAACGATGAGCATTCAGACAGCGATCGCGACGATGGACGCGAAACAACAGGCCATTTTGGCCGTAATCCCGGCGAGTATGCGCGCCGAGATGGACTATCAGGGGATCCGCCAAAGTGTCGCGGCGGCGATACGAGGGAACCCCAGGCTCGGCGAGTGCTCGCCAGAGTCGATCTATACGTCGGCGATGTATATCTCGCGGCTCGGCCTCGACATCGGAGGCCATGAGGGCCAGGCGTTCCTGGTTCCCTTCGCTGGCCAGTGTACGCCGATGATCGGCGTTCGCGGGAAGGAGGTGCTCGCCTATCGGTCGGGCGCCGTTGACCGGATCATGTCCGGAGTCATCCGCGAGAACGACATCTTCGATCACAACCTCGCCGACGGCTCTTTGTCCCACAAGTTGGACCTGAGGAACGCCGACCGCGGGAAGGCGCTCGGCAGCTGGGCGCGCGTCTGGATGAAGGGCAGTCCTCACCCTTATCTGGAGATAATGACCGAGAGTGACTTCGAATTCATCGTCGAGGGCATCCGGGCCAAGAATCGGGGAAACCTGAGCGGCGCCTATACCAACTTCCCCGACGAGATGCGCAGGAATCGCGTGCTCTCTCGTTGCCTGAAGCGCATCCCAAAGAGCAAAGACAAAGAGCTGAGCCGCGTCCTTTACGAGAGCCACGCTCTCGAGGTCGGCGAGGCCAAGCCCAACGCCGAAGGCCGCGCCGACGTCATCGAGGCCGAGATCGTGCCTGAGGTGCGCCTGAGCTACGACGACGACGAGAAGACCCCCGGGTTTGCCGAGGCGCAAGTCAAGGCCGCCGCCGCGCGCCAGACGAGCACAGAGGGCTCAGAGCACGGGCCGCCCACCCCGCCGCCCTCCGACGATTCCGGGATGCCGTGATCCGCAATATCGTGGGCCCAGTCCACTGGAAGCGCACCGGCGGCGAATGGGTCCTCGACCGGAACCCGCCAACACCGAAACACGTGATCAAAACAGCCGATCGGAAGATCGGAAGGGGGAAGAATGTCTGAACAATGGAAGGGCCTCAAACGCCGCCCAGACCCAAAGATCGAGCTCCTGAAGCGGTGCCTCGACTTCGTCGAGTACCAGGTCGACCACTACAAGCGCGACGGAGACCGGGCCTACGTCGATCTCGACCTCGGCGAGGCTTCGATCCTGCTCGTCGACCTTCAGGAGGTGACGCGATGATCTCCACACTCAAGATCGAGGGCCTCGGCCCCTACGATAGCGACCGAACTCTCGAGCTGAACGCCCGCGGATCGTCGACGATTAGCGGCGCCTCCGAGCAGGGCAAGACCATGCTGATAGACGCCGTTTGCTTCTGCCTCTTCGGCTTCGACCGGTCGGGAAAGCCCCTCGACGTCCGCTCGATCAACGACGGCGCCGCCGAGTGTAGCGTCGAACTGACCCTATCCAGCGGCACCGTGATCCGCCGAGTACTCCGACGAAAGAAGGACGGCGGGCGCGGCGCGACGGTCCGAGAGATCAACGGCACGCCGTACACCACGGAGAAAGCATTCTTAGGCGCGATGAAGGGCCTCGGAACGGCTCCCAAGAAGGTGAGGCAGGTACTCGTCCCGATGGCCTGGCAAGCGCTCGCCGATGGCGAGGGCGGCGGGCGCCCGCTTCGCGACCTACTCGCGTCCATCTTGCCGAAGAGCTCGAAGAAGGAGATCGTGATCAGACTGCTGAAAGAGCTCGGCTTCGACTTCCAGCATGGAGACCCGATATCGCCCACGGACGCCGAGATGGTACGCCGACGGTGCAACGGGTACCGCGACAGGGCCCTCGGTGTCGCTGAGGGCCTCCGAGCGCTCTCGGCGGTAGGCAAGGCCGAGAAGGTAGGCAAGGGCGCCTCAGACAAGGTGGCGGCGGCTCAGTCGATCCTCGTTCTCTCGGAGGAATGGGATCGACACCTGAGCGAGCTCGACGACTGGACCGACGCCGAAGAGCGCGTCGCTATGCAGTCCGACGAGGTCGAGGCATGGCACCGCAGGAACGCCGCCCTCGGCGAGAGGCCATCCGGCGACACGACAGCGGCCGACGAGGCGAAGGCGAAGCTCGACGGCCTACGCAAAGAGCAGGGAAATCACTCGATGCAAGTCGGACTTCAGACCGCCGCCGTCGAGGCCGCCGAGCGCGGCCTCGAAGAGGCCAAGATCGATCGGCATCCTGCGGCGGAATACAGCGACCGGATCAACGACGCCAAGAAGGAGCGCGGCGAGGCCATTGGCGAGCGGGCGAGAGAGCCCGGGATCTGTCCCCATTGTGGGCGCGACGGATGGACGGGCGCCGTCGAGGCCGCAGAGAAGCGGTGCAAAGCCGCCGAGATCGAAGACCTCGCCGCCGGCTCGGCCTATGCGATGCGAGCCGAAGAACTGAAGCGTGAGCGCGAGAAGGCTATCGACCGGGCGACGAGGGCCCTCGACGGCGCGAAGGGCGCCCTCGACGAGCGGAAGAGCAAGGCCGACGTTTACGCGAGCGACATCGGGAGCGCTGAGGCCACGCTATCGACAGCGAGAAAGGGAGCCGCGGGCGTCATCGCCTGGATAGCGACGAACGCAGCGCTCGGCGAGAGGCCGCCCGTTCCCGACTCCACCGATAGGCCAGCGGAGCCGACAGCGCGCAACCCATCCGACGCCGAAGCGGCGGCCGCCCTCGTCATCGTCGACGGCCACAAGAAAGCGCTGGGGGCGGCCGAGCAACAAGAGAAGAACCTCGCTCGCGTCGCCGGCGAGCTCGACAACGCCGAGAAGGCCCTCGAAGAGCTCGAGGCCGAAGCGCTACGTCTCGACGCCCTCGTCGATGCCGTGCGAAGAGCCCCTTCCGTCGCCGCTCGCGAGCAGCTGGGCGCGCTTGGCGACCTCGGCCCCGTTGTCGTCGAGCTCACAGACAAAGGCGGCGTGAACGTCCGTGTCGACGGGCGCCCGTGGTACCTGGCGAGCACTGGGCGCCTTGTCGTCGCCGACGCCTTCCTTCGATCTGGCCTTCGTCGGGCGATGCGGCTCGGCTATTGTCCGCTCTTCATTGACCAGATCCAGAGCGTCGGAGGCCAAGATATCCCCGACTTCTCGCCGGCGATACTGCTCGAGACGACCGACAAGCCAGGGATCACCGTTCGTTAAGGACGGCGAGCCGAAACTGAAGCCCGTCGACGGCCTCGGCGAAGCTCTCGACGGATAGAAACGCTTTACCCATGTCGTAAGTCGCCTGAATGACGAGGCAACCGTCGACCATCGGCGAGGGCGGCTCGAAGTAGATCTTCGAGTGACCTCGATTCAGGGGCGATACGCTTCGCCAGGTCTGGACAAGGTGATAGCGGCCGGGAATGGGCCCGTCGACCTCGGCGCCGATCCCGGCGCTCACGACAGCGTCGATCGGGCTCCACGGCCGAGCAGGGTCGACGATCATCCAGTCGCGCTGTTCCTCGGCGGTGAGCTCGAGGCCGAAGTAATCCTCGCAGATCTGCCAGGTCGCGATCGAACAGTTCGTTTCCTTCCCGGACTTGTAGTCGGGATCGACGAGGCGATAGTCGCGGCCGTCGAGGTGCCGATGAGCAGCGGCGATCATTTATCCATCCACGACCAGCGCCATCGAGGCAAACCGCACCGAGGCGCTATCGCCCGCGCTCACCGCCCGGACTTGCACTGTGTACCGGTTTCGACCCGGACGGGGAGCCACGACAGTTTGCAGCGCCCACATCTCGTATACGCCCGCAGTGTCGCCCAGCAGCAGCGGCGCTGGAGTCAGATCGATCTCGGTGCCAGCCTCGTCAGTCTCGACGACGCGCACCTCGACCGAGCCGCTGATCTGCGCCTCGCCGGTCATCGCCGCTGATACATGGGCCAGATCGCCATGGGCGGCGGGAGTGAGTATGACGCCGCCGACGGTTTCCCATGTGGTCGAGGCGACTACCGCGGGAGCGGCGCCGGAAAGCACCTGGACCGATAGGCGATAGTCAGGCGATGGAGCGGGGATCTGGACCAGCGCCCCCGCGCCGAAATCCCAGGCCCACGCGTAGCCATCGGCGGCGTCCTGCACGTACGGCCATCCCGTGTCGATGCCGAGATAGTCGGCCTCGTCGAGCGGCGGCACATACTCGCCGCAAAATGCCGCCACAGCATCGGCCGGCGCGGGCGCGATCCTGAACTCTTCGAGCGGCACGGCGCCCGCGTCAATCTTCGCAATTCCGACGATCATAGGGTTACCTCTTGGATAAAATACATAGTGCATTCTCCGGGCTTGTCTGAGGTGTCGTATTCGATTTCTGCGGTGTCTCCGGCGCCCACCGATACGGATATCGCCTCGACGCCGCCGAAGGTCGCGTTAATGCTGGCAAGTGTGACGGTGGCCGCCACCGCCCCGTTAATATGCACCTTCATAACGGTTGAATTCGTGGCTTCTTTGGTCTGATACACGAGCCGGATCAGGGTCCCGTCGACGCCGATCGCGTGGCGGGTTTTCGGCTTGCTGCTGTCGTCGCCGTCGCTGCTTTTGCCGTTCGCGATCAGGAAATTCCCCGTTCCGTCGCTCTTCGCGCCGAACGGGCAGCACGCCATTTTGGAAGTCGTCGCGCCGCCGGGCGCCGCGAATGCCCCGTCAGCTCGCAAGAAATTAGTCGACCCGCCGCCGCTCGCAGGCACGAGGCCGCGCTCGGAAGTCGTGAACACAGCGGTCGACGGTGGCGCCGCGAACGCCGCCGAATCGGCCGCCGACAGGTCGACGCCGTCGACATTCAGGATCGCGTCGTTCGCCGCAATGTGCGCGGATAGCTCGGTATCTTCCTGTATTTCGGCCATCGTCGCGAAGTCGGTTAGCGTGACCTGACCTGACGCCGGGATCTCATTGTCCGGAACCGAGATCTGCGTCAGTGCAAGCGCGCCGGCGGTCTGGTTCTTTGCGATTATTACGTTCATGTGCGCCACCTTATCGTGATCCAGCCCATCGTTTGGGAGGTAGTATTGCCGCCGGCCTGGTTTCGCGCGGCGAGCACTTGCCCGGCGGCGAAATCACCGTCGAGCGCCGAACTTGAGCCGCTCGTCGCCGAGCTTGCGAGGGTCGCGATCGTCGAGCCGTCGGCGACGGCCTCAAAAGTAGCGGCGTCCGAGTCGTTGCGGGTGTATTCGATGGCGACGACCGTCCCATTGTGTCGGGCGGCTCGGCCATTCGTCGACGAGAAGGACCGCCGGTCAATGCCCCGATAGTAGGCACCCGAGCCGACATTCCCGGCGCGCCCGAACGCTATCTGAGCAGAGTCGCCCAGCCATTTCGCCCGCGTCCCGTCGTAGTACATTTGCTGATCGATCGCCGTGTTTCGGTAGGTGTCGCCGTCGGCCGGAGCGGGTGCAACGGGATCGGTCGCACTGGCGCCATAGTCGCGGAGCCCGGTATCGGCGAGAGTGTCGCCGCCCGTGCTATCCCAAACAACCCGCCCCCGATCAACGGTGGAGCCGGGTCCTGTGATGCCGCTGCCCACAAACGCAAAGCCAACGGGCGCCGGAGCGCCCCCCGACATGTAGGTTGTGTCCGGCGCCTGGGCGACAGCTGAGGCGCCACCGTCAGCGCTGACCGCGTTCGTCGTGCCCGCGCCGCCAGCGGTGCGGAGAGACGATGTTGCCCCCAGCCGCACGCAGGCGCAATCGGTCGCCGTCACTGCGTACGTGCTGGCCACCTCCCCGTGGAGATTGGGCAACTGATACCAGCCTGACAGCCCCGTGGTGGTGCTGTTGATGACGACGCCCGCATCGCAGTCGTCAAAGGTCCAGCTGTGGCGACTGGTGATCGAGTCTTGGCTGGCGCAGTCGGCGCCGTCCATCTGGACGCCTTTGGTATTCAGACCCAGGAAAACAGAGTTACCATCATAACTAATCTTTGCTGTGTTGCTTAGCTCAAGGTGACGGTTGGCATCAGCGGTGGCACGCAAATCGCCATCAATCACAGACCCCCGCAGGATCAAGCAGTCACCGCCGCGGCGCACCGCCAGCATACCGCGGTTGGCGTTTCCGAGGTTAGCTAGGTAGCAAGTGAAGAACTCGATCGCGCCGTTACGCCCGACTTGTACGCGGCCGATCTCAAACCGGACGTTAGTACAGCCGATTTTATCGGTGCCAGCAGGAAAATAGACGAACGTGCCCGTACCCGTGTCCGCCATGACGAGCGATCGAAGGTTGTGTTGTACGCTCCCCTCGACCACGCTGAAGAACTCGGTGATCTGGAGTTCCGAAGTTAGTTCCAGTATTTTGAGCGTGTTGCCCGTCGCCGGTATATTCAGCCCGCTGACGTCATCCTGTGTGACACTCAGTCGGGTGACGCCCGGCGCTGTCGTCCCTGTGACATCGTTCCGGTAAATCCAGCCCCGATCCCCAGACGCCGGCCCACTCGTCCACTCAATCAGCCGGCCCTGTAGATCGTCGATGATCGCGCCGCCCGAGGTGATGCCGGTCACGTCGATAATGAGGGCCTCCTCATCGGACTGCACCGCCGCCCCAGTCTGCGTGGCCGTCTCCGCGTCTCGCTCAAGTCCGACGATGTCGATCCAGTTGTACTGGCTCACAAGACCAGGCATCAGGTGGGTCGCCCGTGCTGCTTCGCTGGCCCCACCTGCGAGCAGGATGCTCACCGCCGACGGGTTGGCGGCGCCGATCAGCTGCACCGCCTTTTGGATCGTCGCGAACGGCTCGGCCAGGGTGCCGTCGCCGGTCGTATCGCTGCCTACCCCGCCAGAGTCGCTCGACCAGTCGCCCACGTAGATCGTGCTCGCCAGGGATGGGTGGCTGAACTCGGGCCGGTAGGTGGGCTCCAAGAAGTCGGCCAGATCATCTAGGCTCGCGGGGTCCAGCAGTGCCGGGTGATCGCCTGTGATGCCTCCGCCGCCGTCGCCGGTGTTAATGCCGCCACCATATTTGCTCATGGAATGCTCTCTGTCGGTGTAGGTGCCGTGTCCGCAACGGGCGGCGGCGCTGATATCGCAACTTTTTGAATAGGAGCCACGCCGAAATAGGCCAAGATCGGCTGCACGTTGAAGCCGCCGAGAACCAGGACGACGAGGGCGACCTTCTGCCAGTTATCTTCGATGAACCGGAAACGTCGGCTAGCCTGTTCGCGCTCGGCGGTCGCGTTCAGCTCGAGCGCCCTCGCTTCGCGCTCTTCTTTCGCGGTCTCGCGCTTCGCCTTCTCTTCGGCGAGATCTGCGACTCGCAGCGACGCGGTCGCAGTGTCGCGGCCCGATGACTGGATAGACTCGAGCGCGCCCTTCATGGTGGTGATCGAATCGTGATCTTCTCCGACTAACTTCGCTACGGTTATCATTTTGCCCTCGAGAGAGCCGACAACGGCCCTGAGGGCCTGAACGCCCTCGAAAGTTTGGCGGGCTAGCTCGGTCGCTGCGTCTGGCATGGCATACTCCTTTGATCCGGGCCCGCTATCACCGGAGGAATGGGTTTAAAAGAGTGCGCGCTCACAGTGTCACCGGGCGCTTAACGTTGACAGTGCCGGTCCGCAGTTTGTCGACCGTGCCGTCTGTATAGGTGATCAGGAGGTCATAGAGCCCGATCTCTGATATCGCCGCGGATTGAGCGGCGCTGATCGTGACGGTGATCACGCCAGAGGTTCCGCCGAGGCTGATCCCGGAGCCGACGCTCAGCGCGACGAGCTCGACCGGAAAGCGGGCGCGGCTCTTAATTGCCAGCGCCGCCGCCGAGCCGGTGAGATCGACGCCCGATCGATCCGACACGTTGAAGATCAGCGTCGCGCCCGGCTGAAGAACCAAGTCGAGGCGAGTCGCCTCGGTGCCGAGGGCGGTCGCCATCTTAGAGGGCCTCGGCGGCGAAGCTTCTCATCGGCGCGCCGCTTCCGCTTCGACAACGAAGGCAACGGCGGCGCCAGTCGACGCGACAAAGATCGAGGTGATTTCCGCGGCCTGTTGGCCGCTCGATGCAACGAAGACACGGGGGCCCGCGCCGGCGACGACGTCGACGTAGTTCGCGCCGATGGCGGCGTCGTCGACTCCGGTTCGAGCGACCTTCAGGGCGGTCCCGCCGGTCGGGCTCTCGACGGTGAATGTCCGAGTCCACGCCGGAAGAACGACTTCGCGCAGATCGTTAGGTGTCGCCGGCGTTGTCGAGCGCAATTGCGCATAGGGTCGATCGTCGGCGTCGACGGTTACAGCGGCCATAAAAGACTCCGAGTCAAGAGGCTAGACGGTCCGATACTACCGGATCGTCGAAAAGTTCGAGCGACAGAACGACATCCGCGCCGCCGAAGGTGACGTCGAGCACTTGCGCGACGACGTCGAGAAGTTGGACAGATGAATCATTCAGAACGATAACGTCGCCGATCTCGAACGATTCGAGATCTGAGCCGCCGCTATATTCGACGTATCGGCGAGGCAGCGCCTGAGCCGCGATAATGTCCTGAGCTATCAGAACTGCGGTTGCAGGATCCCAGACGGCATCAGCGGCGAGCTCGAGAGGCTGCCGACCATAGATCGACTGCGAAAGGGCGGCGCGATAGCCGCCTATCATCCGGTCGTCAGTCGTGACGAGCCCGGCCTCGATCTCGTCGTTCGGCCGCGTTCGGAGCTCGGCGCCGAGAATGACGCGGAAATTGTGGCGCCCGGTCGATCGGTCCGGTCCATAGGCGACGGCGACCTCGTTAACGACCTGCGATGATTGGGTCGTGATCAGGCTCTCGCGCTGGATCTGCTCGGCGTCGGCGTCGAGGCGGGCGATAGCATCCGAGGCCGTTGCAGACCAGCGCCGCATATACCAATAGATCCCGGCTTCGCCCTGGCGAGGCTCGACGGGAAGAAGGGGGAAGACTTCGGCGTTTAACCAGGCCATCGGGTCGACTGGCTCGTTTATGTAGGTGTCGATCTTATACGCGTTCAGGAGCTCGCGAACGCCTGCGAAGCGGGCGCCGTCGATCGGTATGTCGGTCCATGTCTGGACTATCCAGGCGATGACATCGCCAGCGCCGCGAAGAGCTCCGGCGCCGTTCGCGTTCAAGAGGCCGCCGCCCTGCGATGGCCATCCGACATAATAGACGCGACCGGGATCGACGGTGATCCCCGAGCCGCTCATCTGGCAATAGCTGATCTCTCGCCCGACCTTATCTTTCTGCGTCGATACCGATATCGAGGCGCTCGGCGGCGTGCCTTCGTCGGTATAGTCGAAGATTGTAACCGCCGCCGCGGATACCTTGTGGCCAGCGATGAGAAGCCGCTCGTCGCTGAATGCCGTTCGAGTCTCGACGAGAAGGGCTTCGGTCGCCGCCTTCGTGGTCGAGCCCGAGCCGGGCTCGCCGATAATTATCGGATAAAACGAGCCGACGATCTTCTCGTCGAACTGCCACAACGGCTGAACTGGCCAGGTAGTGTCATCGACGACCATTCCCGGCGACGGAAGCATTCTCGACGCGGTACGAGCTCGGCGAACGATGTCGAACTGAATTCGCTCGTTCGCTTCGCCGTAAGCGAAATTCTCGACGGTGCCCTCGAGAACGAGGCGGCTCTCTTCGAGGATCTGGCCATCGAAGTAGCGGCGAAGGGTTGCCGGCGCTCGCTCGATGACGCCAGCGCGGCCGATGATCTTTCCCCATTCCTCGCCGGCGTCGATGGCGACAGCGATCGAGAAGTCCGGCGAGCCCTCCGACGAGGCGCTGAGGGTCTGCTCGTCGAGCCCCTCGAAGAAGCGAACGACGTCGCCGGCCGTCGTCGTGACATCGACGGGCGCGGTCCCAAACCTGAACGGAGATCCCGAGATGAAGATCTCGACGAGCCACTCGCCTTTCATTCCGAGCAGTGATCGGCGTGTGATCATTTGAGCTCCGAGATTCGGATCGGGTCGATGCGAACGAACTCGTTGACGCCCTCATTTCCGACGACCTGGTTCGCCTGAACGCCGCTATCCCAGGTCCCATACATCCAGAGAAGGCGGTCGGTTATCGTCACGTCATCGGCGGCGGGGATCGAGTTCAGCGCGAGAACGGCCTCTTGACCGCCCTCGGTCTCTTCGAGCAGGCCCCATAGCAGCGCCCAGACGTCGTCAAGCGCCGCGACAGCGGCGTCGCCGGCCGTCGGCGACAGATAGCTCTGATTGACGCCAGCGGCGCGTAGGGCGCCAAGATAGACGCCATCGGCCCATCCCATGGACCAGCGCCGAGCCGGCGGGCCGTTCCTCTGTTTTCGCACCGTGCCGAACCGCGAGACGCGCCTCGAAGTGTTCGGCTCCATGCCCTGCGACCATCCGCGCGAATTCTGCTTTCCGAAGACGGTCGCCGAGCCGAGAAGGAAGTTCCCGACTTGATAGTAAGGATCGACGACATCCTGAACCGGGATCCGAAGTCGCCAATATCGGAAGTATTCGGAGACCGCTGGTAGCTCTGGACTGATCGTATGGAAAACAACGCCCGCCGGCCAAACGATATCGATCAGGCCCGTTATAGGCTCGGTCCCGTCGACGCCCTCGAGGCGAATTTCGGGAAGCATAGTCGAGCGCAGCGTCGGATCGGTCCAACCGCCGGCGCTGTTTCGGGCGATCCGGCGCACCTTCGGAGCGCCGCCCGTCGCCATGATCACAAAGCCGCCCCGAAGCTCGTTCCGGTTAAGGAATCGGGCGGCGTCGCCGGTCCCGCCGCCGGGCCTGATCGTGTCGCCGGTCCGAGAATAGATCAGGCCCTCGAAGCCGGTCGCGGCGTTGTATGTCGCGGCGGTACTCCAGACCGAGCCGGTCCCGCATTCGATATGCGCCGTCTTGATATTCGCGTTCAGTAGCGCCGCGACGAGAAGCCAAACCTCGCCGACGCGCGTAGGCTGATCGAAGTCCCAGGCGATGATCTGCTCGGTGAGATCTGTCGATCTCCAAGGATCCGCCGGCGAGGGCGAGATCTGAGGGAAGATCCGATCGACGCCGAAGTCGTAGAACGGCGCGATCTCGAAGACGCTCTCGTCGCGACCGGGCCCACGTTGCGCGGCGATGAATGCCGACTGCGTCGAGGTGCCGATCTCCGGAACAGCGACGGGTAGGGCGTTCACGTTCCCGCCGGAAGCGATAGCCGACTCGTTGATCAGGCCGAATTCGAACCCGGCGACGCCGACGATCCCCCGCGCGAACTCGGCGGCGGCGTGGTGCCACTGGCGGACGCGCTGAGTCACCGTCGCAGGCCCGGCGATATTGCCGAAGCGGACGAAGTTAACGACCGGGCCCGCGCCGGCGTTCGTCAGGAGCTCGAGGCCGGGCGTCGCGTCGATCCAATGAGTCGTAAAGGGCCGACGATAGGCGACCTTCAGCTCGCCGTTCGCGCCGCGGATCGAGGCGATGACCTGAACGAACGTCGAGACGTCGATCGAAATGTCGACGACAGTAGCGACGGCGTGAGCATCGAAGACGCGGATCCGACTGTTGGCGGCGTCGAACCTGACCTCGACGTGATAATCCTTCACGCCGTTTGCGACCTGAAGCTCGAAGCCGGCGAGAAGAGACGTCGACGAGCCGGCGCCGGCGGTGATCTTGGCCTCGTAAAAGAAGGACAGATCGCCGCCCGCGGCCGTCGCCGGTGAAAGCAGAATGAAGCCGCTTCCGGCGACCGTCGCGAATTCGAGCTCGCCAGGAGAAACCAGCGCCGGCGGCGTACCGCCAGAAACCCAGATCGTATCTTGAGGGAGCTCGATCGGGATCCCGATGCTTCCGATCTGCGTTGATCCGCTCGTCGGCGCCATCGAGAAGCGGCGTTCATACATGCTGTCGAGGCTCTCGCCCGACGTGCTGATAGAGCTCCATCCGGACGACCACAAGGTGCCGATCGAGCCGTCTTCGTTGCCTGGCGACGCTACCCAGTTGTGAGCCAGGATCATCCAGCCGCGACAGAAGGTCGCCGCATAGTTGACGATCCTCGTCGAGTTATCGTGACTGACGAAGAGGCCGAAGCCGTTCGAGGCCGCCGGCTTAACCTGCGTCCAATTGGCGCCGCCGTCCAAAGAGAACCAGGTCCAAACGTTGTCGACGACGGGCGATCCGAGAGTGTCGCGGCCGATCATCCATAGCGTGCCGTTGTCGTCGACGGTGATCGTGCAGTCCTCGACGGTGATCGTCGGGTCGATGACGATCTCGGTCGCCATTCCGAAGGAATCGAAACAGCTCGATAAGATCCGCAGACAAGGCAGCTGATCCGCGAAGCGGGAATAGCCGATGGCGATCCCGCCGTTCCCCGGGATCGCGACGGCGGAAACAGAGGCGCCGACGTCGTTCTCGTTCGCGGCGAGCGTAAACTTTGTCCCGAGGCTGTTGCTCGCGAATTGCCGAAAGTCGTCGAGCTCTTCGGTAATGATCATCACATCGCCGCGATAATAGACGGCGCGCATACGCTCAGGCGTCGCGAGCACATCGAGCGCCGGCAACGCATACGGGGCCCATGTCGCGCCGGCGTCGTCGCTGTACCAGCTAAGGACGTCGGTTCCGTTTGCCCAGTATGAAACGATCCGATCGTTCGGCAACGCGACGGCCGCGACCGAGTCCCATGTCTTCTTGCCGAAACTGATCTTCCGCGGATCGACGGTGACGTCGACTTCGGAGCCCCAAGCCTTCGACGAGAACGAGAACGTCTTCGAGTGCCCCTCTTCGAGGACGACACCGGGCCCGGTATGCACATAGAGGCAGATCAGGGTCTGCGTGCTCGGCACCGTGATCAGCTCAAAATGGCCGTATTCTTCGGCGTCGCTCCAAACGGCGGCGACCCAGTGATTCGCGAAATTCGGAGGCGGCCGCCCTCGCCAAGCGTCGACGGTCGTATCGGAGTCGAGGCGCCAAACCATGCCGAGCTCGCCGCGAGCAGGAAGGCCGGCGCGGCGAACCTGGAACTCGACGGCGGCGGACTGGCCGCCGCTGATCTGCGGCTCGAGTTTCGCGCGGGTGTCGGTCGTCGTCGCTTGGCCTGGCCGAGGGCCCGCCTGCGAATAGTTCGAGTCGGTGATGCCGGCGCCCTGATCTGTCAAGTTGTCGACCGTGAGCCGATCAGCCGACAGGCCGAGCCCTCGAAGATTTCTGATCACACGCGACGCCATTATCGGATCCTGTAGACAGATCGAACGCCAGCGCGGCGCCCGGTGCGTTTCTGCATAGCCTGATCGAGCTCTCGACCTGCGCCCATCTCGTCGACGACAGCGCGGCCGAGCTCGCGGGTCCCGATCATGACCTTAACGGTTCCGCCGCCGCCCATTCCGCCGCCCTGGTTCATATCTTGGACCGCCTGAGCGCCGCCGAGTCGGTCGGTCGCCGCCTGGGTAAGTACGCTTTCGCCGTCGCGAAGGGTCGCCTGATAGTTGTCGGGCCCTTTGCTGAACGAGGCGAAGCCGGCGTCGAATTGCGGCGCGGTCTGCGAGGCTACAGTCGCGATCTGGCCAGCCGTGGCGGCCGCGACGGTGGCGGCAAGGGCGCCGCCGAGCAGCGGGCCCGCGCCAACGGGCGGCGGAACGAGGGCGGCGATAGCGGCGGAAGCGCCTGAGGCTAAGATGGTAGCGATCTCTGTCGCCTTCCGCGCTGCGAAGAGCCGGTTCGATTCGCGCTGTTTTATCGCGAGAATGGCCTCAGACTGCTCTTCGGCGCCCGCCAACTCTTTGACGCGCTCGAGGGCCCGCGCCCGGCCGATCTCGGTCGTCGCATTGTGTAGGGCTTCGGTCGCCTCTTCACGGAGTGCCGATGTGTCTTGGATGAATTGGCGCTGAGCCTCGGCCTCGGCCTTGACGCCGGCGAGCCGGATATCGATCCCGGCCTGAGCGGCGCTGGCCAGGTTGTTCAGCCCCTGCTCGGCCATCGCGACGTTTTTCAGGAGCTCGTTAGAGTGGTCGATCTGGCGCTGCTTTTCCTCGGCGGCGAGCTCCTTCTTCACCTCGTTGACCCGAAGCCCCTCGTCGATTTCCAGCTGGTTGATATCGCGGATCGCCCGGGCGCGAACCTCGTCGCGCCCGAGTTGTGTGACTGCGTTCGAGCCGAGGGCGTCCTCGATGTCGTCGAGCGCCGAAAGTTGATCTACCATCGCCAGGTTCACCAGCTCGACGCCCGACTTCTGATCCTCTGTCGAGGCGCGAATAATGGCGTTCAGCTGATCCTGAGCGGAGATCTGCGCGTTGAATCGGGCCTCGTCGGCCTTCCGCGCCTTCTCGCGTTCCTTCGCGAGCTCCTTCGTCGCCTTCGCGGCCTTATCTTCTTCGGCCGAGAGCCTACCGAGTTGGCGCTGATTCTTCTTGCCGCTCTCGGTCGCCTTATCGAGGGCGGCCGTCTGATCCATGAATGCCGTCGTCGCGTTCGCGGCGTCATGAACGACGCCCTTCATCTCGCCGCCGAGCTCGCTAACGTTCTTCACGGCCGCGCCGAAGAACGCCCCAAAATCGCCCTGAATAAGGGCCGAGAGGGCCTGATCGAATTCGCGCACGTTCTCGCCGAGTTCACGAAACGCGCCGCCGGCGATCTCGCGAAAGAAGACAAAGACCTGAGTGAACCCCTGCAACGACGCCGAAAGATTCAGGAAGTCGACGAGGTCGGTCGTCGCACCGACGAGAACGCCCTTGAAATCGGCGAGCGCGCCGTTCCAGTTCTCCGTAGCCGCGACGGCCTCTTCGTCGATGACTGTGCCGTAAGTCTCGGCGAGCGCGATGTACTCTTCGAGGCCGCTGTCGCCGAGAATGGCGTTCACGCGGTTTCCGGCATCGCCGAAGAGCTGCTGAGCGACGGCGTTCTTCTTGCCGCCCGCTTCCATCGCCGTCATTTGCTTTACGACTTTGCGAAGGGTCCCGTCGACGTCCTTCATCGCCGCGTCCATATCGGACGACTCGAAGCCGAGAAGCTCCATCGCCTCGACGGCGCGGCCGCCGCCCTGGCTGAAGTCGAAGAGAACCTCGCCGAAGTCCTCGAAGCCTCCGATCACCTGATCGACCGGGATCCCTGCTCGGTTTGCGGCGGCCTCGATGCCGGCGAGCGTGTCGAGCGCGATGTCGGTCGCGTTCGAGAGGTTGATCATTTCGCTTCGGGCTTCGTTGATCTCGGCGGTCGCCTTCGCGGCGCCGGCAATGGCACCGAAGGCGGCGACAAAGCCCGCCGAGATGCCCTTCGCTACGTTCGCGAACTCGTCGCCCCAGACTGTCGCGCTCTCTTTGGCGGCCTTCTGAGCCGTCATCGCCGCTTTAGCTTGGCCGAGTTTGATCTCTTTCACGAACTCGATCGCGGCCTTCTTCGCTTCCTTCTTCGTGACGCCCGGGATCTCGGCGACGGCCTTCGTATAGGCTTTGATATCGGCGCTGATCTGAAGTTGTACGTCTTCTTCAACAGTCATCGGGCGAGCCCCTTACCGATGGCGCGCGCCATGTCGCCGGCGGCCTCAGTGCCAGGGCCGAAGATGAGCTCGCGAACGGTCGCGCCGTCGTGAATGCCGGCGGCGTAGGGCGCCCGGTTTGCGAGAGTGACCGTCAGGCTTCCGGCGGCCGTCGTGATCTCGAGGAACAGCTGAGACTTCGAGAGGCCGGTCGAGACTGGCCAGCGGTCGAAGGCCAGCTGAGCCACGGGTACGAAGATGCTGTTCACGGCATCCGACACGACGGGCCCGGGCTTCGCGAGTAGGGCGGCGGCGATCCGGTTGATCGAGTCATTGACGGCGATAGCGTCGCCCGTGTCGCGAACGGGGCGGAAGAACCCAGCGGAGCCGGGCGCCCAGTCTGCGCGCGCGCCGATCTGCGACGTCGACGAAGAGACGGTTCCGCCGAGGGCGAAGCTGTCACGGTTGACGAAGAGGCCGGCCATTACGAGGCCATCCTTCCGCGACGAGTGCGCTCGGCGGCGGCGGCCGCCCTCAGGTCGTCTTCGTTCTGGTAATAGGCGAGCACGCGGCTTATCTCTTCGTTCGGTTGATTGTAAAGGCCCAGGGCGCCGCCATAATGGGCGATGCCGATAGCTGTCATCCGCCGATGGATTTCAGCCCCGGGCCCTCTGAAAAATCCTTTTCGGTGGCGACGTCCGATCCGAAGACCTCGCCGGCCTCGGTGTTCATGTCTGCGATCAACTTGCTTCCAACGGTCTGAACGTCCTTCTGAAGTTGACCGACCTTGCCGACACTTGCATAGACGCGGATCAGTGCATCATAGACGCCCTCGCCATAGAGCACCGGATCGTGTCTACAGGCTCGTAGCGTCGGGCAGTCGAGCGCCGTCGGCCAACACAGGCCGAGCGCGGCGGCCTTGACGAAGAGAACGGCGAAACTGTCGCGCTCGCCTGCAGGTGTCCAGTCATCCGGAACGCCGCCAGCGGCGGCGAGGGCCCTCAGCTCTTCGCCGTCGGCCTCGGTGATGCCGAGCGCTTCCGTCAAGGCAGACTGAAGCGCCCACCTGATCGGGATGTGCGGATAGACGCCGATCTTCAGATCGCCGGCGATGGCGAATTCTACGGGCGTTCGAGCCATTCAGCCCCCTTCCTACGTGCGAACGATGTCGCCATTGTTGGTTCCGCTGATGCTGATCGAGTTGCCTTCCATGGCCTCAGCGAAGGCATAGTCGCCGATGCAATAGGGGATCGTGAAGGTCGCGGTCGTCGCGCCGAGGACCATAGTAACGACGGTTTCCCAGGCCCAGATATCCGGATTCGACGAGACGCTCTGAGTCGGAAGGAGCCCGGTAACAGGCGTGAAAACGCCCGTTTGCTTGATGAAGTCCATAACGCGAGCGACGAGCGCAGACGTCGCAGACTCGGCCTTTTGTCCGACGGTGATCGAGAATTCTTGTTCGAGGTCGTCGCCCTCGACGTGGCAGTCGAACGCGCCTCGATCGAGAACTCGAAGCTTCTCCGAGTTCCCCTTATTCGTCGCGCCGTGAGTGAAGTCGCCCGGGCCGGGCCCGATCGTCATTCCATTCCCGGCGGCGCCCTGCATACGGACGGTGACCTTTCTACTGTTGAAACGTGCCATTTGACCGGCTCCTATGCGCTGCGAGTAATGAGGGTGAGCTTGTAGACGTTCGAGTTCGAGCCGTCAAGATTGATGAAGTTCAGGGTCTTATTTCCGGCGGCGACGGCATAGCTGCCATCGAGCGGCGCGGCGAGAACCATAGTCGCGCCCGGCGGGAAATCGAGCTGAGCGTCGTCAGTCGCGCCGCTCGAAGAGAGGAACGAGATCCAGGGGTTCGTTGCCGAGTCGCGGAGGCGGATCGTGCCGGCGTTCGTCTGAGGCGTCTCGATGGCGATGGCGACAACCTCGGCGGATGCCATGGCCACGCCGTTGCCGTTCGTGATCGTCTGAAGGTCGATGTCCTCGTTCGCGCTTGCGACGAGGGTTCTCGAGTCCTGATACATGTCGTCGGCCTGGGATGTGCCAGTGCCGGAAGCCCAGACGACGTCGAAGTCGAGCTCGGCGATCTTGCCGCCCCCCTCGTCGCCGTTCGGCGTGAGTTGAGCGAAGAGACTCAGCGCTATTCTAGTTTGAGGAGAGAGGGCCATTTTTGACTCCGATCAGGTAGGGGCAATGAAGGCGGAAGTGTCGAGATCAAACTCGACGATATAGTCTTGCGAAACCAGGATCCAGGTACCGTCGAGGGTGAGCGAGACGGACATCGCATTGATGAGAAGCAGATCGACGCAGCCGTTCGCGTCGTAGTCCCAGGGCGCCATAAGGGCGCGCACGACATCGTGAGCCGCATTCGTCGCCGAGCGGCGATCGGCGATCTGATGGGCGCCGCGGATCTTGTACGTGAATTGAACGCGCAACCTCGCCGCAATTGTCGCGGCCTGCTCGTTGATCTCGCCGGCCCGAGAAAGGTCGGAGTTCGGCGAATCTTGGATCCAGACCTCGAAGAGCAAGTGGCCGAGGTTCGAGGCGTCCTGTTGCACAGAGAAGGGAACCGAAGTCTCGCGCCAAGCGGCGGCCTTTTTGCCCTGCGAGTGTGCCGAGGCGTCGAGGGCCTCGATCAGGCCAACGGCCTCGAGCTCGACGTCTTCGAAGGTTCTGGTTGCCGGCGCCATCGGTCACCACTTCGGGTTTCGCGGAAGGCGGCGGAATGGGCCGGCGTTCCGATGGATGACCGTAGCAGTCGCTTGACGAGACTTCGAGTCGGGCAAGCCGTCGCGGTCGTAGTCGACGCGCGATGTGAGGTTCGCCAGGGCGGCGGCCTTCTCGGATTCGTGATGGTCCATCAGGCGGGCCCATCGATTGTTTCCGCTGAACTGGCGGAACAGATGTTTGAAGATCAGGAACAGTGTCCATTCCCGATGCGGGCGACGGAAGGCCGACGTCGAGAGCATCATCGCCGGCCATTGCCCTTGCTCGAAGAGCCACTCGAGCAGGCGGCGCCAAGCGGTATCGAGGAACGGCTGAAGCGTGTCGAAGTCGTCGCCGAGCTCGTTAACGAGATCCGGATATTCGCCTTCGGTAATGTCGATCTCGGCGAGCGCTGGATAAAGCAGGAAGGGCGCGACGGCCGACTCGCGGCGCGGCGTTCTCGTCGTGCCGTCGGGCATGATCAGAGACCAGCGTTCTTGATAGAGCTCCGAGTAGGCCAGCGTCGAGGGAAGCTCTAGGGCGGTGATCGAGTAGGTCGCGACGAGGTCTGTCCCGACGGTGATCGGCTGAGCGTCGACGACGGCGACGCCGCCCGAGTCGTAAAGGCTGAACGTCGAGCCCGCGGCGGTAGGCGCTACGAGCTCGCCGTTCCTTCGTGCCTCGAGCTTGACGACCTGCGCAACTTCACGCTGAAGCACGTTCTGAAACGGGATCCTGAAGCTGTACAAGGTTTGAGCATCAGACACTGGGTTCTTCCTACGTTAAGGCGCCGCCTTGCTTACCCGACCACGGCCCAGGCGGCGCCGTCGCAGCCAACCAGAACGGTCGTACTAAGGGCAACGGTTACCACCGTGCCGCCTGCGTCGTTCTTGACGGTGATCGCGAACGCGCCGCCGGTCTCGGCGATACCGAAGACGAGCCCGTTCGATGACTCCTCGGGCGGAAGGGTCAGATCGATCGCCGCGCCGGCGTTGATCGACTGCCAATTGCCGCTCTTCCCGTCAAGCGCCACGGCGGAAGATGTCGACAGGATATCGACGCCGCCCTCAAGCCGCAACTGCTGACGAAGAGGGCGGAAACCTTCAGTTAGATAGGCCATAATTACCCCTTAGGAGAGAGCGACAGAGACGATCGCGACGAGAGCCCAGCCGGAGCCGGCGGAGCCGTCGGAGCCGATGCCGTCGTGATAGAAGATTGCGAGCTCGTTCTGAGAGATCGTGCCGATAGTGACGCCGGTCGCGTCGTCGACGGTGATATCTTCGGCGCCGCCGGCCCGGTTGACGATGACGCGCATCAGGCCATGGATCGCGTCGTCATAGATCGCGGTCGAGACGCCATCGAGAACGACGGTCTTCGCGCCGTCCGGATCGAGCCCGACGATAACAGGGTCGGCGTCGGTGAGCGTCCGAGTTCCGGTGAGGGTCTCGGTACGATAACCGTTCTTCAGGGCGTACAATCCCCAGGCGGTAATACCGTGCGCGGAAGATACAAGGGGATCGGTCAGGGCCATTTTCTACTCCAAGAAGGAAGGGTTATCGGTTGTTGTCTTCGCGCTTCATGTCGCCTTTACGGCGCGCGGTCTGAACGCGGCGTCGCGCTTCGTCCATCGTATAGCCGGTGTTTCCGGTCTTGTGGGCCAGGTCGCGAAAGCCGACGGCGACGCGGTCGATATTCTTTCGGGTCTGCTCGTCGTCGCGGTCGCTCATGTCGTCGCCTTTGCTTTCTTCGGCGCGATGCCGGTCTCGAAGTAGTCGAGGTGTTTCTCGAGGGCGGCGCCGGTGAGGGCGCGGCCGTCTTTGTCGATGGGCGCCGAGGCGACGCGGGCCGTCTTGTGGGCCTCGTAGATCGCGCCCTTCGCCGACATGACCTTCTTTCTCCGATCCGGGTTCATCGAGCTTGATTCGACGCGGTCGAGGTGGTTCTCGACGCGATCGGTCAAGCCGGGAAGGATGGCGTCGTTCGGTCCCTGAATGCGGCCGCTCTCGACGAGCCAAAGAAGCCAGAGCTCGTATTTCGCCGTATTAAATCGGAAGCGCTGAACGTCGCCGGGAAGGGTGGAGATCGGCACGTCCCAGGCTTCGACGTGTCGCTTTCCTTCTCGCCGAGTGATCGGGCCTTTACAGTCAATATCTCGAATGTAGCCGCCGCCACTCACGCCGCCGGGAAGACAGAACGAGGGAACCGCATCTTCGGGATCAAGGTAGGTCCAAGCCTTTTCGAGGCTATCGCGTACCGAGTTCCGCCAGCCCATGTCGACGTCTTCGTCTTTGTCGCGAGTTCGGACGCCATTCACGCCGGGCTCGAGAACGTGTTTCGTCACGTCCGGAAGAAGGATCTGGGCGCCCTCGAAGGTCGTCGAGAGCCGCCAAGCCCGCGGGTGATGCCGCAGGAAGAAAGGCATGTTCGGATCGATCGGTAGGACGCCCTTCGCGTTCGCCTTCGCGGCGAAGTTCGAGTTCGCCATCAGGCCGGCGAGGTCGGGCCCGGCCGTCGGTGAGGCGGCGGGCTTTCGGTGAGCTGGTAGTTTCGGCATTGCCATAGGGCAGATCTCCTAAGATCGGGTACCCGGTGAATCTATCACGTGGTCGAGATGAGCCGACGCAGGGTATAGACTCGCTCAGAGCCGAGCGCGGTACCGAAGAAGGACGTCGCGCGGTACTGGCGGATCGTCTGCGGTCCGCCGCCGGTGAGCTCTTCGATGAAGAGGCCGAAGGCGGGGATGTAAACCGCGTTCGTCGGGTTCGCCGGCTGAATCGGCAGAGTATTGGCGACGGCCCATCCGATGCCGCCGGGGGGGAAGGCAAAGCCTTGGCGCGCGCCGCCACTCTGAACGATGGAGTCGGTCAATGCGAGGTCGATCCCGACGCCGGCGAAGTTTGGATGCATCTGGGTAACGAAGTCGCCCGGAATGCCGCCGGCGCCGCCGGTCATCAGACCGAGCAGCTTCGCGAAGTCCTCGCTCGAGTTCTGAAATGCGGGCTCGTTGCGGTACGAGCGGGTGAGCTCGTCGAACTGGGTCCCGTCGATCATGGCGGACGGGCGGCGGTTGCCCAGGTTCACCTTGTAAGCGCTGGCAAGGTCGAGGTGGTCGTCGACGCTGAGGGTCGTTGCGGCCGAGCCGACGGCGGTAGTAATGCCGGAGCCGGACAGTGCGACGCGGTCGCGGAAGGTCCGAAGCCACGAATCGGGAACGAGCGCCTTCAGGCGGTCGAGCTTGATCGCTTGCTCGCGGCCGAGCACTTGCTCCTTGTAGGTCTCGGACTGCGATAGGCCGAACTGGCCGATGGTGACGGTCTCGTATCCGATGTCGATCGGGCTCGGCGCGACGGTGTCGGTCTCGGAGGCAAGCGCGGTGAATGGAAGGCTGAACCCGACGTTTCCGTAGTCGGTGACCCGCAGCGTATCGGAGCCGCTCGAGGCCACGTCGCCGCGAAGGGAGATCACGCCCATTCCGAGAACGTTCAGCTTGTCCTGAAGCTCGAGAAGGATTTCTTCCTGCGCGAACTGGTAAGCGAAGCCGAGGGTTCCGAAAACGTTCGCGTGACTATATGGGGGACTGATCGAAGAGGTGGGCATATTCAACCTGTATTTTTAGCGTTTCAGGTTGTCCCAATGGGTAGCGCCCATGAATCGATCGGACTGTCGGTATAGAGCTAATTCCTACCCCATCGGCGGCGGATCTGTCAACCTTGCGCGGCGATCCGCTCGCTCCACTCGGTCATTTTTGCGCGCTTCTCGGTGGACGTCGGAAGGTTCTGGTAGGCCGGGGATGCCATGTAGTTCGCGAGATCTTGCTCGGTGATCTTCCCGCTCGACGGCGGCGGCGGCGGAGCCCCTCCGGAGGGCGGCACGCGGTTGATGCCATCGCCAGCGGGCGGCGCGCCCGGCGGCGGCGGAGTGCCAGCGGGCGGCGCGGCGCTGAAGTGCGGCGTCAACAGGACATGAGCCGCTGCGTCATCGCCGAACCACTGTTCGAAGGGCTTCTTCGCGTCGTCGGCCAAGTCGCTCTGAGACCAGCCGTATACCTTTTCGATCTCGGAGAGAAGCGCCGGGTCGACGTTGGCCGCGGTGAGTAGGGTCGTGCGCTCGTCGCGAAGCCCTCGAGCTTCGTCGGCCTGCTTCAGGGAATCCCGCTCTGCGACGACGGCATCGTAGCCGCTGGCCTTCGCCCCATATTCCGAGACCCGCGCAGTTAAGGCGGCGATCTCGCTGTTCTTTCCTTCCTTTAGCGACCTGAGGCGCGACTCTAGATCGCCCTGGGCAATGAAGCCAGAAAGGGAAGTGATCTCGGTCTGACAGTGCGGACAATCGGGCATAGCTATTCCTCGGCGGCGTTAGTGGAGTCGGGAAGCGGCTCGGTCGATATCGGCTCGACTGAGCCGACGAGAACGCGGGCCTGAGAGCCCGACAACAGGAACGCCCTCGATACGATGTTCGCGGCCTGATCGAGAGAGATATCGCCGCGGTTCATGCTGGCCACGATTTCGAGCAGTTGCGCGGTCTGCGCGCCGTTCAGGGCGCTATCCTGCGCAGCATCGCCGCCGGAGGTGGCGGGCGCCTCGTCGGTTCCGAGCTTCGCGAGCTCGGCGTCGATGGCGGCCTGAAGTGTGGCGTCGTCGCTCGCGACCTTGACGAGCGCGACCATTGCGTCGGCCTCGGTCGTTCCGGGATGCAGCTTCCGGTAGAGATCGAGCTCTGATAGTTGGCCCTCTTCTTTCTCCCAGGTCAGCTGATCTCGTTGCTCGGCCTGCTCGGCCGGCGTCTTCGGGATCTGGAAATACTGCGTTGAATAGCCGCGCTCAGGGTAGACCGGACCGCCGGCGGCTCTGATCACTATGGCGGCGGTCTCGATGCTCTCGAGGTCCTTCCGGCGGAAGATGGGCGTCACTTGAGCCGAGAACTCTCGCTTCCCTTGGTTGCCGACCATCAGGGCGGCGGCCGATGTCGGATTCGCGGCGGTCCTCGCCAGGTCGGACGGATTGAGACCCCATCGAGTCGCCTGTTTCATTTCGTAGTGATCGGCGAAGCCTCGAACCATGTCGAGGTTCGCGCCCGGGCCGACCTCGTGAACAAAGGGGGTTTGCCCGTCCTTTATGTTGAAATGCTCCATTGCGCCCGGCGTGATCAGCTTGACCTTTATCGACACTGATCCGTCGACTGGGTTCGAGTTCGCGCCGCCGCGACCGTTCCCCGAGAACACGGTATGCGAACCTTCATCGAGGCCGGCGATAATGACATACGAGCCGGTCGCGTCTCTCGCGCAATGTCCGGCGTACGTCCAAAACAATCCAGTGTTCAGGGTGCCCTTGTGAACGCCGCGCTTCAGAAAGGTGTTCCAGAGCATCCCCGTATCGGCATCCTGATAATGTACGTGCGGAAACACCGGGATCCCGGCCTCGGTTCGCCAGGGATAGTCGACGCCCTCGAGGCGGCCGAAGGTGCCGTCGAAGCGCTCGACGAAGCGGTGAGAGAGATCCTCGCCGAGGCCGCCGGCCCGGAAGGCGGCGTTCGCGCTCAGGGTGCCTTCTTCGGCTCGGTGGATAGCATAGGAGGGCTCTTCGATGACCTCGCCGCTCCGAGCGACGCGCCCGAGTTTCCAGACTTCCCACGTATAGATCGAGACCTTTTCGTCTGCCATCCAGCGCGTCGTAAGTTGCCAAAGTTCGTTGGCGTTCCCTGGGTCGTTGACCGGCGCCCGAAGATAGACGTCGCTCGGCCAAACGAGGCGAACGACGAGCTCGCCGCGCCCGGTGACGTCGAAGCGCAGGAACAGATCGGACAGGCCGAGAACCAGATACTGAACGAACTGCATCTTCGTGTAAAAGCCGGCGCGCTCCATGGCGCCCTCAGTCCCGACGAGGTCGTCGCCCGCGCCGTCTGGTCTCTTGAACTCCGGCCGGATGCCATAGAGGCCGGGCGTCGACAGCTGCCTCGAGAGGTCGGCGAGCGGATTGGCCGAGGTGTCGGGAATGCCCCAAACCTGCGAGCGCTCGGCGCCGATGTGGTCTTCGAGCCACTCGCTCTCGATTTCGTCCCATTCATCGAGAAGAATAGCGAGACGTGACGCCTGATGAATGGCGCGGCTCTCGTCCTCAAAGGTCGGCATCTTCGGCCGCGACATGGCGGCGGAAGCGCTCGAGTGCACTAGATCAACGGGCATAGACGCGCCTTCGCATACGGGAACGCGCGCATTGTATCACGTCAGGCGGCGGCCCATCTTCCGCCGGAGTAGATGAGGCCGACACCGGCGCGCGTTGCCCACCCTTCGACCTTGGACACGGTCGGGTTCCGCTTCCCAGCGCGATAGTCGCTCCAATTGGGCGGGGGCTCTCCCATGAACTCGGCCTGCTTCTGGTTCTGCGTGACTCCGCGGCGATGAAGCTCCATCGCCAGCGCTCCGGCGACGGTCACGCCGCCACCACTTCGACGGAGGCGTCGGCGTAGAATTCGCGGCAGTAGTCGACCACCTCGGCGGCGGCGATCTCGGCGGCTGCCCGAGTGGGGTAGGTGATGGCGAGCTCTTCGGCGTCCATGTCGTTGGTGATGTCGATTTCGTTGTTGTTGTGGTCGGTGGCGATGAGGGTCAGCTTGTACATTCTCTTCTCTCTGTTGGGGTTGGGTGCCCGAGCTTCCCCCCGGGCGGCGCGTTCTGCTAGATGGTGTTGACGCCATCGAGGTGGAGCTTGTGGCCCCTCGACGTCACAGTGAGGACGACCGCACGGCCGGTCTTCCCGGTGACGCGGTAGGAGTCGCCGAACTCGCGGGGGCTCAGTTCGATGACTTCGGCGGCGCCATTGGCGCAAAGTGCGGCCTCGATGACGGCCAATCGGCCGAGGTTGGTTTTTGCGCTGCCGTACAGCGGGCCGGCGTTGCGGATGGTGTGGGCGATCCAGGCTTCGATGTTGGGGAGGGTCGGCATGTTGGGCGGCCTCGGTGGGTGGGTGACACTGATAAGATAGCTCATCCGCTAACCACCTGGGGGGATTATCTTATCATTGGGGCTAATTAGTTGGCACGACTCTTGATCAGTACCGCGCGATCATGTGAGTCATTGGCAGGTCTCGGATCGCGAGCTCGAGGATATAGCGCCCGGCGTCGCCGACATCCTTCAGCGGATCGGCGTTGTCGCCGGCGAAGCGCTCGCAGAACTCGGCGAACCTCGAGGCGTTCGGATGCACGCGGAAGTGCGGTGAGCCGTCATCGTCGAAGCGGCCCATAACATCGTTAAGACGCCAGAGACCGTGCTCGACCGAGCCGTGATACTTGCGGGGCGTCAAGATCGCCGGGAAGTCTCGGAGCTGCATCTTCTCTTGATAGGCGAGGTGTTTCCGCAGCTGGTTGTTGCTCTTGCGAACCAGGTAGCGCGACTCGCCGGTCGGGCGGTCGCCTATCCAGGCGTCGACGTCGCGACACCGGAGCCGGTTCCGGTCGAGCATCTCGCGGATCCCGCTGGCGTCTTGCTCGATGGATGTGATGCCGTCGCCGATATATTCGTCGAGGAACCAGACCTTCGGCTTCATTCCAGACCGGCCGACAGCCGCGAAGAGGATAGCCGCCTGCTTCCCCGCGTTCGTCCCGTGGTCGATGCCGACGCCGAGATAGGCGCCCTGCGGCGGTACGTCGATCGAGATGTGCTTCCGCTTGTCGTAGTTGCTGAGCCACTGGGTCGTAAGTACCGGGCTCCAACTGCCTTCGATCCGCATCGCCCGCACGGCTTCGGGTAGCGATCTCGACATCCGATCGATCCGGGCCTGCGTCAACCACGCGCAAGGGTTCCCCGCCGGCCAACAGTTCGCCTCAGTCAGCCAAGGATTGTGCTCGGAGATCTCGCCGGCCTCGACGAGCTCGCGAAGGTACCGCTGATCTGGCATGTCTAGAACGGGCGTGAACCCGATCCGTACTTTTCCATTGAATCGAAGAACGCGAACGATCAGCTCTTGATACACGCTTCCGGGCGGCGGCTCGTCAAGATAAACGCGATGAACCGTCGAGCCGGCCGAGCGGCGGGCGCCCTGGCGATAGGTGCCGAACGAGATCACAGAGCCCTTCCCGGGCCCCTTGACGAAGACGAGGCGCGGCGGTTTGCCGGTGATGCCGCGCCCTGGGTCGAAGCGGATCTTCGGGTCGATCTCCGACTTCGGAACGAGCGCCCAGAGCTTCTCCATGAAGCCGCCGGCCTGGCCCATCTGTTCCCAGCTCTCGGACAGAACGACGATGTTCAGCGGCGGGCGGCGGCACTTCTGGAATGGATGAGTACCGCGGGCTGAGTGCAGAATGTCGGCGTGAATGCCGAGCGTTTTTCCGGTCTGGTTCCCGCCGCGAACGAGAACGACGGGCGCGGCGTCGGCGAGGAACCGCTTCTGAGGCTTCGTGTAGCGCAGATAGTCGAGCTTCCGGCCCGCCGTTGCGTTCGCGATGCGCCGGGCGCCGAGCAGTCCTGAGGCCGGCGTCATTGGCTACCCGTCGAGCGCTACGTCGCGCCATCCGTCGAGGGCGTCGAACTCCGTCCGCTTCCCGCCATCGGCGACGAAGACGACGCGCCCGCCATGGCGCTCAGCGTAGACGAGAAAGGCAAGCTCGAGGTGCTCGTCGGCGTAGTCTTCGTACAGTGTGCCGAGGTAGTCGCGCACTTCGCCGGGCGTCATCTCTCCGAACTCGTCGCCCTCGATCTCGGCGAGCCTGTCGATCTCACCGCGAAGAGAGATCATCGACTTCGAGAGGGCGGCCATACCGACGATGTTCGGCCTCTCGGCCTCGGCTGACTTCGCCCAGACCTCTTCGAAGGTGACGAGCTTGTCGCGCCGCCATGCCAGAGGATCAAGCTTCGCCTTGGCTTTTGCGTCGTCCTCGCGCGCGCTTGCGTGTCCGCGCGCGGCGTTGGCTCCCATGATGACCCGCAGATCGGCAGCGGGGACGCCGAAATGCTTCGCCGCCTTCTTGTAGCCGCCGAACTCATCCATCCATTTTCGAAGGTCTGGCTTCGATGGGAGAGCCTTCATGTGGGACCTTCGACGAGGCGCCCGGCGAGGAAGGCCCGAACCTCGTTCCAGTCGATGACACACTCGCCGCCCTCGATCTGTTGCTGGTATGTGAACCACGCGACCTTGACCGGCCCGACGAAGACGTTCATCTGTTGAACGCTGATATCGACAACGACCTCGACGTCGGGCGGCCGAACTCCGATCTCTTCGAAGGTCCATCTCATCCGCGACTCTCGCCAGGCTCGCCGAGCATCTTCGCGAGGTACTCGTCGGCGATGTGAACCGCCGTCAGGTTGCCGGCCTGAAGCTCGTCAATGATGCCGGCGCTGCATAGGCCCATGATCGCATATAGAAGCGGCGTCTCGCATTCGACCGTGACGCGCCGGCCCTCGATGATAACGACGTTCGCGCCCCAGAGCTCGAGGGCCTCGCTGAGGCGCTTGGCCGCGAGATAGTTCGGACAGTCGAACGCGGCGCTCGGACCGGCTACCCGAGCCCGGGCGTCGACGTCGCGCATCAGGACGCGACCGGGCCGATCTTCAGGCCGCCCGCGGTCCGCACGGCATAGCGACCGTCGACGACGAGAACCTCGGCGCCGTCGGCGATGTCGCGGCGAGAGATGCCCAGGGCGACAGCTGCGCGCAGATAGGCCGCCGGCGTCATACCGTCGGCGGTCTTGTCGGAGCCGTCGAGGTAGATCCGAACGAGCTCCATCGGCGGGCGGTGATCGTCGTCGAGCTCTTTCAGGACTTCCTTCGCGACCTTCGAGGTCGACTTCGTGAGCGTCTCGACGACGTCGGCAAGGGCGGCGATAGCGGCGGCATGTTCGGGCGTCATTGTTTGGATCCTACGGTATGAAGGGGGGATTCGCTGAAAACTGATAGACGCTCAGAAGGTGCCAAAATACGGCGCCGGCGAGCAGCGAAGCAGCCAGGGCGGCGAGCGCCCTCTTCTTGTTCATGTGAGTTCCTCGATGGCGAGTTCGCCCATTCTAACCCAACGACGCCCGCCCTCGACTTTGGCGGTCGCCTCGAGCGTCGCAATAAGAGAGCGAAGGCGCCGAGCGGCATCGGCGGCGGACGGCCTACCGTCATCGAAGACGCCGAGCCAGTCCTTCAAATGAGGAAGGCACGCTTCGAGCAGGATGGCCTGAGATGCGACCTCGGATTCGAGCTCGACGATCTCGCGCTTGGCTGCCTCGAGCTCACCGAAGCCGCTTCGAGGTCGAGGCATCACCGCAGAATTCGGGCGCAACTGTCCGACCCCGTCCGTACGGACTACCCCGCCAGCATCAACCGGGTTTTCGATTTTCGTTTTCTTGGCCTCGGCCTCGAGGGTCGAATCGGGAATGCCAGCGGCGAGCCAGATCTCGACGGCATCGTCGACGGCGACGTCTTCACGCCAGGGCGCGGCGTTCATGCCGCCCGGCAATGGGGCGCCGGAGCCGGCGATGGCGTCCAAGAGTTTCTGCGTAGCTGGGTTCATGGCTGTTTCCTCGGCTCGGCGAGGGAATTCCCTCGACATGTCTCAGGGAATTCCCCTGAATTAAAATTTTGGGCCAAAAAAACGATGCGCGCGCGAGCGGTCAAAGCCAGAGG
>JABSQV010000070.1 GCA_013215565.1 Myxococcales bacterium | reverse complement strand
TGGGGCGGATCCGCGGGAGGAATAGAGGTTGCGGGTTCAGCTCGACGTCCGAGCCACGCGCTCCAGGTAATCGACCACGCTGTTCTCGTGATGCGGCCCGATCAGCTCCGCGGACGCGCGTTTGATTTCGGGGTGTGCGTTCGCAACCGCGATCCCCTTGCCCGCCGCCTGGAACATGGGCAGGTCGTTGAGGTCGTCACCGAATACGGTGACTTGCTCCATTGCGAAACCATGACGTTCCGCCAGCCACTCCAGAGCGTGGGCCTTGGTGGCGTCGGCGGCGTGGAAGGTAAGCCAGTACCAACCCGGGCTGTACCGGTTCTCGAACAGGTGCGTCTGTAAGGATGCGCCGAACCGCACGCGCGCGGCCTCGCGGATGGGTAGGAGCGCCCGCTCGCGGTCGATCAGTGTGATGCAGACGATCCGCTCCTCGGGCATGCGGTGTGGATCCACGCGGGACCGGGGCCGTGGATCCGACGCCTCCTCGCGGTCGCGCAGATACCAATGCTGCCCTGCGTTGAGGTCTCCGTGGGACAGGTACACCCGCTGCTGTCCATCGAGCTGTGTCGAGAAGATCGGTGAGAGCCCGGCCGAAAGCGCGATTTCCGTGGTGGCGAGCGCCAGCGGGCGCTCGATGCTGTGGCACACAAGGCTCCGCTGCGTCGAGAACTCCGACACGTAGCCCCCGTTGAACTCGATCACGGGCAGCCGGAGATCCAGACCGTCCAGGATCTCGACCATGGAGTAGACGCTACGGGCGCTGGCAACTGTGAACTGGAGTCCGTTCCGGATCAGTCTGTTGAGTCGCTCCCGCGCCCCGGTATCGAGCCGTGCCTCTGGATCGAGCAAGGTCCCATCCAGGTCTGAGACGAACAGCGCCTTCACGCGGGATTTCTAGCACGCGTACGTCGATGGCGCCCGAGTTGTCGCGCGAACCGTACCGCCCCGGGCGGAGCCGTGGGACGCGGCCGGTCGGACCCCACCCTGGGGGGAGGAGCGGTTTCAGCGCAGGGATCGCAGAGCCCGCTGAAGAACTGGGCGTGGACGTCCGCCTGCGCCGAGGATAGGAGAAACAAGCGGGCTTTTGGGCTTGGGTTCGGGTTCCGATAACCATCCTTCTGTTTGATAGAAGCTGAGTTCGTCCTTGTGAGAGCCGTGGGGCGGGCAGCGGTTTGGTACAGCCGGCGAGGATCGGCATCGGGAATTCGACTCAACGCACCTTGCCGGGGTCGAAGGCTTGCCTCGGATTCGACTGCCGAGCGGCGCGCGCAGCCTCGACCACCTCGCGGAGCGTGTATTCGGCCTCCAGGTCCTCCCGGCTGGAATCGGGCCCGAGTTCGCCGACGCGCACGTAGCGCCCCTCGTCGGCGGCCAGACGAAACGCGACGAGAGCGCCAGCGGCCTCGCCCAGCAAGCCCCTGGCATTGAAGCCATGCCCCTCGTGGGTCGCGCTACCGGTGGTGGCCTGATAGCCCATGCGCTGCAGGAGCTTGGGACTCGCCCGCCGAAGCACCTCCGGCCGTACCGACAGCATCCAGTTCTCCTGCTGACGGAGCCACGACGGACTCATGCCGTTCAAGATGGCGATGCGCGGTGCGTCCGTGTGATTGATGCCGGTGCCGTGAAGGATGCGGCCATCGTAGACGACGGCCGTCCCCGCCTTCGCCTCCACGTTGATCGCGGGGGGCAATTTTCCGACGGGGCCTCTCTCCCGAACCGCTTCCGCGATCGTCGCGTGACTGCCCGGGATCACGAGCGTGCCGCCGGTGGTTTCGTCGAAGTCGGTGGCTGCCGTCAGCACATTGAACAGCTGGGGATGGGGGGAGTCGGCCCAGACGGCCTGATCCTGATGAAGGGCCTGGGGCACACCACCCTTCAGCGCCAGCGCAGCGATCATGGACGTTGAGATCCACGTAGGCCCCAGCGCTTCCGTGACCAGTTGCTCGACCAGGGCGCCGCCCTGCATGGCCGAAGGGTGCTGCTCGATCAGGAGCTCGAAGCACCGACCCTTGTTGACGCAGCAGTTGATGTTCTGACCGCTGGGCGTCCGCTGGGCGATTCCGGCGAGCCGCTCTCCCTCCGCCTGCTCCAGCACCCGCGTGCGAACGCGTTCCACCTGCTCCTGCGACAGCGCGTCTTCGACGAGGCAATAGCCCCACCGAACCAGGTCCGCGCGCAACCGGTCGATGTCCTTGGCGGGTTGCGGGAGCTCGACCCCTGCCCAGTCGGGGTGCTTGGATCCGGTCGTCGTGTCGTAGTAGGAGCCCGCCTTGAATTCCCAGTTTCCCCAGTCGGAGCCTCGGCGCGGCGGGACGATGTAGATCTCCGGGTTGTTGTCCAGCACCGATCTCATCGGCTCCCTCGATGCTCGTTCCGCCCGGTACATCTGCCGGTCGGGGGCCGACCGGGCTTCGATGAACTCCGGATCGAACTCTCTCGGCGTGGGATTCGTCATGGCCGTTCTCCGTTCCGCTGCGGTCAGCTTCCAACGTACCACGCGTGGCGCACTGCCAGGCATCTCGAGGACGCCCAGCGTCGCGGCCGCCGGACTGATTCTCTACGCTTTGCGAGTTACTGGGCTTCGCCAGGATGTCATCAACGGCGAGATCGATCGAGCTCACGATCTCGAGGCGCTGGAGGTAGCGCCTTCGGCGCTGAGCTGCGGCTACTCCGCCATCGTGCACACCTGGCTCGGGGCGATGGTAGAGTCGCCGGCGACCTAGGAGGTAGGCTGCATGAAGATCGCGCTGAAGATCGCAACGTCGTTGTTTGCCATCGCGCTCGTCGCCATCGCGGCACAGCAATACCGCTACGCCAAGTTGCGAGACGACTTCGTCGCCGACCGCCAGGCGATCTTCCACTCGTCGTCGGTGTTCCATGTGGTGACGCTGCTGAAGCTATCCGCCGAGCAGGAACTGCTGTCCGCCGTCGGGTCGTTCGCCGATGCGAGCGAGGACGCCGGCGGGCACGTCGTCTACGCAGGAAAAGTGTTCCAGTCCGGCTCATCGACGCAGGTACCCTACGAGGACTGGGACGCCTTCGTTCTTGTGCAATATCCATCGCAAGACG
>JABSQV010000007.1 GCA_013215565.1 Myxococcales bacterium | reverse complement strand
GTCATCGACGTCGGCGTCGGCACGCACGTAGGCCGGGTCCTTGCCCCCGAGTTCGAGTCCCACCCCGATGAAGCGCGCGGAGGCGGCGCGCTGGATCGTGCGCCCGGCATCCACCGAACCCGTGAACGCCACGAAGTCCACGCCCGGTTCCGAGATCAGTCGCTCCGTATCGGCGTGTCGCGTATGCAGGAACTGAAACACGCCGGGCGGGAGGTCTGCAGCGTCGAAGGCTTCGGCGAAACGTTCGGCACACAGCGGCGTCTGCTGGGAGTGGCGCAGGATCACTGCGTTGCCCGACAGGATTGCTGGGACCACGGAGTTTACGGCCGTGAGGTAGGGGTAGTTCCAGGGTGCGACGGTGAGCACGATGCCCAGGGGCTCGCGCCGCACGAACCGCGTAAAGCCCGGCTTCGGCCCTGGCTCGATCGCAGCCAGGGCTGCGGGCGCGATCTCGATCATGTGGCGGGCGCGCTCCTCGAGGCCCCCCACCTCGCCCGCGCACTGACTCCGCGGCCGTCCCATTTGCCAGCAGATCTCGGTCGCGATCTCGTTGCGGCGTGCGACGAAGCGCTCGACGAAGCGTGTCACGACCTCGCAGCGCGCCTCGACCGGGACTCCTCGCCACAGTCGCTGCGCATCGCGCGCCCGTTCCAGGGTGGCCGCGATTTCCCGCGCCTCCGCGAACTTGCGCTCTACGTAGATGCTCCCGTCGACGGGCGAGACGGTCTTCAGCATCCGGATGCCCCCCATCGCGCGCTCTTGGCCCGGCCTGCGGACGCGCGCGTCTCCGCTCCTGCTCAGTCTCCGGTTCGGGCGGGCTCGCTCCGCCCCGCGCGCCGCTTCGGATCCCGCTGCTCCGGCATCAGGGATGCGGACTCAGCGTGTGAGCCAATCGAACTTTTGGGGCTTGCGCTGTGCATGCGGGTCGATCAGGACGTTCACGATGTTGGGCATGGGGTCTTCGAACGCAGCCTCGAGGGTGGGGTCGAGTTCGGAGGCCTTGGTGATCAGGTAGCCCTTGCCTCCGAAAGACTCGATGATCTTTTCGTAACGGGCTCCGATCGTGTAGGCAGAGGTCGGGACCTCGTCGGGTTCGAATTCGGAGAAGCCTGCCCCGATCCCGTTGTTGTTGATCACCACGAAGGTGATCGGGAGCCGGTAACGGCACGCGGTCTCGACCTCCATGCCGCTGAAGCCGAACGCGGAGTCGCCCTCGATCGCGACCACCTTCTTCTCTGGATGGACCGCGGCGGCCGCGATTGCGAAGCCCAGGCCCACGCCCATGGTTCCGTAAGTTCCGGCATCGAGGCGGTGGCGGGGTTCATAGTTCGGGAGCACCGTGCGGCCGATGTCCATGGTGTTCGCGCCCTCGCTCACGATGATGGCGTCTCGTGGGAGCAGGTCCCGGATGGAGCGGAGCGTTCGGTAATAACCGAGTGGTTCGGAGTCGTCGTGGAGCATCGCGTGGACCGCGGCCACGTTTTGCTTCACCTTCTCGGCGAGTTCAGTACGCCAGGGACTGGTGGCGGAATGACTCCAGGGATTCTGTTCGAGCGCGCGGTTGAGCTGTCCAGTAATGCTCGCGGCGTCGCCTACGAGTGCCACCTCGGTCGGATGGTTCGTGCCGATCTCCTCGGCGGACACGTCGATCTGGAGGATCCGCACCGCTTCGTGGAAACGCGGCGGTAGTCCGAAGTGCAGGATCCAGTTGAGCCGTGCCCCGACCAGAAGCACGAGGTCGGCGTTCTGCAACGCAAACGAGCGCCCGGGTGCGACCGAGAGCGGGTGATCGTCGGGAACCACGCCCTTTCCCATGGGGGAGGGTAGGAAGGGAAGCTGTGTGTATTCCAGGAATGTGCGTACCTCGGACTCGGCGCGCGCGTGCGCCGCGCCCTTCCCGACCACGACCAGCGGTCGCTCTGCGGAACGCAGCGCCGCCAGCGCGCGCTCGATGGCTTCCGGCTCGGCCTGCGTGCGCGGCGGATCCGGGCACCTCGCGCGTTCCGTGAGTTGGGTGGCCTCGACCCGGCCTGTGATCACGTCGTTCGGCAGGTCCAGGTAGACGGCACCGGGCCGACCGTAGATGCTGATACGCACGGCCTGCTCGATGAGTTGCGGAATCCGCCCGACCGACTCGATCCGCGCTGCGTGCTTGACGAAGGGCCGCGCAGCCTCGACCTGGGGAGTTTCCTGGAATGCCCCCATCTGGTCCTGGTAACTGTCGTTCGCACCCCCGAGCAGCAGCATCGGCCAGCAGTTCGACCAGGCGTTCGCGAGTCCCGCGATCGCGTGGACCATGCCCGGGCCACTCACGGCCAGGCAGGCACCCGGACGACCGGTCAGGTATCCGACGGCGCCGGCCGCGTAGCTGGCCGACTGTTCGTTGCGAAAGCCCAGGTAGCGGATGCCCTCGCGCTGGGCCGCGACCGCGATCGGGATGACCGGAAATCCGACCACCCCGAACATGTACTCCACGCCCTGCTGTTTGAGACTCCGTGCGATCAGGGTCGCGCCACTCGGGTCCTGGCTCGTGTCGGACATCGAAGCCTCCTTTATCTGCAGTGGATGGTGCCGTCTTTCTCGAGCGCGCGGATCTCTGCCTGTCCGAGACCGAGATCCTGTGTCAGCACCTCCGCCGTGTGTTCTCCGAGCAGGGGTGCGGGCTCGAGTTCGACCTCGCTCTCCGACATCCGCATCGGGTTTCCCAGAATTCGGATCGACCCGCGCTCGCGGTGCTCGAGCGTGTGGATGAAGTCTCGAGCGACCAGCTGAGGATCCCGGTACAAGTCGCGCGTGTCGTTTACGGCACCGCAGGGGACCCCGGCGTCGCCGAGTTGGCGCATCGCCTCGTGCTTGGTGTGTTCCCGCGTCCAGCCCGCGATCGCATCGAAGAGAGCCTCGGCGTTCGCGATCCGCGCGACGCCGGTCTCGAAGCGCGGATCCTCCAGCAGATCGCTGCGGCCGATCGCCTCGCAGAGTGCCTCCCAGTTGCGGCTGGTGACGACCATCAGGTAGACGTAGTCGTTGGGACCATCTCCGCGGCAGGGGTAGAGGTTGGTGGGTGCGCCCAGGCTGTTGCCGCTGCGGGGCACGGCGTTCTCGCCGAAGTTGGAACCCAGCGAGATCGCAGTTCGCATGTAGTAGGTCATGGCCTCCTGCATCGAGAGTTCGATTCGCTGACCCTGCCCGGTGCGCTGGCGCTGGATGTAGGCAGCCGTGATCGCGAGGGCGAGCTGCACCCCGGTTCCCGAGTCTCCGGTCGTCGTGCCTGGCCGAACCGGCGGACCGTCCGGCATGCCCGTAACCGAAAGCGCTCCCGAGGCCGCCTGCGCGATCATGTCGTAACACTTGAAGTTCGAGTAGGGCCCCGTGCTGCCGAAACCCTTGACGCTGGCGTAGATGATGCCCGGGTGGATCTGCTTGAGGCAGTCGTAGTCGAGTTCGAGCCTTTCGGCCGCGCCGGGTCCGTAGTTTTCGACGAACACGTCGTAGTGGGGCAGCATGCGCTGCAACAGCACGCGCCCTTCGGGCTTCTGAAGATCGATCACGACGCTGCGCTTGTTGCTGTTCCAGTTGATGAAGTACTCGGCGTCCTCGCTGCCGTAGGAGAGACCCCGGCCCGGATCGCCGGCGCCGGGTCTCTCTACCTTTACGACGTCGGCTCCAAGCCAGGCCAGCGCCTGGGTGCACGAGGGGCCTGCCTCGTACTGGGTCGTATCGAGAATTCTGATTCCGTCCAGGGCCGGCATCCGGACCTCCTCTCGGCCGTTCGGAGCCCGATCCTACCACCGCCCCGGAGGCTGCCGCGAGCGAAGACGGGCGCCCGCTACGAGTTCGGCGTCTCGAGCAACTCCAGCGCCATCCTCGCGGCTTGCGGGGCGCTGCCCGCGAGCAGCTTGAGATCGACCTTCTGGTCGCCGTAGGCCCCGCTCCGGAAGCGCGAATACACGCCCTCTGCAATCGCGGCACCGCGGTAGTGGGAGAATGCGCGGTAATAGGAAATCGCAGAGAGGTCACGTGCGGTCGTGTCCGCGTAGCGCTCGAGCAGTTGCTCGCGAGTCGCAAAACCGCCCGCGGCCGTCGGGTGGTTGTTCGGCGCGCCGGCCGGGATCTCGTCCGGCGAGGCCCAGTTGTTGAGCAGATAGCCGAGGTCGGCCAGCGGATCGCCCAGGGTGCAGAGTTCCCAGTCGAGCACCGCCGCGATGCGTCCGTGATGCACCAGGTGGTTCCCGAGCCGGTAATCGCCGTGAACGATCGAGGCGCCGACCTGTTCCGGAATCCGCTCTTCGAGCAGCCGCTGGACCGATTCCAACTCGGGGATCTCGCGGGTTTTCGACTGGGCCCACTGCTTCGACCAGCGCCGGAGCTGGCGGGCGACGTAGGCCTGCTTGCGGCCGAGGGTCCCGAGGCCGACCGCGTCGGGGTCGAGCGCGTGGAGCCGCGCGAGCACGTCGATCGCATCGATCCCGATCGAGGCGCGCTCCTGATCCGGAAGCTTCGCCGCCAGCATCCTGTCGTGAAGCACCCGGCCCTCGACGAAGCCCATCACGTAGAACGGCGCGTCGTTGACGGATGCGTCTCCACAGAGCCCGTAGACGGGCGGGACCGGTACCTCGGTCGGCCCCAGCGCCGAGACGATCCGGTGTTCGCGTCCCATGTCGTGTGCACTCTCGAGCACCTGAGCGAGCGGGGGACGCCGCAGCACGAAGGCCGCTCCGGCCGCGTCTTTGAGCTTGTAGGTCAGGTTCGAGCGGCCGCCCGCGATCATCTCGTACTCGAACGGAGGCTTCGCGTGCGGGACCTCCTCCGCGAACCAGCGCTCGACCGCGGCGGGCCGGATCCCGTCTACCACCGCGGCGCCTCCTCGCGCGCGCGGAACCGGACGCTCCGGCCTACGGCGTGCCGCCCGCGCGGCTCCGGCCACCCGTCGGGTTCCGGCCACCCGGTGGGCGGCGTCGGGGCCGGCTGCATCGAGGATCCTCCCTTCGTCTCGGTCCCTTGTACTATAGATTCGAAGCAAGGAGATACGCATGACTGAGCCCTACCGGATTTTCGGGAGCGAGCTCTCGCCGTACTCGATCAAGGTCCGCGCCTACTTTCGCTACAAGGGCATCCCGCACGAGTGGCTGATCCGGGGCCCGTCGAACATCGCCGAGTACCAGAAACACGCGCGGCTTCCGCTCGTCCCGCTCGTGATCACGCCCGACGAGCAGGGGATCCAGGATTCGACGCCCATCATCGACAGGATCGAGGCCGAGTTCCCGGAGCCTTCGATCCACCCCGCCGACACCGCGTCGGCTTTCCTTTCGGCCCTGCTTGAGGAGTTTGGGGACGAGTGGGGAAACAAGTGGATGTTTCACTACCGCTGGTGGCGCGAGGCGGACCAGATCTCGGCGTCCGAGCGGCTCGCGGCTGATATGGCCGGCCCGGATGCGAACGCCGAACAGCGGGAACAGGTGGCGGCCACGATTCGCGAGCGCATGCTCCCGCGGATCAGCTTCGTCGGGTCCTCGGAAAAGACGCAAGCACAGATCGAGGACTCGTTCTGCGATGCGGTGGCCACGCTCGAGTCGCACCTGGAAGCGCGTTCCTTCCTGTTCGGAGGCCGGCCGGCGTTTGCCGACTTCGGGCTCTGGGGCCAGCTTTACAACGCGCTGAGCGACCCGACGCCGGGCGCGATTTTGCGTAAACGCGCGCCGAACCTCGTGCGCTGGATCGAGCGCATGCTCGAACCCAAGGCTGAGGGAGACTGGGAGGCGCTCGACCTGCTGCTGCCCACACTGCGCCCGCTGCTCGAGACGCAGGTGGCGGGGCTGTTCCTGCCCTGGTCGGACGCGAACGCGCGCGCGATCGCGAACGGAGACGCGGAGTTCTCAGTCGAACTCGCCGGACGCACCTGGGTGCAGGGACCGCAGAAGTACCACGCCCGTTCGCTCAAGGCGCTGCGCGAGCGCTACGCGGCGCTGCCGGAGACTGCCCGGCTAGACCCGATTCTCGAGCAGACGGGATGTCTCGGGTGGCTGCGTGGCGCCTGAACCCCGAACGGCTTTCGTGCCGGGCCCCGGAGCGTTCCTCAGGCGATCTGATCTTTGTCATCGGGCGGGAAGCGTTCGCCCAGAAACTCGGCCAGCCAGCGGCAGGCGTCGGTTGCCGTAAAGATCCCGGCCAGCCTGCCCTCGCGCGTGACGATCACCGCGTCGCTGCGGGTATCGGCCATGTGCTCGGTCACTTCGTCGAGCCGTGCATGCAAGTCAAAGACGTGGGCCTGTTGCACGCGGGCGTCTTTGACTCGAAGCGGCCGGCCACCGGAGGCTTCGCCTTCCTGGTTCAGGCGCAGCTCCAGATCGAGATCGCTCACGACTCCGACCAGTTTGCCCTCGGCCTTGACCGGCAGGTGATGGATCTCGTGATCGGCCATCAGGCGGCGTGCATCGTCGAGCGGGGTCTCGAGTTCGACCGAGTACGGGAACGCCGTCATCACGCTGGTCATCCGGGGCACCTTCGTGAGTGGCATCGGCTCAGTTCGCGTGCGGGAGCCGTGGCCGCGTCGGCGGAGGTCCCGCGTTCGTCTCGTCGGGCGTCACCGGTGGCTGTTTCCGGAGCGGGATGCCGCGCGGACCGGCGCCTTCACGGCGCGGGGTCGTCGCCGGCGAGATCGATGCCCGCGAAACCGAGCAGGAAGTCCAGGAACTCGAGCGGGTTGAAGCCCGCGCGCGCGTTTATGAGCAGCAGATGTGCGCCCGCCTGAAGGTCGGTCGCCGTCTGGAAGCCGAAGAGCGGCGTCAGCTCGTCTTCACAGCCGGGGATCGGAAGCCAGCGGGAGACGTACACCCTGCCGCGCAGGATCTCGCCCTCGAAGAAAGTGTCGGTTTCCGGGAGCCCGTCGCGGTCGATCGGGTCGTCGAACTCGTCCACGGCATCGAAGAAGTCGAGCGCCTCCCAGGTGCCGCGCCAGCCGGAAGAAATCAGCGCGCACTTCCAGGACTGGTCTGCGCGACGGTACCAGTAGATCGAGAACGGGTCCGATACCGCCCCCTCGTACCAGAAGCCCTCGATCTCGCGGGATTCCCACCCCCACATCGCGGAGGCTCCGAAGAGCCCCAGGGCAGGATGGGTCAGATCGCCGAGCTTGGCGTCGACCGAGAGGCCCGGCCCGAACCCGATTCCGAGGCGTCCCGAATCGCGCAGGTCGGCCACGCGTCCGGGTGCGCAGCCGAGTACGGCCGCAACCGCCAAGCCTGTGACCGCGAACTTCCAGGTTGTCATGTCGGATCCTCGCTGCAGAGCGTTGCGTTGCCACGATCGTACCGCAGGACCGGGGCGCGGTCATGGTTGTGTCTCCGGGGGCGGGCGCGCTCTCGCGGGGTCGATGGGACCGCCGCCGATGACGGCGAGTTCGACCCCCTCCAGCCGCGGTTCCGTCTCGCGCACCTGCGCCGCGAGTCGTCGGAGGTCGAGGCCCTCGAGATCGATCTCGAGTTCGAGGACCCCGATTTGTACCAGGTGGGGCGAGAGCCGGCCCGACAGATTGGCCAGCGTGACATCTCGGGCTTCGAACGGAAGCTCCGGGAAGCACCGCAGCTCGATCCCACCCCCGATCCTCAGCGCTCGCCCGAGCGCCGCCGAGGCCCGCGAGGGTTCTACCCACGCGCCGATGCACTCGAGTGGCAGACTCCCCGATCGGACCTGTGTCACAATGGTTCCCCCGCGGAAGCGGACGCATGTGGTTCGGCGCTTCGCGCCGCCGTCAAACGCGGCCGATCGTGTCTTGTAGAGCGGATCGACGAAAACCTTGGACAGGGAGACATTCACGATGAAGACAAGGGTGATGACTTCGTTGATGATGGCCGCGCTGCTGGCGCTGCTGGTACTGCTGCCCGGCTGCGTGACGAAGGCCCGGTACGACGAGCTTCGGGCGTCGCGCGATGCGCTGGCGCATCAGAACTCCGAGTTCACGACGCAAAACCGCAGGATGGCGGCTGTGGGCGCGATGATGGGTTACGCGCTCGAGCTGCAGGACATGGAACTCGCGAAGCTGTCCGCAACCGAGGCCGACCTTCGCGCAGAACTCGAAGAAGAGATCCTGGAGGGCGACATTCGAGTCGCCATGATGCGCGACGGCCTGCACGTGTCGCTCTCGAACGCCGTGCTCTTTCCTGTTGGCTCGGCCGAGCTAGGCGAGGCCGGGCGCGAGATCACGCTCAAGCTGGTCGACGACTTCCAACGCCTTCAAGCCCAGATCGTGGTCATTGGCTACACCGACAACCTGCCGATCCGGGGCCGGCTGGCGAGGGAGTATCCCTCGAACTGGGAACTCGCGGGTGCCCGCTCAGCGGCCGTGGTGCGACTATTTCAGTCCGCCGGAATCGACCCCGGACGTCTCCTCGTTGCGTCGCTGGGCGCAAACGATCCGGTGGCCTCGAACGACACGGCGGAGGGCCGGGCCCAGAACCGGCGCATCGACATTCGGCTGCGGCCCGTCCGCCGGTAGTGCCGCATGCTCTCGGGCGCTGGCCCGCGGCTGCGGAGATTGCAGCGCGGTCGGGTTGCGCGCGTCCGGGCCGGGTCCGGGCTAGGCTCTGGGGTGCCTTGAGTCGGCTCGTCACGCGTACGCCCCCGTGCCTCGGAGATTCGAGCAGCCCCTGAACGACCCGGCGGCCCGGCGGGTTCGGGTGAGACCCGGCGCGCCCGCCTTGGGCGCGATCTTTGGACTTGCACTCGCGGTTCGGCTGCTTCATCTGTGGCAGGTCTCCGCGGCCCCGTTCTTCGGTCTGAAGATCGTCGACGCCGCCGTCTACGACGCCTGGGCGCGCCGGATCGCGGCCGGAGACTGGATCGGCGAAGGCGTCTTCTACCAGGCGCCGCTGTATCCCTACTTCCTGGGAGCCGTGTATGGCCTGGTGGGTGACGGCGCGCTGCAGTTGCTGATTCTGCAGTCCCTGATCGGGGCGTCCGCGTGTGTGCTGCTCGCCGGTGCGGGCGCGCGCTTCTTCTCGGAGCGTGCCGGGATCGTGGCGGGACTGCTGCTCGCGTTCTATGT
The DNA here is from genome assembly GCA_013215565.1 of Myxococcales bacterium. Lineage (GTDB taxonomy): Bacteria > Myxococcota_A > UBA9160 > SZUA-336 > SZUA-336 > JABSQV01. Next base: position 17,553 of record JABSQV010000007.1, on the reverse strand, counting down.
GCCCGCGGTGTTCTTCGACACGCTGGTACAGAAGTCCGTGCTCGACCTGTTCCTGGTCTGCCTCCTGCTCCGCATCCTGTCCGGCGTAAGCGATGCTCCAGGCCGCGCTTCGTTGCTGGGAGCCGGCGCCGTGCTCGGGACGCTGGTGTTGACCCGCGAGAATGCGCTGATTCTGGTTCCTGCGATCCTGTTCTGGCTCTGCGTGCGCGGAGACCTGCGACCTCGGATCCGGCTGGAGCTTGTCGCCGCGCTCCTCGTGGGGCTGGGCGCGGTGCTCGCGCCGGTCGCGTTGCGAAATCTCGTGGTCGGGGGAGAGTTCCACCTGACCACCTCGCAGCTCGGGCCCAATCTCTACATCGGAAACAACGCCGAGGCGACCGGCACGTACGAGCCGTTGGTCTGGGGGCGCGGACACCCCGACTTCGAGCGGATCGACGCGACGCGTATGGCGGAGGAGGCTCTGGGCCGAACGCTGAGTCCCGCCGAGGTGTCCCGGTACTGGACCGCTCGCGCGGTCGACTACGCGACCGGAGATCCGCTCGGGTGGCTCGGTCTGATGTCCCGGAAGTTTGCGCTGGCCTGGAACGCCACCGAGGCCGCCGACGCCGAGGATCCCTACACCTACGCGGAATGGTCGCTGCCGCTCCGCTGGGGGGGCTGGCTGTTCCACTTCGGGGTGCTCGCTCCTCTGGCGTTTGCCGGGATGTGGATCAGCTGGCGCGAGCGATCCCGACACTGGCTGCTCTACCTGCTGCTATTCAGCTATCTCGGGACCGTGGTGCTGTTCTTCGTCTTTGCGCGCTACCGTTTCCCGATGGTGCCCGTACTCGCTCTCTTTGCCGGGGCGGGCCTCGTCGCTGCGCCTGACTTCGTCGCAGCCGCGAACTGGCGCGGGCGGGCGCTGCTGCTGACCGCGACCGCGGGTGTGGCGGTCTTCTGCAACTGGCCGCTCGCCGACCGCGACCAGCTTCGAGCGTTTACACACCACAACTTCGGGCTCGCGCTCAAGGCGCAGGGCCGCACGCAGGAGGCCATCTTCGAGCACCGCCGTTCGGTGGCGCTCAATCCCGGTCTCGCGCTGTTTCACAACAAGCTGGGACACGTACTGTTTCGGGCCGGAGACCACGAGGAAGCCGCCGGCGAGTTTCGGGCCGCGGTCGCGCTCGACGCGAGCTACACCGAGGCGCATTACAACCTCGGCACTGCGCTCGCGGAGCGGGGGGATTTCGAGAACGCGAGCGCCGCGTTCCGGGAGGCGATCCGGCTCCAGCCCGACCATCCGAAGGCGCACTACAACCTGGCCAACGCGCTTCTCGCGCAGGACCGCTGGGAGGCCGCGGCGCTCGGGTTCCAGGAAGCGATCCGAATCGACCCCGCCTCGGCGCCCGCGCTCTACAACCTTGGCCTGCTTCGCGCCCGGCAGGGGAGGCTCGAGGAGGCCCGGCAGTGGCTCGAAGCCGCGCTCGCTGCAAGCCCGGGCTTCGAGGCTGCGCGGGCCCAGCTCGAGCGCGTGCGGAAAGTGCTCGACGCACCCGGGCCCTAGGCGCGTCCTTTCCCGGGCTTCGCTCGGGGTTCCGAAGCGCGCGCGGGCTCCGGGGTAGTAAGCTCTCGGTTGGATGGACCGTCCCGGAGAGCCAGCGTGTACGAGGAGATTCTCTACGAGGTCGAAGAACCGGTTGCGACGATCACCTTCCATCGGCCGAAGCGCCTGAACGCGCTCACCAACCGCACGGTCCAGGAACTGCGGCACGCGTTGGCAGAAGCCGAACGCGACCGGCGCGTCGTCGGGATCATTCTGACGGGGGCGGGCCGCGGCTTCAGTGCTGGAATGGACATGGAGAACCTGAGCCGCACCGCCTCGGGGGCCGCGCGCCCGAGCAGCGAGGCGTCGCTCGACGCGAGCGCGGGGGATCCCGAGATGGGTTCCGACTTCCAGGTGACCTTCGCGTATCTGCTCTCGATCCGGAAACCGCTGATCGCGGCCGTCAACGGTCCCTGTGCTGGACTCGGCTTTTCGATTGCGTTGCTCTGCGATCTGCGCTTCGTCTCGGAAAAGGCGGTCTTCACGGCCGCATACTCGAAGCGCGGGCTCGTCGCCGAGCACGGCACCAGCTGGATCCTGCCGCGCGTGATCGGCCCGAGCCGCGCGCTCGACCTGTTGTGGAGTTCACGGAAACTCGACGGTGTCGAGGCCGAGCGGATCGGCGTTGCAAACCGCGTCTTTCCGCACGAGCGGCTCCTGCCCGAAACGCGTGACTATCTCGAAGACCTGGCTCGGAATGCGTCGCCCACCTCGCTCCGGGTCATGAAGCAGCAGGTCTACCGTCACCTGATGCTCCCGCTCGGGGAGGCCATGCGGGACGCGAACCGGTTGATGGCCGAAAGTCTGACGCGGCCCGACTTCAAGGAAGGGGTCGCGAGCTTTCAGGAACGGCGCCCGCCAAGCTTCGGGCGCATCGGGGAGTAGCGCGCGCGTGCCGGCTCGACCGAACGGCTCGCCCCCTCCGCGCCGTCGCGGCCGGTGCGCGGATCCATGCGGAACACCCAGACGCTTCCGGTCTCCGGGACGCTTCCGTCAAGGTACTTTTCGCCCATCACGGTGCCGACCTGTTCGAGCAGCTTCGGGTCGGTGACGCGAACCGCGCGAACCGGATAGCGCTTCCCGTCGACCCGAATCACGGCGCGCCCATCCTCGAGGGCTTCGTGGGGCCACTGCTTCCAGAGCCTGAACTCGGGGACCTGGCACGGGATGTAGAGCTCGCCGTCGCGAACCAGGATCCACACGGTCCGCGAGCGCGCAGGGTCGAGGAGCTGGAACTCGACCGTGTCGATGTCGCGTGCGAAGGACCAGTCGACCGTGGAGTCCGGGACCAGCACACCGCCGAGCAGCGTCCCGCCCGCAAACGGCCCGATCGGGCCGTCCGAGAGTCGGGCCACGAGTGCGATGCCGATGAGCACGACCACGAGTGCCCCCACGCACTTTGCGAGCGAGCGCAGTACCGTCACAATTCCTCCCGTATCGGCCGCCCCGGTCGGCTGCTCTGGAGCGGGCCGGATTTTCTCACATTCTGCGGCCAGGGCCCGCGCCTGCTAGATGGTCTTGCCACAGTGCGGGCAGTTTCGGCGGCCGTGTGTCACCTGCTCGACGAAGGCCGACCCCAGAATGCCGGCGGGAAGCGCGAACAGCCCCAGTCCGAGGATTGCCACGATCGCGGCGCAAAAGCGTCCGAGGGGCGTCACCGGAGCGAGATCGCCATAGCCCACAGTGGTGAGCGTGACGATTCCCCACCACGCCGCCTCGGGAATGCTGCCGAAGTGGTCCGGCTGCACCTCGCGCTCCGCGTAGTAGAGCGCGGAGGAGGCCAGGATCAGCACGATCGCGAGGGCGAGGCCGGTTACAGCCAGCTCCGGGGCTCGGGATGAGAAGGCTCGGCCGAGGCTCTGCACCGCTTTCGAATAGCGCGCGAGTTTGAGGATGCGCAGGATCCGAAGCAGCCGAACCGCGCGCAGCATGCGCAGATCCAGCCCGACCACCAAGGGCAACAACGCCGGGGCAAACGCCAGCAGGTCGATGATGGCGAGCGGCGTGAACGCCCAGCGGAGCCTCCCGCTCAGCGGGCGCGCGTAGCGCGGATCGCGCGTGCAGGAGGCGAGGCGAAGCAGGTACTCGATCGCGAAGACGGTTACCGAGAGAACTTCGAACGCGCTCAGGAAGGTCTGGTAGCGCACCCGGATCGGATCGACCGTGGACGCGATCACGGCCAGGACGTTCAGCACGATCAAGATCTGGACCGACAGGCTCGTCACGGTCTGGGCTCGCGAGTCAGCCGGACCTTCGAGCAGCGCATGGATCCTGTCGAGCATTCTCCTCCCCCCCTGTCTCTGCCGCGGTCCCTGGATGGCCGCGAGCGTCGCGCGCCCCGGTTCGCGGCTCATTGTATGCTCTGAGCCGAAACCCGAATGGAGGCAGTCGTGAGCACGGTCGTCGAAACCCGCTCCGGAAGAATCGAGGGCGTCGAAGAGAACGGAATCCAGGTCTTTCGCGGGATCCCGTATGCGAGGCCCCCGCGGGGTGCGCTGCGTTTCGGGGCGCCCCGGGATCCCGAACCCTGGCCGGGTGTGCGCGACTGCAGCGAGTACGGGCCGTCCTCGCTGCAGATCGAACCGCGGGTGCGAATCCTTCCGGGGACCGACGTCGGGCCGACGTCCGAGGACTGTCTCTTCCTGAACGTGTGGACGCCGGGTGCGGACGCGCGGTCGCGACCGGTGCTGGTCTGGATTCACGGAGGCGGCTTCGTGGGCGGAGCGGGCTCGCGTCCGCTCTACACAGATTCTCCGCTGGTGGCGCGCGGAGACGCGGTGCTGGTCACGCTCAACTACCGCCTCGGCGTACTGGGATTCACGGATCTCGGCGCGGTCGCGCGCGAACGGATCGGGGCGGTCTCGAATGCTGGGCTTCGGGACCAACTTGTGGCCCTCGCCTGGGTGCAGGAGAACATCGCAGCGTTCGGGGGCGACCCCGCAAACGTTACGATCTTCGGCGAGTCGGCGGGGGGGATGAGTGTCGGGACCCTGCTCGGAACGCCCGCGGCCCGGGGTCTGTTTGCGAAGGCCGTCGCCCAGAGCGGAGCCGCGCACAACGTGCACAGCGCCGAGAGCGCCGAGCGCGTCAGGCACGAACTGCTGGAGGCGCTCGAGATTCCGGAGGACGCTCCCGAGCGGCTGCTCGAAATTTCCAGCGCGCGTTTGCTCGAGATTCAGGGGCGCCTGATCGAGCGGCAGCGGGGCGGTGAAAACCTGCTGCCGTTCCAGCCGGTGGTGGACGGCGACCTGCTTCCGGAGGCACCGCTCGGAGCGCTTCGGGCGGGGCTCGCAGCCGAGGTCCCGACGTTGGTCGGGACGACACGCGACGAGTGGAAGCTGTTTGCGATGATGGATCCGCGTTCGCGAAAGCTCGACGAAGCGGGGCTGCGCAAGCGGGTCGAGGCCCGGGTCGGAGACGCGGCGAGCCGGATCATCGAGGGTTACCGCGAGATCCGTTCCGCACGCGGGGATTCGGCCGAGCCGCACGAACTGTTCCCGGCGATCGAGACCGACCGCGTCTTCCGGATTCCGGCGATCCGGCTCGCCGAGGCGCAGTCCGCGCACCAGCCGAGGACCTACGCGTATCTCTTCGACTGGACCTCTCCCGCGCTCGGCGGGCGGCTCGGATCCTGTCACGCGCTCGAGGTCCCGTTCGTGTTCGGCACGCTCGGCATGCCCGGCCTGGATGCCTTCGTCGGAGCGGGACCCGAGGCGAACCGGCTTTCGGAACAGATGCAGGAAAGCTGGCTCGCCTTTGCGCGTTCGGGAGAGCCCGGCCATCCCGGCGTAGGCGACTGGGGTCGCTACGACGAGGCGCAGCGCGTGACGATGATCCTGGGACCGAATTGCGGAAGCCGTAACTCGCCCTTCGACGCCGAGCGGAGCCTCTGGAACGGCGTGATCGACTGAAGCCCCGGCGCCCGTGCGGGGCCCGGCCGGAATCCGTTCCCCGGCCGGCCTCGGCTCAGTCCGGGAGTACTTCGGTCGGTTCGCTGCCGGCGTTTCGAATCAACCTCGGCAGCCGCGCGAGCCCCCCAAGGTCGAGTTGATCCCAGGCACGCCGCGGCCATGGCGACGGTCGCTGCATCCAATCTGCGAGCGTCTGCGGATCGAGCTGGTGCGGGTCGACGAGATCCACCAGACCGAGTGCTTCGAGCCGCTCGGCCCGGATCCGGCGTTCGAGCGGATGCGCGCCGCCGGTGACAATCAGGGTCCGCTTCCCGAGGCCGAGGAGTTCCGTCATCGTGGCGTAGCCGCCGACCGAAATGATGCGGCGCGCGCGCTGGATCAGCAGCGCCGGCTCCGTCACACAGTCGAGCATGCGCAGGTCGGTCCGGGCGGCGACCCGTCGCCGCAGTTCATCGCGCTGCGTGGGCGGCAGGAACGGACCCGCCAGCAGTACGCCCAGAGGCCCGGGCGGGAGCTTTGCGCGACAGAAGGCGCGGCCGAGCTGGAAGCCGCCGTAGCCGCCGCCGAGGGTGCAGAGTACGAAGGCTTTGCTCGGTGCCTCGGCTGCTGCAGGAAGCGCGCTTTCGTCCGGCCCTGCGTTCGGGACCAGGTACCCCGTGTAGATCGTGCGGGCTTCGAGGTCGGCCGGAAACCGATCCTCGCGCAGCCGGTCGTACACAGCGCGGTCTCCGTACACCAGGATCTGGTTGAAGGATTCGCGGATCGAGTCGGCATATCGGGGGTCGGACCACGCCCGTCGTGCGGCGTCGGGGTCGGGTGCAATGTCTCCGAGACCCAGGACGCAACGGGTGCCGGGACGGGCGCGCATGCTGCGGAATGCGGCGGCGAGTTCGTCTCCGCTGCCGCCCGGGAACTCGTGGACCAGGAACAGCTCGGGCCGCAGTTCGTCGAGGGCGGCGGCGATGATCCGGCTCCGCGGGGCCGACCGCCAGGCCGCATCTGGGTCCCGCCCGGGGGGTTCCTGGTTCACGGTACTCCGGGGTTCGAGTACCGGAAGCGTCAGGGAATCCACACCAGGCGGGACCGCCAATCCGTTCGTGGTCGGCGCGCCCGAGATCACGAGCACCCGCGCCTCGAGTGGCGGGGCGGTGAGCGCGCCCGCGATGCGCAGGCTCCGCCGCAGCTCGCCCAGCCCGTTCGAGTCGCGCGCATAGATGGCAACTCGGGGCCGTCGCCCCCTCGGGTAGGGGTCCGATGCCGCCCGTCCCGGAGGCTGGGTTCTCATGACCGGAAGAGGAGCAAGGCGCATGCCACACAATGGCCCACGCTCGCGGCCCGGCGAGCGGTCCCGCGCCGGCGCGGGTCCGCGCGACTATGTGAATTGCGACAGCGGTCGACGTCGAACGCGATTCCGTAGCGGGCGCGCCACCCCCGCTCCGGGGATCGAGCTTGGAGTAGACTCGGGGTCGCGACGTACGCGGGGGGAGTCCCGATGATCCAGCCGATCGGTCTGGCCGATCCCGGGCGCTTCGAGCGCGGGTTTCCGCACGGGCGCGTCCGAGGACTCCGGCGCGGAACCGCGGCGGCCGGGCACGCGGGCGAGACGTTCCCGCCCGAGCGCGGCTAGGCCGGAGGCGAGGCAGGAGCCGGGGGATGGCGCCGCTTCGCCAGAAGCTCCTGATTCTGTACCTCGCGAACTCCGCGCTCGATGCCCAGGTGGTTTCGTGGGCCCAGTACGACGGCACCGGTGCCACGGACCCGCAGCCCGGCGACGCCGACGAGCCGCCCTACCAGAGCGGGGTCGATGCGCTCCGGGACGGATGGCGGCTGCTTCAGATGTCGCCGCTCGCCCCCCACGCCGCCGGGGCGGAGTTTACGACCTCCTACCTCAAGTACGAGTTCGTCTTCGAGAAGCTCGAGGAGTCGAATGGCTGAGCCGCCGATCCTGCTCACCACCCGCCAGATGGCCGAGTTCGCGGCGCGCGGATTCCTGCGCTTCGACGGGCTCGTACCCGATTCGATCAACCAGCGATTCCTGGGCGAGGCGCGCGAAAACGAGATCCCGGTGGTCGCGGCCGGAACGCCGCTCGATGCGGCCTACGCGCCGGGCTCGACGCTGCGCGCGCTCGTCGAGCTTCCCCTGGTGCGCGGGGCGATCGAGAGCCTGGTCGGACCCGGCTGTCGCTTCGATCATCACTTCCTGCACCTCGCGCACGTCCCCGAGACTTTCGAGAAGCACGGCGTGCGGCAATCGTCCCAGCCGATCCACCAGGACTCGACGATCGATCCCGGGCCCGGCTTCGATGCGCAACTCTTTTACTTTCCGCACGAGGTCACCCGCGAGATGGGCGGGACCCGGCTGCTGCCCGGCAGTCACCTGCGGATCGTGAGCGAGGCCGCGGTCTCGCGCTACCAGAACCTGCGCGGGCAACAGCACGTGGTTTGTCCCGCGGGCACCCTGCTCGCCGCCCACCACGGGCTCTGGCACGCTGGCGGCCGAAATCGCTCGGACCGGCCGCGCTACATGTTCAAGATCCGGCTCAATCCGACGGTTCTGCAACAGCGGCTCTGGAACACCGCTGACCTCGGGCCGGATGACGCCGCGCAACGCCCGATCTTCTGGCTGCGGGAGCCACAGGATCCCGACCACCTACACAGCATCCTGTGCCGGCCCGAGCCCTGGTACGAACAGGACACCGGCCGGCTCGAGATCCTGAACCGGATCCGGTTCTGGCGCTGCCTGCTCGGCGACCCCGACTTCGACGCTGACTACTGGCTGAGCCGCATCGAGAACCGGCCGGGCGCTGGCAGCGACTGATCCGCGGGCCCGCGCGGGGGAGCGCGAAGGCGTGACCGCACACGCCCGCGCAGCGCTCGAGTATGCTCGGAGCTGGCTTCATCGGAGCTTCGCGAGGCGGGAGGCGTTCGGCATGAGTGAACAGGAAATTCCGTCGTACATGCCCGACTGGATTCGGGACCACGTGCGCCGCTACCGCGAGAGCGACGGCGCAGACGGGCACATGTGGGACGCGACGCTCGGCGGCGGCCAGGGCCTGGTGCCGACGCTGCTGCTCACGACGACGGGTCGGCGTTCGGGAAACACACTCACGCTGCCGCTGATCTACGGCGAGACCGAGGGCGGCTACCTGGTGATCGCGTCCAAGGGCGGGTTCCCGACCCACCCGGCCTGGTATCACAACCTGGTCGCGAACCCCGGAGTCGAGCTGCAGGTCGTGGCCGATCGCTTCAAGGCCCGGGCCGGGACCGCGGAGGGCGCGGAGAGGACCAGGCTCTGGGATCAGATGGTCGCGCTCTACGCGCCCTACAGCGAGTACCAGGCGCGCACCGAACGCGAGATTCCCGTGGTCGTGCTGGAGCGCTGACGCCGCGCACGCGTCTCCGGGCCGGGTCGCGTCGGGTACAGGAATCGGCGAGCGCGCTCGGCCCGCGACACCGCTTGCGCTCCGCCGCGACCGGGAGCGTCCGCGCGAGGATCGGTCGGATTTCGGCTCGTGATAGTCTGCTCTTTGCGGGTACGAGTGGGTTGGGCACGCAGCTCGGGAGCAACGCTGAGAATGTGGGCGCCGATTGCCTGCGGCAGCGGTCCGCAGATGCGGGCTTGCGCGGCCCGCAGGCTGCTCTGGGCGGTCGCGCTGACCGGCGTGAGCCTGGCGCACGGGGCCTTCGCCGCCACGCCGCTCACGACCGAGCGCGTCGCGAGCGGGCTCCAGAACCCGCTCTTCGTCACCGCGCCGTCGGGTGATTTCGACCGGCTCTTCGTGGTCGAGCAGCCCGGCCGAATTCGCATCCTGGATCTCGGCAGCGACCCACCCCTGCTCGAGGCGACGCCGTTTCTCGACATCACTGACCGCGTCGTGTCCGTGGGACAGGAGCAGGGTCTGCTCGGACTGGCATTCCACCCGGACTTCGGCCAGAACCGCCTCTTCTACGTGAACTATACGGACAGCGGTGGCGCGACACGGATCTCCCGCTTCCAGGTGCCGATCGGAACCCCCCAGCAGGCGGATGCGACGAGCGAGCAGCTGTTGCTCCAGATCTCGCAGCCCCAGTCAAACCACAACGGCGGCTGGATCGGTTTCAGCCCCAACGACGGCATGCTCTACGTTGCGACCGGCGATGGCGGGGGTGCCAACGACGACCCCAACTTGCCGGGCCACACCACCGGGACCGGAAACGCGCAGGACATCACGCAGAACCTGCTCGGAAAGCTGCTGCGGATCGACGTCGACGGAAACAACGGGCCTGGCGGAAACTACGGAATTCCGCCCGGCAATCCTTTTGTGGGCGTGACGGGCGACGACGAGATCTGGGCCTACGGGCTCCGCAACCCCTGGAGAAACGCGTTCGACCGGACGACCGGAGACCTCTACATCGCCGACGTCGGACAATTCAGCTTCGAAGAGATCGACTTTCAGGCCGGCGCGAGCAGCGGCGGCGAAAACTGGGGCTGGCGCTGCCGGGAAGGCGCGCACGATTTCAATCCGGGCGGAAATTGTGCGTCGGCGACGCTGCTCGATCCGGTACACGAGTACACGCACGGCGGGTTTCCGTTTCGCTGCGCGATTACCGGGGGGGAACCCTACCAAGGCTGCGCAGTTCCGGACCTGGCCGGCAGCTACTTCTTCGGAGACTTCTGCAGCGCCCAGATCTGGACGATCCGGATGAGCGGCGGGGTCGCGACGGCGCTGACTGAGCGCACCGCGGAACTGGCTCCAGCCGGCCTCTCGATCGACGCCGTGAGTTCCTTCGGTACGGATGCACGGGGAGAGATCTACATCGTGGATCTCGGTGGCGAGGTCTTCAAGATCGTGCCCGACGGCGTCGAGAGTCAATGCGCAGTGGCAGGCCTGCCGGCGCTGTCAGTCTGGCCGACCGTGCTCGCGGGACTGGGGATCATCTCCCTGTTCTGGGCGCTCCAGCGCCGTCGGATCGGGCGACTGCGAGGCTGAGCCTTCGGGCGGCTCCCGAAGCGGCGCGTGGCCCAGGCCCGGCCAGATCCGGACGACGCCCGCGACACTCCGGATCAGGATCCAGAGCGCTGTCGCGAACCAGACGTAGGTGAGCGCGTCGCCGCTGCTGCGGTCGATCGCGGCCAGCGAGATCGCGCCGGCGGCGGTGGCAGCGATCATCGCGTTGCGCAGGTACGCGTAGTCGGCCGTTCCGAAGTGGATGCCGTCGGTTGCGAACGAGAGCGCGTTCAGCGGCTGACAGAGTGCGGCGACGAGCCAGGCGGGTCCAAAGACCGCGACCGCGGACGCGGGAACGAGCAGGAATTCGACGCCTGGTTCGAGGCCGAGCATGAGCAGCGCGAGAACGATTCCGGTGGCGAGTGCCCAGACGCACGCGACGCCGGCCACGCGGCGCGCGGTGGCGAGTGCGCCCGCGCCCAAAAAATATCCGATCAGGCTCTGGGCCGCGTAGGCGTAGGCGTCGAGCAGTTGCGCGCCCAGCATCCAGATCTGCCGGATCCCCTGGTGTGCGGCGCCGGCCTCGGACCCGATCTCGGTCGCGGCGCGCGTCGCGAGAACGAGGAAGAGCAGCAGACTTCCGGTTCGGATCACCATGTCGCGGCCCACGACGAACAGGGTCCGGACCTGGTGGCCCTCGAACGAAGCGGTGAGCCCGAGCCGGCGTGTGCTCGCGGCGAGCGCCCAGGCGGCGGCTATCCACTGGGTCAGCGTCGTCGCCCAGGCGGCGCCCGCGATCCCGAATGCGGGGATGGGTCCCGCGCCAAAGATCAGGAGCGGGTCGAGTGCGATGTTGACGGCGCTGATCGAGAGCGAAATCCAGAGCGGCGTGCGCATGTCCTGCAGCCCGCGCAGCGCACCGAATCCGACGAAGGTGAGCAGCACCGCCGGGACTCCGAGCAGTCGAATCTCCAGGTACTCGATCGCTCCCAGGGCGACTTCTCCGCGGGCGCCCATCCAGGCCACGACCTCCGCGAGGAACGACCATGCCAATGCGCCGAGTCCGGTTCCGAGTAGGGCCGCGAGCCAGAGTGCGGTCGAGAGCAGGGTCCGTGCGCGCCGTGGGTCTCCGCTTCCGAATGCGCGCGCCACTTCCGTCTGGGTGCCGATTCCGAGAAAGTTGAAAACCCAGATCACGCCCGAAAGCAGCGTGGTGGCCACCCCGAGCGCGGCGAGGGGCGATGTGCCCAGCCGCGCGATGAAGGCGGTGTCGGCGATCCCGGCGACCGGCTCGGCCACGAGCGAGATGACGGTCGGGATCGCGAGCGCTGCGAGCGTCCGGTGCGGGTGGCTCCGGAAGCGATCGGCTTCGGGGTTCATGGACGCGCGCGCTTGAAGCTGGCGATCAGGCTCGTGCTTTCTGGAGCTTCTCGAGCATATTGCGCATCTGTCCGTGGACGGCGTTCACCGCCTGAAGGGGCCGGATCAGCACTTTGAATTCGACGATCTTGCCCTCGTCGTTACAGGTCAGGATGTCGACGCCGTTTACGTATTTGCCCTGCATCTCGGTTTCGAACTCGAGCATCGCGCAGTGGCCGGACAGGATCTGCTTCGTGTAGTGGAACTTCGAGTTTCCCGGTGTCTTCGAACTCGCCGCGTCTTTGCTCTGAGCGGCGTCCGTCTCGCCGCCGAAGCTGCTGGCAGCCGCAGACAGGTAGAGTTTGGTGATCTCGATTCCCTTCTGGGGAGTGAAGACCACCGGGGAGTAGAAGACGACGTCCTCGGCGAGAAGTTCGTCGAGCCCTCCCGGGAACTCCCCGCGGATCAACTTGTGCCAGTTCTCGACCACCTTCTCGATCATGGTTCAGGCTCCTGTTCTTCGGTCTGCTTGGCTTGCCGGGGAACCGCGGGAAGATCCCACGGATCGGGCCCCGCCCGCAAGCGGATGCCTGCCTGCGTTCAGCGCACCCCGGCGATCCGGGCTGCGTCGATCTCGGAACGAATCTCGAGTTGCCTTTCGCGCGTCAGTGGGTAGCGCCAGAGCAGTGGCAGCGCGACGCAGGCCAGGGCCGCGGGGACCACGCTGTAGAGACAAGCGACCGCGAGCAGTCCGGTGGCCTCGTTTGCGTCGCTCTTCGGATCGAACCCGAACCACACGACGCCGTTGGTCGCCAGAAGGACGCCGAGTGCGACCGCGGCCTTGTTGACCATTCCCCAGATCGAGAAGTAGAGGCCCGTCCGTTGCTCGCCGGTCTGGAGCGTGTCGAGGTCGACGATGTCGGCCGCCATCGAGGTCGGAAGGAAGGCCAGGGCGCCGACCGCCGAGCCCTTGAGCAGCATCAGCACGAAGAACACCCAGAAGTCGCCGGGACCGAGCAGGGGAATGAATGCGCTCCAGAGAGACAACCAGCCGATCCCGAGCACCACGGTGCGGTGCTTGCCGATTCGGGTCGAGATGTACAGCCACCCGGGAATCGCGAGCGTGCTCGCCAGGTAGTAGGCGAGAATAAAGAATGCGTAGCGGTCGAAGGGCTCCTGCATCACGTGGCGTACGAAGAAGAACGAGAGCGACGCGGTCATGCTGATCGCGGTGACGAAGAAGACCAGGCAGATCACGAGGCGCCGGAACGGTTCGTTGTGCCAGATGATGTTCAGACCCGCCCAGAATCCGACCTGCTCGCGCTCGATGCGCTCGGGCGCGGGTTCCCGCACGAAGGCCAGCGCCGGCGCCGTCAGCGTCGGCATCAGCACGACCACGGCCAGTGCGACGCCGAAGAGCGCATTTGAGGCACCCGGGAGCCCGAGCGCGAAGGCCATCACGAGCGGGATGACGAGCGACATCAGCAGCCCGCCATAACCGAAGGCTTCGCGCACGCTCGTCACGCGCGAACGCCCGTCGTAGTCCTTAGAGAGTTCTGCGCCCCACGCGCGGTAGGGCAGATCCACGAGCGTAAAGCCCAGGTAGAGCAGGCTGATCCACACGAACAGGTAGAGGTTCGTGATCCCGGCCTGCGGATCGCCCCCGAGCAGGCTCCAGACTGCCCGCGAGAAACTGCTGTCGGGCACGAAGAGCATCCAGAGCGCCAGGATCTTGAGCGGCGTGCCCGCGAGCATCCAGGGTTTGCGTCGCCCAAAGCGCGTGTTCCAGCGGTCGGAGAGCGTTCCGATCAGCGGATCGGTCACCACGTCGGTGAGCCGCGAGAGCGCGATCAGGACGCCGACGGCCGCGAGCGAGAGGCCCAGGTTCTGGGAGTAGAAGGCCGGGATGTAGAGCGCGATCGGGAGTCCGACCACCGAGGTCGGGAGGTTGACAGCGCCGTAGATTGCGATCCTGACCCGCGAGACGGGGTCCGTCTCGCGCAACGGGGGTTCAGGGCTCAGGTCTTGGCCCACTCGAAGCTGCGCGGAATCAGGCGGTAGTCGGCGCTGCCGCGCTCGATCGTGGTCGAGCCCAGAAAGTCCTCGCGACCGAGCATGATGCGCATCGCCTCGGGCTTGCCCTCGAGCCAGGCCTGGTCGAGGTGGTCGTAGTTCTCGACCGTGCGGAGCGCCAGTCGGCTGAAGGTGATGTGGAGCACGACCCGCTCGCCCTCGGTCTTGCGTGGATAGTTCCCGTGCCAGGTCGAGCCGTCCCAGCAGACGATCGAACTCGACGGGCACTCGGTCGCAATCGCACCCGGCTGCTGCTTGATTTCGTCCGGGGTCGGGTGTCGTTTGTGCAAGTGCGACTTCGGGATGACCTTCGTTGAGCCTTCCGCTTCGCTGAAGGGTTCCATCGCCCAGCACATCGTGAACAGTTGGTTGTGGACCGGGAACGGCGCCGGGGTCCAGTTCTGATCGGCGTGAAGCGGTAGCGAGGGCGCGCCTTTAGGGCGGATGCTCGTGATCAATTGAGAAAGCAGCGCGCCCTTCCCGCACATCACCTCGACCAGGGCCAGGATCTTCGGATTGAGCACCACCTCTTCGAAGATGGGGTCGCGGCCGAGCAGCAGCGCGGCCGTGTAACCCTTCGCGGGCCCCTGGGTCTCCTGCGCCAGGCGCAGGCAGGTCTCGCGCAGGCGGGCCGAGAACGCGTCGCTCGCGACCTCGGGAAGAATCGTGTAGCCCTCGTCGCGCAGTTGATCGAGGTACCGTCCGAGCCCGAGCGCGTCGACCTGCGCAGCAAGTTCTTCGGACAGCTCGAAAGGTTGCCGGGTCCCCGCCGAGAATCTGGACTCGGCTGACGCTGCGTGACGATCGGGTTCCTGGCTCATAGAAGCGCTCTCCGACTCGCGGTCGTGGGCCCCATTCTGTCTGACCGCGTGCATTTGGCAAGCGTGCTTCGTCGCTGCGGCAGTTCCCGGTATAGAACCAGCGAAACCGCCATTAGGGGTCGGTCTCCGAGCAAGTGCGAGTCAGGCGGGGTGCTCGCGCACTTTCACGATCTGGACCGAAACGTGCTCACGCTCGTGGGCGAGCCACGCAAACAGCAGGCGGAATCGCGACGCGTGCGATGACCACTTGCGATGAGTGAGCCGCGCTTCGACTTCAGGCCGGTTGCCGAGGCGGATCTGCCGCTGCTCTTCGAACGGCTGAGCCGCCCGCACCTCGTTGGGTGGTCCTACGTCGCGATGGAACAGGGCGGGGGCTGCTGATGACCCTGGACCGGCC
The DNA here is from genome assembly GCA_013215565.1 of Myxococcales bacterium. Classification (GTDB taxonomy): domain Bacteria; phylum Myxococcota_A; class UBA9160; order SZUA-336; family SZUA-336; genus JABSQV01. The sequence goes on along the minus strand of JABSQV010000007.1, from coordinate 2,482 downwards.
CCGGGGCGCTCTTCTCCCTTGACTCGTGGCCTTCGGCGTGACAAACTAACGATAGTTAGTTTTTTCTGAGACGAGGGTCCCCCCCCCATGGTAATCGCAGAGTCGGTGCTTGCCTCGGCCCCGACGCGTGGCGAGGTCACGGCCGCTCGGATTCTGGACGTCGCGGAGGCGCTATTCGCGCGCCACGGCTACGAGGGGACCACGCTACGCGACGTAGCGGCCGGGGTCGGCCTGCGGACCCCGAGTCTCTACAACCACTTTTCGGGGAAGGACGCCCTCTACGCCGCGGTGCTGGAGCGCGGGGTCGCGCCGGTCCTGTCCGCGCTGTCGGAGTTCGCGCGCGACGGCTCGGGCGACCCGGAAGGACTCGTGGTGACGGTGATGGAACTGCTGGCAGGGCGCCCGGATCTGCCGCGCCTGATTCAGCACGAGATCCTGTCGGGCGGCGAGTGCCTGATGCCGCTGCTCGGCGATTCGATCGGTCCCGTGTTTGCGCGTGCGCACGAGGTCGCCGAGGCGAGTCCGGGCGCGGGCGCGTGGTCGGCCGAAGAGATCCCGCTGCTGGTGCTGGCGATGTACCACGTGGTCGTCGGCTACTTCACGATCGCGCCGCTCTACGCGGAGCTTCAGGGCCAGGATCTGCTGACGCAGCCCGCAATCGAGCGGCAGACGCGTTTTCTGGGCGAGCTGGTTTCGATCCTGTTCTCAGGAACGACGAAGGAGTGATGAGATGGAAGTAGATTGCAATTTCGCCGGCAACGAAGGCTGGGGCCCCGAGATCGACGAGCGGCTCGCGTGGCTGCGCGAGAACGAGCCCATCTACTGGTCGGAGCAGAGCCGCATGTGGATCGTCACCCGCTACGAAGACGTGGAGTACGTCTCCAAGAACCAGCCGCTGTTCACCTCGGGCGAAGGCGTGCGACCCGGCGTTCCCAAAATCGGGCTGATCGACGAAGCGGAGCCCCGTCACGGGAAGCTCCGGCAGTTGATCAACCGCGGTTTCACCCCGCGCATGGTCCAGAAGCTCGAGGGGCCGTTCCGCGAGATCGTCACGGAGACGATCGACCTGATCGCGCCGCTCGGGGAGTGCGACTTCGTCAGCCAGGTTGCGGTCCCGATTCCGCTGCTGCTGATCGCGGAAATGATCGGGATCGAAAAGGCCGACCGCGACAAGTTCCACCAATGGTCCGACTCGATGATGGCGGCGGCCGGCGTCGATTCCACCCCCGAGGTGACGCAACGCGCCGGAGCGGCCTTCATGGAGTACGCGACCTACGTGACGAAGGTGATCGAGGACCGGCGTGCGAACCCGCGGGACGACCTGGTGACGATCCTGGCCGGGGCCAAGGACGAAGGCATGCTGACGCGCTTCGACGCCCGGGGGGGCAAGAGAGATCGCGCGGACTGGGACGCACGCAGCGACAAGGAACTCGAGATCGCAAACGACGAGATCACGATGCTGCTCGTGATCCTGCTCGTCGCCGGTAACGAGACCACGCGAAACGGCATCTCGGGCGGGATGGAACTCTTGATCCGGCACCCCGAAGAACGGAAGCGCCTGGTCGAGGATCCCTCACTGATTCCGACGGCCGTCGAAGAAATGGTGCGTCTGGTCTCGCCCGTACGGTCGTTCTCGCGTACCGTGACCGAGGACACCGAGCTCGGCGGCAAGAAGCTCAGCAAGGGCGATGTCGTGCTGCTCGCCTACCCGTCCGCGAACACCGACCCGGAACGCTACGAGGATCCCGAGCGCTTCGACATCGAGCGCGGCGCTGCGCATCTGGGTTTTGGGGTGGGGACGCACTTCTGCCTGGGGGCCAACCTGGCGCGGATGGAGATGCGTGTGGCCTTCGAGGAACTGCTGCGGCGCCTGCCCGACATGGAGTTTTCGGACGGCGGCCCCGTGCTACGGCCGTCGCCGCTCGTACGCACCTGCGCGCAGATGCGGGTCCGCTATACGCCCGAGCGCTCCGTGGCCTGAGGCGAGCCCGCTGCTACGCGGGCTCGCCGCTTGGCCGGCCTACGCGTCCGGGATCCAGCTCGCGTGGAAGCCGTTCGGGACCCGGCAGGGCAGGTGGATGCGCGCGACCGGCTCCTGGTCGAAGTTGGTGGCGTCGACGATCACCAGGTCGCTTCGGCCCCGGGCCGCGTCGTAGACGTAGGTCAGCAACCAGCCCTCGTCCTCGGTGGCCGCGCTCGAGGAGAGCGCAAAGACGGGCTCGCCCGCCTGGAAGCCGGATCCGAACTCGTGGGTCCACGACTTTCCGGTTTCGAGGTCGTACTTGAACAGCGCCTCTCCGAAGGTCTCGGGGCCCCCGTACCCGGCCGACATCATGTAGCCGTAGCGGTGTTTCTTGCCGATCACGCGGTCGTCGATGCGCGGGAATTCCGCGGGCCGGTCGTCGAGCGGTTCGTCCCTTACCGTCCCCGCGGCCCGGTCGATGGTCCAGCGGTGCAGCCGCGGGGGAGAGCCCCCCATTTC
>JABSQV010000069.1 GCA_013215565.1 Myxococcales bacterium | reverse complement strand
GCGCACGAGCTTCCGTGGCCGGAGTTACGCGGCCGCGGTATCGCCGGAGTCGTCGCGGCTGATGGCGGAGCTCGGCCTCGGAATTCTGATCATCCCGCAGAAGCCATGGGAGCTGGTGGCCCAGGAACTGGCCGAGTACCGCCGCATCTACCGGGATGTGAACGACGGCGAGGCGCCAGCCCCGATCAGCTCGGGCTGGGTGTTCTGTGACGAGAGCCCTGACCGTGCCGAAGAGCTGGCGCGTCGCTACATCGGAGACTACTGGCGGAGCGTGGTCGAGCACTACGAACTCGAGGGCGACCACCTCGCGCACACGCGCGGCTACGAGTCCTACGCGCGTACGCAGGAAATGGTGAGCGCCGAGGGTGGTCTCGATTCCATGATCGAGTTCTTCCTGGGTCTGCAGGTCTGGGGTACGCCCGAGCAGTGTTTCGATCGCGTCGTCGACATCCAGAAGCGAATCGGGAGCCGCTGGTTCAACGGTGTCTTCAGCTTCGCGGGCATGCCCTACGACGAGGCGGAACGAAACCTGCGCCTGTTTGCGCGCGAAGTGCGTCCAGAACTGGAGAAGCTCGAGCTCTAGGCATGCAGTGCGCGGGGTCCCGGGTGCCGTGCGGTGTACCCTGGTGCCCCGAGCTTCGGAAGGAGGATGCATGCGCGCGGCCGTGATGCGAGATCGCAAGATGCTGACTGACAGCGTGCCCGATCCCGAACCGGGTGCCGGCGAGGTGCTCGTGAAGACGCTGGCCTGCGGGATTTGCGGCTCCGATCTTCACGCGCTCCAGCATGCAGATCGAATGGCCGAGGCGTCCCGGGAGGCGGGTCAGCAGGCGCTCGTGATGGATCCCGGCCGCGACGTCGTCATGGGCCACGAATTCTGTGCCGAGGTCCTGGATCACGGGCCCGGGACGCAGAAGACGTTAAAGGCGGGCACGCGGGTCTGTTCGATGCCGCTGTTGCTGCGCCCCTCGGGGATTCTCGGGATCGGCTACTCGAACGAGGTCCCGGGCGGTTTCGCCGAATACATGGTCTTGAACGAGATGTTGCTGCTCGAGGTTCCGAACGGCCTTTCGACCGAGTGCGCCGCGCTCACTGAACCGATGGCGGTCGGACTCCACGCTGTCGAGAAGGCGCAGCTCGGCCCCGAAGACGTGGCGCTGGTGGTTGGCTGCGGCCCCGTCGGGCTCTCGGTGATCGCGGCGCTCGAACTCGCCGGAGTCGCCCCGATCGTGGCTGCCGACTTCTCGCCGAGGCGCCGCGCGCTCGCGGAGACCCTCGGGGCCGACATCGTGGTCGATCCCGCAGAGACTTCTCCCTACGCCTCCTTCCAGGAGGCGGCTGCGCCCGACGGATCCGGCGCGCAGGCTTCGTCCGCGCTCGATCTGTTCGGTCCGTCGCTGCGTCCCGCGGTGATCTTCGAGTGCGTGGGGGTGCCGGGCGTGATCCAGCAGATCCTGTCGAGCGCCCCGCGCCATGCCCGGGTCATCGTCGCCGGCGTGTGCATGGAGACCGACCGGATCGAGCCACTCCACGCCGTCACCCGGGAACTCACCCTGCAGTTCGTGCTTGGCTACACGCCCGAGGAGTTCGCTCGCACGCTCCGGAACATCGCCGAGGGGCGGATTCCGGTGGAGCCGCTGATCACGGGCAGGTCCGGTCTCGACGGGGTTGCCGCGGCCTTCGAAGAGCTCGCGAACCCAGAGCGCCACGCCAAGATCGTGGTGGAGCCGTGGAGGATCGGAACATGACGCGGCCGATGCTGTCTCTCGGAATTGCGGTGGCGCTCGGGTTCCTGCTCACGCCACGCGTCACGGGACAGGAACTGGAGCGGGTTGCCGCACCCGATGGCGCGCTTGTCTACATCATCGCGCCGTCCAGCGGGGAACCTGTCGCTTCCCCCGTCAAAGTTCAGTTCGGCCTGTCGGGGATGGGGGTCGCTCCCGCCGGGGTCGAGGTCGCGAACACCGGGCACCACCACCTGCTGATCGACACCGGGCTGCCGCCGCTCGACGCTGCGATTCCGAACGATGCGAAGCACCGGCACTTCGGAGGGGGGCAGACGGAGACGACGCTCGAACTGGCGCCGGGACGCCACACGCTGCAGTTGCTCGTCGCTGATCACCGGCACGTTGCGCACGACCCGCCCGTCGCCTCCGAAGTCGTCACGATCACGGTCCGCTGAGCGCGGGGCGTTAGCGGCGGAAACTCGCGAGTACGGGGGCGTGGTCCGACGCGCCCTTGCCCTTGCGCTCTTCCCGGTCGATCTCGACGCCGGTCAGGCGATCGAGCAGGGGGCGCGTGACCAGAACGTGGTCGATTCGCAGTCCGCGGTTCTTGGGGAAGCCCAGCTGGCGGTAGTCCCACCAGGAGTAGGCCACCTTGTCGGGGTAGAGTTGGCGGAAGCTGTCGACGAGTCCCCAGGCCTCGATCTCGCGGAGCGCCTGCCGCTCCGGGGCGCTGCACAGGATCTGCTCGTTCCAGGCCTCGGGATCGTACACGTCGATGTCGGCGGGCGCGATGTTGAGATCGCCGCAGACTGCGAGCGGTTGATCCGGGTTCGAGTCCCGTTCGAGAAGGGCACCGAGACGCGAAAGCCATTCGAGTTTGGTCCGGTAGGTTTCTGACCCGACGGACCT
>JABSQV010000068.1 GCA_013215565.1 Myxococcales bacterium | reverse complement strand
CGGGACAAACGTGGACGCCGACCTCACGCCTACCTACGGCACGACGGCGGGCACGATCACCGAGGGCGACGACGCTAGACTATCCGACGCCAGAGCACCTACCGGAGCGGCGGGCGGCGACCTGGCTGGGACGTATGCGAGTCCCTCCGTCGCCGCGATCACCGAGACGACCGGGCCAACGTCGCTTACGATCGGCGCCATCGCCGACGGCGAAACACTCCGACGCAGCGGCGCCGCCGTCGTTGGATATGCGCCGATTATTGCCTGCTGCCCGTTCGGCGCGAAGTCGGATTCGACCGGAAAGCTACTGATCGCCAACGGCAAATCAACCGACGCTGACGATTCGTCGAAGGCGAAAACACAACAGCCGATAGCGCACGACGGCACGCTGATTGGGCTGGCGTACAAAACCAAGGAAGGCACGAGCTCAACGATCATGAAGGTCCATATTGATGGCGCCGTGGTGGCGACCGTCACCCTAGCAAGTCTCAACGCGGCGTTTGCGGGAGTGGAAACGATATCTGTCGCCGTATCCGCTGGCCAATACGTCGAAATCGAGTACGACGCGAGCGACAAACCCGGAGAATGCACAATGTATTTTCTGCAGGAGCTTACACTATGATCGTCGGTATTGTGAGGATGGACGGGGGAATTGTGCCGCTCGAGGAATTCCGGGTTGCACCGACTCCCGCGGTAGCGATTTCGGCATTCTGCGCGGAGTACACACCGCCGCTATCAGAGAGTGATTATCTCGGCATCGACACGGGCTGGACGTCCGTGCAAGCCGCCGCCGCCGGATCAGTATGGGCCTGGTCGTTCGGCCCGTCGGTACTCGTCGAACTGGCCGCACCGTCGCCAGATTATCGGCTCTCCGTCGAGGTCGTCGCCATTGATCCCCAGGTCGTCACCAGCGGGACATGGACGCCTATCGGGGGAGTCGTACTCACTCCCGCAATACATGGCGATCTCCGGTCCATTAGCGCAGCGATGACCGGTGAGGCAATGGTGAGCGGCTCCGCAGAGCTGCGAGTCACGGAGGCCAATGGTATGGGCGTGGTAGTCGACATGACCCCGACGCCGCTGCCGCTAGCAGATACGGCGGGCGTATATGCGACGTGGGCACTCGCAACGACGGTTAGCCCATCGCCCGGACAAAATACCTATCGCGTAGAGGCCCGGGTCATCGGCGCCGCCCCGGGCATTACTGCCTCTGTGCGATTCGCATCGATGGCGCTCGCGGTGGACGAATGATTGTACCGCCCGTCGAATTCGACGCGTCCAGCCTGTCCGCTCGTATCCATATTGTAGCGTCGGAGCTTCTCGGGTTCCGGTACGGTAAACCGGGCTTTCCTCGAGCTCCTGGCGGCCTGGCGGTGTCGGCGTCGGTGTCCGACTCGAAGACGATCGACTGCTCGAGTCTGACGACCTACGTGCTCATCGAAGCGTTTCCACATGCGCCGTGGTCGATCAAGCACTACAAAGACCTGCAAGTATTCGACGCCGCGAGGCCGATGTCTCCAATCGACGCGGTGATCAATGTCGGCATCGGCCAGCGCGCCCCGGTGCCATGGTCTGGCCAGTGGCATTTGATGCAGACTTGGCGCGGCCTGTCCCCGCTTGAGGGTGGCCATGCTCGCCTGGTGTGGGCCAAGGACGACGCGCTGCACGTCTTGGAGAGCACCAACGCAAACAGCAAGGTTGGCCCGCGCTGGTCGCGGATGTCGTGGGTTGCGATACAATCCAAATATGAGGCTATCGGCCTCGCTGTACTGGAGTAATAAATGTCGGAATCATTTCCCGCAGCACAGAAGCGACCGCGCGCAATCACACGATATACGCCGGCTAATACGAACTATATACAAATTGACCCGCTCGAGGATTGGATAAAGGCGGTCACGGTCAACAGCCCCGCCAACGTTCGCGTCGCTCATTGGGGCGTCACCGACGGTGATGCAATCGGCACCGTCACCGAATACCAGGTGATACCGATCGCAGCGGTCGGGCTGGATCGTGTGGTCGCGCGTCGCGACGGCCTAGAGATATATATCTCAGGCGTCCCGGCCAACGAAATCGAATTGATCGCGATGTCGATCTAATGGAAACCGGGCTCGTGCTGGGCCTGCTGCTCTGCGGCGGTTTGGCGTCAGCGATGGCGTTGGTGCGCAAATTTATGGGCAGACCGCCGCAGCGCGCCGAGCCCGAGCCATCGGAATCGGCAACAGTTGAGTCTGCGGCTATCCGGTCGGCCGCGCTGGACCTCCAGGCGGCCGTTAACGCGCTGGCAGAGGCGGAAGCCTCCCCGGACGCAGAGAGGACGAAAGCAGCCGGCGAAAGGCTGCGGAAGTGGTGACGTTCATTTTCTTGGTCGCATGCCTGCACAAGCCGCCGCAGGTGTTCCCCGTCCCCCCGCCTATTATGGGCGAGCCTCCAGCGCTCGAGCTCCATCCGCGCGACAACGAATGCCAGATTCTGGATGTGTATCCGGACGCTCCAGTCACGGTCGCGTGCTACGGGCATGTGATCAGCACGACGAAGGCGCTGGAGCTGTCCCACTGCCCGGACGTGCGGGACTATTGGCAGGTTCGAGCGCAGTTGTCGGACGGCTATCGACAGGCTGATAGAGCCTATTGTCAGGCGGCATATTCCGCGAAATGGACAGAAGCGGAGCAGCTCCGACGGCGTGCGG
>JABSQV010000067.1 GCA_013215565.1 Myxococcales bacterium | reverse complement strand
CTCACCAGACACGGTTCGCGGTGGCTCCCAGTCGTGTCCTGGCCATGCCTTCGACCGGTCCCACGTGGCCGGGTATCTACCTCGCGGCCAGCGCGGTTCACGCTCGGCGCACAGCCGCCCAGTACCAGCCCAGCCAAAACCGGGAAGAGCTAGACCCCTGTCCGGGCGCGTCCATCCAACCGGGAACCCCATCAATGTTTCCACCCAGTCGGGGTTAAGCCTGTGTCCGGGTATTTGGTCGCCTAACTGTCCCCGTCGTTGCCCTTCTTTCGAGGTTCCCTTATGGTCCGTTGCCGTTGCCGTTGCCGTTGCCGTTGGCCGTGTCGCGTCGGTGAGCGTGACGCCGGCGTGTCGGCCGGAGTCGGTGGTGTAGCGCTCTGCTCCGCTAGCGTTTGCGTCTGTGGCTGTGGCTGTGGGCCATGTTCTGATAGCCTGCGCCAGCGGTTCGCTTATCGGTCTTCCGCCGGACGCGATAAGCGCGCTCCTGCGCGCGCTCCAGTTCGCCGGGTCTTCGCCCTCGTTCGGGTTTGATGCCGTTGGTGTTGGCCACCGATCGCCGCGCCACGCCTTGTCGCGAGGCGCATCAACGACACCGCCGCCCGATCCGTCGAGTCTACACACGACAAATACGCGTGCCCTTCTGTGCGGTGCTCCTACGTCGAGTGCCCTGGACTTGACCCAGGTCAACCCGTAGCCTAGCGCCCGATAATCGTCCTCGACCTTCTGGCGATACCGCGAAAACAACGCGGGAACGTTTTCGATCACGACTATCGCGGGGCGAAGCGCGTCGGCGAAGTCGAGCATTCTGGCGTATGTCGGGGCGCTGTGGGCGCTGTCCTCCTCAAGTCCGTCGCCCGTTCCGGCTGCCGATAGGTCCCTGCAGGACGGGCCACCGCATAGGATATCTATCCGGGGCAGTGTAATCGGGTCAATCGTCGTGATATCGCCGACCACCTGACGAGCTCGCGGCCAGTGGCGACGACGCACGTCCTCGCCAACCATGTCGAGCTGCCACACGGTATCGGCGTCGAAAACCCATTCGCACGCCAGGTCAAGCCCGCCGATACCGGCATACAGGCTGCCGATTCTCATCGTGTAACCACGCGCCTCATTCCTGCGCCCATCCGCCATCCGTCAGGGTCGCCTTGCCGCCGTCGTGCACCAGCATGATGCGGCCGCCGTGGCGCTCCCCGTAGATCGACATCGCGAGCTCGAGCTGCTCGTCTGTCCACTCCAGCATTGCCGAGCGTAGCGCCTCCATCATTTCCTCATGCGTGGCACCGTCCAGGTCATCGGGCGCCGCGTCTGCCGCGCCGTCGATTATGTCGCGGTACTCACGCGCGGACTTGTGCAGCGACGACAAGCCCGCCGCGGACGGGTTCCGCTTACGGCGCTCGGTCGCGATGTCCGCCTCGACGTCGGCGAGCGCCATGATTGCCCATTGTCGGCGGTCGAGCATCGCCGCCATGGGCTCGCGTGGGGCGTCCCGGGGGGTTGGCGCAGGCACAACAGGGTCCGTTTTCTGCTCGTATCGCCAGAGGCGGTCGTATTCTGGGCCGCCGGCCCTATGATCTTCGTCCGGACGAAGCTCCCGAATACAGTCCATTTTGGCGCCGCCCGGATTTGCGGCGAGCCACGCCACCCACTCGAGGCGGGAGATAGGCCCGGCGGCTTTCGCGCTCGTCTTCTGCTCGAGGCGGGCGCGCTTTATGTCCGAGGCGTCGATCCCGAATTCGCGCGAGGCCCGCCGATAGCCGCGGGATTTGTCGGCGGCTAACCAGGCGAGGGCGTCGGCGATTTTGCTCACGAAAGCTCGAGCGTCACATGTCCGCGCTCGTCTACCCACTCACCGGGCCTGTGCTCGTGGAGCTCGGGCGCCTCCCCGAAGCAGTCAACACACATATCGATGAATTCACCGACGTTACGGTACTCGCTTGGCTCCGGGTCGTAGCGATCGTTGACGCAGATGACTTCACGGCTGTCGTTGCTGATGTGGTTCATGCGGACACGCCGGATGCGGCCATGACGACATTCTCTCGTCCTGGGCCTGGGGCCAACGGGTTCTGTCGCCGCTTGAGGATCACACGCCACTTCTCACCCTCGTTATCAGTGCCCCAATAGTCAAACCCGTCATTGGTGTCTGTCCAATCATCGGCCAGAGCCGACAACGCCTTGTGTAGGGCTTCACTGTGGGACGCTTTTGCGATCGTGTTTCGGTTTACGCTTTTCACGATCAGTTTGCCTGCGGCGGGATTCTCAAGCGCCCACTCGTGGGCGGTCTCATTGCATTCCGGCACTTTCGGATGGCGTGTCATGGTTTCGTCGCTATCTTCGGTGGATACGTGGTAGGTCATGTTCTCTCCGGTTGAGTTGGGGTTGGTGTTTCCAGGATGGCGCCGACGGTGGCGGGGATGTCGATCCCGACTGCAACGCATAGGGCTAGCCACTTGTTGATCTGGCTTTCCTTGGGGGACGCGTGACCGTTTAGGTAGCGGCCCCACTGCTGGGGCTTCATGCCGAGGAAGCCGGCCACGGCGGCCCGTGAGGCGCCGTCTAGGTGGGCGCTGATTAGGACGTGGATGTGGTGGGCGGCGGTCATGATGTGGGCCCCTGTTTTGCGCAGGCAATGAACCATCCACCGCCAAGAGGGGCACGCGCACCCTTGACGCCGGGGCGCTGGGCTGCGATCGACAGGGCCGTGCGCATGGCTTTGCCTGCCTCTGCGGCGGCAATCTCGGCACGCTGGCCCGGTGGTTGCGTGCACATTCTGTTCATGAACGCGGTGTCAACGGTTTGCGCCAGCTCTGGCAAGATAGGCCAGTCCGCATCGTACTGCTCGGCTCCGGCCTGGAGTGCGCCGGCGAGGGTGTCAGTACGCACCTGATAGCTGCGCTCGGCTTTGCCCCAGCGTCGCGCGCGCCGTTCGCTTGCGGCGCTCATTGCTCCAACAGCTGGGAGAAGAGCACGTCGAGTTCGGTGTCTTGCTTCGTCACGCGTCGGCGTATCGGGTGGCCTTCTCCGCAGTTGTTGCACGTCCAGACGTTGGCCTCTTGGTCGCGCGCTTGGAATGACTGACCTTCTCCGCGGGGTGAGCATCCGGTGCAGTGTGCTCGTCGTTGCATTCCGCCATGTTGGTATGTCGTTTTCATGTGTTCCCTCGGTTCGATACTATCTACTATTCCGTTTAGG
>JABSQV010000066.1 GCA_013215565.1 Myxococcales bacterium | reverse complement strand
TTTCGCGCGAGCTGCTACTGCGTCTGGGCGGCAGTGTCGTAGTTCTGGATCCAGAGCAGCTTTCCTTCGGTGTATGGCGACGACCACGACCACCCTGTGATTCGGTGACCGGAGTCCTGAATCAGGATTCCGTTTGCGCCTTTTCCAGCAGCGCTGCGAGCCGCGACGTGTTCGGTCTCGTCCGTACTGCCATACCATTGGCCTTGTTCGACGAAATTCCCGATCACGCTGTATTCGACGTTTGACGGCACGTTATGCCGATAGGTGAGAACCGTTCCCTCGAACGAGGGCCGTTCCTGGCCGGAGTTCACCCGGAACTCCGTGGAAGGAAATACCGAACAGCCGGAGGTGAACAGGAGTGCCAACAAAAAACTGATTTTCTTCATTGCGGATCCTCCGAGCGCGTGTTTTGAAAGCGTCGCGGATGAAAAACTCATTCTCGCAGAATTCCGCCGCCGCCGCTGACCCCCTTTGGGGCCTGAGGCGGGCGGTACCAGATGGGAGACGTCCAGGCGCGTTCCTGGATCGCCGCGCGGTGGTCCGGGGAGCAGCAGGCGGCGAGCCCTTCTGGCACCGAATCCGGCTCGGTGCAATCGACCTTTGCTTCGAGGCAGACGTACTGGCTCCAGCGGCAGGACGGGTTCTCGAGCACGCGCGCGTAGTAGTAGGCCGATTCGTTCGCGTCGAAGTCCGGGTCGGTCCAGACGGCACATAGGCTCGCGGCGCCTTCGCCTCGCGGTTCGCAGGTGGCGAGGTCGACGCTCGCTCCGTTCTTCCCGCCGGCCACGTCGACGACCCGCTCGCGCAGCGCGTCGCCTTCGAGCCAGCCTTTGACGATCTGGATGCGCTGGAGCGGTCCCCCCGCGTCCGCGCCAGAACCCGGGTCGCGGAGCGCGGACACCGCGAAACGGGGCGAAACTTCCCTGCGTTGGGACGGGAGGTCGCTTCCCATGGGTACCCCGTTGGCGTAGCCCTTTGCGACGAAAGCCGGATCGGCGCAGAGATCCTCCGGGTAGTCCCACCCACCGAAGAAGCGCACGACCGGCCGCGTTCCACTCGTCCCATAGGTTTCGCGCCGCTGCATGGCTGCAAAGAGAGCGTGCCGCGTGTTTTCTTCCGCCCACAACACCGCGAGACCGCCCGGGCTGTATTCGAAGTCGTCCGGAAATTCTTCCGGGTCGGGGAGTTCGCCTCGCGCCCCGCGGCCCGCGCCGCCGTGTCCGGGATGCCCCTTTTCGGCCACGAGTCCGGGCGCTGCGATGTGGGTGTCGGTGCTCGCGATGATTCCGTATTTGAACGGATTCGCTCCCAGCTCTTGTTCCAGGCGCAGTCCTCTGGCGAGCGCCCGACGCACGTAGTCCTTTTCGGTCGGAAGCGTGGAATCGATCAGCGTCCCGCCCTTTCCGCCGAACCGGTCGTAGTCGAGTTTTTCGAAGCCGCAGGCCTCGTCGCTGCTCCACACGTCGAGCCGCGCGTCGCACTCGGAGTCGCCCTTGTGTTGCATGATCTCGACGAGCGGTTCCCAGCGCGCGCGCAGCCGTGCCTCTTCCGCGGTCGTTTCTCCGGCTGCCTCGGATCCAGAGGTCCGCGCGGTCTCGAACATCAGTCCAGCACCGAGGTTCGAGTTGTGCGGAATCGTGAGCACGTCGCAGCCGGGGACGCCGTCGACGCATTCCTCCTGGAGCGTCTCCCAGAGGTCGGCTGCCGAAGGCGTTTCGAGCCAGCTGATCGGTAGCGCGGGCACGTTTTCGTCGCGAAACACCACGTTGCGGTGCAGGTTGACGCCCTGACCCACGCTCGCGGTCCACTCGTAACCCACGAAGCTCGTGAATTTGCATTCGGCGGTGCGGTCGTAGGCCTCTTCGGCCGCGTCCTGGATGTTCTGCCAGAATCTCCCCGTCGCTTCGCGGCAATTTTCGCCGTCGCTCCCGCACAGGCCGATGCCCCAGCGTTCCTTTTCCACCATTCCCCAGTATCCGAAGCTGATCATCGCGCTAATCGGAATGTTGCGGTGAGCCAGGCAGACCGGGTGCCAGTAGGCCCAGGTCTCGGGATCCGAACAGAGGTTCATCTCTCCCAGGAACTCGGCGTGGTCGGTGACCACGGTGAAGTCGAGCGGGCGGTCCAGCTGGACTTTGCGCAGCGGGTTTCCCTCGGCGTCGTAGGGTTGGATGCCGAGCGCCTCCCCCTGCGCGAAGCGGTAGGCATCGCGCGGGGTGTTTCGCGTGTCCTGGGAATTCGCGTCGAAGGAGTAGGTGGTGTGGACGTGGGTGTCGCCAAAGAACGGCCGGCGCAGGGGGTCCGCATCGGCGCAGGGCTCGCGGCCGGGCTCCGCAGCGGAGGCGCCGAACGATAGGAGCGCGATCAGACCTGGGGTCCAGCGGTGCAAGCGCACGTGCGTTCCTCCAGTGCGGGGTATGGGTTGCGAGATCCGTCGACGCGCGTGGCTGCCCCCAGCCTCACGCCGAGCAGAAGCGGCGCAGCGCCTCGAGGCCGCCGGTCGGAAGCAGCGGATCGATCGAGACTCCGCGGCCGGGCAGGAAGTAGGCGCTCACCTCGATGCGGATCTTCGGATGGGTCGCGGTCCAGTGGAACGAGTCCGGAAGGATTTCACGCACGGTTGCTCACGAACCGAGCTTTGCGATCACTTCGTCGCCGTAACGACGCAGGGCGTCGCGCATCGCGTCGAGGGGCGGATTCAGCATGCGCTCGATGTCGATGGAGGTCGCACCCTCGAAGAAGGCCAGGGGCTGAGCCGGCACGTGGGTGACGCCCGCGTCGCGCAGCCGCCGAAGTCCATCGAGTCCGCTGGCGTCCGCCGTGGCGGTGTAGACCGAAAAGGGCGTTCCCGCGCGGCCGTGTTCGGCACGCTGGCGCTCGATCGTTTCGATGCCCTCGCTGACTTCCGCCAGGCTCAGGTAGGCGGGGGCCCAGCCGTCTCCGAGGCGTGCAGCGCGGCGCAGGGCCAGCGGCGAATTGCCGCCGATGATGATGGGAATGGGCCGGTTCAGTCCCGGGCTCATGGTGAGCCGGTCGAAGTCGTAGAACTCGCCGTGGTGTTCCACGAATTCGCCGGTCCAGAGTTTGCGCATCACCTCGATCATCTCGTCGGTGCGGCGCCCCCGGCGTTCCCACGGCGTATCGAGCAGCTCGAATTCCTCGCGCAGCCAACCGAGACCGATGCCCATGCTGACGCGGTCGTTCGAAAGGCGTGCCGCGGTGCCCGCGGCCTTGGCGACGACGAACGGGTCGCGCATGGGCAGCACGTAGACGAACTGGGAAAAGCGAAGTCTTTTCGTGACGGCCGCCATCATTCCGGTGGCGACCCACACGTCGGGCCACGCGGTTTCGGGCTTCCACATCCGCTCGCCGTGCTCGAGATACGGGTACTTCGATTCGATGTGTTCGTGGTGCACGATGTGATCGCTCAGCAGCACCTCGGACCAGCCGTATTCCTCGGCGACCTGGGCGAGTTCGAGGAGGTGGTCCGGGTTTCCGAATTGGAGCGACGCGCAGAACTGCAGGCTGTCGCTCAACCGTCCGCACCCGAAGCGCTGATTCCCGCCATGCGGCCGCTGAAGGTGCAGTCCGCCAGCGAGAGCCCGCTGTTGTAGCCCTGGGCCGGAATTCCCGACGCGCTGCGCCCGGCGGCCCAGAGACCGGCGACCACCTCGCCGTCGGTGTCGAGTACTTCGCCCGTGGGCTGCGTGCGCAGGCCGCCCAGCGTGAAGAGTGAGTAGGGCGCGTTGTCCACCCGCAGGTCGATGGCCGCCAGCGGCGGTTTGTCCAGCGCTCGCAGCCAGCAGCGCTCCTTGTGGAACAAGGGGTCCTCACCCCGGGCTGCGTGTTCGTTGTAGACGGCCAGCGTGTGCGACAGGCTGTTTTCCGGCATGCCGAGTTCGCGCTCGAGCTCCTCTCCGGTGTTCGCCACCGCCGCCACGTTGTAGGTGAAGATCTCTTCGTCCATGCCGGTGGGGACGGGTTCGTAGATCGAGTCGTCGACGATGAGATAGACCTGGCCGTCCTGCTTTTTGAGCGCGATCTCGCCGTGGTTGCTCTGGTAGACGTCTTCGTTGACGTAGCGCTGGCCCCGGGTGTTCACGAGGATCCCGTGGATGTTCTTGCGGTTCCCGTAGGCGAAGCCGAGCACGATGCAGGCGGCGTCCATCCGGATTGCGGCACCGCCCGCGCCGATTCCCATGCGGATGCCCGCGCCGTCGTCCCCGCCCTCGGCTGCGATCGCGCGCCCGCAGCGCAGCAGGTCGGGTGCGTACCAGCGCATCATGTCGTGGTTGTGGACGAACCCGCCGGTGGTGATCACCACGCCCCGGCGCGCGCGCACGAGTTGTTCCCGCTCGTCCACCCGGGCGACGACGCCCGCGACCCGCCCGTCGTCGTCGATCACGAGGGTCTCGCTCTGCGTCCCGTTCTGGACGGTGGCGCCCGCGTCCTGGGCGGCCTGCATGAGTCGCTGCATCATGACTTCGCCCGATGCGTTCTGGACGGTGTGGCCCCGCGGTGCGGGCACCGCGATCTCGCGGTAGGGCCAGGCGCGCTCGCTTCCGGTGTAGCTGAGGCTCTTGCCCGGCTCGGGCATCGTGCTCACCTGATAATCGACGAAGCCCATGTCGAAGGGCACCCCGTGGCCGGTGAGCCAGTGGTAGTGCTCGACGCTGCGGTCGCTGTAGAGCCGGATCTTCGCTTCGTCGGCGCCGGGACCGCACGACGCGACCAGGTATTTGTGCATCTCGTCCGGTGTGTCCTCGAAGCCGCAGGCCTTCTGGAGCGGCGTGCCGCCGCCCATGTAGATCTGTCCGGTCGATTCCGCCGAGGTGCCGCCGCCGCGCCAGCCCCGCTCGAGTATCACGGTTTCCGCCCCGGCTCCCGCGGCTTCCGTCGCCGCGCAGGCCCCCGCCGAACCGAATCCAATCACCACGACATCGGTCTCCAGGTCGAACCGGTCGATCTCCCGGATGTGGCGCGGTGTTGCTGCTCGCGTGGCGTCGCTCATGGGCTCATCTTAGCGCCGCGGCTCGAAGACGATGGGCATCTCGTGGTAGCCCGCGACGAATTCCGACCGCGCACGGACGATCTCGTCTTCGAGAACCTCGTATTCCGGTACGGCTGCGAGCAGCTTCTCGTACATGATCTTCGCCTCGAGGCGCGCGGCGTTCTGCCCCAGGCAGATGTGGGTGCCGTGACCGAAAGAGAGGATGCGCGGCGCGCGGCGATGGATGTCGAAGCGGTCGGGTTCCTCGAACTCGTGCTCGTCGCGGTTCGCCGAGCGGTAGAGCAGCAATACTCCCTGGCCTTCGCGGAGCTTTTGGCCCCGGAGTTCGAGGTCTCGGCCGACGGTTCGCGTCAGGAACTGGGTGGGCATTTCGTAACGGGCGATTTCGACGAAGGCCGCCGGAATGAGGGACGGATCCTTCACGAGCGCTGCGCGCTGTTCGGGATGGCGATAGAGCTGGAGCACTCCGCCCGCAAAGACCTTGGGAAGCGTTTCGGTGCCGCCGACGACGAGGATCGAGAGGTGCGACGCGAGGTCTTCGTCCCCGAAGCGGCTGCCGTCGATTTCGATGCCTCCGTAGGCGTCCAGGGCGTCCGAGTCGCCCAGGCCGCGACGGCGGCGTTCGCGCACCTGATCGAGCAGGTACGTGCTGAGTTCCTGGGACGCGGCCAGCGCATCGGGCGGGAGCCCTTCGATTCCCGGCTCGCGGTCGAAGAATCGCTTCACGATTCCGGACAGATGGTCGGCGTCTTCGAGCGGCAGGCCGATGATCATGCACGCGACGCGCACGGAAATCTGGCCCGCGAGATCTCCGATCACGTCGCAGCGCCCGCGGTCGAGCGCCTGCTCCAGACAATCGTCCACGATGCTGGCGATGCGCGGCTCCAGGCGCCGCACCGCACCCGGACCAAAGTTGCGCACCAGCCGCTTGCGGAGCGTCGTGTGCTGCGGGGGATTCATGCCGAAGATGCTGGAGATGGTGACCTCTTCCTCGGCCAGCTCCGCCTCGAGCGATGCGGCGGTCGAGATGGTCTGGAGCGAAGGCCCGGGGGAGACGAAGGCTTCCGGATCTTCGCTCGCGTTCCAGATATCTTCGAAAAGAGCCAGCGCCCACGAGTCGTGGCGCTCCAGGAAGTGTACGGGGCTTTCGGCGCGCAGCCGTGCGTAGACAGGGAAGGGGTCGTCGAGGATCGCGTCGGAGAAGGGGTCGTAGTCGACCATGCGGGATTCCTCTCGCTCCGCCGTCCTAGCTGGCGGGTCGGCGCAGCATCCTAGCAGCGTGCGCCGCCGGGCAGGTCGATGTTTTGGATTGCCCCGAATCCCGGGGGTGCGAGCGTCATTTCCCGGGCTACGCCGCCCGCCAGGCCTCGCAGATCGCTTCGGACTGCGTGACGTAGGCGATATTGCGAATCGTGTAGCGGAGCATGGGCTCGGCGTATTCGGGCGGGTCGGCGGCGACGCAGTCCGTGGGAACGATCACGCGGTAGCCCCGGTTCACCGCTTCGATGGCGGTGCCGACGATCCCCACGTTGAGCGAGACCCCGACCGGGATCACGGTGCGCGCCTCGCGATCGCGCAGGCACGCATCCAGACCGGTGTCGTGGAAGCCCGTCATGCCGTGGCTGCGTGCGATCACCACGTCGCCTCGCTGGGGGGCGACTTCCTGCACGACGGACGTGTCCGCCGGCTCGGCTCCGGCCGAGCGGGCCAGTCGGTCCATCAGCGGAGTTTTCGCGCTTCCCGGTCTGCCGTCGCGCTGCTCTGCGGTGCAATAGAAGATGCCGGCGCCCGCCGCGCGCGCACACTCGAGCAGCCGGGCCACCCTCGCCAGCATTCCCGCCGCCTCCACCGCCGCGACGAGTCCGGGCAGTTGGCTGCTGGCCCCGACGACGTTTTCCTGACATTCGAACACGACGAGGGCACAGCCGCGCGGCTCGAGAAAGGGCGCGAGGTCGATCGGCATGGCGGGCCCCTGTCTTTCGTTGCACGAAGCCTGCAGTATACGGGTGGAGTGAGACCTCTGAGTCAAACGGGCGGCGCCGCGTTGGACGTGCCCTGGCCGCTCCCATCGGCGGAATAGGTTCGCGTGGAACGCGTGTACTACGAGGACATCGAGGTCGGACTCCGGTTCGGAGGCCCGATGTACACGATCGAAGCCGGCGAGATGCTGGAGTTCGCCCGGAAGTGGGATCCTCGGCCCCTTCACGTCGATGAGAAGTCGGATGCGGCCAAGGCCTTCGGCGGGATCACCGCCTCCGGCGCCTACCTGACGGCGATTTTTACCCTGCTCTCCCAGCGCGCGCGGCGCCAGGCCGGGGATCACGCGGTGATCGCTGCCCTCGGTGCGGAAGGGCAGCGCATTCCGAACCCGGGACGCGCCGGCGACACGCTGACCTACAGCGCGGAGATCGTCTCGAAGCGGGAGTCCGAGAGTCGGCCCGGAGCCGGAATCGTCCGCACGCAGGCACGGCTCACCAACCAGGACGGTGCGGTGGTGATGGAGTGCGAAACCGTGACGCTCGTCGAAAAGCGGCCCGGACCGGATTGAAAAGGGATTTCAGGTCGCGGGCGAGTACCAGATCGGAGAGGTCCACGCGCGCTCCTGCACCGTGTCCTTGTAGCCGTCGGTGCACCAGGGAGGGGTACGGTCGTCGGGCGCGAGTGCACACGACCAACCCGTCTGGGAGCAGCTCGGGTTCTCGACGACCCGCGCGTAGTACACGGCGCGTTGCTTCGGGTCGAACTCCGGATCGCGCCAGACGCCGCAGAGCGCATCGCGTCCCGGTCCGTGGGGCTTGCAGGTCGCGGGATCCACGTCCGCGCCGTTTTCCGCCGAGCCCGCCACGTCGGCGATCCGCTGGTGGAAGTTCCCGTCGTCGTCGGCCCAGCCCTTGACGATCTGCACCCGTTGCAGGAGGCCGCCGGGGTGCTCGGGCGTTCCCGGGTCGCGCAGGGCGGAAACGACGAAGACCGGACTGCGCTCGGCGACCTCCGGCGGGAGTTCGTTGCCCATGGGCACGCCCTCTGCGTAGCCTTGGGCCACCAGGTCCGGCTGGCTGCACAGGTCGTCGGTGAAGTCCCACCCGCCGAAGAAGCGAACGCTGATGCGGGGTCCGCTGGTTCCGAAGGTCTCGCGTCGGCGCAGCGCGTCGAAGATCGAGTCGCGCGAGTTTTCTTCGGCCCACACCCCGGCGAGCCCGCCCGGACTCTGGCCGGCGCCGGGATTCGGCCGGCCCAACCCCAGGTCCTGGCGCCACTCTTCGACAGCGCCGGGCGTGGCGTCGTGTCCGTCGGTGGCGGCGACCAGTCCGAAGGCGTAGGGGTTCACCCCGAGCCGGTCCGCTTCACGCAGGCCTTCGACGAGGGCGTAACGCGCGAAGTCGAGGCGCGAGATGCACCCGTCGCCGGCGAGCGCGCCTTCGCCCGTTCCGTCCTCGCAGTCCGGTGTGTTCGCGGGCCGCATCTTTTCGAACGCGCAGAGCTCGTCGTTGCCGCCCAGCACCTTCCACATGCCGTTGCGGCATTCGGAATCGCCCTTCATCTGCATCATTTCGACGACGGGTTCCATCGCGACGCGCAGTTCGGCAATTTCCCGCTGCTCCTCCAGCGTCTCAGCGTCGCCGTAGTCCAGCGCGAACATATGCCCGTTCGAGAGGTTCGAATTGTGCGGGATGGCCAGGGCATCGCAGCCGGTGCCCGCGTCGTTGCACGCCGCGCGCAGCTTGCGCCACATTTCGATGGCGTCGGGCTCGTCCACGTAGGAAATCGGAAGCTCCGGGACGACGTCGTTCCGAAAGATGACGTTGCGGTGGACCTTCGTGAGCTCCGGAGTCGCCGTGTATTCGTAGGCGGCGAAAGTCGTGAACGTGCAGTCTTCGCTGGTGTCGTTCCAGCGCTCGGCCGCTTCGAGGGTTTCCTGCCACACGGTTGCGGAAGCCTCGCGACAGCGGGCGCCGTCTTCTCCGCAGATGTCGGGACTCGTGAGGTCACTGCCGATCCGCTCCCCCAGCTCACGGATCACGCTCTTCAGATTGGCGCCGGGCGACCGGAGGTCGATGGGACTCCGAAATCGGACGCACGCTTCCGAATCGTAGGCGGAGCTTCCCGGCGTTGCGCACAGGTGTGTCGCCCCGAAATTCATCGCGTGGTCCGTCACGGCAGCGAAGTCGAGCGGCCGTTCGATCCGAACCGGGCGCGTCGGTTTGCCCTCGGCGTCCAGCGGCGGCAGCAGCACCTCTTCTCCCACCGCGAACCGGTAGGCGTCGTCGGGGCGCAAGCGCGTCTGGAACATGAAGGCGTCCATCGAGATCGCGGTGTGCACGTGGAGCTCCCCGAAGAGTGCCTGACGCAGGGGGTCCCGGTTCGCGCAGGAAGCCGGGCCCCGGGCCCCGCTCGCCGCCGCTTCTCGGGCGGGCGCGGCGACCTTTTCCGCGCCGGGCTCGGCAACGCGCTGGGCCACGGGCTCGGCGGCCGGCTCGGCAACACGCTGGGCGACGGGCTCGGCCGGCGGCTCGGACCCGCAGCCGATGAGTGCCATGCCCGCGAGCGTCCCCACCGCGAATCGAATGCCGTGCATGTCTCTTCCCCCGTTTTCAGGGCCGGCAGTCTACACTGAAGCGCCATGGCGAATTCCGATCCGATCCGATCCATGGCGGAGCGCTACGAGCGTCCCGCCTGGGTGAAGCGAGTCAACGCGATGGCGGAAGCAGTCGGGGGCGCGCACTTCGTCGTGCCGCTCGATCCGGACGAGCTGCGCGCCCAGGTCGAAGCCTCGCTCGGCGGCACGCCCGCCGGCGATTTCGGAGACCCGGAATGGCTGGGGCGCTTCGAGTCTCTGGTCGCCGAAATCGACGCCTCCGGCATGAACGTCGTCGGCCGTCTCATGACGCGCGAGGAGTTGTTGCGGTCATTGCGCGCGCGCCTGTTGCTCAACGGCGCCCTGGACGCGAAACCCGCGATCGGCGACGAGACCATCGACGCCCCGGTCATCGTCACGGGACCGGCGCGCTCCGGGACCTCGATCCTGTTCGAGCTGTTGTGGCTCGACCCGACGCTCCGGGGCCCCCTGGGCTGGGAGGCGCTGCACCCGGTTCCGATCGCGGGGGCGGACGACCGGCGACTCGCGGCCACCGAGTGCGAACAGGAGTTCTGGGCGGACGTGCAGCCGGAGTTCGCCGCCATTCACGAGCTGCGTTCGGATCTTCCCGTCGAGTGCGTGACGCTCACGATGCCGTGCTTTTGCGGGCCCCACTGGCCGATGGTGGCGCAGATGCCGGGCTACGGTCACGACGTGGAGGAGATGTACCGCTTCCACCGGCGGATCCTCCAGGTGCTCCAGCACGGGGAGCCACGCCGCAACTGGCTCCTGAAAACGCCGGGCCACCTCATGACCGTGGACCTCGTGTTCCAGACCTACCCGGACGCGTGGATCGTTCAGACCCACCGGGATCCGGCCAAGACGATGCCCTCCACGGTGAGCACGACGGCCATGGTGCAGTGGCTCCGCAAGGACGATGTCGACGTCGGCACCATCTCCATGTCGGTCGCCGCGATCTTTGCGGGCGCGCTCAACGATGTGGCCCAGCGACGCAAGAGCGGCGCGCTGCCGGAGCGTTTCGTCGATGTCCACTTCCAGGATCTGCTGGCGGATCCCGTCGCGACCCTGCGCACGGCGTACGACGCCATGCAGCGCGAGTTTACCGACGAGCACGCCGACCGGATCCACCAGTATCTGGCCGACAAGCCGAAGGGGAAGTTCGGAACGCATCGCTATTCGGCCGAGGAATGGGGTTTCAGCGCCGCTGCCCTTCGCGAGCAGCTCGCGCCCTACATCGATCACTTCGGAGTTGCGCTCGAATAGAAGCGCGCATCGTCTCGATGCTGGGTTCTGTGCGGAGGGGAAATGTTCGAGACGTTGCGTTCGGTGATGCGATTCCGCCGCGTCGAGCTGAACCCGGCTCGGCGGCGCCTGGCGCGCTGCGCCAACGTGGACGACATGCGGCGCGTGGCGCGCCGCAGGCTGCCCCGCGGAGTCTTCGACTACATCGACGGTGCGGCAGAGGACGAGGTGAGCAGTGCGCGCAACCGCGAGGCGTTCGAGCGCATCGAGTTCCGTCCCCGGATCCTGCGGGGCGTCGACAGCGTTGAGCCGGGCACCACGTTGTTGGGCCGGCCCCTCGCGCTGCCCCTGGTGGTGGCTCCCACCGGTTTTTCGCGTATTGCGAACCCCGCCGGCGAACTCGCCATAGCCCGGGCGGCTGCCCGCGCGGGGATTCCCTACACGCTCTCCACGCTGGGAACCCGCTCGATAGAGGAAGTCTCGGAGGTGAGCGACGGGCGCCGCTGGTTCCAGGTCTACGCCTGGCGCGATCGCGGTCTGGTCAAGGAGCTGGTGCAGCGGTCCGCCGAAGCGGGTTTCGAGGCGCTCGTACTGACGGTGGACACGCCGGTCTTCGGCCGCCGCGAGCGCGACGTTCGCTCGGGCTTCACCCTGCCCCCGAAGCTCGGGCTCGGCACGCTGATCGACGGTGCCCTGCACCCGGGCTGGACGCTGGAATTCGTGCGCGCCGAGCCGATCTTGTTCGCGAACGTCGTGGGTCGCGACGCAGGCGACGGGAGCGACGCGGTCACGCTCGCCGACTACGTGAACAGCCAGTTCGATCCCGGCCTGAGCTGGGCGGACGTCGATTGGTTGCGGTCGATCTGGGACGGCCCGATCGTGCTGAAGGGTGTCCAGCGGGTGGAGGACGCCGCGCTCGCGGCAGACTCCGGCGTCGAAGCCATCGTGCTTTCGAATCACGGGGGGCGTCAGCTCGACGGCTCGCCGCCGCCCCTCGAACTGGTGGCGCCGGTCGTCGACCGCGTCGGAGATCGCACCGAGGTGATTTGTGACGGCGGTGTGCGGCGGGGCAGCGACATCGTGAAGGCCGTGGCACTCGGTGCCCGGGCCTGCATGGCGGGGCGTGCGTTCCTGTACGGGCTCGGCGTGGCCGGCGAGCCCGGCGTCGACCGGGTGTTCGAATGGTTCGACGAAGGGTTCCGACGCAACATGACCCTGATCGGCGCGCGCGCGGTCGGTGAACTGGGCCACGATCTGGTCCGCTGGCGTCGCTAGGCGTCGTTTCAGTCGTTGCGGTTCTCGCTCCCCGTGAGTCGCTGCGATAGATTGGATGCTGTCGCCCGCTGCCGAGAGGTCCCCCATGTCCGAAGTACTGCTCGATCGCGAGGGTCATGTCGCCACGATCACACTCAACCGGCCCGATCGGCTGAATGCGATTTCCGGGGAGATGCTGACCCGACTCTCCGAATTGTTTCTCGAGCTCGACCACGACGCGGACGTGCGCGCCATGATCCTGACCGGCGCGGGACGGGGCTTCTGCTCGGGGCTCGACCTCAAGGACGTTGCCTCGGGTTCCAGCGGGGTCGCCGGCACCGTGTCCGCCGGTTCGTTCAAGATCGGCGAGACGCCGCCGCTCGTGATGCGTCGCCTCGACACTCCAGTTCTCTGCGCGCTCAACGGCCCCGCATCCGGTTACGGAATGGACCTGGCACTGGGCTGCGATTTCCTGCTCGCCTCGGACAAGGCCGAATTCGCGCCGCCGGTTCGCCGCGGTGTGGTGCCCGAGAGCGGTGGCACCTGGCTCCTGCCCCGGCTCATCGGCTGGCAGAAGGCGTGCGAGGTGGTGCTGCTGGGCCGAAGGCTCGACGCTTCGGAGATCGAACGCCTGGGCCTGGCCAACCGGGTGCTGCCCCACGAGAAGCTCGTCGCCGAGGCGGCGAGCTGGGCCCAGGAGCTGGCGGCGAACGCACCGCTGGCCGTCGCCGCGTCCAAGCGCAGCATGCGTTTTGGTCTGGACGAGAGCTTCGAGGCCAACGCCCACCACGTGATGGCCGAGCTCTATCAGCTGTTCAAGACCGAGGATTTTCGCGAGGGAATTGCGTCCTTCGTCGAGAAGCGCGCCCCCAAATACAAGGGACGCTGAAATCAGGCGCTTTCGATCCCCAGTAGCCGCGCCAGCGCTTCGGTCACGCCGTTGTTCACCGCCGTGCTGCTCGCCTCGTCCTGGAAGCCCGCCTGAAGGAAGCGGTCGGACAAGCGGATGAAGATGGCGCAGAAGCGCATGACGGCGAAGACCTCCCAGTAGTGGATCCCGCCGGCGACCGACCGGCCCATGCGTTCCTCCCAATAGGCGACCATCTGTTCGCGCGTCGGAAAGCCATCGAGACGCCTGGCATCCATGTCGTCGAAGGACATGCGGTCGAACATCACCCACCAGCCGATATCCGCATCCGGAGGGGAAAGCGCGCAGGCCTCCCAATCGAGGACCGCCGCACACCGGTAGTCCTGCCAGATCATGTTCCCGAGACGCGCGTCACCCCAGGAGAAGCCCATGGGGGCGTCGTGGGGCGCGTTGGCGTCGAGCCAATCGAGCGCCTGCATCATCACCGGGTGTTCGCGTCCGGCGAGCGCGTCCATCGTGTAGGCGCGGTAGAGGTCGATCTGTTGTTGGAACACGGGCTTGCCGGCGCCCGAGGCGTCGAGCCAGTCGAGATCCAGCTGGTTTCCGTCGAGCTGGTCGATGGCGGCCATGGCGTCGAGGCCGCTCCAGATCATGCGTTCGCGTTCCGCCGGTGTCGCCTCTTCGGCCAGGAAGCCGTGTGTGCTGTAGCGGGGCACGTCCGCTGGTATGGCTCCGTCGACGAAACCCATCACGAAGAAGGGGCTCCCCAGCACGGACGGGTCGGGCTCGTAGGCGTGCATCGGCGGGATCGGCGCCACGCCCGTTTCGGCGACGGCGCTCATGATGCGGTGCTGAAGCCCGACCGATACGTCCCCGGCCGGCGTCTGGATCGGGAAGATCCCGCCGTCGCGGGGTTCGATGCGCGCGACGAGACGCTCGCTCTCGCTCGTGCCATTGCTGTTCCACGAAACGGAAAAGAAGACCGTCTCGTTGGAGAAGCCGGTCGCGTGGGGCATGTCGACGTCGTGCACCCGAAGGTCCGGTGTCTCGGGACGCTGCTTTTTCATCCACGCGTCCAGGGCATCGCGGAAGCTCTCGGGGTCGCGTACGGCCTTGGGGGCGGCTTGGGTCTCCGGCATCCGGTGCGTTCCTCTCGGTATTCCCGTCGGGTTCTTCAGCGGTCGTCGAGCGCTGCGGCGAGCCGCTTCGGTGCGGTGAGACGGTACGCGTGTTCGACGATTTCGGTGATGCGTTTCCAGCCGATTCGCTTGTCGAGCCGCACGCCGAGCCAGCCGCGCGCGCCCACGTAGGGGGGCACGAAGAATCGCTCGGGATCGGCGGCGGCGACGGCGTCGCGTGCGTCCGCGATGGCCTTGCACCAGAGCGCGACGCGTCCGTCGCCGTGGTGGTTGTCCATGTACATGGCGAACATCTTGTCCTTCACCCGGAAGGTGGGGCCGCCCCAGGCCTCTTTCTCGGTTGTCTCGGGAAGCGAGAGGCACAGCGTCCGGATTTTTTTCAGCACCGCGGGACGGGTTACGGGACGCCGGGGGTTGGCCATCGGCGCCCAGTCTACGCGATGTCATCGACGGACATGGCGTTCGGAAAGCGGCGAGTCCCCCGCTGTGTGCGGCGTCCCCGAAACGAGCGGTGCTAGCGTCGCGGGCCAGCGGGAGTGTTCTTGGCCATGAGCGGGTCGTCGGCAAGGTGGATCGCGGGCGTCTGGATCGGAACCCAGCTCTGGGTGGCTCCGGCCCCGGCTTTCGATCTCGTCTTCAGCGGCGGCGAGATCCTGACCATGGACGAGGCGCGGCCGCGGGCCGAGGCGCTCGCCGTCGAGGACGGCCGCATCGTGGCGCTCGGCTCCGAGGCCGAGCTGCGGTCGCGCGCCGGGAATGCCGAGTTCGTCGACCTCGAGGGCGGTGTGTTGATGCCGGGTTTGATCGAGCCGCACTGTCATCCCATTGGCACCGCGGTGCTCGGCCAGGCCGCCGACATCAGCGGCTTCCGCTACGACACGCGCGCTCAGGTGATGCAAGCGCTGCGGGAGGCCATCGCTGCGGCCGGTTCGGACGACTGGGTGATTGCCTTCGGCTGGGACCCGGTGCTCGTGGAAGATCTCGACCCGCCGACCCTCGCCGAACTCGACGCGCTGGCGCCCGATCAGCCGCTGTTGGTCCTGACGCAGATGATGCACGTGGCCTACCTGAACAGCGCGGGCTACCGGGCGGCGGGCATCGACGAAAATACGCCGGACCCTCCCGGCGCCGGCGCGTTCCTGCGCGACGCCCAGGGCCGGCTCAACGGTGTGATCTACGAGACCGAGGCCCTGGCGGAGGTGCTCGACGCGATGCCTCCCCCGCCTGCGGGCGGAGTCGAGTTGCTCTTCAGCTGGCAGCTCGCCGACTACGCGCGCGCCGGCTACACGACGCTCGGGATCACGGGGCCGATCTCCCGGGAGGAAGACCCGGTTCGGCCCATCGAAGAGGTGGTGGCGAACCCCACGAGTCCGGTCCGCGCATTCGTCTACTTGCGTCCCGAGCAACTCGACCCGGAGCAGACTCCACCGGGAACGGGCGGGCCGCGCTTCGGGGTGAAGGGTGTGAAGTTCTGGATGGATGGCTCGCCGTACACGGGCGGCGCGGCATTCTCGGAGCCTTACCGGAATACGCCGCTCACGTTGAAGCGGATCGGCCTGGGCCGCAATCACCGCGGAAAGCCGAACTACAGCGTCGAGGAATTCGTAGAACTGGTGACGCCGTATCACGAGAGCGGGTACCAGATCTCCGTACACACTCAGGGTGAGGTGGCGATCGACCGGGCACTCGACGCCTTCGAGATCGTGTTGCGCGCGCACCCCCGCGCCGACCACCGCCACCGTCTGGAGCACAACGCGGCGATTACGCCCGAGCAACTCGCCCGGGCCCGGACGTTGGGAATTACGCCGAGCTTCTTCATCGATCACGTCTACTTCTACGGCCGCGCTCTGCCGGAGCTGGTGGGCGAACCGCTCGCCGAGCGCTTCATGCCCATGGCCTGGGCCATCGACGCCGGTCACCACGTGACGCTCCACACCGACAATCCGGCGACGCCCATCGGTCCGTTCCGCGCGCTGCGGACGGCGGTCACCCGGGTTCCGCGGGGCGCGAACCAACCGCTCGGACCCGAGCAGCGCATCTCCGTGGCCGACGGGCTGCGCGCCATGACGATCGATGCCGCGTGGCAGCTTTTCGAGGAACAGGAACGCGGGTCGCTCACGCCGGGCAAGGCGGCGGATCTGGTCTGGCTTTCCGAAAACCCGCTCGAGATGGATCCGGCCGACCTGGAGGAGATCCAGGTGCGCGGGACCTGGATCGATGGACGCCCCGCCGACCTGTCGCGCTGGCGGCTTGCGAACGTGTGGCTCGCCGCCCGCGCGCTCTGGAATACCGTCGTCGCCAAGTTGTTCCACTAAGGGGGTTCCTGTGGCCGAGACACTCGTGTGCGACGACCGGATCCAGTGTGGGATGGTGTTGCCGGGCGGCGAGCGGAGCAGTGCCCTGACGTTGGCGCGGCGGATCGAAGCCGCGGGCTTCGAGTCGCTCTGGGTGGGCGACCACGTTTCCTTCCATATCCCGATTCTCGAGTCGTTGACGCTGCTCTCGTTCGTCGCTGGTGTGACCGAGCGGGTTCGTCTGTGCACGGGTGTCTACCTGCTGCCGCTGCGTCATCCGACGACCACCGCCAAGGTGACCTCGACGCTCGACGTGCTTTCCGGCGGCCGGCTCACGCTTGGAGTCGGAGTGGGGGGAGAATTTCCGCCGGAGTTCGAGGCGACCGGAGTGCCCGTCGGAGAGCGCGGAAGCCGAGCCGATGAAGCGATCGAAATTCTGCGCCGGCTCTGGAGCGAGGACCGGGTGGTGCACGAGGGACGCCACTTCCGTTTCGGCCCGGTCTCGCTCGACCCGAAGCCGGTCCAGGCAGGCGGGCCGCCCATCGTGGTCGGGGGTCGAAAAGGTCCGACCTTTCGCCGGGCCGGCGCGCTGGGGGACGGCTACATCTCGCACATGTGCTCGGCCGAGCAGTACGCCGCCAATCTGGGTGTCATCGAAGGGCACGCGAAGGCGGCGGGTCGTTCGGAGGTCCGCTTCGAGACGGCCGCGTTTCTCTTCACGCTGCTCGACGATCACTACGAAAAAGCGCTCGACCGCGCGGCCGCGATGCTCGGAACGATCTACAACCGACCGTTCCGCGATGCAGCGAGCCGGTACTGCCTGCTCGGGCGCGCGGAAGATTGCCTCGAGCAGATGGAGGGGTTCGCGCGGGCGGGCGCGCGTCACTTCGTCTTTTCGCTGCTCGGCGACCCGGAGGAGTTCCTCGATCGCTACGAAAACGTGATCCGCCCGGGACTCGAGTCGATCGCGCTCCCCCAGGTCTCCGGCTCAGCGAGGTGAGACGCCGTCCGGCGGCCAGGCTTCGACGCCGTCTTCCAGCGGTATGTCGAGGCTGCGCAGGATCTGCGAGATCATGCGCCAGGCTCCGATGGCGGCGAGCAGTTCGAGCCGCTCCTCGACCCCGGGAATCGCTGTCTCGCACTCGGCCCAGGTTGCGGGGGAGACCGCCCCGTGCGCGAGCGTGTCGTCGGTGGCGGCGAGAACCGCCCGGTCGGCGGGCGACCATTCCGAGTGGGCAGGCCAGTCGCGCACCGCGAGGAGTTCTTCTTCGGTGACGCCGAGCCCGAGGGCGATGCGCCAGTGCTGGGTCCACTCGTAGACGGATCCGGTGGACCAACCGATGCGCATGATTACGAGTTCGCGAAGGCGTGCGTCGAGCCGGCCCTTGAACAGCAGTGTCATCAGCAGGTCGTTCACCTGCTTGGCCAGTTTCGGATGACGCAGGAGGACGCGGAAGATGTTGAGCGACGCGATGGCTTCGACCACGCCGGCCTCCTCTGCGGCCCGCTTGGCGTCTGCTTCGGGGAGCAGCGGGATGCGGGGATCAGACATGGGTGTGTCCTCCCTGGATTCGGGGCATAAACCGCTCGATCGCGTCGAGCAGCACCTGCGGTCGTTCCACGTGGATCCAGTGACCACAGTCGGGAACGATTTCGAGCCGGGCGTCCGGCAGGCTTTCCGCGATGATCGAAGAGGCCTTGGGCCCCATGGGATCCTTTTCTCCCACGACGAGCAGCACGGGGCACCGGATTGCGGCGAGCTTCGTCGTGAGGGGATCCTCGCACAGGCTCTTCAGCGTGCGCGTGACGTGGGCGATTCCCTGGGCGTCGCCCGCGATCTGCTTGCGGGTTTTCTCGCCGTAGATCGCTCGGGCGAGGCCCGGGTTTCCGTCCTGTTCACCGGCTGCCGCGATCCGCTCGTACCAGCTGGCCACTTTGGCGTTGCACTGACTTGCCGTTCCGATGAGCACCAGTCCCGCCACCCGGTCGGGGTAACACAGCGCCGTCGTCATGGAGACGATGCCGCCCATGGAATGTCCGACGAGGACGGCGCGCTCGACGGCCAGGCTTGCGAGCACGGCGGCGACGTCCGAGGCCAGGTCTTCCCGCCGGTAGGGCCCCGGCGGCGCCTCGGATCCGCCGTGGCCACGCTGGTCGATGCGCACCACGCGGCCTGTCTTTGCGAGCGGTGGTGTCACGCGGGCCCAGATCGCGACGCTGTCCACCAGTCCGTGAAGGCAGACGAAATCCGGCGGACCGGTGCCCGAAACATCGACGTGGAGGCGATGTCCGCCCGCGTCGATTTCGTGGCCTTCCGGCGTCATCCGGTGCCGAAGGTGTCGATGATCGCGGACAGGTTTTCCCGGGCGCGCCCCGGACTCAGGCCGATGCTCGGTGAATAGAGGAGCACGTGCTCCGCGAGTCCGTCCCACTGGCGGAGCTGGTCGCGGACTTCATCGGGGCGGCCGGTGATGGCGATGGCGTCCACCAGCGCGTCGGGTACCGCGGCCTCCATGGCCTTGAAGTCCAG
>JABSQV010000065.1 GCA_013215565.1 Myxococcales bacterium | reverse complement strand
TGAGGGTAATGTCGAGTGTGCCGTCAGTGCTATCGCCATCTTTATCTGTGGCTGTCACACCCAAATTAATATTGGTCAATTCACTGTCACTTTGATCAACAGGACCGGTGACAATCACGTCGTATGAACCATCCGTCGCGATAGTGACCGTCATCACGGCCTCGCCAGCGCTGTCGAGTACAGTTAATATATTATCAACAACCGTAAACGTCGTCGCGGCGCCGTTACTGGTGATCCCCGTTAATCCAGGTTGTGCGACTTGGAAGACAATGCTGTCAATCGCGTCTGAGCCCACATTCAATGGGAGTTGACCTGAAATTGTATTGTCTTTCTCGGTTGACTCATTAATGGTCACGCCAGAATCAGTACCAAACGATGGATTTTCACCGTCGGTGATGGTGATATCGATATTGGCAGGCACATCTAAATCATCACCGTCAGTATCTGTTACTTGCACAGGCACATTGATGTGAATGTCGTCACCAGCAGAAGTAATGTAACCAGTTCCATTTGAACCGTTATGATCCAGTGGGACGTTTTGCGTGATGGTCACCGTGACTTTCACGTCTTGGCCTGCTTGTTCGCCCGACAAAGACACCGTCACCGCCACATCGCCGCTTGGCAATGTTCCGATAAGGTTCCCGCTGCCATCGTCTGTAAAGGTCAGCCTCTCGCCACCGGACGTTAGTTCATTTTGCAGTTCGGTGATCAAATCACTTTGTAATGCTGGGGCGATTTTTACCGAGCTTGGAACAAGGCTGTCTTCACCCGCTTTGATCACAAACGAGCCAGATTGAGATGCAGGATAAGTCGTATCTGTATCGCCAGTGTTAACACCGTCACCGGCTGTATCTAAATCACCTTCGGTCAGCGTTAACACACCTTGGTCGCCACCCGCGGCATTGATGCCGTCAGTGAGGGTAATGCCCATGACACCGTCAGTGGTATCGCCATCTTTATCGGTCGCAGTCACCTTCAAATCAATGTTGGTGGATTCACTGTCACCTTGGTCAATAGGGCCTGTAACGGTCACTTCGTACGAACCATCAGTAGCGATAGTCACCGTCATAACTGGATTATTAGCACTGTCTACAACAGTAATAGTATTACCTGTAACCGTGAAAGTCGTCGCTTCACCACTACTGATGATCCCCGTTAATCCAGCTTGCACAGCTTGGAAGACAATGCTTTCAATCGCATCAGAGCCCACATCCAATGGGATCTGACCAGAAATGACATCGCCTTTCTGCGTGGTTTCATCAATCGTGACACCCGAATCCGTACCGAACGATGGATTTGCACCGTCGGTGATCGTGATATCGACATTGGCTGGCGTATCTAAATCATCACCGTCAGTATCTGTCGCTTGCACTGGCACATTGATGTGAATTTCATCATTGGCGGAAGTAATGTAGCCGCTGATGTCACCAGTATTAGTATGATCTAACGGGACATTCTGCGTAATGGTCACCGTAACTTTCACATCTTGGCCTTGCTGCTCGCCAGATAAAGTCACGGTCACCGCAACATCACCATTAGGTAGTTTACCAACAAGGTCACCGCTTGCATCAACCTCAAAGGTCAGCGTTTCGCCACCAGAGGTCAGCTCACTTTGCAGCTCTGCTAACAAATCATTTTGTAATGCGGGGTCAATTTCGACTGAGC
>JABSQV010000064.1 GCA_013215565.1 Myxococcales bacterium | reverse complement strand
CACACAGAAAGCTCCAAGGCCCAGGATCGCGAGCGCGAGAAGGATCCGTTTCCACATGTGCTGGCCCCCGCCGTGCTCTCGCGCCCCGGAATGGGCGACGCGCCGCGTACCCTACCGGATCGGGATCCGCCCCGGAACCCGGACGCTCGGGCTATCATGACTGTTCCAGATTCCAGATGACGGAGGACCGCCCGTGTTCATCGCGACCAACCGCTTCAAGATCCAGCCCGGCCGCGAGCAGGAGTTCGAGGAAGTGTGGCGCAAACGCGACACCTTCCTGGACGGAGTTCCGGGATTCGAACGATTTCAACTGCTCCGAGGCCCCACCAACGAGTCAGAAACGCTCTACATCTCTCACTCGACCTGGGGGTCGCGCGAGGCCTTCGAAGACTGGACCCGCTCCGAGGCATTCCGCAAAGCGCACGGTGGAGCCGGCGGATCGAAGGGATTGGTCCTTGGCCACCCGCAGTTCGAGGGGTTCGAAAAAGTTCTCTGAGCGATCTCGAACCCGACCGGCGCTAACACGTCGGTCTTTCATCAGGACCCCGCCGGCCGTGATCCGCAGAATCGTGCGGCGCCGCTCGTCGAGCATCGGCAGCGGATGCGCTTGGGGCGCAGCCCACGACGGCATGTCCGTCGAAGTCGAACCTCAGCCGTTCGGAACGTCCGCGACCGCGTTGCGCCTCGCTTCTTCGCGATTCGGGCCCAGCGAGTTTTGGCGCGAACTGTCCCAGACCTGGCCGATCAGGTCGCTGCCCTTGTACTTGCGCCCCGAACTCCCGAGGAAGGTCCGGTCGCTCATCTCCGAGAGCGTCGTCTTCAGGGTCTCGACGTGCGGGGTCTCGTCCGCCCGGATGTAGGAGACCAGGCGCGCGCGATCCCGCTAGCCGGCGCGCGGCGGAGCCGCCGCGCGCAGCGCCTCGAGTACGGTGTCGACCGTGAGGAGTTCCGAGAGCAGTGCGGGATGCTCTGGGTCCTCCGGTGAATAGACCAGGTACACGGGCACCCCGGCCCGGCCGAACCGCGCGAGTTCCGCGCGGATGCGTTCGTCGCGCCGGGTCCAGTCCGCCTTGAAGGTGACCACGTCGAGCCGCTCG
This sequence comes from Myxococcales bacterium, assembly GCA_013215565.1. Classification (GTDB taxonomy): domain Bacteria; phylum Myxococcota_A; class UBA9160; order SZUA-336; family SZUA-336; genus JABSQV01. The sequence goes on along the minus strand of JABSQV010000064.1, from coordinate 25,258 downwards.
ATCTCGCCCCGCACCCGCGCATCGTTCAGGACCACGTACTCGTTCACCTTGCAGGTGAGACACCAGTCCGCCGTGAAGTAGACGAAGACCGCGCGCCCCTGCTCGAGTTCCTGGCGGATCGCGGCCCGGTCGAAGTTGCGGCCGAAGGCGCGCGCGGGCTCTTCGATCCCGGCCTGGGCCGGCGCGACCTCGAACGGGAAGCGCAGCAACGCGCCGATCGAAAGCGCGCCCAGCACCAGCACCGAAATCCACGCGAGCCCGGGCCGGCGCGCCGACTGGAGGCCTGCGTAGACGAAGGTCGCAAGCGCGACCGCGACCAGAAAAGCCAGGAGTATCGTCACGCCCATCACCCCGGTGGACTGGCCCAGGATCCACAGCAGCCAGACCACGGTGCCGAGCAATGCGAACCCCAGCACGCGCCGAAGCTGCAGCATCCACGGACCCGGCCGCGGGATCAGGCGCGCCCAGGCGGGAACCGCCGTGATCAAGAGATACGGCGAGGCCAGCCCGACTCCGATCGCGAGAAAGACCGCCACCACCACGGGCGGCGGACTCGCAAAGGCGAGCCCGACCGCGGCGCCCAGGAACGGCGCGGAGCAGGGCGTGGCGACGATCACCGCCAGCAGGCCCTCGAAGAAGCTCTGCCGCCGCGCGCTTCCCGACGCGCCGACCTGGCTCAGGCGGGTCGCATCGATCGTGATCTCGAACACCCCGAACAGATTGAGCGCGAACACCACGAACACCGCGCTGATCGCGACGATGAAGAGCGGTTCCTGAAACTGGAAGCCCCAGCCGACCGAGATTCCGGCCGCGCGCAGGCCCGCGACGCTGACTGCAAGCAGCCCCATCGTCGCGAGGATTCCAGACGTGTAGGCAAAGCCGTTCGCGAGCAACTCTCGCCGTCCCTGCTGTGCGAGTTCGGTGAGGCTGAACACCTTGATCGCGAGCACGGGCAGCACGCACGGCATCAGGTTCAGGATCAGTCCACCGAGCAACGCGAAGAGCACGGCCTGCCCGAGGCCGATCCCCATTCCAGCAGGGGCGACGGGCTCGAACCACGGCGCCGGATAGGCCGACACCTCGGCGCCCGCGCGCGCACGCGGCAGCGGCAGGTCGACCTCGACCCAGTCCGGCCGGAGGCCGGTTCCCAGCAGTGCGAGCACACCGCGGAGCCGCTGGTGCCGTCCCGGATCGCGATCCCCGGCCGCGCCCGCGAGCGTGATCAGCAGCCCGGTCTCCGAGAAGGGATGGGGGCGACTGCCCGTGATCTCCAGTTCGATCCCCTCCGTCCGATCCGGAACGAAAGCCGCGGCAGCGTCGCGCCGTCCGAGCCGGTCGCGGCCCACGACAGCGAGCGCGGCCCGAAACCGATCGCCGGGCCGCACCGCGCTCTGCGAGTAGAGTGCCTCGAGCTCGATCCCGAGCGTTTCCGGAGGCTGCGGAAGCAGATCCGCATAGCGCTCGAAGAAGGAGAGCGTGCCGCGCCCGGCCAGCTGCGAACGCTCGCCGACCGGAAGCGTCCGCTGTAGGGTTGCGCGCCCCGGAATGCACTGCACGAGGCATGCGAGCAGCTCGACCTCGAGCCGGAGCTCGGCCGTATCGCCGGGCGCATACGCGGCCGGATCGAGCACCACCTCGTTCGCGAGCAGCACCTGTCCCTGGTAGCCATAGGTCGTGACGATGCCGTCCGACTCGCCAAACACCTCGGGCGCCGGCCACTCGACCGGACCCAACTCGGCGTCCGGGATCTGCCATTCGAGCCGGGTCGGAATCCCCGACTCGCCCGAGTTCCGCCAGTAGACGTGCCAGCCCCGGTCGAGATCGATCAATACCCCGGCCCGAAACGGCTCGCCCGCGCGGGCTTCCGACACGTCCGCGAGCAGCCGCAGCTCGACCTTCGGGTCGGCGCGATCGCGCCCCTCGAAGACCACCTCGCCGTAGGCCCCGTCGGGAACCGACGGCGACGCCAGCACCGGGCCCGAAGCCCAGAGCCACCCGAGGGCGACCGCGATCACAAGCCCGAAGCGCGCCCGGAAGACCTGCCGCTCTCTCACCCCGGCAGAGTCTACCTCGCTCTTACCGGGCCGCCGCCCGGGTCCGACCCTGTTCGAGGAGCGCGACATCAGAGTTGAGACGGCATGTCGAGCGTCGAACTTCAACCCCGCCAGCGGGGAGATCCCTAAGCCTGCCCCCCGCCGTGGACGTAGAGCTTCTCGCCGGTCAGGTAGGAGGCGGCGTCGGAAACGAAGAAGCGTACGACGCGGGCCACGTCCTCGGGCTGGCATACGCGCCCGAAGGGCATGTGTGCATCGAGTTGGCGCAGATCGTCTACGCCTGCCGTAGCCTTCATCAGCCGTCGGCCCATCTCGGTCTCGACCAGGCCCGGCGCGGCCACGTTCACACGGATCCCGTACTTGCGCACTTCCTTGGAAAGCGTGACCGCGAGCGCTTCGAGCGCGGCCTTGCCCATGTTGTACGGCGCACCGCCTCCAGCCATGGACTGCGTGGCGGCGCTCGAGATCATCACGATATCGCCACGCCCGCACTCGCGCATGCCGGGCACCACGAGCTTCGAGAGGTAGTGCGCGGCAAAGGCGTGCGTGGCAACGACACGCTCGAGTTCCTCGGGCTCGGTCTTCTCCACGCTCCGGCCGCGGCTCGCGATCCCTGCGTTGTTGACCAGGATATCGATCGCGCCGAGTTCACGGCTCGCCGCTTCGACCATCTCGCGGTCCTCTTCGAAGTTCTCGACCGAGGCCCGGTAGGCCCGGGCCCGGCGGCCGAGCGCCTCGATCGCGCGAACCGTCTCCTTGGCCGCGGACTCGTCCCGGTGGAAGTTGACAGCGATGTCGGCCCCGTCCTCGGCCAGCCCGAGCGAGATCGCGCGCCCGATCCCGCGGCTCCCTCCAGTGACCAGCGCGATCCGTCCCTCGAGCGACATCGCTCCTCCTTCCCTTCCTCGATCGTGGCACATCCTTGTACCATGCGTGCGGGACTCTCAGGTCTCCGGCCGCGCGGCAGACGCGCCGGACCGGAGCCCGCAGGCAGGAGAACCGGATGCAGCGCTACGGCATGACGATCCCTCTCGACGGCGTTCCGCTCCACGCGCAGCGCGAGTATTTCGAGGAACTCGCCGCGCTCGGGTACACGGATCTCTGGACGAGCGAGGCGGGAGGAACCGACGGCTTTACGCCGCTCGCCCTGGCCTCGACCTGGGCGCCCGCGCAGAGGCTCGGCTGCGCGATCTTTCCGGCCTACACGCGTGGGCCCGCGCTGCTCGCGATGAGCGCCGCGTCTCTCGCGCAGGCCGCTCCGGGGCGTTTCGTGCTCGGGGTCGGAAGTTCGTCGAACGTGATCGTCCAGAACTGGAACGGGATCCCGTTCGAAAAGCCCTACCAGAAGACGCGCGACCTGGTTCGCTTTCTGCGCCGCGCGTTCACGGGAGAGAAAGTCAGCGAAGCGTACGAGACCTTCGAGATCAAGAACTTCCGGCTCGGAGTCCGGCTCGACGAACCGCCCAAGATTCTGGTCGCAGCGCTGCGCCAGGGCATGCTGCGCCTCGCGGGCAGGGAGGGCGACGGCGCGATTCTGAACTGGCTCTCGGCCGACGACGTGAAGCGCGTGGTCCCGCTGGTCAAGGAGTCCGGAGACGACAAGGAGATCGTCGCGCGGATCTTCGTGTGCCCGAACCCCGACACCGACCAGGTCCGACAGATGGCGCGCTTCGCGGTGAACGCGTACCTCAACGTCCCCGTCTACGCCGCCTATCACGAGTGGCTCGGACGCACGCGCTCGCTGCGCGAAATGTGGGACAAGTGGAGCGGCGGCGACCGGCGGGGAGCGGCCGCCGCGATCCCGGACGAGGTGGTGGACGAACTCATCGTTCACGGCACGCCCGAGGAGTGCCGGGCCCATATCCAGCGCTACGTCGACAACGGCGTCGACACGCCCGCGCTCTCGATCATGCCGCTCGGTGTCGATCCGCGTCAGGCGGCCCGCGATCTCGCTCCCACGGCGGGGAGCTAGCCCCGAGCCGCCGCTGTGGTCAGCGCGAGGACGCGTCGATGCGACGCGGGAATAGCTCAGGGGTCGGCGGCGACCGTGACCCGGAGCCGCGCCGGCGACTCGATGGGCAAGCGTCCCGTGCCCCCTCCGGGGCGACCGGCCTAGCGCTCGTAGTAGGGATTCTCGCCGGCCGCGTGATCGGTGGTATCGAGCACACTGGTGATCTCGGGGACCTCGTCCCGGATCATGGCCTCGATGCCCTGCTTGAGCGTCGCGTCTGCCTGACCGCAACCCTGGCAGCCACCGCCGAGACGCACGAAGACCGTCCCGTCCTTGACGTCGATCAGCGCAACGTGGCCCCCGTGGGACGCGACCGTGGGATTGATCCGCTCCTCGATCAGGCGGTGAACGCGGGCCGCGATCGGATCTTCGAGCAGCGGCGGCCGGTTCGGGTTGTCGAACTTGAAGCCGGCCCCCGAGAGATCGTCGACGAAGTCGATCGTGGCACCCCTCAGGAATTCGACGCTCTCCGGATCGATGTAGATCACGACTCCGGCTTGATCCACCACGGCGTCCTCCGGCACGTGCTCGTCCGCCTCTACGAACTGAAGCGCGTAGCGAAAGGCCGCCGGTCCATCGGCCGTGGCCGTCACGCGGATCGCCATGCCTTCCCGGCCGCCGGCTTCGACCAGGCTTTGAACCTTGGAAACCGCGGCCTGCGTAAGGCAGATCTCGGGACCTTCCACGAACTCTCCTCTACAGCCTGAAAAAAGCGGTACCGGAAGCGAAGGTACTATAGGGTACCCGACGCCCGGGACTCGCGCCTCCGGCGCGCAGGCCGGGAACGGGGAGGAAGCGCATGCTCGAATGGCTGGAGAGACTGGCCGGGAGTTACGGAATCGCGGGTGACGCGGGCAGCCTGCTCGCGCTCGGGGTCGCGATTGCCGGGGTGCTGATTCTGGCCGTCGCCACGGACTGGTTGGTCCGGCACCAACTCGTCCGCCTGGCGGCCCGGATCATCTCGCGGACGCACGGGCGCTGGGACGACCGACTCCTGCAGGAAGGGGTGTTCAAGTCCCTCGCGCATCTGGCCCCCGCGATCGTGATCTATGCCTTCGCCTCGGCCTTCGGTCCGGCGCGCGAATGGATCGAGCGCCTCGCGTTCGTCTACATGATCGCGATCTCGGCGGTCGTCGTGAATTCGGCACTCAAGGTCGCCCTCGCGATCTACCAGGAGTCCGAGGGCTCTCGCGGGAGGCCGATCCAGGGTTGGATACAACTCGTCAGCATCCTGGTCTACATCCTGGCCGCGATCGGCATGTTCTCGGTACTGCTCAACCGCGAGCCCTGGGGCCTCCTGACCGGACTCGGGGCGCTCAGCGCGGTGCTCCTGCTCGTCTTTCGCGATTCGATCCTGGGCTTCGTGGCGAGCGTGCAGCTCTCGAATAACAATATGGTGCGGCGCGGGGACTGGATCTCGATGCCGAGCCACGGGGCAGACGGCAGCGTGATCGAGGTGTCGCTCTACACCGTCAAGGTCCAGAACTGGGACATGACGATCAGCACGATCCCGACCCAGGCGCTGATTACAAACTCCTTCAAGAACTGGCGCGGGATGGAAGAGTCCGAGGGACGCCGCATCAAGCGCGCGGTCTACATCGATATCAGCACGATCCGACTCTGCAGCGACGAGATGCTCGAACGCTTCGAACGCTTCGACCTGATCGGAGACTACGTGCGATCGAAGCGCCAGGAACTCGTCGACTACAACCGCGAGCGGGATGTGGACGGCTCGCAGCTCGTGAACGGACGCCGGCTCACGAACGTCGGTACGTTTCGCGCCTACATCGAAGCCTACCTTCGGGGCCACCCCAAGATTCACCAGGGCATGACATTCCTGGTCCGTCAACTCGCGCCGGGCACCGATGGGCTCCCGATCGAGATCTACGTGTTCTCGTCGGACCAGGCCTGGGCGAACTACGAGGGGATTCAGTCCGACATCTTCGACCATGTGCTGGCCGTGGCCCCCGAGTTCGGGCTGCGCATCCATCAGCGTCCGAGCGGTCACGAGTTGCTCGGGGCGGCCCGCGAAATGGGCCAGGGCCCCGATCCCGGCTGAGGGAGTTGCGGACTCGAACCGCCGCAGCCCGCCCGACGAACCCGGGCCGGCGCCCCGAGCTGTTTCGGGCGCCGCGAACACGGAGCCGAGCCATGCGCCCCACCACCCGCTTCGAACGCGATACACGCGTCGCGCAAAGCAGCGACGGGAGCTTCGAAGCAGACATCGATCCCGGCTGGTGGATTACCCGCGGCCCCAACGGCGGCTACGTCGCAGCGATCCTGCTCCGCGCATTCTCGGCCGCGATCGACGATCCGGAACGGACGCCCCGGAGCTTCACCACGCACTTCACCAGCGCGCCGACCCGAGGCGCTGTGCGGATCGAAACCTCGATCGAGCGGAGCGGCCGCTCGCTGACGACAGTGTCGGGCCGAATGCGTCAGGGCGGCCGTCTCTGCGCGGTTGGACTCGCCGCGTTCTCGCGCACTCGAACGGGGTTGGAATTCCAGCACCGCACCAGGCCCGAGGTGCCTGCGCCCGAACGCTGTGACCGGTTGATCGCAGAGTCCGAGGCAATCACGATCCGCGAACGCTACGAGCAGCGTCCCGTCCCCGCCGCAGACACGGGATTGCGCGCGGGAGGCTGGATCCGGCTGCGGGACGGGGCGCCGGCCGATGCCGCGCAGGTGGCAGCATTCCTGGACGCCTGGCCGCCGCCCACCCTGGAGCGCGCGCGCAGCCGCCCGGGGAATCCGCTACCGGGCCTCCCGACGCTGGAGTTGACGATCCACTTTCGGTCCCGTCTCCCGCTCCCCGACGCCCGTCCTGAGGACTTCTACCTGACCCTGTTTCGCTCGCAGACGGCGCGAGACGGCTTCGTCGAAGAGGACGGCGAGATCTGGAGCCGCGACGGAGTCCTGATCGCCCAGTCCCGCCAACTCGCCACCTTTCTGGGCCCCCCCTCGCGTTAGTCCAGAGCGCGCCGGCCGGGCTCTGCGGGGCCCGACTCTGGTATGCTGGCGGCGGGACGCGGCTCACGCATGCTGCAGAGATCGCAGTTCGGACTGCCCGGAACCTTCGCCCTTCCGCCCTGGCCGGTACGGAGATCGGGAGCCCCGGACGCTGAACGCGTCGCCGCGTGCAAGCAGATTGCCGAAGCGCCGCCCGCACGCTTCGGGGGATGCGAATAAAACGGCGGGCTTGGTCCCCGGCAGGTCCCGGAGGCTGGAGAGGAAAGCATGCCCAACCGCACGGAAACGCGTGAGGGAGATGAGCGTTACTTCGAAGAAGACGCCCGGACTCGCCGGAGCGGATTTGACGAACACCTGCTCGAAGAACCCCTGAGCAACCTGCCCACGCGCCCGCCGCTTCTGTTTCGGGGAGAGAACTCGGTCACGGATGCGATGCGCGGGATGCAGCGAGAGCGGACCGGCGTCGCGCTGATCACCGAAGACGGGAGCGCGAAGACCCGCCTGATCGGGGTCTTCACGGAGAGAGACGTACTGTTCCGAATCGTCGACCGGGGACGCAATCCGGCCGCGTTGAAGCTCTCCGAGGTGATGACTCCCGACCCCGAGGTCCTGCCGGCAGACGCCAGCATCGCATGGGTCCTCAACAAGATGGCGGTCGGGGGCTTCCGGCACATCCCGGTCGTGGACGATGACGGTTGCCCGAGCGCCGTGGTCTCGGTGCGCGACGTCGTGCAGTTTCTGGTCGAGTTCTTCCCCAGCGCAGTGCTGAACCTGCCCTCCCACTACGAGGCAGGGCATTTCAAGGACCGCGAGGGAGCGTGAAACCCGGCCCCGGGGAACCCGAAAGCACGGCGACGGCTGCAGCGCACGAGAGCGATCCTTGGCTCGGGGCGAACCCCCTCGATCCGGCCTTTCGCGACGACCCCTACCCGGCCCTCAAGCAACTGCGCGAGCTCCAGCCCGTACACCGGGCCCCATTCGGCATCTGGCGCCTCACGCGCTACGCCGACATCGAGCGCCTGCTTCGGGAGGTGCGGGCCGGCGTGCGCCGCTCCGACGGAACCCGGCCCGGCGAGGAGAGCACGGACGGGAGCGAATTCATGCTCCGGCAGGATCCACCGGACCACACGCGCCTGCGCAAGCTGGTCAGCAAGGCATTCACGCCGCGCGCAATCGAGCGCTGGCGGCCCCGCGCCGAGGCCATCGTCGAGGAACTGCTCGACCGTGTAGAGGCAAACGGCGAGATGGACGTGATCGCCGACCTCGCGCTGCCGCTTCCGTCAGCGCTGATCTGCGAAATGCTCGGTGTCCCCGTCGAGGACCGGGCAACCTTCACGGTCTGGACCGCGGACGCGACGCACGGCCTCGCTGCGCAGATGTCGCCGCCGGACGTGGTCGAGCGTGCGGCCAGCGCGGCAGAGCAGCTCGGGGAGTACTTCGAGGATCTGATCCAATCCCGCAGACGGGAACTGGGGGAGGACCTGATCTCCGACCTGATCCGTGCCGAGGAAGCGGGAGACCGGCTCTCGCGAAACGAGCTGCTGTCGCAGTCGATCGGACTGTTGATCGCGGGCTTCGAGACGACCATCGGACTGATCGGAAACGGCGTGCGCGCACTGATTCTCCATCCGCACGAACTCGAGAAGTTGAGGCACGACCCCGGCCTGATCGAGAGTGCGGTCGAGGAGTGCCTGCGCTACGACGGGCCCATCCCGCTCACGGTGCGCATCCTGCACGAGGATGCCGAGTTTGCGGGCGTTCAAATCCCGAAGGACGCGCAGGTGTTCGCGATGCTGGCCGCCGCAAACCGCGACCCGGAGGTCTTCCCCGACCCGGACCGCTTCGACATCGAACGCCGCGACAACCGCCATATGGCCTTTGGCGGCGGCGCCCACTTCTGTCTCGGCAGTCACCTTGCCCGTCTCGAAGCTCAGCTCGCGATCGGGGGTCTGGTCCGGAGGTTGCGGGGGCTCGATCTCGTGAACGAGAAGACCGAGTGGGGCGCCTCGCTGTTCCGCGTCCCCGGACGCTTGCCGGTCCGCTTCCAGAGTTAGTCGGCGGACTTCGGGTCGGGCAACGCCGCGTGCGCCGGCCGTACCAGCAGCGTCAGATTGCGCACCGCGTGGATGCAAACCTCGGTGCCAGCTGGAATCGCATCGCCCCCGGTGCCGTGCGCCTCCGCCTGCCAGAGTTCGCTCCCGACTCGCACCCAACCCACGGGGTCGAGCACCTCCTCGGTGACGCCGGCCATGTCGAGCAGCCGCGCCGCGCCCACCATCCGGCTCGGCTCGCTGTCGTACGCGCGCCGCACGAACGGGAACTGGATGCAGTCCTTGGCGATCCAGATTCCGAGCAGGATCACGGCTGCGCCGAAAGAGATCAGCTGATTCAGGTGCAGTGTCCAGAGTATGACCGCGGCCACGAGCGTTCCCGGAATCTGGAACAGGATGTAACGGCCAACGACGCGCACTGATCTTCCCTCTTCTCGCGCTCCACCGCCCCGCATCGAGAGACCGCGTGAAGCTCAGAGACCCGAGACCCCCCCTGCCTGCGCGTCGGTCCCATCCAGATGCGCGGTACAGTCGAGCAGCCGGACCTCCCAGGGCGGTCCCGCATCCACGACCGTCACTCCGGTGTTGCTCCAGGAGCGGGGCGTCTCGGTTCCGTGCACCCCGAGCGAAAAGTGACGCAGCGCGAGCGAGTAGCAGACGAGGCCATGACTGACCACGGCCAGATCCCCATCGGTTCGTTCGCTCGCTGCCCGAACTTGGGACCAGGCCCGGTTCACGCGCGCGTGAAACGCTTCCCAGCTCTCGCCCGAAGGCGGGTCGTATCCGGGAGCCATGAAGTCGATCCCCAGTTCCCGGTAACTGTGTCCGCGCAAGTCGCCGAAGTTGCGCTCCTGTAGCGAAGCGTCGAGTTCGAGCGGCACGCCCGACCGTCGGGCCACCGCCTCCGCCGTCATTCGCGCACGGGCGAGGTCGCTCGATAGAACGCGAGCCACGCCGGTGCCGGCCAAGCGCGCAGCCAGCAGCTCTGCCTGCTCCAGCCCACGCTCACTCAGCGGCGTCTCGGGCAACTGCACGATGCGCTGCCGGTTCGAGTCGGTCTCTCCGTGACGAATCAGGAGGATCGCCACGCTGCCGTCCCCGCCGGGATCGCCCGGACCTCTTCGGAAAAGTCTCGAAAGGGGAACGGGGGTCCGGAGTCGTTGTGGCTCAGGTAGCGTCCGGTCCGGCGAAAATAGGACAGCACCCGGTTCGCAAAGCGGCGCACACTGGCTCCTTTACCTCTCGTCGATTGTCTTCTCGTTCCATCCCGACCGCCGTCGCCGGCTGGAATTGCCGGGTTCGTCGAGTTCAGCGTGACGCGACGATCGCCTCGAGTCGGTCCCACTCCTTCAGGTATTTTCCGAAGTGCGCGCCACTCTCCGACCGGGCATTCTCTTCGAGCAGGTCTCGCACCCGTTGCTGCTCTTCTGCGTACTCGCCCTCAGAAAAATGCCCCGAAAAATGTGCCACCCGCAGCCACAGCAGGTAGGTGGTGACCGCGTCGAACTCGTTGTAGCGCACGATTTCGCGCTGAAGTCCCGAGAGCCAGAGCCGGGCGACCTGGTTTCCATCCACGTCGAGCTTGCCCGGGATTCCGGACTGGACCGCGAGTTCGTGTAGCGAGGGAACGGTCTTCCCCCAGCTGCCGAGCAGCTGCTTGAGGTCGACGTTCCAGTCGCTCCCACGCGCGAAGTAGTCGATCCCCTCCCAGGGCTTGTTGGGACGCTGCGCGAAACGCGCCGCCTGAAGCCCGAGAATCACGGCTCGCTGGACCATGATCTGGAGATCGGAGTCGATCGAGTTGAACCCGACGAGTTGCGGTCTGTGTTGTCCGACCGCATTTAGAAAGGTCGACAGGATCTCCGCTTCACTCGCGTCCCCGGCTCCCTCGGACGCATGCGGCAACGACGTCAGCTTGAGCGCGACGCTGCCGTCGGCGTCGACGCGGCGCTCCAACGCCGCGATCGAGACGACCCGGCAGAGGACCGTCTTGAGAAAGGGTGTGGGATCCTCTTCCGTGGCGCCCCCCTTCTGCCACATGGCCTGCATGACGGCTTCGGGCGAGCCGGCCGGATCCGGAAGATCGTAGACGAGGCAGCCCGCGAGCGGATCGGGGACCCACTCCGCGTCGAAGGCCCAAACTCTCGTCTTGACGTTCTTGAGCACCTGCCCCGATTCTAGCAACCCGCAGATGGCGCTGGCGCAGGCATCGCGGCTCCGCTACCTCGACTGAAGCCACTGGAGGGGATTCCGATGAGACGCCTCACTCAGATTCTGGTTCTGACGATTCTCTGGAGCGGGGGGCTGAGCCTCGGCGCCCGCGCAGAGGACGAAGCGGTGGTCTCCGATCCGGCGCCTTCCGCAGAGGTCGCGCGCGCTCAGTTCACACTGGCCGTGGTCGAGAGGGAGCCCGCCGAAGCGATCCAGCAGCTCTCGAACGATCACCGCCAGATCTACTTCTGGACCGAACTCCGAAACCTGGCAGGGACCCAGGTCCTCCACCGCTGGGAATGGAACGGCCAGGTGCTGGCCGAGGTCCCGTTCGAGGTGGCCGGACCGCGCTGGCGGGTCTTCTCGAGCAAGCAGCTCGAGACGAACTGGCTCGGGGAGTGGACCGTGTCGGTGGTCACGAACACGGGCGAGGTTCTGGCGCAGGAGAGCTTCTCCTACACCGCGGCCGAGCCAGCGCCGCCGGCGGCTCCGGCTCCCGCAGCCAGTCCCGGGGCCCGTTCGGAGCGCCCGGAGGCCGGCAGCGCGACAGGCCCCTGACCGCACCCGGCCCGTCTACGGCCCACTGGCGGAGCCCCCGCTCGAGCCAGAGGTGGCCGTGCTAGCGGACTCCGACAGGCTCCTGCGCCGGGCTAGGGGCGGACCGCGACACAGTCGATCTCGACGGCCGCGCCGAGGGCCAGGCCCGCGCAGCCGATGGTGATCCGCGCGGGCGGATCGGACTCGAAGAATGTGAGGTAGGCCTGGTTCATCTCGCCGAAGCTGGCCATGTCGGTCAGATACACGTTCACCTTGGCCACGTCGGCAAAACTCGCGCCCGCCCCGGAGAGGATCCGGCCGATGTTCTCGAGGGTCTGGGTGGTCTCAGGACCGGTCCCGCCCTCGACGAGCGTGAACGACCCCGGCTTCGTCCCGAGCGTACCCGACACGAAGATCCAGCCGCCCGCGACGGTGGCGTGAGAGAAGGCCGGTAGGCGTCCGACTCCGTTTACGTTCAGGGTCTGGAGCTTCGGCATCGCGATTTCCTCCCGTAAAGACACGGCGCTGCGGCAGCCCCACGCATCCTCGCACAGCCGTGCCGGGCTGAAGCGTGCCGGGGTTCGAGCCTTACACTCCTCGCAGGCGCCGCCGACGGCGGCGCCTCGCAAAGCCCCGGATTCGCTCCCGCAGTGCGAGACCCGGACGCAGCAGCGGATGCGGGCCACGCTTGGGGGCGACGATGCGCGCCGGGATCCGCCGCTCGCTTACCTGGGGACCGGAAGCTCGACGACCCGTTCCGGAACGTCGTCGTACTCGAGGCGGAGCGCGCGACAGAGCGTCGCATGCAGCTCGTAGGTGAGCGTGATGTAGGTGAGTTCCAGAATCTCCTCGTCCGAGAGCTCCCGCTTCAGACCGGCGAAGGTTCCGTCCGAGACTCGACCCCCCGCGAGCACCAACTCATCGGTGTAGGCGAGCACCGCCCGCTCGATCGGGGAGAAGAACTCGGAACTCTGCCAGGCGGGAATTGCCGCCACCTGCTCGTCGCTGAATCCCAGCTCGCGCAGCGCCTTGCAGTGCTGCGAAAAGACGAACTGGCTGCCCCGGGCAAAACCGGCCCGGGTCTGTCCCAACTCGCGAAGCTTCGGATCGAGTTTTCGCTTCGGGCTCCGGTAAAGCGCAAAGCCCGCGACGGCGTGACGAAAGACGTCGGGCACCAGTGCAAACACGGTCCACCAGTCCCCGGGCGTTCCGGTCGAGGTCCCGGGCTCGGCCACGGGGTCGCGCGCTCCGAACAGGCGCTCGTACCATTCGAGAACTTCGGGTGCCGCCTCCGCGCGCGGGACCTGCCTGAGCCTCGGCATCGAAACGCCGCCGCCGGCTCAGTTGCTCTGCTTCGCGAGGCGCGCCGTGAAGGCCTCGCGAAAGCGCCGGCTTCCGTTCTCGAGCGCGCGATCGAGACCCTTTATGTGGTTCCGATACAGCCACTGCGCGGAATCGGACTCGCTGAACGCCACCAGTTCGGACCGCTCCTCGCGCGAAAGGTCCTTCTGGATGTAGAGCAACTGCGCGAGGATGAAGCCCCGGAACACCATGGGAAGCTGAATCTTGAGCTTCGCGAGTTGCTCCTCGACCTGCTCCGCCGAAAGCTGCCGATCCTGCGGGGCGACTTCGTTCAAGGCGAGAAAGATGGATTCGGTCATCGCGTAGAGCGTTCGGGAAAGCGACTCCGACCTCCCGGTTGCCCGGTCGTAGCGCTCCGCAGCCTCGACTTGCTCGTCGGGCGCAGGATTCGACGCGAGGAACTGCGAGTAGCTTTGCATCTGCTGGCTCCCCTCCGGACTATTCGCCCTCAGTTCCAGACTCTCTACGCGGCGGCCGAGGTCCGAGTTGAACCACCACTCAATCGGACCGGGCGCATCCGGATCAAAGTTCGTGCTCAGCTGTTGAACCTCGATCTCGCGCGCAACCGCCGAATCGTACCCTTGTCGAAGCGTGATCTCGAGTACCTCGAAGACCTCGGGAGACGCCTGACCCCGGTAGGGGCCGGCCGCGCTCACCGCCATCCCGGGCCAGAAGTCCATGGACCGGTAGACACCGGAAAGATCGATCAGCCTCCGGGCCTCGCGCTCGCGCGCCTCGAGATCCGGGCCCTCCTCGTCAGCCGCTGCGAGCACAGAGAGCAGCAGCACCGTAAGCAGGACCGGACCCAACCTCTCGCAGACAGCCCTCACGCGCGTATCCTCCCGCTCTCAAGGGGCCGACAGCCCGGCCTGATAAACCGCATAGAATCCTCCCTGGAAACTGGTTCCCCACGGTAGCGGAGGGACTCGCGGGAGTCAGGGTGCATCCGGGGACCCGGGGTAGGTGGAGCCCAGCGCGTGAAGCCGGGCGTTCACGCGGGAGAACAGGCGCCGGACCTGCGAACGCGGCTCGGTTCGGAGGTCCCCGAAAAAGAAGACGGGCCCACTCGCCCCGCTCCAGAGGGCCAGGAGCAGGTCGAAACGCCGGTCGGGCGGAGATTCCCCGGCCGCAAGCCGCGCTTCGACCTGCTCGGGCGTCGCTCCACCCGCACGCAGCAGCGACGACTGCGTCAGTTCGCGAACGAAGCGACCCAGGGCGTCCGGAGCGATCGCCGTCCCGCCCTTCTGGATAATCTTCGGGCCCTCCAGGACGAGCCCGGTCATCTCCATCCCCCCCCCGCGCGCGAGCACGGTCACCGCCGTGTAGCTGTCGCGGGACCCGTTCGGCCCGATCACGAGCAGCATTCGAAGTTCGGCGCCGTCAGCGCGCGCGGCCTCCGGAAGCGCGCGCGCGAGCGCCAGCTTCTCGGGGTGGAAGGCTTCGGTGCCGGTCTCTCCGAAGCGGGCCGTGAAGCTGCTGGCCTCGGGCCGCAGAAACTCGGCCAGAAAGTCGGCCCGGCTCGGCGCCTCGGCCGCCGCAGCTCCCGCTCCGACGAAGAGCAGCGCGCCTAGCACGAAGGCTCTCATCGCGGACCCGGATCCCCCGGCTCTTCGAGAAGGTAATTGAAATCAGCCGCCCGTTCGCTCTGCAGGACCTCGTAGGCGTGGGCCGGGCTCTTTGCGCTGTAGAGTTCCTGCTGCAGGGCCGAGTCCGCGCCAACGGTCCGGGCCAGCGCGGCGAGAACCTCGAGGTGCCGGTCGCGCTCGCCGCGCGGCGTGGCGAGAAGCACGATGCAGTGCAGGGGGAGACCATCGGGCGTTTCGACGCGCAGCCCGCGGCGGCTGATGCCCATCACGCCGACCATCGAGAAACCCTCCGGGAGTTCGCCGTGCGGCACTGCGAGCCCGCTACCGAGGCAGGTCGAGACCTGTGCCTCCCGTTCCAGCACCGACTGGAGCATCGATTCGCGATCGACCTGCTGAAGGTGGTGCGAGGAGAGCAGAAGATCCGTGAGTTGCTCGATCGCATGCTCCATCGAGTGCGCCTCGAGGTCCGTGACGATGTTCTCCTCCTGAATGAAATCCACGAGGTGGGGCCGGTCCTGGCCCACCTCACCCGAACGCGTGAGTCCGATCCGGGTCGTGACCGGACCCACGATCTCGGCCAGTGTGACCGCCGTCAGAACCACTGCCAGGAAGAGTTCGTGCACGGGCGCAAACGCGGGATCATCCTGGATCAGCAGCACCAGCCCGATCGCGACCCCGGCCTGCGGGATCAGCGCGATCCCGAGGTTCCGACGGACGCGTTCGGTCGCGCGCGCGAAGCGCATCGCAACCTCTGCGGAGAGCAACTTCGCGAAGACCCGCGCAGCGAAGAAGACGGCCGCAATCAGACCGACGCGGCCCGCGTGCTCGAAGGAGAGGTGAAGTCCCGCGAGTGCGAAAAAGGTGCACAGAATCGCGGGCTCGAAGTTTGCGAAGACCGAGTCGACCAGACGATCGCGGTCCGGGTTCAGATTGGTCTGGACCACCCCGAGCACCATGCACGAGAGCAGCGGCGAGAGTCCCGCGTACGACGAGAGCCCAATCGTGGCCATGATCGAGATTACGGAGAGCGTCGTGAGGCGCTCCGGGCGCGCGACCCGGAGCGTGACCAGATGTGTCGCCACGGCTGCCAGGGCGCCCAGCAATGCCCCGAGCCCGAGCTGGCCCAAGCCCCCGAGCAGGGCCTCGTAAGCTTCGGGCCCGAACAAGATGCTCTCCCCACCGGCCACCAGGGGCTGCCGCGCCACCCCGCGCACGAGTTCGAAGAGGACGATGCAGACCATGTTGTTGATCGCGACCGCCGCCAGCAGCGTCTTGACGAAGGTCCCGCGCGAGCGTGTCTCCCGGATGATCGCCACCACCGTTGCGGGCGCCGTCGAGACCGCGAGCGTCGCGAGCAGGAAGGCCATCGTGACCGGAATGTCAGTCAGGAGCAGCAGCGCCGAGACCGTGATGACCGGCGTGAGCGTGCCTTCCGCGAGCAACAGCAGAAGCAGACGCCTGCCTGCGTTTCGCAGTCTGCGCAGGTTCAGGTGGGCTCCGACGGTGACCCCGATCAGGGCCAGCGCGAAGTGCGTGAGCGGCTGCAACGCTTCGACCGCGGCCTCTTCGAACAGGTGCAGGCCGAACCGGCCCATGATGACCCCGGCCAGCACCTGACCCGTCACCCCCGGCAGGCGCAGACGCTGGACGAGCCAGCCGAGGCTCATCCCGGCAACCAGGATCATGGCCAGAACCAGAAGTGGACCGGCTCCCGGCGTCAGCGACACGAGACTCCCCCTGCGCTCCGGGAAGCGCGAAACGCGGCCCGAGCGTGCGCGCCGGAGCGCCCCCCAGACCACCGAGGAAGGGTAGCGGTGGTGCCCGTCGCGGCGAGCATGCCCCATTAGACCCCATCCGCAAACGCCTCGACTATGCTGCGGGCGATGGACCTCGAAAGCTGCGATCAGTTGCTCAGCACGACACGCTCGGTCCGCCGGCGCCTCGACCTCGACCGCCCGGTCGAACGCGAACTGCTCGAAGCGTGCATCGACCTCGCGGCGCAGGCCCCGACCGGCGCGAATCGCGAAGCCTGGCGCTTCCTCGTGGTGACCGACCCGGAGCGCAAGGCCCAACTGGGGCAGCTGTATCGGCGCGCCTTCGAGCGCTACCGGAGTTTGCGCGAAGCGCACGCGCACTCCGCCGGGACCGCGCCCCCGCAGCCCCGTCCCGCTCAGCAGGCGCTGGCGGAGCGTCTCGATCGCTTCCCGGCCCTGATTCTGGCCTGTATCGAGGGCCGGCCCGATCCACTCAGCATCGCTGGCCAGGTCGCGTTCTACGGTTCGATCCTGCCCGCGGCCTGGTCTCTGATGCTGGCACTACGCGCGCGCGGCGTCGGAACCACCTGGACGACGCTCCACCTGGTCCACGAGCGCGAGGCTGCGGCGTTGCTCGGGATTCCGGAAGAAGTCACCCAGACCGTGCTGTTGCCCGTGGCCTACATGCGCAATGCCCGGCTACGCCCGGCCCAACGCAGGCCGGCCCGCGAGATCACCTACTGGGACGCGTGGGGTCGCACGCGCTCCTGATCCGTGAAACCCGCGTGCTCGCCGGCCCGACTCAAGCACGCCGGGGGCCGAAGACGACCGGCATCTCCTCGATGCCGACGATGAAGTTCGAGGGGCGCAGCGGAAGAGGCGCGTCGCTTGCCAGTTCGAGATCCGGAATCCGTCGAAGCAGTTCCTCGAACATGACTCGGAGTTCGAGTCGGGCGAGGCTGGCGCCCAGGCAGAAGTGCGCGCCGTACCCGCCGAAGGCCACGTGGTCGTTCGGGCTCCGCGCGGCATCGAAGCGAAAGGGGACGTCGAAGACCGCCTCGTCGCGATTTGCGGACGGGTAGAGAAGCAGGACCCGCTCGCCCTCTCGAATCTTCTGGCCCCCGATCTCGGTCTCCCGCGTGGCCGTGCGGCTCATGTTCTGGATCGGGCTTACCCAGCGAAGCATCTCCTCGACCGCGGTCGGAATTCGAGTTGAATCCGCGGCGAGCGCGCGCAACTGATCGGGATGCCGGAGCAGCGCCTCCATGCCGCCACTGATCACATGGCGCGTGGTTTCGTCGCCGCCGACGAGGATCAGCAGCCCCTCCTGCAGCAGCTCGTCGTCGCCGAGTTTCTCGCCGTCGATCTCGGCGTGAACCAGAATGCTCATCAGGTCCGGACCGAGAGGCTTCGCGCGGCGGTCGGCGACCACCTTCCGGTTGTATTCCGTGTACTCCATGAAGGCGCGCGCGGCGCGTTCGGCATTCTCGGGGCCCGCGCTGGTCGAGAGCCCGGCGATCAGAGCGTCGGACCAGCGCAGCAGCATGTCGTGATCCTCGGCCTCGATGCCGAGCAGGTCGCCGATCACGCGCATCGGGAGCGGTGCCGCGAGCTCCCGGACGAAGTCACAGCCGCCCTGCGGCGCGACGCGATCGATCAACTCCACGCAGGTGCGTCGGATCATGGGCTCGTGGTCGGCCACGCGACGCGGCGTGAAGCCACTGTTCACGAGTGCCCGGCGCCGGCGGTGGAGCGGAGCGTCGAGGTTGATCATCGACGGAATCGGGGGCGAGTCGGGCCGCGATCCACCGGAAGAACAGAAGGCGGCGGGGTTCTTCGAGATCCCGAGCACGTCCGCGTGGCACGCGATGCCCCAGATCTCGGCCTGGCAATCCCAGTAGACGGGAGCGTGTTCCCGCATCCATCGAAAACTCGCGTGCGGATCGCGAGCGTAGAACTCCCCGTCGAACAACTTGATCTCAGGGTTCTGCGGATGATCGGACACGGCGCGCTCCTGCTAGCTTCGCCCGGACGGAGATTCCGAAGCGCGCCGGGCGAAAGGCCAGAGCGCGCCGAGTGACGCGACCTGCTCGGCCAGGTCGCGGGCCAGCAACCCGGGGAGCCGATCTCCTTTCGCGAGCACGGCGCGGACGAGTCCGCCGACCAGCAACTGCAGAAAACGTCCGCCCACGAGCAGCTTCGGACCGTCGGATCCTACTTCGTCGAAGCGAAGCTCGGCAATTTCTACCTCGAATGGGCTGCGCTCAGCCGAGCCGGACGCGAAACGAATCCGGGTTCGCAGGTCCCGGATGCTCAGTTCCCCGATCACCAGCCCGGGGCCGGCCGCGTCCTCCCGACCGGACCCGTCCGGACCGCCGAATCCGCGCAGAACCGCGCCGTAGTTGCTGCCATGTCGGGACTGTTCCAGGACCAGTTCGACATGTTCGAGTTCAAGCCGGGGTACGCGAATCACCTCCGAGCCGAGGGTCGCGAGCCGCAGAGATCCCCGCGCTCTGGCCACCTCGAGCAAGTGCGGCTCGCGGAATCCCGGCGGATTTGCAACCGCGATCCGCGAAATCTCGAACTCGCCGGAGTTGCGGCGCGTCCGGACGGGCCCGACGCGGACCGGAAGACCCAGCGCCCGAGTTGCGGCGCGCTCGAGGAAAAGTTCCGTGAGCCAAGCGAGCGCCGGGAACGAGGCCGCCCCGAACGGTGCCCACCGGGCCGCCGCGGCGAGGCGTCGCTTCATGCGCATCTCCTCCGCCGCAAGCTCCGGACCATGCAACCCCCGCGCACAACTCGTGTGGCCCGGTTCTTCTCGTCTGTGCAATTTGAGCACAGGCTGTGGTTCCTGCGGCAGGTGCCGCGCTTCCGGGGGGGGCGCTCCACGGCGCGCGATTCTGGGCGCTGCCGGGGTCCGGAACAAGCAAGAGCCGCGAACCGTTCGCAGCTTCCGGCGTCACATGCGTACGGTAGACTGCAGGCCGAGCCATGCCCGAACTGCCCGAAGTCGAGGTGACGCGCCGCAGAATCGAGCCCTTCCTGGTCGGGCGTACGGTCGCGAAAGTCCGGACCGGGCCGCCCAGCTACTTTTTTCTGACCGACCCGGCTTCGCTCCGGCGGCGAATGCGCGGGCGGACCTTCGGGAGCATCCAGCGCCGGGGAAAATACCTGCTGGCCCGCGCCGAGGACGGATCCCGGCTCGTCCTGCACCTGGGCATGAGCGGCCAGCTCTTTCCCGAGGGAACCTCGAGCCTGCGGCTGCTGTCGGCCACCGCGCGGGCGAGCCTGAAGCCCGAGGAGCAACTCTCCTTCGCGGGGGATCGGCACACCCACCTGCGCGTGGAATTCGCGGACGAGGGCCCCGACCTGCTGTTCCGCGACGTGAGAAAGTTCGGAAAGGTATTCTGGCTGGCGGCTGGCGCAGACCACTCGAGACTCCGGAAATTGGGGCCAGATGCCCTCATGTGCGAGGGAAACCACCTGTTCGCGGCATCCCGAGGACGCCAGGCAGCCGTGAAACAGTTGCTGCTCGACCAGTCGATCGTGGCCGGGATCGGGAACATCTACGCAGATGAGTCGCTCCACCTGGCGGGAATCCGCCCCACCCGCCGCGCCCGCCGGATGCGGCGGCGCGAGTGCGACGGGCTGGCGCAGGCGGTCCGCGAGGTCCTGGAGCGCGCGATCGCCACCGGCGGCTCGAGCATGAGCGACTTCGTCGCCCCGGACGGCGAGGACGGCCGATACCAGACGGAGTGGCGGGTGTACGCACGCGCGGGGCAGCCATGTTACCATTGCGGTTCTCGGATTCGGAGGATTGTCGTGGGGCAGCGAGGGACCCACTATTGCCCCAGCTGTCAAGATTAGGGCGCATCCCGGCACTGAGGGGGGGGCAAATTCTCCCTCGGCTGGCTCTAGATTAGGGTGACACAATGCAGGTGAGGTTCTGGCTCGGGCAGCCGGGGTGGTTGCTGCCCTGTCTAGCAGTTGGCCTGCTCGTTGTACTGTGCGGCTGGGTTTCAACTCCCGCAGTCGGAGCTGAAGAGGCCGAGAGCATCCGCACGCCGCCGACCGGCCAACTCGGGAGTTCGGGGCTGCGTGACGTCGGTCCCGGCCCGGGCTCGAAGAGCCAGGCGCCGGCTCCAGCGGCTGCGGTCGAGTCGGTCGACCCGAGCGAGAACGACCTCGACGTCGCTGCACCTAGCGGCGCGCTGTCCCAGGGGCCCTCCGCGGACGAGGTCGAGGATGCGATTCCCGAAGGGGGCACGCTCACCGGCAAGGAACTCTACTCGCGCTTCCTCAAGAACAAGCTGCATTCCGCGGTCCAGCACCAGCGCTCGATTTCGCGCGACCCGGGCGGGAACGAGCAGGAAACGCGCTTCTGGGTTCGTTGGCGCGACTACCGCGACGAGAACGACGAACCCGTCGACGACGTCATCAACAAGACGCTGGTCAAGTTCAAGGAGCCCTTCGACATGAAGGGGACCGCCTACCTGATGGTCGTCCGCGCGGACCGCGCCTCTGAACAGTGGGTCTACCGACCGAGCGATCGGCGTGTCCGAAGAGTCAAGATGCGCGGCGGCGCCGGTGTCGGCGGAACCGATTTCAGCTGGGACGACATCGCCTTCCAGAACGTGGAGGATGCCGATTACGAACGGCTGCCCGACGAGGTCGTGCGCGGCGTCGACGTGTATGTCGTGCTCGCAAAGCTGAAGCCGCTCAAGCGCTCTCGCTACTCCAAGTCGATGGTGTACCTCGAGAAGGATCACTACATCGCGCTCAAGGCCCGCCACTGGGACCACGCCCGAGTCGAAGTCAAGGAACTCAACTCGGAGTACGACAGCATCAAGCGTTTCGGCGACCACTGGGTTGCCACGCGAGGCGTCGCACAGAATCTCCAGGAGGGCACCTCGTCTTCGATGCTGATCGAGGGCCTCGATCCGGATGTCGAGATCGCCGATGCGATGTTCCGGACCTTCCGTCTCGAGTCGACCCGCGAGCGCCTGACGAAGAAGATTCGCGGCGTCAAGGAGTAGGACGCCCCTCTCCGAGAGGTCCGGGCGGCGAGTCGTATCGGGAATACCGGAGCCGGGTGGTAGACTGCCGGCTATGCCTCCGGAGACTGATCGGCTCCCAGGCGCCGAAATTCGGGCCCGGATAGAGAGCATCGGGATCGAACTTCCGGCGGCGCGGCTCACGACCGACGCATTACTCGCCGAGTGCGAGCAGGCTGAATCGATCGATCTCACCTGGCTCACCGGCGTCGAAGAACGACGCGTCTGTGGCGAGGGCGACAACTCTCGGACGCTCGCAGTCGCCGCGGCCCGCAATTGCCTGGCACGTTCTAGCTGGGAAGCCGAAGACCTCGACTGGCTCATCTTCTGCGGCATTACGAGCTACGTCGAAGGCCTCGAGTATCAGTTCGAGCCGCAACTCAGCGCCGAAGTCGCGGCCGCGATCGGGGCGCACCGGGCGCGCACCTTCGACGTCGGAAATGCCTGTGCGGGCATGCTCACGGGCGTCAGCATTCTCGAGGACGCGATCCGTCGCGGAACCATCCGTCGCGGAATGGTCGTAAGCGGCGAGTGGATTACGCACCTCGCACACAACGCCCGCGCGAACGTGGACCGGATCACGCATCCGGAGATCGCCTCGCTCACCGTGGGAGACTCCGGTGCAGCCGCCATCATCGAGCACTGCGCCCCGACTCAGGGCATCCAGTCCTCGGTCTTCGTCACGCTCGCGAAATACAGCGACCTATGCATCGGCAGGGGCTACCCGCACGGCCCGGGTGCCTTCATGCTGACCGACGCCGCCGAGCTTCACCGCATCGCGCTTCTCGACGCACTCTCGGTGATGAAGGAAGCGCTCTCACAGGCCGGGATCCCGTATTCAGAGTTGGGGCACGTCGTCGCGCATCAAACCTCGGCCCGGGCCATCCGCGCCGGGGATCGCATCTGGCAGAACGTGGTCGGCATCCGCGAGCGAAAGTTTCGAGAGAACCTCGCGCGCGTCGGAAACACCTCGACCACGAGCCACTTTCTGGCGCTGGACCGCCTGCTCAGCACCGGCGAGATCCGGCGGGGAGAGTCTGTGCTGCTCCTGGCCTTCGCTTCGGGGCTCGTGATCGGCGCACAGGTCTTCAGGGTCGACGAACTCGCGGACGCCTATGCGCGCACGGATTGAGGCCGCGCACGCGGTCCGCGGAGACCGGGAACAGCAGAGCTCTCGCGAACTCGCGACAGCGGCCGCACTCGGCTGTCTGGAGCGGGCCGGTTGCCCGCCGGATCGAGTCGACCTGATCACCTACTCGGGGATCCTGCGCGACGATCACGTCCAGGAGCCGGCGAGCGCTCCCTTCCTACAGCAAGCGATCGGAGCCAACCCGGCCCCGGGTGAGGGCTATCCCAGGGGGACCTTCTCGTTCGACCTGTCCGAATTCCTCTCCGCCCTCGAGGTGGCAGCCGGCTTCGTCGTATCCGGACGCGCCCAGCGCGCGCTCGTGGTCACAGCCGACGGCAGAGTTGCAGGCGAACCGTCGAGCGGAATCGCGCCCGCCGCCGGCGCCCTGTTGCTCGCCCCCGATCCCGAGCGGGGGTTCGGATCCTTTCGCTCCCGAAACTACCCGCAATGGTCGGATCGGCTGCGGCGCAGGGCCTTCTGGGATGGCAACCGGCACGTACTGAGGACTGAGACCCGCGACGATTGGCTGGAGCGATGTGTCGAGGCCACCCTGGAACTCGCACGTGAGTTCTTTTCCGAACACGGGCCGCCATCGGAGAGTGTGCTCGTGATTCCCTCGCAGAGCCCGCGCGGATTTCCCGCGGCGATCGAGAAGCAGCTCGCGCTTCCATGCGTCACGGCCGCGGTCCGCGGGCCGGAGGACCTCTACTCCGCAGGACCAATCACGGCGATGGTGGAAGCGCCCGAGCGCTTCCGCCAGGCGGACCAGATCCTGTTTGCAACCGTGGCCCCCGGGCTGATCTCGACGCTCGCCTTCTACGACAAGCGGCCGGACTCGGCGTTCTAGTCGGAAGCCTTGTCTTCGCTCTTTCCGCGAAGTTTTGCAATCAGAGAATCCGTGCCGGAATTGTTCACAATCTCCTTCATCTGCGCGCGGAAGTTCGACACGAGGCTCACCCCCTCGATGATGACGTCGATCACCTTCCACTGTCCGTCGGTGTCGCGCAGGCGGTAAGCGATCACGACGCCGTCTGCCTCTCCCCCGTGGACCGTAGTGCGGACGGTGACGTCGCCGTTCGAGGCGACGCGGCCTTGGGAAACTTCGATCGTCTCGTCCCCTATCCGACCCAGGCGGCGCCCGTAGACCATCGCCAGGTGCTGCTGAAACGCGTCGACGAACTCCGTCTGCTGGATGTCGGTGAGCTTGCGCCAGTTGCGGGCGAGCACCAGCCGCGACATGGTGGTCCAGGCGAAGCGGTCCATCGCGAGCTGCTCGACGCGAGCGCGCCGGTCGGCGGCGTCCAGGTCTCGGGTCCCGGAGATCTCGAGCACCCGATGCATGACCTCGGACACCTCAGCGGTCGCGTCCGCCGCAGAATCCCCCTCGCCCCGGACCTCCGCCGCTCCAAGAACCAGAAGCAGGGCGGAACAGAGGCCGAGCGCTCCCGTCCTAATCGTCCTAGTCGTCGAGTTCATACAGTCCATCTACCTCGGGCGCTTCGGCGCCGCTGCTTCTGGAACCCTTGTCGCCACGAATCAGCGCGCGCCGTTGCTGGATGTAGGCGTTGCGAACGAACACATAGTAGTCGAGCGAGGCCTCCTCAGCTTCGGCGATGTCCGCGGCATGGAGCGAGCGATAATTCACCAGATCGACCGGCGTCGCCAGATACAGGTACGGGACCAGAGTCGAAAACGATACGATGGTATCGAACACCAGCCCGACGGTATCGCGCGGATTCGATGGCCCGAAAAACGGCAACACCAGGTACGGTCCGCTGCCGATGCCCCAGACTCCGAAGGTCTGGCCGAAGTCCGCCTTTGTGACGCGGAGTCCCACCTTCGTGGCGGGATCGAAGAATCCGAGTATCCCCACCGTCGTATTGACCACAAAGCGTCCGAGTTCCGCCCCTCCGGCGCGAAGTTCCCCCTGAAGCAAATTGGCGACGAAGCGACGGGGGAAGCGCAGGTTCACGAAAAAATTGTCGACGGACTCGCGGACCGGAAGATTGGAGATCCGGTCCAAACCCCGCGAAGCGGGGTGGATGACCCAGCGATCGACTCCCATGTCGAACGCGAACACCTGCCGGTTCATCGACTGGAGAGGATCCTGGTCGCCCCTTCCGTCCTCGTCGGCACGCGAGGGAGTTGCCATGAAGGCTACAACAAAGCCCAGCAGCAGCCCCGCCACGATTCCGCGTCGCATAAAGCCTAGCTCCCTCCGATGTTCTGGACGAGTTTCCCGATCAGCCGCTCGAGGATAATCGCCGACTGCGTGAATGCGATTTCGTCTCCGGGGCGCAGGAGGATCTCTTCTCCGCCGGGTTCGAGCGCGATGTATTGGTCTCCGAGCACTCCGAGCGTGAGGATCGAGGCGGAGGTATCGGAGGGAAGTTCGAGCGAGCCCTCGAGGTCGAGGGAGGTCTTTGCGCGGTAATCGGAGTCGAGGACGATCGCGCTCACCTCACCCACGCGCACGCCCGCGATCTTGACCGGGGCCCGCGGGCGCAGGCCCCCGATTTCGTCGAAGGTTGCAAAGAGT
>JABSQV010000063.1 GCA_013215565.1 Myxococcales bacterium | reverse complement strand
TCAGGAACGCGGAAGTGCGGCGCGTTGCAATCGAACGCATGGGCCACGAACGCTACCTGAAGGAGTCAAAGGCGACCCTGGTCCGCTCGGATCGTTTCGGAAAACTCTGGCATGCGAGCGCGTGGGGGGAACGGCTGGCGTTCGTGGAAGTCGTCGATGCCACGCCCACGCCCGAAGGGACGCACAAGACGTACTTTCTGACCGTGCCGCGCCACCTGAGCACCCCACGCGCCGCCGTCGCCTGGACCTTCGGCTACGAGCGATTCCGAGACTACCGACCCGTGGTGGAAACCTGATCATGCACCAGCCGAAGAATAGATGCCCGACGAATCCGCAACTAGCCTTTTCACGAGAATCGGAGAGGGATTTCTAATGACCGAATATCAACTGCTGAAGATAGATCCATGGTTCAACGAGGGTCCCCAGGCTACCTGCGTTCCGGCGGATTCAATCTTTCTCTGCGCATACGATGTGCACCTGCAGATCGAAACCGTTACGGAAGCCGCCTTTGTCCGACGCACTGTTGACCGGGACGAGTTGTGGCTCGCAATCGAGCTCGGCTCAGGTGTTCTTGATCACCTCGTCACCTCTGAGGCGATGATCGAGATCGAGCGCTCCCAGGTTCTCTCTCTCGGTTGCGCCGTGGTCGCCCGGAGGGCTTCGAGCATCGAAAGCGCGTCGAAGAAGTTACTCGACGCCCTTTTCCGAGCTCGGGTGGGCTTCTCGTGGCCTCGGAAACCTGTGCTCGGGGGAACGATCGACGAGCAAAGTTTTTGGGGCCTGGTCGGCGCGATCGAGGCGGAGCTCGAGAACAACGCCCGACAGGCAAGTCGAGACGAGTCCCAAATCATAGCTGCGGCACGAGAGCTTGGGATGTCTCCGGAGCCTACCGGCACCGGTCCCCATCACTGGCAAGCGCGCTGCCCTGGAACCAACCACGGACTCATGATCCAGTCTGCGACGAACGAGTTCGGGTGCGGGTATTGCCGCCGCAAGGGCGGCCCACAGGAACTCCGAGAGTTCGTAGAACAGCGCCGCGACCGGGAACGTTCGTAGATGACACCAACGATATTCAACCACACCGACTCGTCGCCTTTCATACCAAGAACGACAAGATAAAACGATCGGTCACATGGGAACGTACGGAACTCTCTATATCGCCCACGTTCGGTTCTCTTTCTCGGCGGAGCCAAACGTGTACAGGGTCGGGAGCTCTGGTCAAACTGTTTCCAAGAGAATGTTTGAACGTATTCCGCCTCTCTGGCGATGGGAGGCGCTCATACGCTGGGAAGTCGATGATATCAATACTGCCTATAGGGCGGCGTTCCGTAGCTCGTGGCGCAATCAAGTCCCGCTGTGTCAGGATCAGGTCGACGGCTGCCCTTTCGACGCCGTGCGTTGGAAGGCGCTCGTACGCTGGCAAGTCGATGATATCGATGCCGCCGAAACGGCGGCGTATCGCGCGCTATTGGAGCATCAAGCCGCGTGCTCGAATCGAGAGTTTTTCAGGGGCCGACTATCGAAGCTAGTTCGCAAACTCGACCGCGTGATTCCCAGAAGGGGTCTAGGTCGAAGTCTTCCGCGTTCACAGCCCGAAAGCTCAACTTGGCAGGAGCAAATCGAGATCGTGAGGCAACAGCTCGTGGAGGAGAAGGATCGCTGCCGAAGCCTTCACCTACCGGGACAGCTTGAGTCCACTCGGAAGCGCTTGCGCAAAGTTCTTTTTTCGAGAGACGGAGGAACGTTTTCCGTGGGGACGGCCCCTACCCAAGGGTTGGCGTTCAAGGCCGTGAAACTCGCCAAGAAGACTGAACTGATATACAGGGAGGTAATCGCGTTCCTGGAGCAATGCCTCGAGGACGTGGAGCGCTTGAAGCGCAAGCTGGAAGCGCTAGAGAACTCGCCCCAGAGCGAGAGTCTAGACCCGGATTAGATCGAACACCGCGTCCGTGAATGGACCCGGGATCAGCGGGCGCCGCAGACGCCCGTGAGCGATGGAGTACTCGACCACCCACATTTCGAGATCGAATACGAAGGCGGAGAGGTCTCGTGCGAGCAACTCCGAGAACTCCACGAGAAGGCCGCTTCGGAATACGGGCGAAAGAAGGAAACCACCGGTGGGTCAGACGATCGCAGAATCTATCGCAGCTTGAGCCCCGAGCCCGGTCGTCCCGATCCTGACCGCCAGAATCCGCTCGAAGCGCCTTCAGTTCCCGATCGCCCAGCCCGTCTCGCCGCGGAGGCGCTCCATGAAACTCTGTTCGTAGGCCTCTTCGGGGGCCTCGCGAACCATGCGGTCGAGCACGTCCGCGTCCTTGCCGACCAGGATCCGCCAGCGTTCCTCGCGGACGCCGTCGAGGATCACGCTGGCGGCCTCGGACGCCGTCATCGGGGCGTCGTCGCGGAACTGCTCGCCGCGCTGGATCAGGAAGCCCCGGATCTGGTCGGGCGAGACGTTTCCGAGCGGGAAGCCCATGCGCTCGATCCGCTCGCGGACCTCCTCGAGTTGCTCGTCGGTCATTTCCTTGGGCGAGCGACCCAGGATCTTGCCCGAGTTCTTCACGATGTCCGTCCCGATGTGTCCGGGCATCACGACCGAGACCTTCACGTGCGGCGCGTTCAGGCGGAAGTCGTTCACGAGTGCTTCCGTGAAGCCTTTGACCGCAAACTTCGCGGCGCTGTACGAAGTGTGCGCGGTCATTGGGCCGACCGAGGCCCAGAAGCCGTTTACGCTCGAGGTGTTCACCAGGTGGCCCTCATCGCTCGCGACGAGCATCGGGATGAAGGTGCGGCTGCCGTAGTAGACGCCCTTCCAGCAGATGTCGAAGGTGCGCTCCCACTCTTCTCGGCCGTCCACGATCATGCTGCCGGCGCCGCCGACGCCGGCGTTGTTGAACACCAGGTTGACGCAGTCGGTCTCGAGTTCGCGGCAGATCGCGTCGCGGAAGGCCTGGAGCTGCGACTCGTCGGAGACGTCGGCCTCGAAGGTCACGAAGCGGGTGCCCTCGGGGGACTCGGCCTTGCAGAAGGCCCGGGTCCGCTCCATCTCTTCTTCGGAGACGTCACAGATCGCGACGTGGCAGCCCTCGGCCGCGAGCTGACGCGCGAGCTCACGCCCCATCCCGGTTCCGCCACCCGTAATGACCGCGATCTTGTCCCTGAAATCCTTCATCGGCTGACTCCCGTCGGGCCACGGGCCCGGTCCGCAAGCTTCGAATCCGTGGTTTCCGCGATTATACGGGCCTGGGGTATGCTCGTCCCCGAACCATCCGGCGGCCCCTGGAGGCCGGCCCGGGACAAGGAGACAGGCATGGACGGACTCCTCTCGCAGCCCGGGCTTCAGGCCTGGGCGCTCGCCAGCATCGTGGTGGCGCTAAAGACGCTGTCAGCCGGCATCCACACGAGCCGCATCCGGATGGGAAAGAAGGTCTTCAGCTCGCCCGAGGACTACGCGATGCAGAAGCTCGAGGGATCGCCCACGCACGACCAGGACGTCGAGCGCACGCGACGCATCCACCAGAACGATTTAGAGGCCGGCCTTCCGTTCGCGCTCGTGGGCCTGGTGTACGCGCTCACGGTCCCGTCCACACTCGGACTCTGGATCTGTTTCGCGGGCTTCCCGCTCGCGCGGATCGGTCACGGGATCAGCTATGCGAAGGGGCTCATGCCTCAGCGCACGATCTTCTGGGCGGTGGGATTCGTCATCGTGGTCTGGATGTCGGCCTCTTCGCTGCTGTCGATCCTCTTCTGAGCGCAGGGGGCTTACGCGCGGTGCAGGACGAAGCGGGTTCGCGATGAGTGTGCAGAGCAGCCCGACCGAGCTCGTCTACGATCCCTACGACTACCAGATCGACGAGAACCCGCACCCGATCTGGAAGCGGATGCGCGACGAGGCACCCCTCTATTACAACGCGCAGTACGACTTCTATGCGCTGAGCCGCTTCCAGGACGTACTCGAGGCGAGCCTGGATGCCCAGACTTACATCTCGGGCCGGGGCACCGTGATCGAGTTGATCGACGAGCCCATGCAAAATCCCCCGATGATTTTCATGGATCCGCCGCAACACACGGCCTTTCGCAAGCTCGTGAGCCGCCGGTTCACGCTGGCACAGATCGGGCGGCTTGAGCCGCGGATTCGAAAGCTCTGCGGCGACTACCTCGACCCCTTCGTGGGCGCGGGCGGCTTCGACTACGTGGCCGACTTCGGCGCCAAGCTCCCGGTGATGGTGATCAGCTCGCTGCTCGGCGTGCCCGAAGAGGACCAGGAACAGGTCCGGATCTGGACCGATCTTTCGCTCTACCGCGCGCCGGGGGAGACCGGGCTCAGCCAGGCCGGGGCTGCGGCTATGGGCGACATCCGAGACTACTGGCACGGACTGATCCGCGAGCGGCGCGCGCGCCGGCGCGACGACGTGATGAGCGAACTGATCGACGTCGAACTCCGAGAGCGCGACGGCACCCCGCGCAAGCTCACCGATGACGAACTCTTCGCGTTCTACCTGCTGATCTCGTCCGCGGGAAACGAAACCGTGGCCCGCTTTCTGGGTTCAGTGGCCACGATCCTGTCCCAGTTTCCGGATCAGCGCGAAAATCTCGTCGCCAATCCGCACAAGATCCCGAACGCGGTCGAAGAGGTCCTGCGCTACGAAGCGCCGTCTCCGATCCAGGCGCGCTGGTGCACGCGCGACGTCGAACTCCACGGACAGACGCTGCCCGCCAGGTCCAAGGTCGCGCTGCTCACGGCCTCGGCCAACCGAGACGAACGCGAGTTCCCGGACGCCGACCGCTTCGACGTCGACCGCAAGATCGACCGCCACGTGGGCCTCGGCTTCGGCATCCACTTCTGCCTGGGCGCCTCGCTCGCGCGCCTCGAGGGCCGGGTCGCGATCGACGAGACGCTGCGCCGCTTTCCCCGCTGGGACGTGGACACGGCCGGCCTCGAACGCGTCCACACCAGCACGATCCGCGGCTACTGCAACGTCCCCATCCTGTATTAGCGCGCGATCCCGCTACAGCTGACCGAGTAGCGGGACCGTGACCGTGGCGTGGGTGTCGCCGAGCTGTTTTCCGCCGACGATACCGGTGAAAAACTCGCTCGAAACCATCTGCGCCATGTAGTCCACACCCGGGTAATACACGAAGATGACATTGTCGAAGTCGGCCTCGCCTTCAAGCGTGACCGCCTTTCCCACGTGCATCGGCCCATGTCCCTGCTCGGCCATCAGCCCCATCATCTCCCGCCCGTAGCCGGAATTTGCGGCCCGCTGCGCGGACGTGCCCTCCTTCACGAGGTTGACGATCAGAACCGCGTCTCTCCCGAATTCCTGCTCCTCGGTCATCGCCTGGATTCGCGCATAGCGTTGCGCAGCATCGGCTTCGGATCGACCCGGCTCCCGCGTGGGGTCGAATTCGGCCGCCACGACTTCGCGCGCGGCGGGCACGAACGGGTAGCGTGCGGGTGCTCGCCTGACCAGATCCGAGATCTTCAGCCCCAACAGCAGCTGGTGGATGGCCAGGTTCAGAAGAACCGGTCGGTTCATCCCGATCGAGTAGTTGGCTTCGAACTCGCCGAGCGTCTTCTGGTACTCGGGGCTCCCCGAAAGTGTCGCGTAGGCAGCGGGATCGTCGAACTGCGTGAGCGTGATCGCATCCCAGCCCGGCTCCGGAATTTGCGACGAAGAGAGCGCGGTCAGGACCGCCTTTCCGGCGTAGACGACCTTCGCTCCGGCCGACTCCACCGCCCGCTTGAAGCGGCCGACTTCCTCGAGCAGGTTCGCGCCCGGTCGCGTCTTCAAGAGCGTCACGACGTGGAAGGTGGACGGAGCGTAGAAGAGGGACTGCCGATCGCTGACAAACTCGCGCCGCGCCTTGAGATAGCGGAAGTGCTGCCACCCCGCGGCGACGAGAGCCACCAGCACCAGGATTCCAGCCAGCCAGACCAGGAACTTCATGCCCCGCACCTCCACTCCAGCCACGGCCCTGAGTCGGCAGGAACTGGGGCCCGCATTCTGCACCAGAACGCGGCAGCGTGTCGCGGAGCGTCGCTCGCAGGTTCTCCAGACCGCGCCTGGCTGGCCCGGGGCTGATGACAGGATGCTAAGCTGCGCCTAAACCCCCTCGCTCCCGGCAACCGCGAAGCGTCCGGAGCCGCTTTGGAGTGGCGAATGCAGCACTCAACTCGGTTCGAGCGTCGCTCGCGACGCCGCCACGCACGCCGCGCTCGTATGCGACTGCTTCCGATTCTGGCCGGGGTCGCACTCTGGGGATCCGTTGCCGAGGTCCACGCGCAGGCAAGCTGCGCGGACTGGTGCGGGGCCATGAACGCGAACTGCGCCAAGGGCGATTGGGATCCCGCAAACTGGACGCCGTCGGGCGGCGGCGTCTGCGCCGCGGTCACATCGAATCTGCCCATCGGCCGCTGGGTACCCCGGCTCGTGATCGCGCTGGGTCTGATCGTAACGCTCGTCGTCCTCGGACGCAGACGCGCAAGCGGCAACGCTGCTCGCGCCTAGCGTGCAGGAACCCTTGGATCGGAGGCACATGCCCGAATCGGCAATCCAGGTTGTGGGGCTCGATCACGTAGTGCTGCGTGTGGCGGACCTGGAGCGCTCGATCGCGTTCTACACGGCCGTGCTTGGCGCCACCGAGGAGCGGCGACTGGATGCGCTGGGCTTGATCCAACTGCGGATCGGCGCGCACCTGATCGATCTGGTGCCCGTCGACTCTGAACTGGGCCGGACGGGCGGGGCCGGACCCGGCAAAGGCGGACGGAACCTCGATCACTTCGCCGTCGAACTCACGGCGTTTGACGAACCGAGGCTCCGCACACACCTCGCGGCGCACGGAGTGGAGCCGGCCGAGGTCGCACGCCGCTACGGGGCCGGCGGCTACGGGCCCTCGATGTACATTCGGGATCCCGACGGCAACGTGGTCGAGTTGAAGGGACCGCCCGAAGAAGCCGGAGAGGCCTAGCTCTCGGAACCCTGCTCGCGCAGGTAGCGACGCAGCATCCGATCGTGCCGACTCGTGTCGCTCTTTCCGGTGGAGCGGACATAGGGCTTCCAGCGCGGCGCGGCGCCCTCCGGCCTGTCCCCCATCACGGTCACGCGCTGGATCACGCGCTCGCCCTCGAAGTCGTTCAGCACGAAGTGTTGCGT
The DNA here is from genome assembly GCA_013215565.1 of Myxococcales bacterium. GTDB lineage: Bacteria > Myxococcota_A > UBA9160 > SZUA-336 > SZUA-336 > JABSQV01. The sequence continues at coordinate 13,260 of JABSQV010000063.1, read as the reverse complement.
ACAGCGGTTGTCCCACATCGCCACAGTGCCCGCCCGCCAGACGTAGCGAACCGTGAAGCGCGGGCTCGCCATCCAGCGCGCGAGGTAACCGAGCAAGAGCGCGCTCTCGGGCGCACTGAGCTCTACGATGCGGCGCGTGAAGTGCTCGTTCACGAACAGCGCCTTGCGGCCGGTCTCGGGATGGACGCGCACCATCGGGTGCACGGTCATGACCTCGGGACGGCCGTGAGGCTCCGCGTTGTGGAGCGCGGTCAGGCCCTCGCACAGCTCGCGCAGCGGGGCCGAGAGCTGCTCGTAGGCCAGGTACGCGTTCGACCAGAGCGTGTCGCCCCCGATCGCCGGACAGCGAACCATTTGCAGAATCGAGATCAGGGCCGGCTCGGGCAGGAACGTGAGATCGCTGTGCCACTCGTCGGCCACGCCGCCGCGGCTCGCGACCAGTTCGAGAATGCGCTCGTCGCGGAGCGTGGGGTTCTCGATGTGCGGGTGACCCTCGATCCTGCCGAAGTGCTCGCCCAGTGAGCGGTGCTGATCCTGGCTCAGGGTCTGCTCCGGAAAGAACAACACCTGGTGCGCGTAGAGCAGTTGCTCGATCTCGCGTGCTCCAGCGGCATCGACCGAGGCCAGGTCTAAATCACGGACCTCTGCTCCGAGCGCGCTCGCGAGACGCCGGACCTCGAGTCGCTCAGCCACGGGATCCCGCCCCGCGGCGACGACGGGCCGGTCCTGCTTCGCGCGTGCGCGCCTGGACCCACATCTCGGATTGGATTCTATCAGCCCGTGCGGTGCCCGATTCGGCATCCGGTGCCGGGGTCTCGGTTGGACTGCAGCTCGACGCCGCGCCCGCTGCTCCGGGAGAAGCTGCGCGCTAGACGTTGACGATGCCCGGCAGCCCGCCGAGTTCCCGCTCGAACTGGTCCACCGTGAACGGCTTGCGCAGCCAGCGGGTCGAGGCATCCAGTACCTCGGCGCCGAGCCCGAGATCATCGGCGTGCCCCGACAGGAAGAGCACGCCCAGTCCCGGCGCCCGCTTCCGGAGCCGGGCGGCCAGCTGCCGACCGTTCAGCCCGGGCATGATCAGGTCCGTGACGAGCGCGTCGAAATGCGCCCCGGAGACCCCCGAGAGCCTGAGGGCCTCGTCCGCGGACGCGGCCAGATCGACCCGGTGGCCCAGGACCGCGAGGATGACCGCGAGCCTTCCGCGCGTCTGGTCATCGTCCCCGACGAGCAGGATCCGGCATGCAGCCGCGTCTGCGGGCGGCAAAAAACCGGCGGTCCGCACCGGAACCAGCTCCTTCCGCCTGGAATTTCCCTGTCTCAAGCGATGTCTCCTCGCCCCGGAACCACGAACCACACTTACTATACTGTAGTCAAAAAAACATGTCAGGTGTCGATTCTGCTGGCCTGCGCCCCCACGAGACTAGGCGGAGGCCCTGCCCCGGGCCACCGCGTCGGCCGCCTCATACAGCAGGACGCGGGTCTCGTCCCAGCCGATACAAGCGTCCGTGATCGAGAGCCCGGGCGCGAGCACCGCGCCCGGCGACCAGTCCTGCCGACCGGGCTGGAGCTGGCTTTCGAGCATCACGCCCATCAGCGCCCGCTGCCCGCCCCGGAACTGGCGGAGGACCGCCCGGCACACCCGGGCCTGGCGCCGGTGGTCCCCGCCCGAGTTCGCATGCGAGCAATCGACCAGCACCGCCCGCTGCAGCCCGAACGCGGCCGCGTGCCCGGCCGCTGCCGCCAGCTCCCGCGGCCCGAAGTTGGGACCGCGCGCACCGCCCCGGAGCACCAGGTGCAGGTCGGGGTTGCCGCGGGTACGGACATACGCGACGGCGCCCTGCGCATCGATGCCGAGAAAGGTGTGGGCGCCCCGGGCAGAGCGAATCGCGTTCGCGACGACGCCGAGATCGCCCGAGGTCGGATTCTTGAATCCCACCGGCATCGAGAGACCACTCGCGAGTTCGCGGTGAATCTGGCTCTCGCAGGTGCGCGCACCGATCGCGGCCCAGCTCAGCAGGTCCGCCAGGTACTGGGGCGAGATCGGGTCGAGTGCTTCGCCCCCGCACGGAATCCCACGCTCGGCCAGCTCGACCAGAAGCCGTCTTGCGCGCTCCAGGCCGGCCCCGAGGTCACCCGAACCGTCGAGGTCGGGATCGTGCAGCAGGCCCTTCCAGCCGATGCTGGTTCGCGGCTTTTCGAAGTAGCAGCGCATCACGAGCACGAGTTCGCGGGCCGTGTCCTCGGCGACCCGGGCCAGCCGGTCCGCGTACACGAGCGCGCCGCCCGTGTCGTGGATCGAGCACGGGCCCACCACCACCACGAGACGCCCAGGGTCGCGGCCGTGCAGGACATCGCGAATCGCGCGTCGCGCCTCCCCCACGCACGCGCGCGCCCGGGGCGAGGCCGCCAGGCCCTGGACGAACTCGCTCGGTGCGGGCAGCCTGGAAATCTCCTCCACGTTTCGGTCCTCGAGTCGATCGGACACGCTCGCGCCTCCTGCGTGCAGACAAAAAAAAACCCCGGACGGTCGTCCGAGGCTCGTGGGTTCCGCAGCAATCTCATTCAGCGGTTGAAACGGTCCCTCACAAGCCCCGGCTGGAGCCAGCTAAAGCCGAACGCGTAACCGCCGCTTCCCAATGACATGAGCGGATTGCTTGTACCCCTTCGGGACGTACACGTCAACGCCGCTGGGGTGCGCCGGCCGGTCCGCTATCATGTAATCAGACATGCCCGACTCCCCCCGCGCTCGCGGCCCGGCCACCGCGGGCGATCCGTTCGAGATCTACCGCCCGAAGCTCCTGTTCGGGCTCTGCGCGGGTGCGGCCGTCGCGCTGCTGATCGGGATGACGGCGACCGCCCTCCAGCGGCCGCTCGAACCCCTGGAGTGGGCCGGATTCTGGACGGCACTCGTGTGCTTCTGCACGGCCCCGTTCGCGCTGCGCCGGACGGGCTCGATGCTGGCCGCAGCCTCGCTACTGCTCGCCGGGGGCGCAGTTTCGATCTTCGTGCCCGCCTACTTCACGGGCGGCCTGCAGGCCCCGCAGGTGATCTGGCTGCTGGTAGTGCCGATGCTGGCCCCGCTCTACTTCGGCTCGCGCGTGACCCTCAGCGCGGGCGGCGTGAGCCTGGTCGCGTTCGCACTGCTCTTCGCACTCGAGATCGTGGGCACACTTCCAGCGCCGATGCCGGACCCCGCGAAGCTCTCGACCTTTCTGAACCTGGCGCTCGCGACCGGGTTCGTGATGGCGGTCTCAATCAGCACCCACCGGGCGATGCTTCGAAGCAGGCGGGAACTCCTGGAGCTGAAGCAGCAGGTGGAACACCGCTCCGAGGAACTCGCCGAGAGCGAGCGGCGCAAGAGCGCCATCATCGATTCCGCCATGGTGGGCCTGATCTCGGCGGATGCCACAGGATGCATCGTGGACTTCAATCCGGCCGCGGCCCAGATCCTGGGCTACACGCGCGAACAGGCGATCGGCCGCAGGGTGACGGACTTCATGGTGCCGCCCTCGATGCGGAAGGCACAATGGACCGCGTACTTGCGCGCGCTCGCGCGGCCCGACGCACCGCTCGAGAGCGCGCCCCGCTCGCTGATCGCGCTCCGCTCCGACGGAGAGGAGATCCCGGTCGAGGTCGTGCTGCAGCGCATTTCGGCCGGAGGGCCGGCGAGGTTCATGGCGCAGCTTCGCGATCTGCGCATCGAACGCCGGACCGAGGCGATGGTGCGCCAGCGCGAGGAGCAGCTTCAGCGGGCACAACGCCTCGAGGACGTGGGACGTCTCGCGGGCGGGGTGGCGCACGACTTCAACAACCTGCTCACGATCATCGGAGGCTACAGCGAGAACATCGAGACGGATCCGACCGCCTCCGCCTCGATTCGCAAGCAGGCCCGCGAAGTGTCCCTGGCCGCGGAACGCGCGGGCTCGATCACGCGCCAGTTGCTGGCGTTCAGTCGTGGCCAGGAGCTGAAGTTGGAACCGGTCGCACTGGGCGAAGTGCTCTCCGAATTCAGGACCACCATCTGCTCGCTGCTACCCCCTTCGGTCAAGCTCAACATGCAACCGGCGCCGCCGCGCTGGCCGGTTCGCGCGAACCGGAGCGAGATCGAGCGGATCGTCGTCAACCTGGTCATGAACGCCGCGGACGCGATGCCGGGCGGCGGCCAGCTTTCGATCCACACGGAATACCTCGGTTTGGACATCTATAACCCGCAACGCCCGCCCGATCTCGAGCCCGGGAGCTACGCGCGGCTGTCCGTGATCGACGACGGGGAAGGCATGGAGCCGGAAGTTCTCTCGCGCGCCTTCGAGCCCTTCTTCACCACCAAGGAGGTCGGCAGGGGGACGGGACTGGGACTGGCGAGCGTATACGGCGCAGTTCGACAGTTTGGGGGCCACGTCGATCTCGAGAGCGCGCCGGGACGCGGCACCGGCGTGAGCATCTATCTGCCTCGAGATTCATGGGAATCGAGCCCGGGACTGCCCCGAAACTCCGAACGCATCCAGCTGGCCAGGCCGCGTTCGATTCTGCTCGCCGAGGACGAATCCAGCATCCGGAGGCTGATCGTCACGCGTCTGCGCACCGAGGGCTACCGCGTACTGGAAGCGGCCGACGGCCAGGAGGCGCTGATGCTGACGGAACTCAGAGAAGAGGCAGTCGACTTGCTGATCTCGGACGTCGTCATGCCGAGGCGCTCTGGCACGAGCCTGGCTCGGGAACTCCGCACGCGTCAGCCGGACCTCCCGCTGATCTTCATCTCGGGCTTCGTCGGAAACGCGCAACTCAACCTCGCCCGGGATTTTCCCGGCGCGGCCTTCATGCAGAAGCCACTCCGGTTCGACGAGCTGATCGACGCGGTCAAACGCCTGCTCGAACCCGAATCCGCCGAGCCGGACGCCGATCAGACGGCGCGAGAAGCGGCGCGCGAGTCCTGACCCCGGCGGCGCTCCGGCTACTCCCCGGCGATTCGCCGCAGCAGGACCTCGACGACCTCGGGACCGTGCGACTCCTGCAGGAAGTGACCGGCCTCGAGCGGATCGAAGCTGGCTTGCGGGTAGAAGCCCGCCCACTTGCGTCCCCATGCCTCGGTGAAGATGTCGTCGCGCACGCCCCAGATGAAGTGCACGGGTTTCGACCAGCCGCGAAGCACCTCGAAGCAGCGCGCCTGCACGTCGGCATTGCCCCCCTTGGGATTTTCGAAGGGAAGCGAGAGCGGGAAGCGGCGCGGCCCCGCCTTGGAGGCGCGATCCGGGAACGGCGCCTCGTACGCGGCCACGGCCTGGTCGGGCGTGAGCGGCGTCGATCCCGGCGGCATCGTCTCGAGAAAGCGTTTCATCACGTAGCCACAGGGCTGGATCTCGTCGAGTCGGTTCCCGGACTGCCAGCCCTGGTTCCAGCCGCGAATCGCATCCGTGTACGCGTGCTCGGGGTGGTGGAGCCAGGTGTTCATGATCCAGAGTCGCTCGAAGCGCTCGGGCATGTCGACCGCCTGGCGCAGGCCGATCGGACCGCCCCAGTCCTGGCACGCCAGCGTGATCCGCTCCAACTCGAGTTCGCGGATCAGGTGCGCGCAGGCCTGGCTGTGTCGCTCGATCGAGTACCAGTCATCGTCGAGCACCTTGTCGCTCTTCCCGAAGCCGATGTGGTCGGGCGCGATGCAGCGGTAGCCCGCCTCGACCAGCGGCGGAATCATGCGCCGATACAGGTAGGACGAGGTCGGCATGCCGTGCAGGAGCAGCATCACCGGCCGGTCCGCGCCGCCTTCGTCGACGTAGTGCATGCGCAACCCTTCCCAGTCGAGGAAGTTCGGCGCGAAGGGATAGTCCTTCCATTCTGAAAAACGGGCTTCGGGAGTCCGAAAGACCTCGGGCATGAGGGTTTCCTCCGGGTCGCTCCGGGCGCGGCCCTTAGAGCATCTTGCGCGCCATCCGGGTCTTGCGCTCGCTGTAAGGCGGATACATGAGCTTCAGGTCGAAGCGGAAGCCGCGCTTCAGGACCGCACGCCGGTGGCTGAAGGTCTCGAAGCTGAAGCGGCCGTGGTAGGCACCGGTTCCGCTCTCGCCGACGCCGCCAAACGGCAGCGAGGAGTTCGCGATCTGCAGGATCGTGCCGTTGATGCAGGCCCCGCCCGAACTGGTGCGCTCGAGTACCCGGCGCTCGGTTTTGGCATCGCGCGTAAACAGGTAGAGCGCCAGCGGCTTCTCGCCTCGATTTACGAACTCGATCGCCTGGTCCACATCCCTGACGCGCAGAACGGGGAGGATCGGCCCGAAGACCTCTTCGGACATGATCGGCGAGTCCGCGGACACGTTGCGCAGTACGGTCGGCTCGATGTAGCGGGTCTCGGCATCGGATCCGCCCCCGAACGCGATCTCGCCGGCTTCGAGAAGCTTCGCGAGCCGCTCGTGGTGGCGCGGGCTCGCGACCCGGGCGTAGTCATCGCTGGCCTTCGGATCGGGGCCGTAGAACTCGCGCACGCTCTTCTCGAGTTCGGCCACGAGTTCAGACTCGATCGTCTCGTCGGCGAGCACGTAGTCCGGCGCGATGCAGGTCTGGCCCGCATTCATGAACTTGCCCCATGCGATCCGGCGCGCGGTCACGGCCAGATCGGCGCTCCGGTCGACAATGCACGGGCTCTTGCCACCGAGCTCGAGCGTGACGGGCGTGAGATTCTTGCTCGCGGCCTGCATCACGACCCGGCCGACGCGTCCGTTTCCGGTGTAGAAGATGTGGTCGAAGCGCTCTGCGAGGAGCGCCGTGGTCTCCGCCACCCCGCCCTCGACAAGCGTGACCGCATCGGAATCCAGGTACTGCGGCAGCAGCTCTGCGAGCGCGGCCGAGGTATGGGCCGTGATCTCGGAGGGCTTGAGCGCCGCGGCATTGCCGGCGGCCAGTGCCCCGACCAGCGGCGAGAGCAAGAGTCCCACCGGGTAGTTCCAGGGCGCGATGATCAGCACCACGCCGAGCGGCTCGCGTTGCACGAAGCTGCGCCCCAGGATCGGCAGCCCACCGACCCGCTCCGGCCGGGTCCAGCGCTTCAGGTTCTTCCGCGCGAGCTTGGCCTCCTGCGTGATCTGGCCGACGTCTGCGGCGCGGGCCTCGAGCTCGGGCTTGCCGAGATCGGCCTTGAGCGCAGCTACCAGCCGGTCGCCCTGCTCGTGCGCAAACGCGAGCAAGCCCTCGAGCTGGCGGCGCCGCCACGCGAGCGGCCGCGTGCGGCCCGAGTCGAAGGTCGCCCGAAGCCGTTCCACCAACGCGGGAATCTGGTCGACTGGAGAACTCGGCACCGGGGCGGGCCGGGTCGCGACAACGCTCATCTAGATCTCCTTGTTTCGGGCCGGGGCGCGGCCCCTCGAGCGAGACCGTACACGCTCGGGGCAGCGGAGAGAAGCAGCCGCGCCGTGCGGGTTCTAGGCCACCACGCCGGCTTCGCGAAGCGCCCCAATCCGGTCTTCGAGCCCGAGTTCGCGCAGGATCTCATCGCTGTGGGCGCCGAGCGTAGGGGCCGGCGACCCGGTTGCGGTCGGCGTCTCCCCGAAGCGCACCGCCGGACGGGGCTGGCGCAGGCGTCCCGCGCTCGGATGTTCGGACTCCTCGAGAATCCCCAGCGCCTGGACGTGCGGATCCTCGTGCAGGCGCTCGGGCGCGACCACGGCCCCGCACGGCGCACCCTCGGCCTCGAGGCGCTGCATCACCTCGGCCGTCGAGAACTTCGACACCGCCTCGTACACGCGCCGCAGGAGCGTCATGAACGCGTCCAGGTTCTGGCGTCGCGCCATGATCGTGGCGAGTTCGGGCACGTCGTAACCGTCGACCCCGACCGCGCGGCAGATTCCGGCGACGTCACCGTCGGAGACCGGCGCGGCGATGATCCAGCCGTCCTTGGTCGGCCAGAGCTGCTGATCGCGCGAAAAGCTCGAGGGCTGCGTGCCGTCGCTGTCGAGCAGCAGTTCGTTTCCAGCCGCGTCGACCCAGACGAAGTTCACGACCGCCTCGAGCATCGAGACCTCGACGTGCTGGCCGCCCGCACCGCGGTCACGCGCAAACAGCGCCGCCGTAATCGCCTGGCATGCGGTGAGTGCCGAGACCTTGTCGGCCACGGTATGCCGGATCAGCTGCGGGACGCCGTCCTCGGGGTTGGCCTGGGCCGAGCAGAGGCCGCCGTAGGCCTGCACGGCTGGATCGTACGCGCTCTTTCCGGCGTACGGGCCCGTGGACCCGAAGCCGCTCACCGAGACGTAGACGAGATCTTCCTTCTCTCGCACGAGATCGGCGTAGCCGAGCCCGAGCCGGTCGATCACGCCCGTCCGGAAGTTCTGCAAGAACACGTCGGCGCCGCGCACGAGTTGGCGCGCGATGCTGCGACCCTGCTCGCTCTTCAGGTCGAGCGCGATCGAGCGCTTGCCGCGGTTGACCATCTGCGCCAGCGCCGAGACGCCCCCGATCGCGGGCCCGACCCAGCGACCGATGTCGCCGATCCCGGGCGGTTCGATCTTGATCACCTCGGCGCCCTGATCGCAAAGGATCCCGGCGGCCCAGGGTCCCGAGAGCGCAACGCTCGCGTCAACGATGCGAACACCATTCATGGGACCGGGCATGTGAGTCTCCTTGTCGGAAGCGCGGCGCCGGACGCTTCGAGCGGTGGGTCGTTCCGATGAAGGGCCCGCTGGGTCCGGTCCCGCCGATCACCAGCGCGCGTTTCATCCCGCCTCTGCGACCCGGCATTATAGTCGCTCGCTCCCGGGTGTGGCGGGAACCGCCGGGTCGGAGTTCGGGGTCCCGAAACTCGCGGTGACGCGGGGCGTGAGTTAGGTTCCGCCCCGCCCATGACCGACTCCCTCAAGGAACTCCGCAACGTCGCAATCATCGCGCACGTGGACCACGGCAAGACCACACTGCTCGATGGACTCCTGCGCCAGACCCACGCGCTCTCGCGGCGCGACGCCCAGGGCTCGCGCGTGATGGACACCCAGGACCTCGAGCGCGAGCGCGGCATCACGATCCTGTCCAAGTTCACGGCGATCGACTTCGAGGGCGTCCGGATCCAGATCTTCGACACCCCCGGCCACGCGGACTTCGGCGGCGAGGTCGAGCGCGTGCTCGGCATGGTCGACGGCTGCCTGCTGCTCGTAGACGCGGTCGAGGGCGTCATGCCCCAGACGCGCTTCGTGCTGCGCAAGGCGCTCGATCAGGGTCTGCTGCCGATCCTGGTGGTGAACAAGATCGACCGGGCCGAGCAGCGCGCCCACGAGGTGGTGGACGAGGTCTTCGACCTGCTGGTGGAACTGGGCGCGAACGACCGGCAACTCGAATTTCCGATCCTCTACAGCGCGGCCAGGGAGGGCACCGCGGTCCGGAGCCTCGACGACGACGCCCGCGACCTGCGGCCGCTGCTCGAAACCCTGCTCGAACGCATTCCAGAACCCCAGGCCGTGCTTGACGGTCCGCTCCAGTTTCAGGCCGTGACGCTCGACTACGACGAGTTTTTGGGCCGGCTCGTGATCGGGCGCGTGGCGCGCGGAACGCTCGTGCGCGGCGCCATTGTGGTACGCCTTCCCGAGTCGGGTCCCCCGGAGCCGTTCCGCGTCACGAAACTGCTGAGCACGCGCGGCCTGGAACGGAGCGAGCGCGAGCGCGCCCACGCCGGCGAGATCGTGTTCATCGCCGGTGTCGACACGATCGAGATCGGCGACACGATCTGCGACCCGGACACGCTCGAGCCGCTGCCGCGGATCCCGATCGATCCTCCGACCGTGAGCGTACGCATCTCGGCCAATACCTCGCCCTTCGCGGGACGCGAGGGCCGCTTTCTGACCAGCCGCCAGATCGGTGACCGGCTGCGGCGCGAGGCGCTCGGCAACGTCTCGATCGAGGTCGACAACCCCGAGGGCCCGGACAGCTTCGAGGTCTCGGCCCGGGGCGAACTGCAGATCGCGATCCTGATCGAGACGCTGCGGCGCGAGTCCTACGAGTTCGGCGTCTCCCGGCCCAAGATCATCCAGCGAACGATCGACGGCGAGATCTGCGAGCCGGTCGAGGACGTCAGCGCGGAGATTCCCGAAGCGTTCGTGGGTGTGGTGGTCGAGAAGCTCTCGAAGCGGCGGGGCCGGCTGCTATCGATGGGACACCGCACCAACTCTTCGCTGCTGAATTTCGTGGTGCCGAGCCGGGGCATGTTCGGCTACCGCAGCGAATTCCTAACCGATACGCGCGGCGAGGGCGTGTTGTACCGAACCGTGCGCGGTTACGAACCGCAGAAGGGCGATCTCGAAGGGCGCGGTGTGGGCGCGATCGTCGCGAGTCACCCGGGCAAGACCACGGCCTACGCACTGTTCGGAATCCAGGAGCGCGCCAACATGTTCGTGGGCGCGGGCGTCGAGGTCTACGAGGGCCAACTGGTGGGCGAGAATCGGCGCATGGGCGACATGAACGTGAACGTGTGCCGCGGGAAGAAGCTCACGAACATTCGCGCAGCCGGGAAGGACGAGGCGACCGCGCTCAAGCCCGCCCGGCTCGTCACGATCGAGAGCGCGCTCGAGTGGATCGACGACAGCGAACTGCTCGAGGTCACGCCCGAAAGCCTGCGGCTGCGAAAGCAGGTCCTGCCCGCCAACCTGCGCAAGCGCTGAGTAGAATGGACCGGGCCCGAGTTGATCGGGCCGCAGTCCGTGTCCCGCGCAGGAGGAAAACGTGACAACCGTCGCCGTGGTCTATCACTCGGACTCGGGAACCACGAAGCTGATGGCCGAGGGCGTCCACGAGGGGGTCGCGTCGGTCGCCGGCGTCAAGGCGCAACTCTACGTGATCGAACGCAGCGAGATCATCGAAGGCCACTTCCAGAACGAGGCCCTGCTCGACTCGCTGGACGCCGCGGATGCGATCATCTTCGGCTGCCCGACCTTCATGGGCGACGTCTCCGGGCCCATGAAGGCCTTCCTGGACGCGACGCTCCAGCGCTGGTACGCGCACGCCTGGTCCGGCAAGCTCGCAGCCGGCTTCACGATCTCTGGCACCCCCAGCGGCGACAAGCTCAACTCGCTCCAGAGCCTGATCACCTGCAGCATGCAACTCGGCATGATCTGGGTCGGCCTCGATCAGAACCCCGTCAACCGCGAAGGCCGAAACCGACTCGGTTTCTATTTGGGGGCGGGCGGCCAGCCCGTGTACGGGAGCGACGAACCCCGGCTCCAGGACGGGGACCGGGAAACCGGCGTTGCCCACGGCGCCCGCGTCGCGCAAATCGCGAAGCAGCTCGGCTCGGGCGCGTAAGCGCTCGCGTGCGGACCGGCGCTTATTCCAGGTAGCCGAGATTCTCGAGTGCCTGCCGGGTTTCGGGATCCAGAGCCCGAGGCGCGGCCTGGGCACCGGGGGGCGGCAGACTCGCGAGGTAGCGTTCGAGTCGTCGCCTCATGGAACTCACGCTCTGTCGGTTCTGGCTGGCGAGGTTCCGCTGTTCCTGCGGATCAACACTCAGATCGAAGAGTGCGTGGCGCCCCCTGCGGTTCCACAAGAACTTCGTCTCACCCTCGATCAGCGCCAGCCATTCCCCCTCTCTCGTCCACGGCGGCACCGTCCGGCTCTCCACGACGACGGGGCGATCGGTGCGCGGCGGTGCTTCTCCCTGGATGTCGTCCGGAACCTCGAGCCCGAGCGACTGGAGGATCAGCGGGAACACGTCGTTCAGCTGCACCCACTCCGCGTTCCGGCCCGTCGGACCGCCCGGGCCCGGCATCTTCACGATCAGCGGAATGTGGACCACCTCCTGATAGGGCACGCGCCCGTGCCCCATCTCGCCGTGCTCCCCGAGCAACTCGCCGTGGTCGGCGGTCACCACGATCAGCGCGTCGTCGTACAGTCCAGCGTCGCGCAGGGCCTGAAAGAACCGGCCGAGGTGATGATCCATGTATGCGATCTCTCCGTCGTATGACCCGATCACCCGCGCGCCACCCTCGGGGGCGTCCGGCGCGACGAAGCGCCAGGCAAAGTCGTCGGGCGGCTCGAATGGGCTGTGGGGATCGAAGTAGTTGAGAAACAGAAAACGCGGCCCCGCGGTCTGCTTCAGCCATTCGACTGCCCGATCCGTCACGTCCTCGGCCAGGCGGCCGTTCACCGTGCCGATGCCGTCGTCGTCGTAGTCGTCGAACCCCCGGTCCAGTCCAAAGGCCGCCTTGAGCCAGACCCCCCCCACGACCGCTCCGGTGGCATACCCGGCTTCCCTCAGTCTTTCGGCCAGCGTGCGCTCCGTGCGTGCGATGGTGCGCGCCCGGTAGGCCTCCCAGGACTCGGGACCCTCTATGGCGCTTCTGAGACGAAGCGCTCCGTCCGGGTCGTACTGGGCGCCGTGGCTGGCCGTGAGCTTCCCGGTGAAGAGCGACGCGTGGGACGGGAGCGTCCACGTCGCTGGCGCGATCGCGCGCTCGTACACGACCGCCTCACGCGCGAACGCATCGAGGTTCGGGCTGGTGTTCCGTGCGTAGCCGTAGCATCCCAGGTGGTCGGCCCGGGTCGTATCCAGCGTGATCAGGACGACGGTGGGCACCAGCTCCAGCGCCGGATTCCCGCATCCGAGCAGCCCCAGCCAGACGAGCACGCTGAGCTGCACCACGAGTACGCGCATGTCCACCTACTAGCATCCGCCAGCGACAGACGCCGCGCACGATCTCGAGCTAGATTCTCGTGTCATAAATGGAGTTTTATCACCCCATGCTGTGATTTTGTGATTCCAAGACGAACGAAACCGAATCCTAGTCCGGCAAAACTTATAACATGTTGTAATTTATGGATATTATAAGCATCAACGGCGTCGATCCCAAGGCGGAATCGCTGGGCGGTTCCTTGGATATGTAGTATATTAGACCCAATGGGTCAACTAAGATTCCGCCGCGCGCTGCTTCCTGCAGTGCTTCTCACCGCCCTTGCGAGCGCGCCGGCCCCGGCGCTGAGCCTGCTTCCGGAATTCATGAATGCCGGGGGCGAGACCTGGGACGCCTCGCGCCAGGGCGTCGTCCTCGCGGCCCTGGCGCAGTGGGAAGCCTCGATCCTGGATTCCAACACGGTGTCGATCGAGTTCACCTACTTGAACCTCGGGTCGGGCGGGGTCCTGGGCCAGACTGCTTCTTCCTTCATCGCGGCGATCGGGGACGACGTGTTTCCGGTAGACCAGGGCGGATGTCCCATCCCGATGACCGTCGGAAACCCGTGTGTAACCCACAGCGTAAGCTTCAACAGCGACAGAATCGGCAACCTCTTCTTCGATCTGAC
>JABSQV010000062.1 GCA_013215565.1 Myxococcales bacterium | reverse complement strand
TATACTTATAGTACTACAAACTCTAATGGTTGTGACAGTACTGCAACTCTGAACTTAACAATTAATCCATCTACAACATCTACAAGTTCAGAGACTGCTTGTGATGATTACTCTTGGAATGGAACTACTTATAATGCTTCAGGAACTTATACATATAGTACTACCAACTCAAATGGATGTGATTCTACAGCAACTCTGAACTTAACGATTAATCCATCTACTACATCTACATCTACCGTCACTATATGTACAGGAACTTCTTATACAATAGGATCGTCTACATACACAAGTAGTGGCACATATACAGATGTGTTTACTGCAGCGAATGGTTGTGATAGTACAGTAACTACAATATTAATAGTTCAATCTTCTAGTTCTGTTATTATTCAAGTTTCTCCTTCTAATTCCACTATATGTGCGGGTAATAATGTTACTCTTCAAGCTTTACAAACTAATTATGTTACTTATCAATGGTATAATACGAACGGACCTATTATTGGAGCAAACACATCTTCTTATACAGCTTCATTATCTGGAGATTATTATGTAGAAATTACCACATTGCTTGGATGCTCTAATACGTCTAATGTAGCTACAGTAAATGTACTTACAGTTGCCACTCCAGGATCTTTAAGTACAACGAGTATTCAATTAGATAGAGCAACAATGAATTGGGGTGCAGTAGCTAATGCGAATCATTATGATGCACGTATTAGAGAACAAGGAACAAGTTCATGGACATTAATTAGTAATATAATTACGACTAGTAGATTGAAGACAGGTTTATCTTCTGCTACTACATATGAATGGCAAGTACGTTCAGCGTGTACGAATGATAGTAGTTCTGTATCTGCTTGGTCATCATCTGAGGTTTTCTCTACTTTAACTCCATGTACGACTCCACAGAATCCAAATGAGTCTGGTATAACTCTAACTCAAGCTACTTTAGGTTGGGATGCGATACCAGCAGGCTCTTGGGGTTATAGAGTTAGATATAAACAAGTTGGAGGATCATGGACCTTTGATACGACTAATGTAAACAGTCTGACATTAACTGGATTAACTACAGGGACGAATTATCAGTGGCAAGTAAAAGGTATATGTGATTCAGCAGGAACCAATACATCTTCTTGGACTTCACATCAATTCTTTACAACAGCTACTTGTAATATATCGTTGAGTAGTTCAGTTACGAATGTATTATGTTATGGAGCGTCCACTGGAGCAATAGATTTAACAGCAACAGGAGGTAGTGGTTCTTACACTTATTCATGGGATAACGGATCAACATCTGAGGATCCATCAGGATTAAGTGCAGGTACTTATATTGTAACGGTTACAGATAGTTGGGGATGTACAGAAACGTTAACAGTTATTGTTGGCCAATCAGCAGCGATTGCAACAAATAACCCACAAAGTATATGTAATGGAAGTTCCTATATAATAGGTTCGAGTACATATACTACAGCGGGTACATATACAGATATTTTAACAGCATCGAATGGATGTGATTCTACAGTGACTACTGTTTTAACAATTAATCCAGCCACGACTTCTTCATCTACAGTAACTGCTTGTGATGATTACTCTTGGAATGGAACAACGTATTCAGCTAGTGGATCTTATACTTATAGTACAACTAATTCCAATGGATGTGATTCTACAGCAACATTATTTTTAACGATTAATCCATC
>JABSQV010000061.1 GCA_013215565.1 Myxococcales bacterium | reverse complement strand
TCCCGCAGCTCGTTGACATCGTCCTCCGCGATCGGAAACTCCTCGGCGAGGATGTCGCCGCAGCGTCCGATCGCGGCGGCCAGTCCCAGTCCGACGTGTCCTTGCTTGATCCCGTCGACCATGGTCCGGCAGATCTCGTTCCAGGTGTGGTCGGGGACGCGCTCGTCGATCGCCGTGTCAGCCAGGACGACGGCGCGATGCTCCATCAGCGAGACGAACAGCAATACGCCGGTGGCGGCCTCGGTCGTGTGGATCTCGGTCTGGTAGAACTCGAGCTGGGCCCGCATGTCCACCTGGTCGGCCTGATCGTCGCGCGGGGTCAGCACGCGCTGCAGGAAGGTCCACCTCGAGAGCAGCGCCGTGAGAGCTACGAGGACCGCCGTGTCGACGAGGTACCACGCCCAGTGCTCGCCGACGATCTCGTACTGCCATCCGGGCCCATCGAGGACCATGAAGGCGGCGACCATCAGGCTCAGGAGGATGAACGGGACATGCCCCACCGTGGAGGAGCGCTTGACGATCATCGGCACGATCTCGCCGGAGGTCTTCAGCTCCGCCGCGCGGACGGCATCCTCGATCAGCTGCACGCGCTCGGGGCGCAGATAGGCCGCAGACCATTTCGGGAGTTCCATCACCAGCCTCCTGAGGCGCCGCCACCGCTGAAGCCGCCGCCGCCCCCGCCGAAGCCGCCCCCGAATCCGCCACCGGAGGAGCCGCTGCCGTAGCCGCGCCCGATCATGCCACCGAGCAGCATCCCCCCGAGGAGGCCGCCGAACATCCCCCCGCGCGCGCCGCGCCCGGCGAGCAGCAGGAACACGAGGACCAGGATCGGGATGAAGCCCGGACCGCCACGGCTCCTGCGATGCGTGGTGCGCCACTCCCGCGATCCGGCGGCGAAGAAGGCCTCGACCTCGAGCTGCGGGTTCGCCCGCTGCGCGATCTGGAACACGCCGACGAGGATGCCCTGGTCGGGGTTCCCCGACCGGAACAGGGGCGTCATCGACTCGTCGATGATCCGCTTGGCGTAGGCGTCGGGGAGGTCTCCCTCCAGGCCCTGGCCAACTTCGATGCGGATGCGGCGCTCCTTGTTGGCGACCATCAGGAGTACACCGTCGTCCTTCTCCTTGCTGCCCAGCTTCCACGCGTCGACGACCTGGATGCTCGCCTGTTCGATGCTCAGCCCGTCCATGTCGGGGACGGTGAGCACGGCAATCTGCGATCCCTTGGCATCACGGATCCGGCGCAGGGCGTCGGCGATCTGCCGCTGCGTCGCGGCCGACAGCATTCCCGCCGCGTCGACGACCGGACCGGTGAGGGGCGGCACCTCGAAGGCGTGGACCGGTGCGCTGGGCACCACCAGGAGGAGCAGGAGAAGGGGAAGGATGCGCAGCATCCTCAGAACTTTACCGCCGGGGCGACCTCGTTTCGGCCTCTCTCTCCCTCGTCGACGGTCCACTGCGTCATCTTCTCGTGGTTGTAGAAGATGCTGTTGGTCCAGCTCTCGGGCGGGACGGTGACCAGGTTGTTGAAGTTGCGGATCGACTCGATGTGGCGGTTGCGGGCCACGGTGATCCGGTTCTCGGTACCCTCGAGCTGAGCCTGCAGCTCGCGGAAGTTGCGGTCCGCCTTCAGGTTGGGGTAGGCCTCGGCGACGACCATCAGGCGACCGAGGGCCTGCGACAGTCCGCCCTGAGCGGCCTGGAACTGCTGGATCTGCTCGGCGTTCATGTTGCTCGGGTCGATGGTCATGCTCGTCGCCTTGGCGCGCGCCGAGATGACGGCCTCCAGGGTCTCGCTCTCGTGCTCCGCGTAGCCCTTGACGGTGGCAACCAGGTTGGGGATCAGGTCGGCGCGGCGCTTGTACTGGTTGGTCATCTCCGCCACGGTCGCCTCGACCGTGTTTAACGCCTGCGGGATGGAACGCCAGCCGCAGCCGGACGCCAGCCCGACCAGCACGGCGAGGAAGACGGCTTTGCCAACGGACTTCATAAGTGGTCTCCCCGGATGGGTTCTGGTACAGCCACACGGAAAGTACTCCATTCCGGCCGGTCAGGAGTCCGAGGCCCGGGATGATGAGCGATTCTGCCATGTCATTGGGGTTCGGGATGCGCTTTCTCCTGTTTTCGCCGATTTCCGAAGCGGCGCCGCGTGTGATGCCTCAGTCTCGCGAATGGGCAGCTAACCCCGGGTCCTCTCTCGAAGTACTTCGCACCCGCGGGCTGCGGATTGAACTCGCCGTAGGCCCAGAAACCCGCTTATTTCTCCTGTCCTCGTAGACTGATCGCATGCGCGCGCCCCAGCACGGTTTACGACCTGGGCGTCGGCGTGGGGAACAGCTTTGTCTCGAGGATCCTGGGCTCGGACGTGAGCTGCCTCAACGGCTGTGTGTGGGAGGTCGTCAGCGAGAAGGCCAGCGTGACGACTCCCGTGGGAGTCTTTCGCGACTGCCTCGAGATCAAGCTCGTGCAGCCGGTGTGCATGGACGCCGGCACGAACCGCATGGTCTTCGCGCCCCAAGTGGGCCTGGTCGAATACGCCGGAACCACGCCCCTGGGTCCCTTCACAGCGACCTTGAGCCACGCTGTGGTCGATGGCCGCGGGGCGGCGCGCGCTAGCGGCGCAACTGCGGCAGCCAGAGCGGAAGCGCCGCGAGTGCGACCGCGAGCAGCGCCCAGCCGGTCCAGGGGGGCGAGCCGTCCATGCCGGGAAAGAGCAGCTCGAGCCCCGCGAGCAGGCTCGCGAAAAGGCTCACCGACGCCGCAGCTGTCGCGCCGAGCGCGCGCGCGAGCTCGCGCGGGCCGCCGCGGCCCGGGATGACGCCGCCCCAGAACCCGGGCGGCTTCACCCGCTCGGCAAAGCGGCGCAGCTTCTCCGGGTCATTGGGCGGGCCGACGAGCGAGGCCACGATCGCCGCCGCGGTGCCCGCGCCTGCAACGCCGAGCATACGCACGGCCTCCGAGCTGCCCCACTCGAGCGCCACCGGTGCGATCGCGAAGGAGGCGACTATCGAAGCCAGCTCGCCCCAGGCCGTCATGCGCCACCAGATCCAGCGCAGCACGGTAGGCACGCCGATTCCCGCGCCGAGCACGAGTGTCACCTTCCAGGCCTGCTGGATGGATTCGAGCTGGGTCATCACCGCAGCCGCAAAGGCGAGGATTGCGACGTTGCCGAGCCGGGCCACCCAGACCAGGCGCCGCCGCTCGGGCTCGCGCCCGCGCAGGGCCTGGCAGTAGAGCCGCCCATACAGGTCGTTCGCGACGTAGGAGGAGCCCCAGTTGAGGTGGGTGTCGATGGTGGAGGCGAGCGCGGCGAGCATCGCCGTCACCATCAGCCCCAGCGCGCCGGGCGGCAGCAGCTCGCGCATGCCGAGCACGAAGCTGCCCTCGCGCTCGCGCGTGTAATCGACCCCCACCAGACCGGGCTCGGCGGGAAACAGCACCAGCAGCGCGAGCGCGAGCGGCGCCCACATCAGCGAGCGCGCGCCGACCTGGAGGAAGGCGAACCACACGCTTGCGCTGCGCGCGTCTGCATCGGACCGGCAGGCCATCGTGCGCTGCGCGAGGTAGCCGGTGCCGTCCGCGTTACGTTGCAAGAGCCACTGGAGCGCGAAGACCATCACGAGGCCGGCCGACCCGTCGCGCGCCTGGCCGGGCGTTAGCGCGAAGAGCTCGCGCAGCGTGAGGCCTCCGAGCTGGCCGTTGGACGCCATCTGCGTGAGTTGGCCGCTGAGCGTCGTCACGGAGCTGCCGAGTCCGCCTGCGGCATGGACCGCGATCACGGCAAAGAGCAGGGTTGCGGTCATCATCAGCGTGAACTGCATGATGTCGGTGGCCACCACGCTGCGCAGCCCGCCGACCGTCGAGTAGACGAGCGCGAGCGCGACGACCGCGGCCACGATGGCCCAGCCCGGCACATTGGGGAGCGCGAGCCCGTGCGCAAAGATGACTGCGGCGTAGAGCACCATCGCGACCACGACGGCGTTGAAGACGACTCCGAAGAGCAGCGCGCGCACCCCGCGCAGCCAAACCGCCGCGGTGCCCGAGTAGCGCAGCTCCACAAACTCCGCGTCGGTGATCACCCGCGCGCGTCGCCAGCCGGGCGCGAACAGAAAGCCCAGCAGCAGGAACGCAACGCCGTAGCTCCAGAGCTGCCAGAGTGCGAAGAGGCCCGAGGTGGCGACGAGGCCCATCACGAT
>JABSQV010000060.1 GCA_013215565.1 Myxococcales bacterium | reverse complement strand
CCCCCGGCACCGAACCCCGCAGAACCCCGCCCCTCCGAAGTACAATCCCCCACACCCACAGGAGGGCCTCGCCATGACGAACTTCCTCGAAAAGCGTGAACTCGGCCGGACGGGCCTCCGCTCGAGCCGGCTCGGGATCGGCTCGAGTTTCGGGGCGCCGACCCACGTGATCGAAGAGGCGTTCGAGCGAGGCATCAACTACCTCTACTGGGGAACGATTCGGCGCCCCGCGTTCGGACGCGCGCTCCGCAACCTCGCCAAGCGACACCGCGACGAACTGATCCTGACAGTGCAGTCCTATTCGCGCTCGCCGCGGCTGATGCTGCCCTCGGTCGAGATCGCGCTCCGGCGTGCCGGTCTCGAGTACTTCGACTTCCTGCTGCTCGGGGCCCGCGGCGATGTCCCCGCGGACGGCTACGCGGAGATCTTCGAACGACTGCGCGAGCAGGGCAAGGTCCGCTTCCTGTCGATCAGCAGCCACAACCGGCCGCTCCTACCAAAACTCTTCGACGCATACCAGCAGGGCCAGAGCCCCTACGAGCTCTTCATGCTGCGTTATAACGCTGTCCACCGCGGTGCCGAAAACGACGTGTTTCCGTTCGTTCCCGCGCAGGGCCGGCCCGGCATCGTCGCCTACACCGCCACGCGCTGGGGACACCTGCTGGATCCCGCAAAGATGCCGCCCGGCGAAACGCCACTCGCGGCCCGTGACTGCTACCGCTTCGCGCTCTCGCAGCCCGCGGTCGACGTGGTGCTGTGCGGCCCCGGGAACGCCGAGCAGATGAGCGAGGCGATCTCGGCGCTCGAGCGCGGTCCGCTCGAGCCCGAGGAGCGCGAGCGGATCGAACGCATCGGCGACCACGTGTACGGAAAGTACAAGCCGCAGTTCGCGGACGCGGGCGACGCGAAGGACGTATCCGCGGGCCGGGCCGCGAACTGAAGCTCCGCGCGCACAGGAGATAGGCTTGGGCACCGACGAGAACCGCAGAGTTGTGGACAGAATGTGGCAGGCGCTCTACCGCAAGGACTTCGATGGAGTGGCGGACTGCATCGCAGCGGACGGCCACTACGAGGACGTGCCGACGCCGGATCCGGGGGCCACGGGACCCCAGAACGTGGTCAGGCGGCTGCGCATGGGACTCGACCCCGTCGAGCGCTTCGAACACGACACCCACCTCGTCGTAGCCGAGGGCGATCACGTGATCACCGAGCACACGGAGACCTGGCACTTCGAGACCGGCGAAAAGATCGTGAACCACTTTGTAACCGTGCACGAACTTCGCGACGGCAAGATCAAGCTCTGGCGCGATTACTGGGATCTCGGCAGCATGCTGGCCCAGGCGCCGAAGTGGTGGATCGAGCGGCTCGCGAAGTTCTCGGAGACGGATTTCTCGTGAGCGCGGCCCGGAGAGCAAGGAGAATTCATGTCTGAAACGACGCGGCCGTCAGGCGGCCTCGAGGGTTACTCCGTGATTGTCACCGGGGGCGGCAGCGGTATCGGATGCGCCTGCGCGGTACGGCTCGCGGCCGACGGCGCCGCGGTCACGATCTGCGGCCGCACGGAGTCACGGCTCGAGGACGCAGTCAAGCGAATCGAGGAGTCGGCCGGGCACGGCGGCAGCGCGCGTTTCCGCGTCGCCGACGTGACCGTGGAATCCGACGTCGAGGCCCTGGTCGCGACGGCACTCGAACCCACCGGTGCCCTCGATGGTTGCATCGCCAACGCGGGCGGCGGCGGCGGGATGGGGCCTTACCAGGTGCTCGACACCGACGAGTTCGTGCGCGTGCTGCACCTGAACGTGCTCGGCACCATGCTCTGCATCAAGCATACGGTGTCGCACATGGTGGAGAAGGGTGGCGGATCGTTCGTCGGGATGTCGTCAATCGCGGGCCACCAGACCCACCCCTACTTCGGGGCCTACACCGCGGGGAAGGCCGGCATCGAGGCCATGATGCGCAACGCGGCCGACGAGTTCGGGCCGAGCCGCGTGCGCTTCAACGCGATCCGGCCCGGCTTCATCGCGACCGAACTCATGGAAGGGATCCCGCGCGACAGCGCCACCTACGCGAGCTACATCGAGAACACGCCGCTTGGCGACGTGGGACAGCCCAGCGACGTCGCGGACCTCGCGCGCTTCCTGATCGGACCGGAGTCGCGCTGGATCACGGGCACCGCGATCAACATCGACGGCGGTCACCAACTTCGGCGCGGGCCGAACTTCGGCCCCTTCATCGAACCCGCGCTCGGGGCCGACGCGATGCGGGGCAAGAAGACATGAGCGACGCACTCCCCCCGATCACGCTCCCGAGGGTGCTCGACGACCCGGGCCTGGTCCGGCGCCTGGTCGAAGCCAACGGCCCCTACTTCCCGGTGCAGCGCTACTTCCAGAACGAAGCCCAGTACCGGGCCAACACCGGTCACCAGCGCATGCTGATCGCGCCGAACTTTCGTGGGGACTGGGCCTACGACGCGCCGCAGATCGACGGAGTCGAACCGCTGCTGTTTCACGAGGGCTTCCGGGACGCGGCGCAGCGAATTTTTGGCGCCGAGGTCGTACGCCCGCAGCAGGTCTACGCAAACCTCACCTGGCAGCTTCCGTTTGCACAGGGGCCCGGACACACGGACGTGCCGGCGTTCAGGGGCGTCGATCGCACCGAGCACCCGACCCAGTTGCTCCAGATGATGGGGCACTCGCGGCTCTTCGAGCGGTACCGGGTGCGGATCGCAACCGCGGTCGCCTGGTTCTACCAGGGAGAGGACGGCGGCTTCGAGTACTGGCCCGACGGGCCCGACGGGCCCTCGCAGATTCACGAGGGCGAGATCTTCAACACCGCCATCATCGGTGACAACGACTTCATGTACCACCGTGTGCGCCCGGTCGGGCGGCGCGCCGACGGCATCCCCGGACCCATGACGCTCGAGACGCGGCTCGAACGGATCGAGGGAGAGCGCTGGCGGCTCCTCGAGGGCGACCAGGTCCTGGGCTCGCCGCATTACCAGGATCTGCGCATCAGCGTCTCGTGGAAGGCGAACGTGTTCGTGGACGCGGCCGAGGCCCGCCTCTACGACGAACACGACGACGAACTCTCGATCGACGCGGTCTGGGAGGCTTTCTACCGCGACCTCTCCGCACGGGGCGAAGCCTTCGACGAGCCCCCGGATCCGTCGCGCGACGAGTCGTTCACGGAACTTCTGGGTCGCACCTATCTTCGCGCACCCGAACTCCGGCGGGAAACCGCCTAGAGCAGGAAATCCGTATTCGGCAGGCCTAACTGAACCCCGCCCAGGTTCCGCTCGGGCTTGCCAGGGCGGTTCACGAAGTGCGCGCGGATCGCCCAGAGGTCGTGCAGGTAGCGCTGGAGCGGAAAACCCTCGAAGATCGCGCCCGCGCCGCTCGCCGCGAGCAGTTCGGCCCCGATCTCGCCACAGCGCGGAACCATCCGGCTCCAGTCGTAGCGGTACCGGACACGGCGCTCGACCGAAATCGGCTCATCGGCCCGGATCAGTTCGAGCATCTCGGCGAAGTGGGTACGGACCAACAGCTTGAAACCGTCGAGGTCGGCCCGCGCCCGGCCCACCAGCGCCTGGGTCTCGGGACTCTCGGCGCTCGCGCTCAGGTCCCCGCCGCTGCGACGGGTCGACTCGCGTGAAAGAAAGGCCTCGAGCGCACCCTCGGCGGCCCCGATTGCGGGCGGGACCAGGGCTGCGACGAAGACCTGTCCGAACGGAAGCCGGAACAGAGGCGCCGGGTTCACGGCGATGCCGGGACTCGTGCCCCCGAAGCCATCCGACATGCGGTGCGTGCGGTGCTCGGGCACGAACGCGCCGTCGAGCACGATGTCGTTGCTGCCCGTGGCCTGAAGACCGACGACGTGCCACACGTCGTCGACGCGGTAGTCGCTCGCGGGAACCAGGAAGGTGCGCATGTCGATCGGATCCTGCGCGCCGTCTTCGGGGGGCGCGATCCCGCCCAGGAACGCCCAACCCGAGTGCAGGCAACCGCTCGAGAACGACCAGCGGCCGCTCAGCCGAAACCCACCCGGCACGCGCTCGACGCGGCCGGTCGGCGCGTACGAGGAGCAGATCCGGGCCTTCGGATCCTGGCCCCAGACTTCTTCCTGCGCCTCGGGCGGAAAGAGTCCCAGCTGCCAGTTGTGCACGGCCATCACGCCCAGGACCCAGGCGCTGGAGGGGCAGACGCGGGCCAGCGTCCACTGCACTTCGAACAGTTCCGCGGGGCTGCGTTCGCCGCCCCCCCAGCGCGCGGGCTGCAGCGCGCGCGAGAACCCGGCCCGCTCGAGTTCATCGAGTGTTTCCTCGGGAATCCGCCGCTGCTCGGCGGCCTTCTCGACACGCGCGGCGATCCCGGGGGCCAGTTCGCGCGCCCGGCCGGGCCAGCCGCTCTCGGACTCGTCTCTGGAAAGTTCATGCGTCATGCGCGGCTGCCATTCTAACCTGCCCGAGATCCGTCCATGTCCTCGGCGCGGGCACCAGCCGGCGTGGGCGCTCACCCGAGCGCGGTTTAGAATGGCGGACGGAAAACGAGCATCGGAGGAACGTCGTGGACACAAACGTCTGCCTGATCACTGGAGTCGGACCCGGAACCGGATCCGCACTGGTCCGCCGCTTTGCAAGAGGCTACCGCGTGGCCATGCTCGCCCGAAACGAGAAACGACTCGCAGCGCTCGAGCAGGAGATTCCGGAGGCCCGGAGCTTCCCGTGCGACGTGTCGGATTCGGCCGCGCTCGGAGAGAGCTTCGCGAACATCGTGCGCGAACTCGGCACGCCCGAAGTCGTGATTCACAACGCGGTCGGCGGCGCGTTCGGAGACTTCCTCTCAATCGATCCCGAAGTCCTCGAGCGCAACTTCCAAGTCAACACCATGGCGCTTCTGCACCTCGCGCGCCTCGCGGTACCGCCGATGCTCGAGGCCGGGAAGGGCGCGATTCTGTGCACGGGCAACACGGCCACCTACCGCGGGAAGGCGGGTTTCGCGGGCTTCGCGCCGACCAAGGCCGCACAGCGCATCCTGGCTGAGTCGATCGCGCGGAGCGTCGGACCCCGCGGGATTCACGTGGCCTACCTCGCGATCGACGCCGTGATCGACGTTCCCTGGACGCGCCGCGCCTACCCGGACCGGCCGGACGAGTTCTTCTGCCTTCCCGACGACATCGCCGACGAGTGCTGGCACATCGTTCACCAGCCTCGCTCGGCCTGGACCTTCGACGTGCAGATCAGGCCGGACGGAGAGAACTGGTAGGCGCAGCCACACGCCGCGCGCACGCCCCGACCCATACGACGGCCGGGAGCCGAGTCTGCGACCTGATGGACGCCCGGGCTGAATGCCCGGGCTGCGGGATCTCGAGCAGACCGCCCGAGGGAGCCGCTACGGGGAAATCCGGAGAATCAGCATCGCGCCGATCGTCCTCGCATCGAGGTTCGACCACTGTTCGAGGAGCCGGCAACGGGTGACCTGCGCGCTGCCAGCAGAGCCCATCCGGATGCGGAGCTCTCGACTCGGATTTCGGTTGAGACGTTCGATAATCGAGGGCCAGTTTCTGGATCGGCTCAAGCTCTCTCCTCCCAGAAAGGTAAACGAATCGACTAATGATCCCGACCGCGCCAGCGGCTGGCTGCGTCGGTGTCCTGAAGCTCAGCGCGCTCTCGCGCACTTCACGCGAGCCCTTCGAGCCAAGCCCGCGAAGGCTATCACAGCTAACGCCGGTGGTGTCCACCCACCCGGCGCCTTCCCCCTCCGCCTCCGGGAACCCGCACGGAGACTACTCCGCCTTCAACGGCGGTGTCCACTGGTACCGGATCTCGATCTCCTAACCATCCGGATCTTCTACAAATGCAAAAGGACGGCGGGGACCGAACTCGCCGCGCCGCAGAAGCCGTCCGCCGGCCCGCTCGACGGTCTCGATCGCCTGCGGCAGGTCGGCGGGATCCGTGAGCCGGAAGCCGAAGTGACTCAGCGCGCTCCTGCGCGCGGTTAAGCGTCGGCCGACTCGGAAGCCGGTTCAGACCCGGCCGGGAAGGCAGGGATCCCGATCAGGTAGGTGGCGTGCGCGGGAGTTCGCCCGATGCGGATACGGCCGACCTCGAAGCGATAGCCCGTGGCTTCCGCGCGGACTTCGGACACCAGCGCTTCGAGTTCGGGCACCGAGTACACGCGCAGACACGACACGAAGCCGTCGAAGACCACGAGCAGGGGGACCACCGGCACGACGTAGGTAAAGAAAAGCCAACTCCAGCGTACGGGACGCACGAACGGCATCACCAAGAGCACACCCAGCCACGCGAACAGGATTCCGATCAGCATCACCGGATCCCGGCCGACCAGTTCGAAGATCGCGATCGGGCTTCGGTCGCGCACCGCGTTGCGCAGGATCGTGCGCGCGGTCTCGGGGCGGAAGTGATGGAACGCGTTGAACAGCGTGCGGAGACCCTCGAGTTGCTTCGGAACCTCGGTCACCTCGACCGGCTCCGGAACGAAGTCGATCCGGCCCGAGGACGCCGCAGCCACGTGTTCGAAGGCCGCGAGGTTCGGGAAGCCATCGGTCAGCGTGGCGCGCGCCGAAACCCCGTGCTCGGGAAGCCCCTCGATCGCGAGCGGCACGGGGCCGCCGGATCCCGAACACAGATCGACGATCCGGTCCACCCCGGCGTCCCGAAGCGCCGCCGCCAGCTTTGGGAACAGAAACTGCGCCTGGCCCGAAAACCGCAGAGACGTTTGGAGATACTCGGTCGCGGCATCGCGGAAGACCGCGGGAAACCACGCCTGGTCGCAGAGTTCGAAGAAGTGAATGCGCTTCACGGGCGTCCTGCTCCGCGATGCAGAAGGACGTGTTTCGACCCGCGCGCCAGGCTCAAGCCGAGGCCGCGCGCGCTTCGCTGGCTCTCACGCAGGGTTGCGGAGCGCCGTCGAGGCACAGTGCTCGCCGATTCGCTGGGCGTAGCCTTCAACCAGGACCTGCATCGCGCCCCAGGGTAACAGGCCCGCGCCCAGCGCTCACGTTCGGGCGGTCGCCTACTCGTCCTCAACCCGAAGCTCGAGTTCACGTTCGAGGTCCTCGATCGGGCCTCGCGCCGCCGTGGCCCCGAGCTGTAACTCGAGCGTGCGAGTGCGCAACTTTTCGCGAAATGCCTCGAGTTCCTCCGGGCGCGCAGCACCCAGACTTTGGAAGCTGACCGTACGATCCAGGCTCGCGCGGCCCCCGGCGTCTCGGGCTGTCTCTCGGTTGTCCGCTGGCGGGCGCGTCTACGGACCGCTGTCGGAACCGAAGGTTCGTTCGAGGCCCGCGATCAGGCGCTCGCGGTCGGCGTCCGAGAGCCGGGCCCGGGGATGGAGCGGAAGATAGAACCAGAGCGGCATCTCACCCTCGCGCAGCATCTCGGCGGCTTCGTCACCGTCCTGTTTGGGGCGGCCCCAGTCGGAGACGTTCAGGTGCTCGCGAGCCTCGTACACATCGCTCGCCACCAGCCACGAGACCGGCGCGACGTTGCTGTACCAGGGCCAGACGGTCTCGTTGCTGTGACAGTCCCGGCAGGCGCGAAAGAAGAGTTCGCGCGTCTTCGCAGAATCCCAGTCGGGTTCGAGCGTGACGGGAGGATTGGAGTGCTCCCGACCGTAGGGCACGAACTGGATCGCAGCCCCCAGGACGAGAACGCCGATCACGATTTTTGAAAGCAGTTTCGCTTGCGGCACACGGCGCCTCAGGCACCGGGCCGCACGGCCGGCCGGCCCACGCGAAGACCGAGCGAGACCCCGCCAAGCCCGAGGACCAGCGACCCGATCACGCTGCTCGCCGCCTCCGCAAGCCGGCCGTGTAGCAGCAGCTCCGCAGACTCGATTCCGAAGGCACTGAAGGTGGTGAGCGCCCCGAGCCCTCCGGTCACGAGCAGCGAGGCCAGAAGCCG
This sequence comes from Myxococcales bacterium, assembly GCA_013215565.1. Lineage (GTDB taxonomy): Bacteria > Myxococcota_A > UBA9160 > SZUA-336 > SZUA-336 > JABSQV01. The sequence continues at coordinate 49,126 of JABSQV010000060.1, read as the reverse complement.
CTGCCGCTTCTCGAGTTGCGGGAGATCGCCCGCGAGCAGCAGGGCATCCTCGATGCGCAGCGGACGGGGATCGAGCCGCGCGAACGCGACCCCGATCAGGAATGCGCCGGCGAGATTCACCGTGAGCGTGCCTGTCCAGGCTGGCCACTGGAGCAGGTCGCGGAACAGGATGCCGCAGAGTCCGCGCAACGCGGCACCCACCCCGCCCCCGATCGCAACCAGGGCGAGCCGGGAAGAAAACTCCGGGATTCCGGTTGCGCGCAAGCGCCCTGCTTCGGACGGCGGGCGCGCGCTCATCCGAGGCCCCCTGCGCCCAGAAACCATCCCAGCGCCGCCAGCCCGATGCCGAGTACCGGCGTTCCGAGACCGTCGAGCACGAGTTCCACATGCCGCTTCTCGCGCAGCAGCACCAGGACGTCGAGCGCAAAGGTGCTAAAGGTCGTGAAGCCCCCGAGAAAGCCGGTTCCGACGACGGCCGCGAGCCGCGCGGCCGGCAACTCTGGATGCGCGGGAGACCAGGCAGAGACGAGCGCGAACAGCGCACCGTCCGGGGAGGCCAGCGAGCCCACGAAGATTCCGACCCCGAGACAGCCACAGAGGTTGATCAGGCAGATCGTCCAGAAGGCTGGCAGCCCGAAACGAAGCGCCGCAAATTCCACGCTGAGAAAACGAGAGACGGCCCCGGCCGCGCCTCCGGCCACGAAACATGAGATCTCCGCGAGCACGGGCCTGCCCCCTCCGAAGCTGCGGAGAGTCTAGCCAATGCTTCCTGGGCCCGAAGCCACAGACCCCGTGCCCGGTCCCATGTCAGAATGGAGCCCGGGAGGAAAGCCGCATGACCAGGAACTTCGGAGCCGAATCGACAGCGCGGGAGGTGGTCGAGGGACTCGATCTAGCTGCGCGGCGCGCGATCGTGACCGGCGCATCGGGAGGCCTCGGCGCCGAGACGGCGGCCGCGCTCGCGAGCCGCGGTGCGCGCGTGACACTGGCGGCGCGCGACCTCGCCAAGGCCCAGGGCGTGGCCGACGCGATCTGCGAGGAGACGCCGGAAGCACGCGTCGACGTGCTCGAGATCGAGCTCTCGGTTCCCAAGCAAGTCCGCGCGTTCGCAGATGCGTTCCGCGAGCGCCACGGGGACCTCGATCTCCTGATCAACAACGCCGGCATCATGGCGTGCCCGCTCTCCCGAACCGAGGAAGGCTGGGAACTCCAGTTCGCGACGAATCACCTCGGACACTTTCTGCTGACGGGACTGCTCACGCCCCTGCTGCGCGAGAGCGGTAACGCGCGAGTCATCAACCTGAGTTCCGGTGGCCACCGCTTCGCGGCTGCGATCTCGGACGACCCGAACTTCGAGCGGCGCCCCTACGAAAAGTTCGAGGCCTACGGCCAGTCGAAGACGGCCAACGTGTTGTTCAGCCTGGAGCTCGACCGTCGTCTCCGCGACGCCGGGGTCCGGGCGTTCGCCGTTCACCCGGGCGTGATCATGACGGAACTCGCGCGGCACATGACACGCGCCGACATCGAGAGTTTGCAGTCGCGCTCGTCAGGCCAGCGGCTTACGTTCAAGTCGGTCGGGGCCGGGGCCGCGACCTCGACCTGGGCCGCGACCGCACCCGAACTCTCGGGCCAGGGCGGCATCTATCTCGAGAACTGCAGCATCGCCGAGGTGACCGAAAGCCCGGATGGGGCCTACGGGGTCCACCCCGGCGCGCTCGATCCCGATGCGGCGACCCGGCTCTGGTCGCTGAGCGAGGAGTTGCTCGGCGAACGCTTCGACTGAGTCGAGGCCGCATGCGCCCGGACTAGCGGCTCCCGGCCCGGGATTCCAGTTCTTGGAGCCGGCGCGCAAGCGCGTCGGCCGCTTCGGTACGCCCCGCGGCCCGGCTCAACTCGACCAACGCCTGCAACAACTCGGCCGCGTACGGCGCGTGCTCGAGACCGCGCGCCAGCGCCTCGAGGGCCGCATCGGTCCGCCCGGCCGAGTGAAGCGCGAGGGCGTAGACGTAGGCCAGCCGCGGATGTCCCGGAGCCAGTTCGGCCGCCCGCGCGAGCGGTCCGAGCGCAGCCTCGAGTTCCTTCTGACGTACCAGCAGTAGCCCCAGCGCGTAATGAACCTCGGCGACCTCGGGGCCGATCCGGCGCGCCTCTTCGAGCAGCGCCCGCGCGTCGAGATCACGGCCGGTCTGCCGAAACAGATCGGCGAGGTTCACGTAGGCGGGAATGAAGTGCGGGCCCAGGCGGATCGCCTCCCGGTAGCGGGCTTCCGCGCGTCTCAGGTCGCCGCGCCGAAGCTCGAGCAGTCCCAGGTTCACCTGGGCCGAAGGCCGCTCAGCGTTCGCGAGCTGCGCCTCGCGGTAGGTCTCGATCGCCGCGTCGAGGCTCGCTCTCTCGTCGGGCGCGAGCGCATCCGTCGGGACCGCGGCGAGCACGCGACCGGCTTCGGCGCGCACCAGCACGACCGGGTCGCGGGCGAGCGACCCGACCCGCGCCAGCCGCTCGGGGAGCGGAAGTGCCTCGGCAGCGCGCGCCGCACTGTAGCGAAGCAGCGGGTCGGCCGCGCCGCGCAGTTCGGCGACGGCCTGCCCGAGCAGTCCCGGCGGCGCGGGCACGCGCGCGAGTTCGGTGAGTGCCGTGGCGCGCACGATTCCAGCTGCTTCCGCGTCGCGGGCCAGCTGCGCCAACGCAGGGGCCACGCCCGGCTCCCCGCGCCGTGCCGCCTGGAGCGTCTCTGCGAAGTGTGGGCCCGGGCGCTCCCCGGTCCAGGCAGCGATCACGTCTGCGGCCCAGCCGCTGGAGCGGTCGTCGTGGCAGCCCGTGCAGGCGTCGGGAACGCCCGCGCGTTCGCCGAGGTCGGGCCGCGGGATGCGAAATCCGTGGTCACGACGCGGGTCGATCTGCATGTAGGTCCGGGCGGACATGTGGCAGTCGACGCAGCTCGATCCGGAGTGACCGGGTGAGTGGTGATGGTGTGAGGGACTCGCGAAGTGCTCGGACGCGTGACACTGCGCACAGACCTGCTCCGGCCCGCCGCGCAGTTCGAGCGAGTGCGGGTCGTGACAGTCGCTGCAGCGAACGCCCGCCCGGTACATGCGGCTCTGCAGAAAGGAACCCCAGACGTAGACCTCGTCCAGGATCTGTCCGTCGGCGTGGTAGAGCCCGGGCTCGAGTAACTCGGGCCGGTAGGCATCGAGAAACGGCGTGCCGGGATCGGCCTCACGCAGCCGCGACCGACGCGAATGGCAGGCCGCGCAGACCTCGAGTTCCGCCTGCGAGCCCGGCGACGTACCGCGACGCGCGATCGGGTCGCCCTCGAGGAAGTGCCAGCCGGCGCCGGCGTCCGCGAGCACGACCGCGAGGCCGCGGTCCTCCCGGGCTTCGCGATCCGCGGCCTCGGCCCAGGCCAGGTGCCGGGATCCCGGACCGTGACAGGCCTCGCAGCCCACATCGAGGTCGGACCAGCTGGTTGCGTAGGTCCCGGACTCGCGGTCGAAGCCGCGGCGGACGCCCGTCGAGTGACAGTCCGCGCACTGCGTGTTCCAGTTGTGAGCGAACCCCGTCCAGTGCATCACGTCTCCGGGCGCCGCGGCTTCGTCTCCCTCGAGCGAGAACCAACGCTGGCCGCCCGCGTCCGCCGGACGCGCGTCCCAGGCAAACGGCAGCACCTGCAGGCGTCCACCCGGTTGCTCGGCCAGGTACTGCTGAAGCGGATATGCACCGAAGGTGTAGCGAAGCGGATGCTCCCGAGGCGTTGCGCCCGCAGCTTCGGGCACTTCTCCCGCGCTTTCGGCTCGCACGAAGAACTCGTCGCCGCGCTGCTCGAAGGGCGCGCTCGCCAGGTCTCCCAGGATGCTCAGCTCGCTCGCGGGTTCCATCGCACGGTCGTGAAGCGATCCCGCCCAGCGCGCGAAGACCTCGGGGTGACAGCTCGCACAAACGGCCGTGGTCACGTACTCGGGCGCCGGATCGAGTCCACGCGGACCCCCGACGGCGGTCGCGCTGGGCTCGGGCGCGTCCGGCCCGCAGGCCGCGAGCAGAAGCAGCGCGAGTTCGACGCCCACGAGCCAGGATCCGAGTTCGCGGCGCCGCGAGCGCGAGCCCCGCGCGGCGAGCCGGGTCGAAGAGGCGGACAACATTGGGATGCCAAACCATGCCAGAGGTGGCGCAACCCGGCCAGCGGGACCCACCAGGCTAAGCGGCGACGCGAGCCGCACCTCTGGTAAAATCCTGCTTCATCGTGCTTCGGACTCACGCAGCCCCGAGTCCGCGTCGCGCAGACGCCTGCTTCCGGGGGCTCCGACCCGGCTCGGTGACCCGACTCGGCGAGAGTGGTGACCGATGGACATCCAGCAGTTCAAGCCTCTTTTCGAAGATCAGATCGTAGATCTGATCGTGGGCATCCAGCGCGGGGAGTTCCAGATCGACATCACGGCGGCCGACCAGCCCGACCTGCGGCAGATTCCGGACTACTACCAGCGGGGGTCGGGCAACTTCTGGGTGGCGCTCGAGGGCGAGCGCGTGGTTGGGACCGTATCGCTGCTCGACATCGGCAACCACCAGGCTGCACTGCGCAAGATGTTCGTTCACCCGAGCCACCGCGGCTCCACGACCGGGACCGCCCGGCAACTGCTCGAGACGCTGCTGGCCTGGGCAGACGGGCGGGGCATCCGCGAGCTGTTCCTGGGCACCACGGCCCGGTTTCTGGCCGCACACCGCTTCTACGAGAAGAGCGGTTTCACCCGGATCGAGGAATCGGAACTTCCCGAGCGCTTTCCCGTGATGTACACGGATTCACGCTTCTACCGGTGCCGGCTCGGCTAGCGCGAGTCCCCACGGGCGGAGCGGCCGGGCTACAATCGCCGGGAAGCCGATCGCGTGAGAGGGGCCCCGTGGCAGCAGCGAACCCGTTGGAGTCCGGCGAGTTCGGGACGAGCCCGGACGCCCCCGTGATCATCGTCGGCGCCGGCCCGGTGGGCGCCTCGCTCGCGCTGCTGCTCGCCCGCCGCGGGATCCGAGTGCTGCTGCTCGAACGGCAGCGGGACTTCGCACGCGAGTTCCGGGGCGAGATCGTACTGCCCACGGGCCGGGACGCGCTGCAACAGATGGGGCTGGCCGACCTCGTGAACGGCCTGCCGCGGAGCGAACCCTCGCGCTTCCGCCTGTACATCGAACACAAGCTCGTCCTCGATACCGGGTTCAATGCCGAACTCATCGGTGGTACGCCCGCCGCCATCTCGCAGCCCGCGCTGCTCGAAGGCCTGATCGCCGAGAGCAAAAAGCACCCGCACTTCGAGTTCCGGCGCGGCGCCAGCGTAAAGCAGGTCCTGCGCGAAGGGGGCCGCGCCGCCGGCGTCCGCGTCCGCGACGAGGACGGCGATCAGCAACTGCGGGGGCGACTCGTGATCGGCGCCGATGGCCGTTCTTCGGTGGTCCGTCGGGATTCGGGCATCCGGATCCACGCAGACGCGGTTCCGATGGATATCGTGTGGTGCAAGTTTCCACCGCTCCCCGACGCCCCGGGGCACGCTCCAGGGACTGCCTGGGTCCGCGCCTACGTCGGCGGCGGACACATGCTCATCGCGTACGTCTCACACGATGACCAGGTCCAGGTGGGCTGGATCATCTACAAGGGAACCTTTGGGGAACTTCGGCGCCGGGGTCTGCGCGAGTGGATCGAAGAGATGGCGAACCACGTGTCGCCCGATCTCGCCGCGCAGTTCCGGCGCTACGCCGACCAGGTCTCGCACCCCTTCCTACTCGACACGGCCTCCGATCGCGTGCTGAGCTGGTCTGCACCGGGCCTGCTCTTGCTCGGTGACGCCGCCCACACCATGTCCCCGGTCGGGGGCCAGGGAATCAACGTCGGCCTGCGCGACGCCCTGGTCGCGGCCAATCACCTGGTTCCTGCACTGCGCACGGGAACAGACCACGAGATCGAAGCCGCCTGCCGCGCCATCGAGGCGGAGCGGGTTGGCGAGATCACGCAGGTTCAGCGGCTCCAGGCACTCCCGCCGAAGGTGATCCTGAGTACGGCCTGGTGGGCCAAGTCGCTGCGCAGCCTGGTCCCGTACCTGATCAACCGCTCATTCGTTCAGCAGGAAGCACTCAAGCGCTTCGGCATTTTCTTCCTCGGCGACCAGCCTGTCCGGCTCGAGGTGTAGGTCGCGATTGGAGTCGCGCGACCAGCCGCAGTGACAGCCAGCCGACCTACCCCGGTACCAGTACGGCTTTTCCGACGATCCGGCGATCCATCAGCCCGCGCAGGGCCGGCGCCGCTTCAGAGAACGGCCAACTGCGAGGCGCCAACGGATTGATCTTTCCCGCTTCGAACAGTTGAAGCAGCGTCGAGAGCAACTCGCGGTTCCCGTCCGGGTGGCGGCTACTCCAGCCGCCCCAGTTGACACCCACCACCTGGCATTGCTTGAGCAGCACCAGGTTGAGCGGCACGCGCGGGATCTCGCCGGCCGCAAAGCCGATCACCAGGTGACGGCCGCCCGGAACCAGAGACCGCAACGCGGGTTCGGCATAGTCCCCGCCGACCGGATCGTAGACCACGTCGACGCCGCCGCCTGAGAGTTCCTTCGCACGGGTCTTCAGGTCCTCGTTCGCGTAATCGATCACGGCGTCGGCTCCCTGCTCGAGGCAGGCCTTGCGCTTGGCTTCGGTGGACGCGGCCGCGATCACGCGCGCGCCCATCGACTTCGCGAGGTCGATCGCGGCGAGCCCGACCCCGCCCGCGGCGCCGAGTACGAGGACGGTTTCGCCCGCACTGAGTTCCGCGCGATTTCGCAGCGCAAACAGGCCCGTACAGTAACTCTGGATGAAGCCGGCCGCGCGCTCGAAGCCGAGCTTCTCGGGAAGCCGGTAGAGGCTGCCGGCCGCGACCGCCACACGCTCGGACCACGCACTGAAGCCGCTCATGCCCATCACCGCATCGCCGACCGAGAAGCCTTCGACGCCCTCTCCCAGCGACTCGATCACACCCGCGATCTCGGTTCCGGGAACGAACGGGGGCTCGGGCCGAATCTGGTACAGGCCCTGGATCATCAGCACATCCACGAAGTTGAGGCCACACGCACGAACCTCGACCACGACGCTCCCCGGCGCCGCCCCGGGGGCCTCACGCTCCTCGACCACGAGCTTCTCGGGCGGACCCAACTCGACACAGACCACGGCACGCATCATGTCTCTCCTTGACTGGGGAACTCGGGCTCGCCGTCGGAATCCGCGACCGGCCACGGCACCTGCGCAACGGGCCGCCTCGGCGCATCTGACCGAGGGCTCGACCTCTCCGATCGCCCCAGCTCCACAAATAGTTTATAACGCCCGCTGTCGGAAGACCTTCGCATGCCCGCGGATCCCGTGGAGCTCGCAGCGCGGGCCGGGATCCGCCAGTGCTGGCTTCTGGCGCGAGTCCATCCATTCCGGGCCAGCATTCGAGCGCAGACCGGGTCGGCGCGCGACTGAGCCGCAAGCCACCGCCGAGAACACCCCGTCATGCCCTCGACCAGAACGACGACCTCAAGCTCGCGTTGGAGCTACGCCTTCCTGACCTACGGCTTTGCAGGCCTCGCGCTGCTCACCCTGGGTCTGATCGTGGTCGGTGCCCTGGTCCGGGCCTACGACGCCGGCCTGGCGTGCCCGGACTGGCCGCTCTGCAAGGGCGCGCTGGTTCCGGGCTTTGACTTCAAGGTCGCCTTCGAGTGGGGGCATCGCGTATTCGCGGCCGCAATTTCGATCGGACTGGCCGGGCTCACTGCGCTGGCCTGGAGAAACCCGCCGTACTGGAGTGAACTGCGGGCGCGCTTCGCATGGGCGTGGGTCGTGCTGATCACCCAGATTCTCTTTGGCGGCCTGACGGTCCTGCTGTTGCTTGCGCCATGGACGGTGAGCGTGCACCTCGTACTCGGAAACGTGTTCTGTGTCGTGCTGCTCTGGACTGCACTGGATCTCCGGGAGTCATCGGCTGCGAAACGCACCCGAGCCGCGCTGCCAGCCTCGGTGTCGGGCCTGCTCGCCCTCGTGACCCTGTGCCTGTTTCTCCAGATCGTCCTGGGCGGCTGGGTATCGAGTCACTACGCGGGGCTCGCGTGTCCGGATTTTCCCACCTGTGACGGCCGAGACTTCGTACCGACCTGGCAGGGGCTGATCGGCATTCACCTGTTGCATCGCTTCAACGGATTCCTGCTACTCGGGGGCTTTCTGTTGCTCGCCGCGACCACACGCAGCGGCGGGCGCTTCGGCGTCCTGGCCGGTCTGGGTTTCGCCTTGGTCGCGGTCCAGATTTGCGTCGGCATCGCCAACGTGTTGCTGCAATTACCGGTGGCAGTGACGGGCCTTCACAGCGCACTCGCGGCCGCGATCATCGCGGTAACCGCGATGCTCGTGCGCGAACGGATCCGGACTCGCCACACGCTGCGCGAAGCCGCGTCGGCCACGGCAGTCGCCGAGGCTCCATGAGCAGGGCTGTTCACTACCTCGCACTCACGAAGCCGCGCATTCTCATGCTCGTGTTGTTCTCGGGGCTTCCGGCGCTCGTCATCGCAGGCGGCGGCTGGCCCTCACCCGGACTGGCGCTGGCCACCCTGCTCGGCACGGCACTCACAGCGGCCGCCGCAAACACGTTCAACAGCTACCTCGAGCGGGACCCCGATGCCCTGATGGAACGCACACGCGACCGCCCACTACCTTCGGGCGCGCTGCGGCCGAGGCCGGCCCTGGTGTTCGGACTCACACTCGGCGCGTTGGGCGTCGGCTTGCTCTGGCTGGTATCGGGTCCGGCCGCAGCGGGGCTCGCCCTAGCGGCGGTCGCGGTCTACGTGTTCGTCTACACACTCTGGCTTAAGCCGCGCACCCCGTTTGCAGTTGTCGTGGGCGGCTTTTCGGGTGCGATCGCTCCACTCATCGCGGACGCCGCGATCGAGGGCCACGTGGGTGCGGCCGGCTGGCTGCTTTTCGCGATCATCTTCGTCTGGCAGCCCCCGCACTTCTACGCGATCGCGCTCTTCCGCCGCGAAGACTACGCGCGCGCCGGCTTCCCGATGCTGCCGGACCGGATCGGCGAAGCGGCCACCTATGACCGCATCCTGTGGTGGTCGGTGGCACTCGTACCCGTGACGCTGCTGCCGCTCTTCCTTCCCGGCCTGAACCTCGTATACGGGATTACGGCGACACTGCTCGGCGCGCTGTTCCTCCGGCGGGCCTGGCAACTGCGCGCGCGGCGAGATCCCGCGTCGGCCCGGCGGCTATTCCTGTTCTCGCTCGCATACCTGCTCGGCCTGTTCACGGCCATGATCGTCGACCTGGCCCTTTCCTTCTGAGTCCTCGCCCGGAACCCAGGTCCCCGCGGACCGGCCCGCACGCTGCCAGCCAAGATCGACTATCCTCCCCCGCGACTTGGAGTTCACGGCACACGGACATCCGCTCCACACGCGCTCGCTGACCCTGGTCGTCACCAAGCGCGAAGACGGGCGCTGGCGCGCGCGCGGCGACGTGATCGATCTTCGCAAGTCGAGCTTCGTGCCGATGCAGGACGACCTCCAGCCCTCGGGCATCGTGCACCAGATGTCGATCGAGGCCAGCGTCGACCCGGCGTCCCGCAGGCTGGAGGCGCTCCAAACCGAGCAGCCGTTCGTCGCGATCGAGCCCAGCGAGACGAGCGGGGGCGAGTGCTGCCGGGATCCCGCACCCAGGCTCCAGGCGCTGGTCGGGGACACGCTGGACGCAGGCTTCGCGAAGCGGCTCAACGGCGTGTTCGGCGGACGGCTCGGCTGTTCTCACCTGCTCACGCTGTTTCGGCTGATGGCTTCGGGCCTGGTACGCGCGTTCGAGTTGGAGTCGGCGCTCAGCCTGGAGAGCCGGCGTGCGCGCCGACCCGGGGAGCGGCTGTTCCGGCGTGCCGCCTTCGTGGACGGCTTCCAGCGGCCGGACGAATCGCTCGAACTCGCGGTTCAGCTCTCGGATCTCCACACCCGGCCGGCGGCCGAGGTCGAACTTCCGCTGGAGCGACTCGCCGACCAGTTCGAGGTGCGGCTTCTTGCAAAGGTTCAGCAACCGGCTTTTGCGATCAGCGAATTGCGCGCCGCGGTCCGACGTCGTTCGGCCCGGACCTTCTCGGATGCCGAGTGGCAGGACGCGTCGGCGCGACTCGGGGAACTCGAGGGAAGCTCGCTCGGGGCGGGCTTTGCGCGCACGCTCTTCGAGGTCGTGGGCCGGGACCCGGTCGACGCACCGCTGCTAGATGCGCTGCTGCAGATCGCGCCCGGACACATCCAGGTGCTGGCCGCGATCAGCGAGCGCTGGCTCCACGCGATCGCGTCGGGTGCGGGCGCGGCGGCGCTCCGCTCCGACGGAGACGCCCCCGCAGTCGCCGCGCTCGGGGGCATGCCCGATTCCTGCTACATGTGGCGCAGCGATGGGCCGCTTCACGCGATCCGCAGCACACCCCCACGCCCGCGCCGCAGCCAGCCCTGACCCGATCTTCAGAACCGATACACGGGTCCGCGCGCTCGGACCGGATCGAGCAGCGAGTGATCGTTGGGCTCGATTTCGTGCCCCTCCGGGAACGGCGGACGCGCCTCCAGCCCGAGGGCCTCGAGCACGGGAGGCTGTTGGTAGTAGCCCGAAAAGGTATGGAAGAGGAGCAGCGGCAGGAAGCCGGCCTCGCGCGCAGCGAGTTCTTCAAGCACGCCGCGGCGCTCGCTCCGGGGCAACGTCGCGAAATCGGCCGCGCCGCGCGCCAGGGCCAGTTCATCGAGGGAAGTCAATCCCTGCGCGATCATGGGCACGAGATCGAGCGCCTGCTTCCGAACATAGCTCACCAGGCCGAGTTCTCCCGCACCGGGAAAGCGTCCATCCTCGCTCGGAGGAATAATCTCGTCGAGCACGCATGCGAGCGCGCGTTCCTGCGCCTCGGAGAAACCCGAATCGTTCGCTGCCTGGCTCATCTTCCCAGTCTCATTTGACGGACATCCTCAGTCGAACAGGTTCGCGAGCCTCTCTTTGATCGAGTCCGCGACATACAGCGCGAGCGCCTGGATCGTGTTCGTGGGGTTCACGGCCGCAGCCGTTACGAAGATGCTGCCATCGACGATGAACAGGTTTCGGACGTCGTGGGCCCGACCCCACTCGTTCACCACCGATGCCGCGGGATCGGTGCCCATGCGTGCCGTGCCCATCAAGTGCCAGCCTGCAAAGGGCAGCGGCCCCTGTGCCGTGGTCGAATGTGCGCCCGCGGCCTGGAGCACCTCCTGGCCCCGCGCCATACAATGCTCGAGCATCTTCCGGCTGTTCTCGCTCAACCGGTACTCGATCCGGGGCGCCGGAATCGCATTCGAGTCCACCAGTTCGGGATCGAGCGTCACCCGGTTGTGCGGCTCCGGAAGGTCCTCGCAGATCGCGACCATGCCCGCGCTCCGGTCGAAGCGTGCTTCGTAGGCTTCGTGGTGTCCGGCCCCCCACGGGATCTCGCCTGACGACATGCCGGAAAGCGCGGTCCCGACCGGGCCTATCCCGCGAGTGATCTCGTACGAATAGCCGCGCAGAAAGCCGCGCGCCGGATCTGTCTCGTAGAACTCCTGGCTCACGATGCAGCAGCCCATGGGTCCCTTGAAGCCCTCGAGGCGCTCGTCGAATACGCCCTGCACCATCGCGTAGGGATGGAACATGAGGTTTCGGCCGACGAGACCACTGCGGTTCGCGATTCCGTCCGGGAAGGCCCGGGAGCGGGAGTTCAGTAGCAAGCGCGGCGTCCCTACGCCGTTGCAGCAGACGATCACGATCTCGGCCGACTGCCGACGTTCGACACCGTCTGCGTCGTAGTAGATCACACCGTCGGCCATGTCTTTCTCGTCGACCGTGATCTCGCGGACGCGACAGTGGGTTCGGAGTTCCACCCCCTGCCGTACAGCGGCGGGCCAGTAGGTGACGTCGGTGCTGCCCTTGGCGCCCTGCGCGCAACCGGTGAGACAGGGACCGAGGTTGATGCACTGGGCCCGACCGTTGTGGGGTACGGTCGCGATCGCGCTGTCGGAGGGCCACCAGTGCCAGCCGAGTTTATTGAAGCCGCCCGCAAGCGTATGCCCGAGCTTTCCGAGGGAAACCGGCGGAAGCGGAAGTTCCTTGTGCGGGTAGGCAGGATCGCCCGCGAGTCCCGCTACCCCCATCATCTGAGCGTTCTGTTCGTAGTAGGGCTCGAGTCGGGCGTAGTCGATCGGCCAGTCGTCCGCGACCCCATCCAGGGTCCGGACCTTGAAGTCGGCGGGGTGGAAGCGCGGGAAGTGTGCAGCGTAAAGAATCGTGCTTCCGCCGACCGCGTTGAAATTCGAGATCGCGATCGGCGATCCGGAATCATTGATGGGGTAGTCCTCGGGCCTGCCGCGCCCGTTGGGGCTGAGCCCGAAGTCGCCGAACTGGCGCAGTTCCCAGTCGCTCTGCGTGCTCGGATACTCGGCGGGGTTCATCCAGCCGCCCTGCTCGAGGCACACGATCTTCATGCGCGTATCGGAGAGGCTCCACGCCATCGCGGCCCCGGCCGCACCGGCCCCCACGATCAGAACGTCTACGACCTCGTCCACCATCGCGGCTCCCGCTCCCTCTACCCGATCCTACGGACCGGATGCGACCGGTACAAGCGAGATGAGAGGCGGGTTTCGACCCGGCGCACAGTCACTTGCCGGACTGATGTGGATCGCGTAGAAGGCTTGGAGATGCAGAGGGTCGCGGCGCCCGGCGACGCACCCGCCTGGAGGTCCCATGAGCGAGCAAGCGTCTCTTCCGCTCCACCCGCTCGATCCGCCTTCGCCGGAAGAAATCAGGCGCGCGGTTCAGATTCTACGCGAGGACGGGCGTCTCGGCGAGAACGCACGCTTCTCGTGCACGCTGCTCGTCGAACCTCCCAAGCAATCCGTGCGCAGGTTTTCCCCCGGAGACGCGTTCGAACGCGAACTTCGCCTGATCGGCTACGACCCCGAGCCGAGTGAATCGTTCGACGCGCGGATCTCGCTGAGCCAGGGCAAGCTTGCGAGTTTCGAAACCGTGGCGCGCGGGCAGGCCCCGCTCGGCTTCATGGACTTTCTGAAGGTGATTGTCACGATCAAAGCCGACCCGGAGTGGCAGGCCGCGATGCGCCGGCGCGGGATCGAAGACTTCGATCTGGTACAAGTCGATCCCTGGCCGATCGGAGGCTACGAGCCCGAGGAACTCGAACCCGGAACTCGCGCCATGCGCTGTATCTCCTTCTTGCGCGAATACCCGAGCGACAACGGTTACGCGCGTCCGATCGAGGGCGTGATCGCCTACGTCGACGTCGGCCGCGAGCGCGTGATCCGCGTCGATGATTACGGCGTCGTGCCCTTTCCACCCGAATCGGGTGCTTACGACCCGGAGCACGTGGGAGCGATGCGCGAGGACCTGCGCCCGATCGAGATCACACAGCCCGAAGGCCCGAGTTTCACGGTCGACGGCCACCAGATCCGCTGGCAGAAGTGGCAATTCCGAATCTCGCTCCATCCGCTGCACGGCCTGGTGTTGCACGAAGTCGGGTACCAGGATGGTGATCGCGTGCGCCCCATCCTTCACAGGGCCGCGCTCGCGGACATGGTCGTGCCCTACGGCGACACGTCGCCCATGCACTCCTGGAAGCAGGTGTTCGATGCGAGCGAGACGAGCTTCGGCCAAATGGCTAACTCGCTCAAGCTCGGCTGCGACTGCCTGGGTGAAATCCACTACTTCGACACAACCTACCTGAGCTGGAACGGCGATCCGGTGACGATTCCGAACGCGATCTGCCTGCACGAAGAGGACTACGGAATCCTCTGGAAGCACACCGACATGCACTCGGGCACGGTCGAGGTGCGCCGCTCGCGTCGACTGGTGGTGAGCACGATTCTGACGGTCGGGAACTACGAGTACGGCTTCTTCTGGTACCTGTATCTGGATGGCACGATCCAGATGGAGGTGAAGCTCACCGGGATCGTGGGCGTTTCTGCGGTCGCACCCGGAGAACACTCCGACACCGCACCGCTGATCGCACCTCAACTCGCATCACCCAATCACCAGCACCTGTTCTGCTTCCGCCTCGACTTCGGACTCGACGGCGACGGTAACTCGGTCTACGAGGTCGACGCGGAGCCTGCCCCGAAGGGGCCCGAGAACCCGCACGGTACGGCGTTCCGCTCGGTCGCAACGCCGCTGCGCAGCGAGCACGAGGCGCAGCGCACGGCCGATCCGGCAAGGAACCGCCACTGGAAGATCGTAAACCCCGAAGTCAAGAACCGCCTCGGACAGCCCGTCGCGTACAAGCTCCTGCCGGGTCCAACCCCGACGATGTTCGCGGCCGCGGACTCTCCCCACGGAAAGCGCGCCGGCTTCGCGCGTCACAACCTCTGGGTGACCGCGCACGATCCCGCCGAACTCGGCGCCGCGGGGGATTTCGTGAATCAACATCCGGGCGGCGCCGGTCTTCCGGAATACGTCGCGGGCAACCGCGCGCTCGAAAACACCGACCTGGTGGTCTGGCACTGCTTCGGACTCACGCACGTCCCGCGGCCCGAGGACTGGCCCGTGATGCCGGTCGAGTACTGCGGCTTCAGCCTGATCCCGACCGGCTTCTTCGAGCGCAACCCCGCGCTCGACGTCCCGCCCACGAAGCACTGCAGCGACTGATCCGCACCGGGCCGGCTGCCGTAACGCGTTGCCAGGCGTCACGCATTCGCCAGCGCGCAAGCGTCCGAAACAACTCCCGGAAGCAGGCCACCCCGCGCGGGCTCGCGCCGGGAGTTCCCGGAGGAAGATTCCTGCTAAGTTTCGGGTCGACCGGACTCGGGCCGGCCAGGGGGAAGAAGCCGTGGATCAGCGATCGTCGCTCAGCATCGTCTGCCTGATTTTCTTGATTGGCTGTTCTGCAGAGCAAGCCAGCGATCCCTCCGGTCAGGCCACGGCGCCGGGCGCCGGCGAACCGCAGACGCAGGCGGTACAGGTCGCTGGCAACGCCAAGCCATGGGACCCGGCGCTGGGTACGGCGACGATTGCGGGCAGCGTGAACTTCGCCGGGGCAGCCCCGAGATCCCGGCCAATCGACATGGCGGGCGCCGACGAGAAGTGCGCGGAAATCCACGGCGGCAAGCGACTGAAGCCCGACACGGTCATCCTCAACGACAACGGAACGCTCCGCAACGCTTTCGTCTGGGTCAAGACGGGCGTCGAAGACTGGAGCTTCCCCATGCCCGAGGGCGACGCGCTTTTGGATCAGCACGGCTGCCGGTACGAGCCGCACGTCCAGGGCATGCGGACGGGCCAGTCGCTGTCGATCAAGACCAGCGATCCCACGGCGCACAACGTCCACGGCTACACAAAGGTCAACCGGTCTTTCAACCGGTCGCAGCCGCCAGGCGCGGCCGACGTCAGCATCCGCATGCGGAAGGACGAGTCGACCCCGCCGATGAAGGTCAAGTGCGACATCCACCCCTGGATGAACGCCTACGTCGCCGTGGTGGACCATCCCTATTTCGCGGTGACCGGAGCCGACGGCTCGTTCGAGCTCGGGAATCTACCGCCCGGAACCTACACGATCGGCGCCTGGCACGAGAAGTATGGCGCGATCGATCAGACGCTCACGATCGGCGACAACGAATCCATGACGCTCGACTTCGACTACGCCGGGTAGTCCGGGCCGGCATCGCTGAGCCTCGAGGGGAGCGCGCCCTCCGTCTCGGGATCGAGGGCTGGCTGCCGCTCGAATTCACGATCACTCGCCCCGGCAGCGCACGAGACGTTCTCGTGATCGGCGCCGCGGTGAGGCTCAGCGGTCGACGATCTTTTTCTCGATCTCGAAGGTCTTCCAGCGCAAGGTGGGCTTTGACTCGAAGCTGTCGAAGCCTCGCCCGTTGGGTGCCCGACCACCCTTCTCCAATCCGAAGTCCGGCGGCCGGTAGAAACGCTCGGGAGCGTTGTCTTCGAGTTCGAAGCGGTCGAAGTACTTGCGATCTACGAAGAAGAGGTTGGACCCGGTCTGATTTCCGTAGACGAGTTCGTAGCCCTTCTTCTTTCCCAGTTCGTAGTAGGACTGGATGCTGGCTCCGAAGTAGTCCGTGCCGTCCCAGTAGTTCATCGGATGAAAGTCCACCACTGCGCGTTTGGGTGGCGCGAAGGCATTGTTGTACTCGATCTGGACCAACTTGGGCCGGAACGACTGGATCGCGTGCCAGACGTAGTAGTCATTGCTGTCGATGTCGATCACGAGCAGGTCGAAGTCCCGCGGTACACCGTTCTCCTCGAAGAGAATTTCAATGTTCCCCGGGTAGATCCACGCATGTAGGGTCTTTACGCCCGGAAAGTCGGCATAGTTTTCGGCGAGCTTGGCTGCGAGGCGTTCATCGCCCTCGATCTGCAGGCCGCTCCAGCCCTCCTCGATCACCAGACGCCGCATGTTGTTTCCAGCGACCCCGTCCGACGCACCGAACTCGACGGCGTACTTGCGGGTCGGCTCGATGATCTCGAAGATCTTCTCGATGATGCCGTCCTCGCCGGACTGCGAGTACACGCTGCGCTCGTACTTCGAGAGGTCGACCTCTTCGCCCCCAACGGCCGCCGGGAGGAGCGGAACTGCGATCAGGAAGACCCAGAGCATCATTGTTCGGAGGCCCGGCTTCGTCATCGCGAACTCGACAGGCATGCTGAAGCTATAGTACAAGAACCCGAACGGGCGCGCTGCGCTTGGACCACAGACACCGACATGAACCAGGCAACGGCGATTCGCATGGGCCTCGTCATCGCCGTACTCGGCGTCTACGGGCAAGTCCTCGGTTTCGAATTCATCGAGTACGACGACACCGGTTACGTCACTCGAAACATCGAGGTCCAGAGAGGACTCAGCTGGGAGGGACTTCGCTGGGCCTTTACGACCGACTCGCTCTCGAATTGGCACCCGATCACCTGGCTGTCACACCAACTCGACGTCACTCTCTTCGGGCTCAACCCGTCGGGCCATCACGCAATGAGCCTGCTCCTGCACCTGGTAAACGTGCTGCTGCTATTCGGACTCCTGCGCGGCCTGACGGGCGCCGTCTGGCGCAGTGCCGCAGCCGCGGCGATCTTCGCGCTCCATCCACTTCAGGTCGAATCCGCAGCCTGGATCGCTGAGCGCAAGAACCTGCTCAGCACGCTCTTCTGGCTGCTGGCCTGTAGCAGTTACGGGCGCTACGCGCTCTCCGGACGCCGCACGCCGTATGCGCTGGCGATCGTCTGGATGGGCGTCGGGCTGATGTGCAAACCCACTTTGGTGACGCTTCCATTCGTGCTGCTCCTGTTGGACTACTGGCCTCTTTCCCGGACGTCGCGAGGAACGACGCTTTATGCCAAAGCTTCGCTGATTGCGGAGAAAGTCCCGATGTTTGCACTCGCGGCCGCGTCCTGCGTCGTTACCTTGATGGTCCAGAAGCATGGCGGCGCAATGTCCGCGGGAGATGCGATTCCACTCGTCGATCGTCTCGCCAACGCGCTCGTCGCATACGGTCTCTATCTCTGGCGACTGGTCTGGCCATTCTCGCTGGGGGTCTACTATCCACACCCCAACTTTCCGGAGAGCGGCGGCGTGCCGTTGTCCGCAGTTCAGATCGCGACAGCCGCTCTCGCATTGATCGTGTGTACGGTCGCGATCGCACTTTCCCGAAGACGCTACGCCGCAGTTGGCTGGCTCTGGTTCCTCGGCACACTGGTACCAACAATCGGCCTAGTGCAGGTCGGAACGCAGGCGATGGCGGACCGCTACGTCTACGTCCCGATGATCGGACTGTCCATACTGTTGAGCTGGGGCGGGCGCGATCTGTGGGCCGCCTTGCGTGCGCGCACTCACTGGTTGGGAACGGCTGCCGCCGGGAGTGCTCTGATGCTGAGCCTTGTCTGGGGCGTTGCCGCCTGGGGTCAGGTGGGGTACTGGCGCAACTCGTTGACGCTGTTCAATCATACGCTCGAGTTCGCGCCCAGAAACTCGGGCATTCTGCTGAACGTGGGCGTCGCGCTGCAGACCGAAGGTCAGATCGATGCCGCGATCCAGAAGTATCGCGCGGCCCTGGAGGTGCGCCCGGTCTATCCACTTGCTCTCGTAAACCTCGGGACCGCTCTGCGTGAGCGGGGTGATCTAGCTGGAGCCACCCGAGCACTCCAACGAGCCATCGAGATGGATCCGGCCCTGGCACTCGCCCATTACAACCTAGCGAATGCGCTTGCCGCGAGTGGGAACCTGGACGATGCGGTCGCGCACTACGCGCGCACACTCGAACTCGAACCGCAAAACGTCCCCGCACGAGTGAACCTCGGCAGCGCACTCGCGACCCGAGATGAACTGACGCCTGCGATCATCCAATTTCGCCGGGTGCTCGAACTCGATCCGGAGAACGACCGCGCCCGGAAGAACCTGGATCTCGCGCTCCAGCAACTGCGGCAGCGCTGAGCAAGGCCCCCGCTGGAACCCGCGCCCACACCCACAAATCCGCCTGATCCCCTATGCTTCCCGGCAATGGAATTGGACGGGCCTGTGCGCCAGGCGGAACTTTCGGTCGGGGAGCTGTGGAACGCCTCGCCCTGCCGGTCATCGCATGCTGCCGCGTCTCATGAAAGCGCCGTCGGCCCTCGACCCGTGCGCATGTGCTCCGGAGAGATCTCCCGTCGCACGTCATTGCTCGGGCTTGCGCTCGTACTGCTCGGCGCTCTGGCTTGCCGGACAGCGAGCGTGCCCGGGGCGGCGCCGACCGGGAACGGCGACCTAATGCGCGACGTAGCCTACGCGCAGCGCGGCGGGGTCGAACTGCTGGCCGACATTCGTCTTCCGACGACCGCCGAGGCCTCTCCGGCCATCCTGCTCGTCCACGGCGGCAGCTGGACGCGCGGCAGCCGGCGGCGGATGGAGCGGATCGCGGTTCGAGCCGTGAAGCACGGCTTCGTTGCCGTCAATATCGAATACAGGCTCGCGCCCGAACACCAGTATCCGGCGCCGCTCGAGGATGTCCTCGCGGCCGTCTGCTGGGTGCGCCGGAACGCCGACAGGCTGCATGTCGACCCGCAGCGGATCGCACTCTGGGGTTACTCGGCGGGCGCGCACCTGAGCGTGCTGGCCGCCAGCCGGCCCGAATCCGCGAACCCGAACGACGACTGCCCTGCGAAGCTGGCGCGCGTGCAGGCGTGCATCCTCGGAAGTACACCGGCCGACCTGCGTCGTTTAGGGGACGTCCGGACCGTACGCCACTTCCTCGGCGGGTCACCGAGTGAGATCGCCCAAGTTTATGAGGCCGCGTCGCCGATCCTCGCGGTCGACTCCGAAAACCCGCCGACCTTTCTCTATCACGGCCGAGCCGACTGGGTCGTTGACATCGAACATTCACGGGAATTGCGCAATGCACTCGAAGCGGCCGGCGTGCCGGTGCAACTCGTCGAAACCAACCGCGGGCACTTCTCCCAGGCGCTTTTCCCCGAGGAAGCAATCGAACACGCGCTCGATTTCCTCGACCTGTGGCTCAAGCCCCTCCCCGCCCACGGAACTGATCGAGACCCTGCCACGGAGTTGACTGAGACCGCGCCGGGCGCGATACGGCGTTAGCAAGCGCCCGACCGGAGTTCGGCTGGAGGCTCAGGGACCGCTGAACACCTTGGTCATCTGCGGCCGGGACAGGTAACTGCCCTTCGGGTCGTAGTCGCTCGCACCGTCCTCCACCCAACGTGCAAGCTCGGCCCGGCCGACGACGAACCAGTGCACTTCGTCGGGCCCGTCCGCCAGCCGCAGGGTGCGCTGGCCCGCGTACATGTCGGCGAGGGGCGTCCACTGGGAAACGCCCGTCGCGCCGTGGATCTGGATCGCCTGGTCGATGATCTTGCATACGCGCTCGGGAACCATCGCCTTTACTGCGCTCACCCAGACGCGTGCTTCGGAGTTTCCGAGCACATCCATCGCCTTCGCGGCCTTGAGCACCATCATCCTCATGGCTTCGATCTCGACTCGTGCCTTCGCGATCACCTCGGTATTCTTGCCAAGGTTGGCTATGGGCCTTCCGAACGCCTCGCGCGACAGACCTCTTTTCGCCATCAGTTCAAGGGCTCGCTCGGCCGCGCCAATCGACCGCATGCAGTGATGGATCCGGCCCGGTCCCAGGCGCACCTGGGAGATTTCGAAGCCGCTCCCCTCGCCGAGCAGGATGTTCTCCTTTGGCACGCGACAGTTATCGAAGCGTATGTGCATGTGGCCGTGCGGCGCATCGTCCTTTCCGAACACGTGCATCGCGCCCAAAATCGAGAAGCCGGGTGCGTCCGTAGGAACGAGGATCTGCGATTGGCGGAGGTGAGGCGGCCCGTCCGGGTCGGTCTGCACCATCACGATCATGATCTTGCAGCGCGGATCTCCGACGCCCGAGATGTAGTACTTCTCGCCGTTGATCACCCACTCGTCGCCGACAAGTTCCGCCCGGCACGAGATGTTCTTCGCATCGGACGACGCGAGGTCGGGCTCCGTCATCGCGTACGCGGAACGGATCTCCCCGTTCAGCAGCGGCTTGAGCCACTGCTCCTTCTGCGCTGCAGTTCCGACCCGCTCGAGGACCTCCATGTTGCCGGTATCCGGCGCTGAGCAGTTGAGGCACTGCGAGGCAAGAGGATTTCTCCCCAGCTCAGCCGCTATGTATGCGTAGTCGAGGTTCTTCAGCCCCTGACCCGTCTCGTCGTCAGGTAGGAAGAAGTTCCATAAATCGTTCGCCTTGGCCTTCGCCTTGACGCCATCGAGCAACTCAAGCTGCCCGGGCGCCCACGACCAGCGTTCCTCGCGCTCCTCGCCGAGTTGATAGAACTCGAGCGTGATCGGCTCGACCTCTTCCTTGATAAAGGCCTTGACCTTCTCGAAGAGCGGCCTCGCGCCCTCTGACATCCTCAGGTCGAACATCTCTACAGTCGTCTCGAGGCCGGCCACTACAGTCTCCTTCTCAAGCTGCGGCGCGCAGACGCTCGCACCAGTCAGTCCTGGTCACAGTCTGCGTCTCATTGATCCACGGTTTCGAGCGGCGGGAGCCCGAGCGCATCGCGGTAGGTGTTGTGGTAGTGGTGCAGGGCGGGCTCGTTGCGGCCGAAAGTCACGTACTCGACCGCACCGGAGCGGGCACCGCGGTGTCCGCTCGCGGCAGCGACGTAGTCCTCGTCTCGAATCACCTGCCCAAAGCCTTCCATGCGCATGCCGATCATTTCGCGAAACTCGCTTTCGAACGCCTCGGGGTAGAGGTAGAAGCCCACCTGTGAAAAACTCTGATGCGGGTTCGGGCCACCCGGGTACACGCGAACGAGCGTCGGACCGCCCTGCCCCACGATGAGTTGTATATTCGGGAATAGATAATAGACGGGCAGGGCCGCGTGGAGCACATTCCACTCGTCCTGCGGCTTCCCGCGCAGGTCGTCGATCGTCTTCATGCACAGCATCATGCGATGGTTGCGCGCGTAGCGATCGTATAACTGGACGTTTCCGTAGAAGCTCCCGGCGAGTGTGTTCCGGTGTAGCGTGTTGAAGTGGTAGGTCTCGCCGAAGGTATCGATGGCGAGCTTCCAGTTCATCGCGTGGTCGAAGCGGGTGTCAGCGTGCCGCTGGCATCGCTCGAGTTTCCAGGACGCCAGTTCCGGCCCGAGGTCTCCGAGCAGGGCATCGACGTCGAAGCTTGCGCCCGGATCGGGCGACACCCAGAGCAGCCCGTAGCGTTCGACCGCCGGTAACTCGACCAACGAATTGCACTCCCGGTCGATCTTGCCGAAGTGTCCCTCTTTGGGGACGCCGACCAGCGCTCCCTTCGGGTCGTAGGTCCAGCCGTGGAACGGACACTGGAAGCGTTTCTTCTGACCCCGCGGCTCCTCTTCGACGACGGTCGCACGGTGCCGGCAGACGTTCAGGAATGCCCGAAACACACCGTCGGCCGCCCGCGTGCAGAGAATCGGTTTGCCCAGGTCGTTTGAGGTGAAAAAGGACTCGGGCTCGGGCAGGTCGGCCGAGAGGCCCAGCACCTGCGGGTAGTTCTGGAAGAAGCTTTTCCACTCGCGCGTGGCGAGGTCCGCGGAGGTGTAGCTGGATACGGGGTTCCGCACCTGGCAGCCGGCGTCCACGTTGGTGCCGTCGTCCAGGTGTTGCATGAGTTCCTCGATCACCCGGATCTGCTCGTCTCTACGCACGCGCTGCGCTCCTCAGCCGATCGCCTGCACCCGCGGCAGCGTAGCACCGGCCAGAACAGCCTGTATAGCGTCGCACCGCGGGGGCCCCGAGCTCCGGGCCAGGAATCCTCGGTCTCCAGGGACGGGTGCCCCGGGACCCGTTGATTTCGCAGACTGCGCCCGTCGGGCTGTCGGGACTTGAGAAACCCCGTCTACCCCGGCAGCCCGCACAGATCGGCGCTCACCTCCCAGAGGTGAGCGCCGACATCGGAGCGCTCGGCGTAGCTAGACGAGGCATACGGGCGGTTGTTGTGGAAGTAGCCACCTGTCACGTGCGCGACCGCGGGGTCGGTGCAGAGGTAGATGCCGGTTTCAGCACCCTTCCCGGGCGTGCGCGCGAGCGGAGCAATCAGCTTCGTCATGACGCGAGAAAGCCTGCTGTTGTTCACGCCAAGGCCGCTCGCGACAAAGCCCGGATGGTAGACGTTGGCGGTGACCTCTTGGTCCGGCTCTCGGCGAGCGAGTTCGCGGGCGAACAGCAGGTTGCCGAGCTTCGATCGCCCGTACGCGACGAAGGCCCGATACTTCTTTTCTGAGTGGAGATCCTCGAAGTCGATACTGCCTCCCGCGAGCTTGAAGGCATCGGAGCCGGTGAAAACCACCCGCGACGGCGCCGAGGCCCGCAATTGATCCATTAGCAGGTTCGTAAGCAAGAAGGGGCCGAGGTGGTTCACCGCAAAGGTGGCCTCGTAGCCTTCCGCTGTGGTCAGTCTGCGCCGATTCACCAGGCCGGCATTGTTGAACAGGATGTGGAGTGGTCGCCGGCTGGCCTTGAATTCCTCGGCAGCCCGGCGGATCGCTTCCTGGCTTCCGAGGTCGGCCACGAGCATGTCGATCCGCGGGGAATCGGTCTGTTCCCGGATCTCGTGGATCACCGCGCGGCCCTTTTCGGCGTTGCGGCAGAGCAGGACGAGGTCCGCGCCCAGCTTCGCCAGGGCCAGGGCGGCGGCCTTCCCGACGCCGGAAGTAAAGCCCGTGATCAGCACGGTCTTACCGGACATGTCGATGGGGGCGGTCATCGCATCCCTCCTGCGCGCACCGCGTAGACTATGCAATAACTGGCGGAGAGGCCGGCCTCGAGGCGCGCAGCGCCAGGATCGGGGACCAGATTGCGATGAAGCCAGCGTACGCTGCGATCATTCGAGACACCCTGCTCCTGTTGCCCCGACTGACCTATACGGGGCTCCGGGTGTTCATGGGGCAGCTGTTCAGCAAGCCATCGAACAGACTACGCGTGTTTACCTCCATCGATTGGCTTGCCACGCATCTGGATCTCGAGCCTCAGCTCATTCGGAGTGCAAGCATCGAAGAGGTCCACAGTGGTACTGCGACTCGCTCACGCCTGAGAATTCGGTACGCCGAAGCTCTCACCGCAGCGCCGGGACCGGCTTCGCTGTTCATCAAGTCCAGGCCCCAGGACTTCGCCTCCGCGTTGTTTGGCGCCCTATTCGAGCTTGGCGGCAACGAGGTTTCCTTCTATCGGCACATCAGGCCGGGCCTGCCGGTGAAGACTCCCGGGGTCTACTACTGTGAGGGTGACTCCAAGAACTACGTGATGCTGCTCGAAGACCTCACAGACAGAGGCTGCGATTTTCGAGATCTTACTTCGCAGTGCTCGCTCGAGGACGCGAGGAGCGTTGTCACCACCCTGGCGCAGCTGCATGCGAGGTTCTGGCAGAGCCAACGCTTCGAGACGGATCTTGCCTGGGTCAATCGTTTCGAAACCAATCGTGATGACCGGCTGTTGAAACTGGTGAGGCAGCTGAGCGTGCCGATTGCCTACAAGAAGTTCTCCCAGGTCTTTCCCGAGCGAATCCGTGAAGTGATTCCGCAGCTAATGAACAATTATCACCGACTCGAACAGCAGTGGGCACAGGAACCCCGCACCCTGTTGCACGGAGATGCGCACCTGGGGAACATGTACTTTCAAGATGGCCAGGCGGGCCTGCTGGACTGGCAGGTCAGTCAATACGGTCAGGGCATGCGAGACATCGGCTACTTCTTGATCAACTCGATGGATGAGGAGTTGCGCCTCGCGCACCAGGAAGAACTGATCCGGCACTACCTGCTCACGCTGCACGATCTGGGGGTCGCGTTGGACTTCGACACCGCATGGCGGCAGTACCGCCTGCAAAGTGTGTACGCCTGGATCGCGGGCGTCGTCACCGCACCCAGCAACTTTCAGGAGAAAAGCGTCGTGACTTCCGGGCTGAGCCGATCCTGCAAGGCGATTCTCGACCTGGACGCGATCGAGTTGATCCGGGAATTGTGAGATCAGCAGGCGGCGCGCGCACCACCGGCGATCGTCCCGGAGATCACCAGCGGGTCACGGACTGCTAGCGCGAGGCGTCGGCGGCGGAGGCGGCGCCGAGCAGACCCTGCAGGCGATCCACGACCTCGATGAACTCCTCCATGAACTGGTAGACGACCTCGGCGGAGCTGAGTTCCGCGTTCATGCGACTCACGACCTGGCCCACAGGCATGCCGATGAGATCGCGCGCCTTGGCGCCCTGTTTGCGCGCGGCGAGGCCAATGCGCGCCTGGGCCTCGGCCGTCGCCATGTACTGGAGCGGCATGGGCAGCGTTCCGGGGCAGTCGGGACGCTCCCAGGCTTCGGTCCAGGCCGTACGCAGCAGTCGCGCCGGCTTGCCCGAGAGCGAGCGCGAGCGCTGCGCGTCTCGCGAGTCGGCGGCGAGGAGCTTTTCCTTCACGAGCGGCGAGGTGTCGGCCTCGCGGACGGTGAGCCAGACCGAGCCCGTCCAGACTCCGGCCGCGCCGAGCGCGAGTGCGGCGGCCGCCTGGCGTCCGCAGGCGATCCCGCCGGCCCCGAGTACGGGCGTGGGCGACACGGCATCCACGATGTCGGGAAGCAGCACCATCGATCCGACCTCGCCCGTATGCCCGCCGGCTTCGGTCCCCTGCGCCACGATGATGTCCACGCCCTGCTGCTGCTGGCGGACGGCGTGCTTCACGCTGCCGGTCAGCGCAGCGACCATGATGTCGTGCTCGTGGGCGAGATCGATGATGTCCTTGGGCGGAGGGCCGAGCGCGTTCACGAGCAGCTTCATGCCCGGATAGCGCAGCGCGGTGTCGACCTGCGCGCGGCCACCGCCGTCGGTCCAGCCCAGCAGGCCGCTGCTGCCACCTCCCATCCCGGAGTCGCGCTCCTGGCCTTCGGGCAGCGCGGGAACCTCGTACTCCTCGAGGATCTTCTCGATCCAGTCGGTGACCTCCTGCGGCACCAGTTTCTGGAAAGCCTCCGAGTCGACCTTGCCGGTCTGCGCATCGGCCTGACCGAGGCCGCGGTCCTTGCCCTCGTAGCTGGCGGGCATCACCGTGTCGACCCCGTACGGCTTGCCGTCTGTGTGGGCCTCGATCCACTCCAGTTCCATCTCGAGCTGGCGCGGAGAGAAGGCCAGGGCGCCGAGCACGCCCAGGCCGCCGGCGTTGCTCACCGCCGCGACCACGTCGCGGCAGTGGCTGAAAGCGAAGATCGGAACGTCGATCCCGAAGACGTCACAGAGCTGCGTACGCATGCGGACTCCTCTCGCGAGACGCTTGCGGGACGGAGCGTCCGTGACCCGCGCTGGTCATGCGTAACCTATCAGGAATCCGCGCCCATAGGTCGCCAGCCACGGGCCCGGGTGCCCCGGGCGGGCGGATCCCCGCGGCGCCGACCCTCAGCGCAGCTTGTAGAGAAGGTGCTGGCCGAGGTCGCCGACCAGGTCGATGAACATGATTCGCGTGTCGAACCACCAGCTTCCGTCGATTCTGTGAAACGTGTCGTGGTAGTGGCCGGCGATGATGGGTTGCAGCGGCAGGGTCTCGGTCTGCTGCATCACCG
Organism: Myxococcales bacterium; assembly: GCA_013215565.1. Lineage (GTDB taxonomy): Bacteria > Myxococcota_A > UBA9160 > SZUA-336 > SZUA-336 > JABSQV01. Next base: position 23,058 of record JABSQV010000060.1, on the reverse strand, counting down.
TGTAGTAACTGCGGGCCGAGCCGACGCCGGTATCATCGGCGACCTCGACCAGGGCATTGGTCGTAATGTGCCGGGTCCGGGGGGTTCCGTCGGGGTAGAGGCGAGTGGCCGAGCGGTACATCTCGAGCACCCGCTCACGGCCCTCGAAAGTCGTCTCCGCCGACGCGTCGGGTGACGGCTTGATCCGGCCATGGATGAAGAGATCCGCGACGGCCTCGAGGTCGCCGGAATCCAGTCTCTCGGCGTAGGCATAAAGGAGATTCTCGATCTCACGTGCACTGTCGGCCATGGGTGAGAGATAATGCCGGCCCGGCGACCCGGCAACAAGAGACTGTCGTGACTTCCCCCGCGGGATGCCGCGTTGGCAGAAGCCGCGTCGCATCGAAAGCCAGCGCCCACTGATGGAGCCCGAGGAACAAGCATGCAATCCCACCCGATCGCGACTCCCGAGCAACACGTGCACGAGCGCCAGGCGCTGGATTTGATTCGGCACCCCACCGTCATCGAGGCCCATGCGCGGGTGCGCAATCACTGGCTCGAACAAGCAGATCCCAGCCCCGCCATGCGCGACTGCTTCGACTGGGCCTTCCCGGAGGTGATGTTCTCGGCGGCGATCTGGTCGTCGAACCAGGATCCGCTGCGCCCCAAGGTGATCACGATCACGCGCCTGGCGCATCCGCTGGGCGACATCCAGGTGCCGGGTTCGAGATGGGGCATCGACAATCCCGATTCGATCTACCGGGTGATCCCGATCTCCGGGGACGAGCAGTACCGGATCCACGGCCGCGTGGGGAAGCGGCGCATGACCGAGAACTATTTCACGCTCTGGCAGGAGAACATGAACACGGTCGACGTCCTCTCGGGCCACGACCTGATCGTGAACGAGGATCGCAGCTTTACCATCAGCGTCGATTCGAAGCCGGCAGACGGACGCCCCAATCACGTGCAGTCGGCTCCGGAAGCCCACGAGTTCTATATCCGCGACGTGATGCTCGACTGGGCGCGAGACGAGCCCAACGAGTTGCGGATCGAGAGACTCGGAGACCCACCCACCACGCCCGCGAGGACCCTGGATGAGCAAGCCCAACTGACCGCCGACTTCATGCTCCGGTACGCCGACTTCACGCACCGCCTCAGCCGCGGCTCGCTGCAAACCAAAGCCAACAGCTTCAGCCTCGCCTGGTCTGCCGACAAGGGCGGCGCACTGCGGAACCAGATCTACGTCGGCGGACACTTCCGACTGGCCGACGACGAGGCCTTCGTGGTGCATCTCTGCGACGGAGGGGCCGCCTACTTCGTCGTGCCGATCGCCAACATCTGGGGAACCACGCTCGAGATCGTCGATCGCACGAGCAGCCTCAACAAGGCCCAGTCGGTCCCGAACCCCGACGGCAGCTACAGCTTCGTCATCTCTCGCGACGACCCCGGGGTGCATAACTGGCTCGACCCCTGCGACATGGATGAGGGCATGCTGACACTGCGGATGGCCGAATTCCCGAATGGCCGGCCGAGAGAAGACCTGTCGGCCCGGGGCGAGGTCGTCAAGCTTGCGGATCTACGCGCCTACCTGCCCGAGGGAACGCCCTGGGTGACGCAGCAAGAGCGGGCGAAACAGCAGGCGGATCGGGCCGCCGCCTACCAGCGCAGGCTCCCGGAGCTGGCGCAGTGAGCCCTGCTGGAGAGCACGGATCCGCCTGGCTGATCACCGGCTGTTCGACCGGCTTCGGCCGCGAGATCGCGTTGGCCGCGCTGGAGAAAGGCCACCGGGTCGCAGTCACCGCCCGGAATCCCGCCGCGGTCGAGGACATCGTCGCGGCCCACGGGGATCGAGCGATCGCGCTCGCGCTCGACGTGACCGATCGCGCCCAGATCGAGACGGCGGTGGCAGCCGCTCTCGAGCGGTTTGGCGCGATCGACGTGCTGGTCAACAATGCCGGCTACGGGTATATGGCGGCCGTTGAAGAGGGCGAGGACCACGAAGTCCGCCGCCTGTTCGAGACCAACTACTTCGGGGTCGTCGAACTCATCAAGGCGACACTCCCTGGAATGCGAGAGCGGCGGCGCGGGCACATCGTCAACATTTCGTCGATGACCGGGCTCGTCGCGAACCCGCCGAACGTCTACTACAGCTCGACGAAGTTCGCGCTCGAGGCACTGTCTGAAGGACTTTCGAAGGAGCTCCAGCCCTTTGGCATTCGTGTCACCGCAATCGAACCCGGGGGCTTTCGCACGGACTGGGCCTCTCGCTCGATGAAGGAAACGAAGACGCCCATCGCCGCCTACGACGAAACCGTCGGCGCACGCAAGCAGCTGATCAAGGCCGCGGCCTCCGTACTACCCGGCGACCCCCGGCGTGTCGCGGAGGCGGTTCTGCGGGTCACCGAACTCGACGACCCGCCCCTGCACCTGCTGCTCGGCCACGACGTGCTCCAGGCCTTCCGGCAGAAACTGGCGGATCTCTCGGCTTCGATCGACGCCTGGGAGTCGGTGACCAAGGACGTCAACTTCCCACCGGAGTGACCCGGCTGAAGCACCCGAGTGGCCGCCCGCGCGGGACGTCACAATCGCGGCCGGGCCGTACCCGCTCCGGGTCTACCCGAAGACCCCCGGAGCTTCAGGACGCGGATCTCCTCCCTCGACTTTCCCGAAAGCAGCCCGCGACGCCGCCCTCGTCAAAGCTGCCGCGCGAGCAGGGCGTCGAGGGAGGCCACGTGGCCGACCAGCTCGTTCTCGCTGTCCGGAAGCGGGACGTCGCCCCGGCGGAGTGCGGCCAGCGTTTCGCAGTAGGGCTCCGCGGGGCGCCGTCCGTCCGCGCACGCCGGAAGGAGCGCGACGAAGGCGAGCAGAGCCACGGTTCGAATCGTCACGAAGTAAGCATAGGAGAAAACCGCGGGCTTCTAGGTCCGTGGCGCCGAGGAGACGGACCCTGAACCAGAGAACCTGCGCGTGCACGACCCGGGCTCGCGTCACCGGGAATGACAAATGTAGAATCCTGGCATGCGGGGAGACATGGGAACGGACCGTAGGGCGACGGTCGCCGTGACGGACGACCGGAAGCAGCAGTTCGACCGGGACGGGTACTGCATTCTCGAGGACGCGATCGCGCCGGCCCGGCTCGAGATGCTACGCGAGGAGTGTGGGTTCCTCGTGGATGAGTGCGATCGCGCGATGGCGACCAGCGGTGAGGCCGTTCGCGACATCAACCACAGGGGCAAGCGCTACTTCATCTCCAAACGCCACGCGGACCGCCCGCGCCTTCGGGACTTCGTGTTCAGTGAACCCATGGCGCGAATCTGCCGGGCCTTGATCGGCGACGATGTCTGGCTCTTCAACGAACAGTTCGTCGTCAAGTCCGCCGAGGTCGGCATGCCCTTTTCATGGCATCAGGACTCGGGCTACCTCGATAGCGGATGCCCGCACAAGCCCTACCTGAGTCTCTGGTGCGCGCTCGACGACGTCGGCGAGGAGAATGGCACGGTCTATGTGCTCCCCTTTTCGCGTGCGGGTGTGAGGTCGCGTGTCGATCACGTGAGACAGGAAGGGACCAACGATCTCATCGGCTACGGGGGCGACGACGAGGGCGAGCCCGCGATCGTGCCGGCGGGCAGCATCGTGGCGTTCTCGAGCGTGACCTTCCACCGCAGCAGCGCCAACACCACGGACGAGCCTCGGCGGATCTTCCTGGCGCAGTACTCGGCGGAGCCGATCACGGACCCGCGCACGAACGAGTTCTGGGCGCTGGCGACCCCATTCCTCGAGAACGGCACGCGCGTGACGGCCTGAGACCCGAATCCCGTAGGCCCTCCGGGACCCCGCCGGCCCAGCGAGTTCGGACCCGGGCCAAAAGCCCGCTCGTTTCACCTATCCCGAGGTTTGCCTATTCTCTCCGTCTGCAAGGTGTCCTTCCAAGCATGGAGAAGCAGAGATGGGTGACAAGGGAAGTAAGGACAAAGCGAAAAAAGAGCATGGGAAAAAGGCCAAGCATACGCTGAAGGAGAAGCGGAAATTGAAGCGCGAAAAGAAGAACAAGTAGAGAAGCCCCCCGACGACCCGGCACAGATCATTCCGTAGCCGTAGACCGAATCGCCCGGCGCCAGAGCGGTTCGCCGGCCCGAAGTCACGCGGGGCCCAGAACGCCGATGCAGCGCGTCTTTCTGCTCTACGCCCTCTCGGGCTTCGTCAGCCTCGGATACCAGGTCAGCTGGTTCCGCATCTTCATCGACTGGTTCGGCTCCACCAGCCTGAGCTTCGCCCTCGTCGTGTGCAACTTCATTGGGGGGCTGGGCGCCGGCGCCCTGCTGAGCCAGTGGATGGCGCGATCGCTGGCCCGGCGATCCGGGATTCGCGACCGCCTGCGCCTGTACGGGCTGCTGGAACTCCTGGTCGGCGGATCCGCGCTGCTGACCGTGGCGGCCGGATTCCTGCCCGCCGATCTCTGGGGAAGCTTCCCCTACGCCCTGCAGGATGGGATCTGGGTCCAATCGTTCTCGTCTCAGGTCGGCCAGCTGACGATCGCGATCTTCTGCGTCTTCCTTCCCTGTCTGTTCATGGGCGTGACCTTTCCACTGCTCTGCGAGACCTTCCAGGCAGCGCCGGCCGGCGACCGCTTCCCTTCCGCGCTCTACGCGTGGAACACGCTGGGCGCCTGCGGCGGGATTCTGGTCTGCCAGTTCCTGCTGATCTTGTGGGTCGGGCACGGGCCGACCTTCTTGCTGATGGCCGGACTGAACCTGGCGCTCGGGGCCTACTTCCTGGCGAGCGGGGGAGCGCCTGATCCGGAGGCGCCGGCGGCCCGCGCCGGCCAAGCCTCGCCGGACCCGGACGCGGCAGGCGGGGCACCGCCTGTGCCGATCAGCGGACTCGTCGCGGGCGCGGCCCTGAGCGGGCTGCTCGCCGGCGCGCTCGAGGGCGACCTCTTCAAGCGGATCGGGTTCATCGTCACCGTGAGTCCCGGCGCCAGCATGTCGTTCATCTCGTTCTGGGCGGTACTGGGCATCTTTCTGGCGAGCAGCCTGGTACGGCGCGCGAGCTGGCTGCGCCTGATCCACCTGAAGGCCGCGTTCGTGCTCGCCGCGCTCTACCACTACGGGGTCTGGCTGGTTCGGGACGACCTGACCTACCTGCTCTCCGGAACGCCGGATCCGGCCGAGGCAAGCTACTTCCCGGTCAACCTCACGCAGCTGTTCGTCTACGCGGGCATCTACGTGCTGCCATCCTACCTGCTGATCTCCCTGCTCCTACCCTACGTCTGCAACCAACTCCAGCGCCGGGGAAGGCACCTGGGCCTTGCCTACGGACTGAACACCATGGGCTTCTGTCTGGGCATGATCGGCTTCACGCTGATCGCACCCCGCGTAAACATCTTCTACTCGCTGAAGCTCTTCCTGCTGGTGTTCGGGCTCGGGGCGCTTGCCCTGACGATGCTCTCTGAACGTCGGCCCGTGAAGCTCTGGCAGCCGCTCGTGCTCGCGGCGCTCGTGCTGGTGGCAGCTGTGTTCACGCCGAGGGGCTTCGACCGGAGCTACTTCACCCCGATCATGTGGCCGAACACGAGGCCGGTGCGGGCGATGATGAGCGACAGCGCGCACACGAGCTTCATTGCCGACCTCCCCCACAACGATGCCCGGCTCTTCTTCGGCAGGCTCTCGATGTCGGGAACCGTGGGCAAGGCCCAGGAATACATGCGCTTGATGGCGCACTTCCCCCTGCTGGCGCATCCGAATCCGGAGAAGGCGCTGCTGCTCTGCTTCGGCGTGGGGAACACCGCAGCGGCCATCGCCAGCCACGAGAGCATCGACCAGATCGACGTCGTCGATCTCAACCGGAACGTTTTCAAGACGGCGCCGGATCTGGCCGAGCACCACGGCTCGGTACATCTCGACCCGCGGCTGCGGATGATCCACGACGACGGCCGACACTACCTCGATCTCAGCGATCAGCGCTACGACCTGATTACCAGTGAGCCGCCCCCTCCCATGGCCGGGGGCGTCTACCGACTCTACTCACGCGAGTATTACGAACAGGTGCTCGCGCACCTGCGCCCCGGGGGACTGATGAGTCAATGGCTCCCGGTGTCTCAGATGCCAGACGAGGCGATCGAACTGGCGTTGAGGACCTTCGTCCAGGTCTTTCCTCACGCGCTCCTGTTCCAGGGCACGGGGCTTGAGTTGATCCTGGTCGGCAGCCGCTCGCCGATCGATCTGGAGCGCATCGCCCGCCGATTCCACGACTCGGACCGGGCCGTACGGGATCTCGCCCGCATCGGGATCCCGGACCCTTCGGCGATGACCTCGCGCGTCATCCGGAGCGAACAGAACTTGCGCAGCCGTTTCGGGGTGGGCCGCGTGCTCAGCGACCAGCACAACGACCTCGAGCACCTGTTCCACGACCCCGTGCGGCCCAGCGCAAATCCTTTCTGAGCGCTCGAGGCGAAAGCGGGGCGGCGGGCGGGCAGTGGTTAGCCGGGGAGCCAGCCGGAGTAATACGCGTGGTCGGCACCGATCGGGAGCGCGACCGACTGCCCGGTCCGGGCCGAGTCGTAGATCGCGGTCAGGAGTTCCAGCGAGGCCCGGGCGTCGGCGAGCGTGACCGGAAGCGCGTCGCCCGACCTGAGCGCTGCGTCGAAGCGCTCGAACTGTCCCGCGTAGAGTTCCTTTCGGGGCTCCACCTCGCCGATCGCCGCGTCGACCTCTCGCTGGAGTTCCGCGTCCGCGGCCGTAAAGGTCCAGGGATCGAAGCAGGGCTGGTACGGGGACAGGCTGCTCTCCGCGGTCAGATTCTCGAAGCTGAAGCGCAACCTGGAGATCTCGGGACGCGAGCCCAGCGTCGCTGAGAGCGTCGCGAGCGAGCCGTCCGCCATCTCGACCGATACGGCCGCGCAGTCTTCGGTCTCGATCGGGTTCACGCGCGTGGTGGTGCGTGCGAAGACACTCTTCACGGGACCGATCACGCTGCAGAGGATGTCGTGGCTGTGGATCGCGTGTGTGGTCATCACACCGCCGAGTTCGGTCTTCCATTTTCCACGCCAGTCAACCGCATAGTAGGCGTCGCCGCGCAGCCAGGCAGTCTCGATCGTGGAGAAGTAGGCCTGCCCCGTGAGACCGCGCGCCACCAGATGCTGGAGTTTTCGGAGTCCGTTCCCGAAGCGATACTGGAAGATCGGCATCAGCTGTCCGCGCGATTCCGCCGCGATGCGGGTCAGTTGATCGCAGACGGCGAGGCTCGGAACCAGCGGCTTCTCGCAGATCACGTGCTTGCCGGCTCGCAGCGCGGCCACCGACATGTCGAAGTGCAGCTGGGGCGGCGTACAGATGTCGAGCAGCTCGGGGGCATCATCACCTCGGAGCAGCGACGCGTAATCGCTGACGACCCGCGGGATCTCGAGCTTCTCGGCGACCCTGCGCGCCTTCGCCTCGTCGATATCGCAGACCGCGACCAACTCGAAGCGTTCGGGCAGCTGCTTCCAGGCCGCGGCGTGCTGGATCCCAATCCCCAGGCCGACCACGGCCACCCGCATTCTCTCGCTCACGCGCGCCGCCCCGGCTCGAGGCGTTCGGCCCCGGCCTGTGCCTCTAGCGCCAGCTCGCAGGCACGGAAACAGTGCGCCTGGCTCATGGCGGTCTCGGTTCGGTTCACGACGTCGCCGAGGAGCTGGCGCCCGTAGGGGAGCTCGACCTGGCTGCAGTCGACGTAGCGCGTCTGCTTGCCATCGACCAGGAACAGGTGGCTCCCGTCCGGACGGCCGGCGAGGTCGACATTCTTGCGGATCTCGATGAAGCCCTCGCTGCCGAGCAGGCTGAGGCGGCCGTCCCCCCAACTCGAAAGCCCGTCGGGCGTGAACCAGTCCACGCGCAGGTAGCCGCTGCAGCCGTCGCCCTCGAGCAGCGCCTCGCCGAAGTCCTCGAGTCCGGGGTACTCGGGATGGGCGTGGTTCGCGATCCGCGAGGCCACCACGCGCGCCTCGCGGGCGCCCGTGAAGTGCAGGAACTGGTCCATCTGGTGCGACGCGATGTCGCACAGGATCCCGCCGTAGCGCGCACGCTCGAAGTACCAGGCCGGGCGCGAGGGCGCGTTCATCCGGTGAGGCCCGAGGCCGACCGTCTGCAGCACGCGCCCGATCGCACCCCCCGAGACGAGTTCGCTCGCGCGCACCGTCGCCCGGTTCTCGAAGCGCTCACTGAAGCACACCGAGTAGATCCGGCCCGTCTCGGCCTGCACCCGGCGAAGCTCGGCGAGCTGCTCGAGCGTCGTCATGCCGGGCTTGTCGGTCATGAAGTCCTTTCCGTGGCGCATGACCTCGAGCCCGATCGAAGCGCGGTCGGCGTTCACGGCAGCACAGAGCACCAGCTGGATCGACGCGTCCTCGAGGATCTGCTTCGGCTCCGCGACCGCGCGCGCATTCGGATGCGCCTTCGCGTAGACCGCGGCGAGGCCCTGCGCGTCGGGGTGGGCGTACGCGACCAGCTCGGCCCCCGCGGAGACCACGGCCTGGGTCATGCCGAAGATGTGGGCGTGCTCGAGCCCGATCGCGGCAACGCGGATGGGAGGCGTGGGAGGGATGGGACGACGGGGATTCGTCATGCGCGCTCGAATCGTAACGCCAGCGACCTTCGGCGCGGACACGGATCCGCGGGTTTGCCCCTAAAACCACGGCTGCCGGGTTGTGGCGCGGGCCGTAGTGAGAGGACGAGCCCCCCGGATGCTCGGGCCCGCGGCCGGATACGGCGCGCTTCCGATCGCCGCGCGCAGCCTGCGATCCGCCGCCCGCTTCCCCCGCGCGAACAGGACGACCGAAGGCAGCCGGCGGGGTCTCAGCTCCGCGCGGTTCGGGCCCTGGGGCAGACCGGCCCCCGCGGGCAGGCCGGGCAGGCTGCCGGCCGCCCGCCGGGTGTGCCGGCCGCCTCCCATCCCCTAAGCGCCCGGTTGCTGGTGGGCCCCTCGACGGGGATTCCCGCAGCAAGCTCCCGGGTCGGAGTTCTCGTGTCCCAGAACTCGATGGGCCTTCCCCATAGATACAGCGCAAAAGTAGAACGGAGGTATTTCACTACTATATATGCAATATTCACGCATAGATCCAATATAGAGGCGTATATAGGCGGCAAATTGATAGCATCTTATTTAGTAGTGTTATAAAGCTACGGTTATTGTTGACATGTATGTAGGGAAACAACTATAACTACGCAGATATTTCATCACAGGCGACGGGTGGACCACGGAAGACCTCTCCTCGCCAGGGGAAGCGGAAAGACCGCCCTCCCTGCAGTCCCCGAAAGGGGACCGATTTAACTGAGGAGAACCGGAAAATGATCGTCTCGAAAACCGGCGTCCCGCACTTGCTGTCCCGCCTGACTCGGATCCTGGTGGCCTTCCTGGCCGCCCTGCTCCTGGCGGGAAGCGCGGGCGCACAGTCACCATCTCAGGACCTGGCCTTCAACCAGTCAGACCTGGACTTCGTCCTGAAGCAAATCAAGATCGCGGAGGCCCACGTGGCGGCCGGCGACACCTGCGACGACCTGTTGGCGCAGCTCCCGAATGCCACTATCGGCTGGGGCCTGCGCACAGTGGACGGCAGCTGTAACAACCTGCTCCCGGGCCAGGGGCTCTTCGGCGCGTCCGGCCAGGAATTCCTGGAGAGCAATACCCGCGTTTTCAGCGCTGCCGACGGCGGCACCAGCTATGACAGCGACACTGACGTCATAGACAACAGCCCACGCCGGATCAGCCACCTGATCATCAACCAGTCGACCGGCAACCCGGCGGCGGTGGTGGTCGCGGCCGCGGAAGAGGGAGAGAACATCGGCTCCGACATCGCGGGCCAGGACCAGTTCTTCATCCCCAACACCGCACCCGACGAGGGCCTGTCGGCACCGACCAACGCCTTCATGACCTTCTTCGCCCAGTTCTTCGATCACGGTCTCGACCTGGTCAACAAGGGCGGCAACGGGAGTATCTTTATCGAGGTTCCGGCAGACGACCCGCTGTTCGCCCTGAGCGGCGGTGCGGCGATGGTGATGCCCCGCGCGACGCAAAGCCGCGACGCGGACGGCAACCGGCATCTCATCAACGCCACGACGCCTCACGTCGACCAGCAGCAGACCTACGCCTCGCACAGTTCGGTGCAGGTGCTGCTGCGGGCCTACGACACGGCGAACGGCTCGCTGCAGAACACCGGACGCCTGCTGAACGGCACGATCGGCGGCATGGCGACCTGGAACGACATGCGGGCGCAGGCGCGCGACCTGATGGGCATCGAGCTCGACGATCTGGACGGCGCCAACATTCCGGAGATCGACGCCGACGCCTACGGAAAGTTCATTCCCTGCGCGAACGGCCTGCCCGCACTCGTGACGCCGGGCGGCCCCGTCTGCGGCGATCTCGACAATCCGGTCGACGCCAGCCAGGCCAACCGCGTCGGTCAGAACATGTTTCTCGATGTGGCCCACTCGGCGGCGCCTAATGGCACGCCCGATGCCGACACCGAGATCAATGTGCGTACCGACCGTTCCAACGACCTTAACGGGCAGGTGATCCGCGGCCTCCGCCTGGCTGCGGCTCCGGGCGAGTACGACGACGAGCTGCTCGGCGTGCATTTCATGTGCGGAGACGGGCGCTGCAACGAGAACATCGCGCTCAGCTCGGTTCACACCATCTTCCACTCGGAGCACAACCGGCTGGTCGACGTGGTGAAGCGCGTGGTCATCGACAACGGCGACCTCGCCACGCTGAACGAGTGGCTCGACACTAGCGTCGGGGCAGTTCCGGCCTTGAACCTCGGGTTCCCGGTCTCGGACGCTTCGCTCGCCAACCAGGCGACGGCACGGGCAGCGATCGACGCGCTCGGCCTCGACTGGAACGGCGAGCGCCTGTTCCAGGCCGCACGCTTCGGCACCGAGATGCAGTACAACCGGGTCGTATTCGACGAGTTCGGGCCCACGCTGGCGGGACTCAAGGACGACTTCGAGGGTTTCCACACCAACGTCAACCCGACCATCTCGGCTGAATTCGCTCAGTCCGTGTATCGCTTCGGGCACTCGATGCTGACCCAGACGGTCCCTCGCTACAACCCGGACTTCAGCAACATCACGGATGCGGGCGCCCTCGACCAGTTGGGCGCGAGCGACCAGCTCGGCCTGTTCGAGGCCTTCCTGAATCCGCTGGCACTCTACAACTCTGACGCGGCCGGCAACCCGACGCTCACGCCCGAAGAGGGCGTGGGCGCGGTCATCCGCGGCCTCACCCGCACCACCGCCAACGAGATCGACGAGTTCGTGACCGGCGGGATGCAGAACAACCTCGTGGGTCTCCCCCTCGACCTCGGCGCCATCAACATCGGGCGCGGTCGTGACGTGGGCAACCAGCGCCTGAACGGCGCACGGGCACAGTTCTTTGCGGCCACGAACGGGGCCGTGCAGCTCGCGCCGTACATCCACTGGATGGACTATGCAGACAACCTGCGGCACGAGGTTTCGCTCGTGAACTTCATCGCGGCCTACGGCACGCACGCGAGCATCACGGGCGCCACGACCTACGCGGGCAAGCGTGAAGCCGCCTGCGCGGTCGTGAGCGCGGTGGCCGCCACTGGCGGGCAGTACTGTGTCGACAACGGCTTCAGCGCCGTGGCACCGACAGCCCCGGCGGACGCCCTCGACTTCCTGTTCAGCCCGGCGGCGGATTCGGGCATGGACGACGTCGACTTCTGGGTCGGCGGACTGGCCGAAGAGCGCCAGCCCTTCGGCGGCTACCTCGGTTCGACGCACAACTTCGTGTTCGAGAACCAGTTGGAGCGGCTGCAGAACGGCGACCGCTTCTACTACGTCGGTCGCACGGCCAACCTGAACTTCTTCAGCGAACTCGAGTCGAACTCGTTCACGGCCCTGGTCATGCGCAACACCGACCTCGGTGTCTCGGGCGCCATGTCGCTGAACCTGTTCTCGGTCCCGAACAACATCTGGGAGGTCAACCAGGCCAACCAGTTCAACGCGGCTCAGGCTGAAGAGCGGGCTGCGGCGGATGCGGCGGCGGCGGCTGCGGCTGCTGCTTCGGCGGCGGCGGATGCGGCGGCGGCGACTGCGGCGGCGAATGCGGCTGCGGTAGCGGCTGGTGCTGATCCTGCTGCCGTCGCGGCGGCGCAGGCGGCCTCGGATGCGGCAAATACGGCGGCGGCTGCGTCGGCGGCGGCAGCGGCTGCGGCCTCAGCGGCGGCGGATGCGGCAGCGGCTGCCTCGACGGCAGCGAATGCGGCGGTGGCGACTGCGGATGCGGCGTCTGCGGCTGCGGCTGCGGCTGCTGCGGCGGATGCGGCGACTGCGGCTGCGTCGGCGGCTGCGGCGGCTAATTCGGCGGCGGACGCCGTCACAGAAACCGTGCTTGACACCGCTACGGTGGGCGGAAACGGACGCTTCAGAGTTGAAGCCGGGACGGCCTCGGCCGGTACGGTCGAAGCGCGCCGCGGTGACGGAAGTGTGGTTGCCGGCGCCTGCGAGCAGCGCGGTGGCGGCGACTGGCGCTGTCGGGCCCGCGGCGAAACCGCCGGTGACACCATCACTATCGTAGACGTGGTGGTCGTTGCAGGCGTCGTCGATCCGGCCCTACAGGCAATTGCGGACGCGGATGCGGCGACGGCGGCTACCTCGGCTACGGCGGCGACTGCGGCGGCGGCGACTGCTACTGCGGCGTCGGATGCGGCGGATGCGGCGGCGGCGGATGCGGCGGCGACTGCGGCTACGTCGGCTGCGGCGGATGCGGCTGCGGCGGCAGATGCTGCTGCGGCGGCGGATGCGGCTACGGCTCTCGTGGCGGCTCAGAACGCAGCGGCAGCCAGCGCGGATCCAGCAGCCGTCGCGGAGGCGCAGGCGGCCTCGGATGCGGCGGCGGCGACGGCAGCGACTGCGGCGGCAGATGCTGCTGCGGCTCAGGCTGCGGCAGATGCTACCCCCACCGCTTCGGCCGATCCCCTGCCTGAAGCCGACCTGTTCCCGTTCGTGATTCGCGATCCCGCGCGGGCCACAACCGGCATCAACGTGTCGGATCCGGCCCTGTTCCTGCAGACCACCGGTGGCGATCACTACACCATCGGCGGCACCGAAGGGAACGACACGATCATCGGCGGTATCGGCGACGACACCATCTGGGGTCGCGGCGGTGACGACCGACTCGAGGGCGGCGACGGCGCCGACCTGATCGAGGGCGGCGATGGAAATGACATCATCACCGACCTCGGCGGTCCCGACGTGATCGAAGGCGGCGCGGGCAACGATGCCATCCAGAGCGGCAACGAAGAAGACGTAATCTTCGGCGACGATGGCAATGACTTCATCGTCAACCCGAGCGAGTTCGGCGAGATCTTCGCCGGCCAGGGCGACGACTTCATCTACGACGGCCTCTTCATCGGTCACATCCGCGGCGGCGCGGGCGACGACTGGATGGAGAACGAAGGCGGCGGTGAGGATCTCTGGCAGGGCGACAACGGCGCCGCACCCGAGGCGGGCGAGCCCGCGGTCAAGGGCAACGACGTTATGGTGATCCATGGCGGCAACACCGATGCCGACATGGAAAACGGCGACGACATCGTCGTCGACGGTCCGGGCATCGATCGCGTAGAGGGCCAGCTCGGTTTCGACTGGGTCAGCTTCCAGAACGACACCGACGGCGTGAAGGTCGATCTGGATCTCACGATCTTCATCCGGCCGATCCTGCCCGTCTCAAATGCGTCGATTGGCAACCGCTACGACCGCGTCGAAGGCATCAGCGGCTCGCCACTCGGCGACATCCTGAACGGCACGAACAACGTCGCGGTCAACCTCTCGGGCAACGAGCTCGTGGCGGCCAACCGCGGCCTGATCACGGGCCTCGACGGCCTCGTGACCGATGCGATGCTGACCCCGATCGCGGACGATCCGGTGACGGGTGAGACGAATCGCATTGGCTGGACCGGCGGCGACATCATTCTCGGCGGCGGCGGCAGCGACCTGCTCCAGGGTGAGGGCGGCGACGACATCCTCGATGGCGACTCCGCACTCGACGTGGGGCTGGCTGTCGTGGGTGATGCCGAGATCCATGCCAGCATGCGAGACGTGCAGGCCCGGGTCTTCGACGGCACACTGCCGATCGCAGACATCTCGATCTCGCGCGTGATCAACAACGCCGGCAGCCTCGGAGATGTCGACACAGCCGTCTACAGCGGAGAGAGCGCCAACTACGTGATCGAGGGCGTAGCCCCCACCGGCGTCCCCGCCGACGTGGACGGAGACGGCTACGTTCGGGTCACGGACCAGGACACGGGCCTGCTCGGCGAGGGGTCGGATCTCCTCCGCAACATCGAGCGGATCCAGTTCAGCGATCTGACCGTGGCGGTCGGCGCTGCGGGCGCGGCCGCGAACGCAAACTCCATGGCCACGGGACAGCCCGGAATTGCCGGGATCGCCGCTCTGGGTCAGACCCTGACGGCGACGGCCGGAACTGTGGCGGATGCCGACGGGTTCGATGCCGCCGGGATCTCCTGGACCTGGGAGTCCGAGCTCGAGCCCGGCGAAAGCGGCTTCACGCCGATCGTGCGGCTGGTCGGGACCGCGGGCAATACCGACCCGTTCGAGGTCGTGGGCGATTCCATGCTCGTGACCGCGGCCGAAGCCGGACTGCGCGTCCGGGTGGTCGGCACCTTCCAGGACAATGCAGGCGTGTTCGAAGTGGTCCGGTCCGCACCGGTCGCGATTCCGCTTCCGGCTGGCTTCGCGGCACCTCCGGGTCTCGAGTTGCCAGCGGTGGCCAACTTCAACGGCACCGCGGCACAGCTCGCGGCCCAGCCTTTGCTGGCCGAGAACGCCTCGCGGGTGGGCCTGCCCAGGCTCGACATCACGATCACGGGTCTGCCCCTGGCTTCGTTCCAGGGCAACAACTTCGCAACGCCAGTCGTGGCTACCGATGAGACGGCTGTGGGGAACATTGCCCTGACCTTCGTGAACGCGGCAGGCGAGACCGGAAGCGCCGTTTCCGAGATCATCGCGGTTGTCGACCTCGCGGGTGTCGTGGACCAGGCCAGCGTGGACATCTCGTTCTCGATCCGCGGGAACGACGTGAGTCCGCTGGTGATCGGAGCCACGACCGCCACGCTCACACTCAACGGAACTTCGTTCGGCACGATCAGCTTCGTTGGAGACTCGAGAGCGAACGACGCCATCGACGTCGTGATCACGGAGGTGAACATGGCGGCTCCGCCGGTGGTGGATACGCCAGATCCAGCGCCAGCAGCAGGCGCCGCCGTCGGTACGGCGGATGCGCGCGGACGCCTTCGCATCCGCGGGACCTGCGCGGTCGGGAGCGCTTCGGCGCCCGGCATGCGCTGTCGCACCCGCGCGAGCGGCGTCTTCCGCTGCACGGGCAGCCGGCTCACGCCGGGTGTGGAGGTGCCGGTCACCTGTAACTAACTGAACTAACCGAACAGAAGCCAGAGCCAGCAGGCGCTGGTACATCCCGGGGACCGGCTGGTCCCCGGGATGGATTCTTCCGCCCCCGGAGATCCTCGCGGTCTCCGGGGGCGGTCTCGTTTGTGCGCGCCGAATCCAACCACTGTGGACCGATGACTACAGCGACGGGCTGAGTAGGCTGCGCCGGCCGCGGGGCTAAAGACCCTCCCTAAATCCGCCGAAGGAGATGAAAGCTCAATGATCGACGCTCGGATTTTGTCAGCGTCGCCACCAGCGAGCCGACAACCAACTGCTGAGGACAACATGAACCTGGCCCGAAAAGTCATGCTCGTCGCGGTGTTGCTCTGTGTTCCCGCGGCCGGGTCGGCCGAGACCGTCGAGGTGGGCAGCCAAATCGGCGCATTCTCGGTCGACGATCAGTTCGGAAAGCCGCTCGCCGTCGATGGTTCCATACGCGCGATCCTGTTCGTACGCGACAAGGTGTCCGCCGAGGTCATGAAACGCGCCCTCGCCGATCAGGGTTCGGCCCAACTCACGGGTGCCGGCGCGGTCTACGTAGCCGACATGAGCGGGATGCCGGAGCTGATTCGCAAGTATGTCGCGATCCCGCTGCTGCGCAAGCGAGGGTACACCATAGGAGTCGATCAGAGCGGTTCGCTCACGCGTGACTTCCCGTCCCACGAGAAACAGCCGACCCTGCTCGTCCTCGACGAGTTGAGGATCACCCGGATCGAGCAACTGGCGTCGATCGAGGCGGTGCGTACGGCGCTCGCGAAACTTGAAGCCTCAGGGACAGCCGCGCCCGCGGCTCCGGCGGAGAATTAGGCTCGTCCGAGGGTCATCATCGGCCGAGGACCGGAAAACAAAGCGGGCTTCCGGGCCCGACGTCAGGTTCCACGAGGGGGACCGGCCTGGTCCCCGGGCTGGAATCTTCCGCCCGCGGAGGTCCTCGCGGTCTCCGGGGGCGGTCTCGTTTGTGCGCGCCGGATCCAACCCCGGCGCGGACCGGGCTAACCCGGAAGCGCTCGCTCGAGCATCCAGTAGACCCCCAGGATCCCGATCAGGTACGCGGCCGCGGTCGGCGCGAGCCTGGGCCAGGCGTGGATGCGTGCGACCCCGGCGACCACCAGCAGCACCCCGGCCACGAACGCGAGCTGGCCGAGTTCGATCCCGACGTTGAAGGCCGCGAGCGCCAGCGGGATGTCCGCGTGCGGCAGGCCCAGGTTCCGTAGCGCCGCCGCGAATCCCAGCCCGTGCAGCAGGCCGAAGCCCACCGCGATCCCCCCGGGCCGGCGCCACGCACCACGCGCGTCCCCGGACCGGAATGCCAGGGCCTCGGAGGCCAGCCAGACCAGGCTGGCCGCGATCGCGACTTCGATCCAGCGCACGGGCAGCCTCACCTGCGTGAACACCGCCAGCGCCAGCGTCAGGCTGTGACCGAGCGTAAACGCCGTGATCGTCGCGACCAGCGCACGCCGGCTGCGGATCAGCAGCAGCAGACCCGCCACGAACAGCAGGTGGTCGAACCCGAACAGGATGTGCTCGGCACCCAGCTCCAGGTAGGAGCGCACGGTAGCCACGGCGCTCGGCTGCGCGGGGATCACCAGTGTCGAGCGCGCGCCGTTCACGACCTGGCGTACCACCGGAACGCCCGCGACCGTCACCCGCACCAGCCCGGTGGTCCCCGTCTCCGACAGACGCGCGAGGCCCACCCGTTGGCCGATCAGGGCGGCGCGGCCACAGTCGATTTCGAAGCGCAGCACGGCGCCAGTCCCTTGCTGGCTGCGCAGCGGGGGTCCGACCCGCGTGCACGCCGGGGGCAGGATCGGCTCGACCGGGCCTTCGGGCGGCTGCTGCAGCGGCGTCTTGAGCGTGACCTGCGTCCGCTGCTCGCCGACCTCGAGTTCGAGCAGCGAGGGCGCGAGCGGATGCGCGGCGGCCCCGCCGGGGAGCAGTGCCGCCAGCGCCGCGAGCGCGAGCCGCGAAGCGCCGCTCACGCGCCGGGCTCCACGCGCACGCGGTAACCGCCGAGCAGTTCTTCGACCACGCGTCCCAGCGCCTCGCGTTCGCGCACGCGCAGCAGGTCCTCACGCACCCGTGTCTCCACCTCGGAAAGCGCGGGCCGCGCGGACGGGATCCGGGCTTCGATGAACACCAGGTGCACGCCGTAGGCCGAGGCGACAGGGCCCAGCCAGCGTCCCACCGGCAGTGCCCCGATCTCGCGGGCGAACCCGGGCCCGAAGCGCGCCTCGAGCCCGGAAAGCGAGCGGGGCCCGAGCCGCTGTCCGTGCACGAAGGGGTCGCCGCGGCCAACCGCGGCCGCCGCCGCGAGCCCGGACGCGCGCAGGCGCTCGAGCTCGCGGGCGGCCCGCGCAGCCAGCGCTTTCCCGTGCCGGTCCCGCGAGAAGAACACGTGGCTGATCCGAGAGCGTTCGGGCTGCTGGTAGCGGCTCGCTTGCTCCTCGAACTGGCGCGCGAGTTCGTCCGCAGCGACCGGCTGCGCGCGCGCCCGCGCGCGCACCGCGCCGCGCATGCGCTCGATCAGCCTGCGCCGGACCACGGGATCGCTCCAGTTCAGGCCAAGTTCGCGCGCGGCTTCGAGCGCACTCGCGTCATCCGCCAACGATGCATCCAAAAAGCGCGCGATCTGTACCAGCCGCCGCTGGACCACGGGATCGGTCTCGACCAGTCCCAGCGCGTGCGCCTCACTCACCCAGAGCTCGGCTTCGACCGCCATGCGCACCAGCCCGGCTCGCTCCTCCGCATTCGCGGCGCGGCCGGTTCGACGCGTGAACTTCTGCTCGAGCGCTGAGATCCGCTCCGCCGGGATCCGCAACTCCGGGACCGGAGTCGGTGCCAGGCCCCGTACCAGCGCAAACAGCAGGCCGCCGAACAGCGCGAAGTGCAGCACCGGCGTCCGAAACAATCGCGTACGAACGGACGCTCGCTTCACACCGAGCTAAACGCCGCTCGGCGTGTACCAGATCGGCGAGGTCCAGAGCCGTTCCTGCACGGTCCTGGGAGTTTCCGCGCTCGCGCACTCGGGCGGTCGCTCCGCGGCGGGCAGCGCGTTGCAGGTCAGCGTACTCCAGCGGCAGCTCGGGTTCTCGACGACCCGCGAGTAGTACACGGCGCGCCGCTTGGGATCGAAGTCGGGATCGGTCCAGACGCCGCAGAGCGCGTCGTATCCGGGACCGCTCACGTGGCAGGTCGCCGGGTCGACGCTCGCCCCGTTGTCTCCGCCCGCGACATCGACCACGCTCTGGTGGAAGAGACCATCGGCGCCCACCCAGCCTTTTACGATCTGCGCGCGTTGCAGCTTCTGGCCCGGCGCCGCGGCCGTACCGGGATCGCGCAGAGCCGACACCACGAAGCTGGGTGCGCGCGCGTCGTCCGGTTGAGGTGGCAGGTCCCCGCCCATCGGCACCCCCCGTGCGTAGCCCTGCTTCACGAGCCCGGCATTCCCACACAGGTCCTTCGGCAGCCCCCAGCCGGCGAAGAAGCGCGCGGTCATGCGCGGTCCGCTGGTCCCGAAGGTCTCGCGGCGCTGCATCGCCGCGAATAGCGCGTCGCGCGAGTTCTCCTCGGCCCAGACCCCCGCGAGCCCGCCCGGGTTGTTGCGAATCGCGAGAAGTCCGCGGCCTTCGGAGGAGAGCCGCTGCGTGGGACTTGCGTCGCTCGCGCCCCGCCAGCCCTCGTAGGAGGTCTCGTTTACGTCTCCGGGGTTTGCATCGTGCGCGTCGGTCGCCGCGACGATCCCGAGCTTGTAGGGATTCACGCCGATGCGCTCGGCTTCACGCAGCCCCTCGATCAAAGCATACCGGACGAAGTCCAAACGGGACTGGCAGCCCTGTCCGGCAAGCGCGCCGGCCCCCGTACCCTCCTGGCAGTCCTCGACCTCGCCGCGGATCTTCTCGTAGTCGCAGAGTTCGTCCGGTGCACCGGCCACGCCCCACATGCCGTTCTTACACTCCGAATCGCCCTTGATCTGGCTGATCTCGGCGATCGGCTCGAGCTCCGCACGCAGCGCCGCCTGGGCCCGCTGCAGCTCGAGCGGCTGGTCGCGATACGCCACGCTGAACATGCGGCCGTTCGACAGGTTCGAGTTGTGCGGGATCGCGAGCACCTCGCAACCCTCGATCGCCGCACACTCGTCCTTCAGCCGGCGTAAGAGTTTTGCGGAGTCGGGCTCATCGATCGCCGAGATCGGCAGCGCGAGCGTCTGCGCATTCCGGAAAATCACGTTCCGGTGCACCTTCGAGAGTTCGGGCGTCGCCGTGTACTCGTAGGCGTGAAAGGTCGTAAAGCTGCAGGCCGGGGAGCGGTCGTAGTGGTGCTCGGCGGCCGCTTTGATGTCGCGCCACACGCTCTCGACCGCGCGTCGGCAGTCACTGCCGCCCGGCCCGCAGAGTTCCGGGGCCTCGTTCAGCACCAGCCCCGGCGGGACGCGCTGGCCCGGACTGCCTTCATGGGACGCGGCCGCCCCCGCCTGGGTCCCGTCGGGGGCAGGCGGCGGAGCCGCGAGCAGCCCGGCGAGCGGGCCCATCATCGCCGGTGACCCGGGCGGCGGCGGAATTTCGCCACGGAAGATCCGGCAACGCGGCGAGTCGTACACGACCGATCCCTCAGTCGTGCAGAGCGATACCGGTCCCAGGAAAATCGCGTGATCGGTCACGGCCGCAAAGTCGAGCGGACGTTCGAGACGAATGCTTCGGGTCGGCTTGCCATCGGCCGTGTACGGCGCCAGCCCGAGCGGCTCTCCCTTCGCAAAGGAATACGCGTCTTCCGGCGTCCCGCGCACCTTCCAGAGGTTCGCGTCGAAGGAGTGACGGGTGTGCACGTGGAGTTCGCCGAAGAAGGCCTGCCGTTCGGGTGCGCGATCCGCGCAGCGCGCGCGCGCTTCGGTGTAGCCGAAGGGCTCCGCGCCGGTGGCCGGTCCCGCGACCCCGGCTCCAAAGAGAAGCAGAACTGCACCGATCCATCTAAATCGCACAGGGTCCTCCAATGGCACTTCGAGGGGCCCGGCACGGTACCACGGGGCTAATTTCCGCGGCACCCGGAAGCGGACGGCGCGGGAGCTTCGAGGGCAATCCGCCGGGAGACACACCGCCCACGGCCGGGCCCCGACGACAGAACCCCCGGCGTGCAGGCATTCGCGCTATGCGCGGGATTCAGATACGGTTCACCGGCTGGGAGTTCGATCATGGCGACTGCGTTCAACCCCTTCGAGCCTGACTTCGTACGCGATCCCTATCCGACCTACGCGCGCTTGCGAAGCCAGGGCGCGGTAGATCGCGTCCGGATCGGGCCGCGCCAGATCCTGGCCCTGGTCGTGACCGCGATCCGGATGCAGCGGCAGCAGGGGACGCGTCTGCGCGACAGCTTCCGCATGCTCCGGCAGCGTGCACGCGCGCGGCGTTCGCGGCCGGGCTCGGAGCGCGGCCCCGGCTTTCGCGCTCGTGTCTACACGGTCTCGCGTTATGCCGAGGCTTCTTACGTCCTCAAGCACCCCGAGCTTTTCTCGTCAGAGGTGATGGGGGGAAGCCAGGTCCAGGTCCTGAATGCCGAGGGCGACATCGCGCCCACCAGCGGCTCGCTGATCGCGCACGACCCGCCCGAGCACACGCGCCAGCGCAGCATCGTGAGCCGCGGCTTCACACCGCGGCGCATTTCCGAGCTCGAGCCGCAGATCCGCAAGAACGCCGAAGAACTCTTCGCGCGCTTCGGGGACCGGGGTCACTGCGACCTGATGGAAGAGTTCGCCAATCCCCTGCCCGTCAGCGTGATCGCCGACCTGCTCGGCCTCGATCCTGACCGCCGGGACGACTTCAAGCGCTGGTCGACCGCTTTGATCGTCGGCTCGACCCGACCCGGAGGGGGCGGGGAATTCGGCGGCAACCTCGAGCTCTTTCGCGAGTTCCGCAGCTACATGGGCGAGGTGATCTCCGAGCGGCGCAGGAACCCGCAAGAGGATCTAATCTCGACCCTGATCCACTCCGGCGAGGGCGAGGGGATTCTGGAGCCGGAGCAGGTGATCTCGTTCGCGAGCCTGCTGCTGGCGGCCGGTTCTGAGACGACGACGAACCTGATCGGAAATGCCGTGCTCGCACTGCTGCGACATCCCGACCAACTGGAACGCGTGCAGCGTCATCCGGAACTCGTCGGCAGGCTCATCGAGGAGACGCTCCGCTACGACTCCCCGATCCAGCTGACCGCGCGCCTGGCGATGCAGGACAGCGAGGTCGGCGGCATTTCGATCCCGCGAGGCTCGATCGTCGCGGTCCTGCTCGCCTCCGGAAATCGCGACGCAGCGCAGTTTGAAGACTCCGAGCGCTTCGACATCGACCGGCCGACCCCCGCCCACCTGGCCTTTGGCCTGGGCAACCACTTCTGTATCGGGGCATCGCTCGCACGGCTCGAAGGCAGGATCGCGCTCGAGATGATCCTGACGCGACTGCGCGGGCTCTCGCTTCGCATCGACGAGGTGGAGCGCCACGGCTCCTTCCTCGTACGCGGACCGGCCACGCTGCCGGTGCTTTTCGACGCCTGAAGGGCCCGAGCAGATCCCGTATGCTGCTCCGATCCAAGGAGGCACCATGGCCAGCAGCGAACCGACCACCGGCAGCGCTCCCGATGCCGACCGCCTCGACCTGGCGGCGCTCATCCCCGAGCACTTCGCGCGCTATTTCGCGTTCTTCCGACCCGGCCACCAGGCAGGGGTCGTGCCCTGCCGGATCAAGGAACTGGCGCGGCTCAAGGTCGCGGCGCTCAACGATTGCGACACCTGACGCTTCGCTCGCTACGCGTCGGCGACGCGTCAGGGACTCGACGAAGAAACCATCGCCCAGATCCACCTTCCCGAGGCCGAGCGCAAACTCGACCCCCGGGACGCGCTTGCGGTGCGCTTTGCCGAGAAGCTCGCGACGGACTTCCAGTCGGTCGACGCAGCCTTCAAGGCTGAGCTTCGCGAGCATTTCAGCGATGCCGAGATCGCAGAGCTAGGGATGATGGTCAGCCAGTACCTGGCGCTCGGCCGTCTGCTCGTGATCGCCGGCGGACACCGGGCCGCGGGTGAGATTTACGTCCCCGAGGTCTGAGCCCCGCGTAGCTGCGGCACGTCCCAGTCCGGCGCGGAAGCGCCGCCCGAAAGCGAGAGCGGGGTGCAGCCAGATTCCTACACCCCGGGAGTCCCGCCAGCCCGGGGCCAGCGGGGCCGCGCCACGTGAGGTTGCGGGCCCGGTCCCGCCACCGTCGCGATCCAGGCACTCCCAATCGCCGATCTCTGCAGGTGACGAAGCGACCCGGGTGCGAAATCGTCCTACCCTGGCTTCAAGCTCATGTCCAAGATTCTTCCGCTACAGCTGATCAAGCTGATTCGCGGCGGCGCCAGCCGTCGCAACCTGAAGATCCTGGTTCGCTTCCTGCTGATCCTGCTGGCCATCATCTCGTGCTACTCGATGCTGTTCCACGTGCTGATGGAGCGCGAGGGCCAGCAACACACCTGGCTCACCGGGTTCTACTGGACCCTCACGGTGATGTCGACGCTCGGGTTCGGAGACATCACCTTCCACACGGACCTCGGGCGCATGTTCTCGATGCTGGTGTTGATCTCGGGCATGCTCTTTCTGCTGGTGCT